>JAUHVL010000004.1 GCA_030425045.1 bacterium
TAAACATCAGACTCCGACTTGCTCATTAACTAAGCTTTCTAGTTACGTCGGAATACAGACGTTTAAAACTTCTTCTATCTCTTCTCGTCTTAAATAAACCCCGAAGGGTTTAATTCTTATACTTCTCTAAAATGTTAAAGATCTTTCGGTTACTCCCCAAGTCTCAAAAAATTGGTGGAGATGACAGGAGTTGAACCTGCGACCCCCTGCGTGCAAAGCAGATGCTCTCCCAACTGAGCTACACCCCCACAAAACTTAAGTTCGCTTGTTCCCGAAGTTTATGAAATTTAGTGGTTTTCTAGATTGATGTCAACGCCAAATTTAATTTTTTATTAAAAATTTTAGATATTTATGACTACAATAACTTTAGTTAAATTTAACAAGGTAAAACAAAATGACAACACAAGGCATAAAACAAATAATTTCAATAGTTAGCGTTTCAATACTTTTTTCTGGATGTTTCCAAAAAGAGAAAACGGAGGCTGCGACACCAAAGGCTCAGACAAGTAGTGGAAAGACAATTCTTGCTTCCAATCTTCCCGTAGATTCAAACGGATTATCTAAAGCAAAAATAATCTTAAAAACAGTGCATGGTAATGTTGAGTTTAAACTTTATCCAAAGCAAGCACCTAATACTATTACCAGAATTGTAGAATTAGTTAATAAAGGTTTTTATGATGGCTTGGTTTTTCATAGGGCCATAAAAAATTTTGTAGTTCAGTCGGGTGACCCGACGGCCACAGGGACAGGGGGATCTGGAAAGAACTTAAAAGCAGAATTCAATTCTATTCAACATATAAAAGGGACTGTTGCCATGGCGAGAGCACAAGATCCTGATAGTGCTGACTCTCAATTCTATATCGCCCTTTCAACACTTCCCCATTTAGATAATAAGTACACCGTCTTTGGGCAAGTTATCAGCGATATGTCGATTCTCGATAAGATCAGACAAGGTGATAAGATTCTTTCGATGAGTTTTCAAGAGAACTAGATCGTTGCTTTTTTACCTATAATCATCACAGTATCTCCAAGTCTTAACTTGAGGTGATACTTAAGAGATTCTTCAAAAAACTTAGGAAGATTTACTTTCAAACCTAAAATACTAAGGACTTTCTTTATGAAATAAGAAAACTGAACGTAGTATGGGTAGTGCAAGTGATCTTTTAAAACAAAGCCAGAGCGATGAAGAATATCGACATAACCTCGATCAGAAAAATAATAGTAATGCATATCCATAAACCATGGCCACATGGGACCCATTGCTATTGAAAATGTCGATTCAATATTAATGGTGGAAAAAATGACAACACCATCTTTATTTAAAAATTTATTTAATGTTTTAAGTGCGAGTACAGGACTCGGTATATGTTCAATCACATCCCATAAAACAATGGTATCAAATTTTTTATCTGTAAAACTTGGATCATTTTCAAAACTATCAATTGTTGCGTTTACAATATTAACATTTTCGATCTTCTTTTTTACATACTCACAACCATGTCGAGATGGTTCAACACCGGTGTAATCACTGCATACTTTTACAACTTCGTTTGCAAAAGCTCCGTAATAGGATCCGATTTCTAAAACAGATTTGTCTTTAAAGTAATCAAGATGATCATTAATAATATTTCTATTTGTTATATAGCGAGCATCTAAATTTTTAATATATTCGTGATCTTCAACTTCGTGATAGAGCTGTATTCCGTCTTCAACAAACTTTTCGTCATTTTGATCTAGTATATTTTTTAGAAACCCATTTTTACAATTTGGACAGTAATAAATATCCGGATACTGGCCATGATCAAAAGAGCTACAAGCAAAACTACCTCTATTCGAATCTAGTTTTTTCTTTCTCGCGGGATAAAGTAAGGAGCAATGCCCAAAGCCACATAAGACACAAGATAAACCTGTTTCTTTTTTTAAATCAAAGTAATTTATTAATGAAGAAATAGAATATTGTATGAGGGTTAGGATTGACCAAAACGCAATAAAGTTAAAAAAAGAATAAGACAAGATACTAATTATAACAGCTGGAAAAAATGAAAAATAAAGAGATGATTTAACCGTTAATCTTCTGAAATAGCTGAGAACGTAAATCATATTTTCTTCCTAAAGTACAAGAGGCAATCATAGCTCTTGCTTAAAAAGTAATGAGAAGACGAGCAGTTTATTGAGGTCTTATTGGTTATGTCTTTTTGGATCTTTAATGTAAATAAAGCCTTTAATAACAAAAAGTGCAATAAATAGAATTACGATCACTCCCCACGTGGGAACAGTGAATTGATCCATTTGTGCTTTTTTTACATATTGATTTACGATAGATGATTCTCTAATTGTATTTTGCATTTTTTACTCCTATCGAAACATCGTTTCTAAGATCAGAACGACAGCATAAACTCCAGCCGAGATGGGGATAGCTGCAATAAACTTTAACCATGACGACTCTTCATTTAAGTGCATATACCAGTAAGCAACGGCAAAAGCCTTACCAATGGCCAAAACAGTAAGCGAGATAACCTTAAACGTATAAGAGAATCCACCTTCTGCAGCAATCAGTTCAGCAATAGTAAGAACTGCTAGTAAGATAAATACACCTATATAAAGTTTGGTGTGACCTTTGTATTCTGTCGTAGAATCGGCTGACATCTTGCCCCCTAAATTTCATATTCTTGATATTCTCTGTTTACCAACAGACCAACATCAATCATCATTTTATTAATATCGTTTTTTCCAGTTTCGTAATAGCCACGAATTTTACCTTCAGCATCGACCAACACTAGCTTATCGGAATGATCGATGGTGTATAACTCAGGTACGTCTCCATCAAGAACAACTCCCTCAAGCTTTTTATACTGGCCCATCGGCACTTTAAATCCATCTACAAGTAACGTTCTAATTTTTTCCTCTTCTCCAGTTAAAAACTTCCAAACATGTGGATTCGTTTTAAGCTCTCTGGAGTATTTATAAAGAACGTTTTGAGTATCATTTTTGGGATCTACAGTTATCGATAGCATGGCAATATTTTGGCCAAGGCCACGTACTCTTTTTTGAATCTTTTTAAGCTGTGCCATTCGACTAGCAGAATCTGTGGGACATTTCGTGAAAAAGAAAGATGCAATATAAACCTTCCCCTTAAGATCTTTATTACTTAAAGATTCACCAAATTCCGTTTTTAAATTAAAAGCAGGAACTTCACCGTGTACTGGCAAGGGCGGAGGAAGAGTACGATAGACTGATCTTATAATTGGATAGCTGAAGACAAGCATAGTAAATGCTAGCCAAAAAATAGGCTTTCTAATAAGTCTTTCTAACTTATTGTCCTCTCTAATATAAATTTTTTGAACTTCAGTCACCAATTTACTTACCTAACTTATTCATTAGTTTGGCTCTTTTTTCAGAGTCACTTTTCATATTCATAAGATGTTGAACATAATAAGAAACGGCCCAGATTTCACTTTCTTCGATCGTTCCTTTCCAGGCTGGCATCGATGTACCACCAACTCCCGCAGCTAAGCGAAAGTAAATATCTTCAACACTATTATTATAAACACTTCTAGCATAGTGATAGGTAAAGTCTGGTGGGATAGTTAAATATCCATGCTCTGATTCTTGAGGCTTTAACTTGTAAAAGTCTTCATCTAGTTCATCTACATCTTCGTCATTAATTCTTTTAGCAATGTCCTTAAACTCATCAAGTGTTACATAGCCTCTGTGACAAGACTGGCAATTAGCTGTGCCATGATAAACATCTCTACCAATTTCAATTGCTCTATCTCTATGGGCCAAACCATATGGGTCTTTTGTAACGGTAATTTTTTCGCCTAACTCATTTTCTTTTTTAAGCCAAACATCAGGAGCAAAAGTTTTAATATATTGCCAAACAGCAATCATCTGTCCCTCTTCAAGATCCCAAGGCAACATCGCTGTTCCATTAAGACCATGTTTTAAAAGCTTATAAACAGCATCATCATGAGTAAGTTCACCTGTTGTGACGTTACCAAATTTAATTAGACCAGTTTTAAAATTACGTGGTGGTGGATATAAACCTTTTGCAGCAACACCTTTGCCATCGCCATCTACTCCATGACAGGCCATACAGTATTCTTTATATATCGCTTTACCAGTATTTAACGTTTCTGCTGAAACATATTTTCCACCAGCAACAACAACACCTTCTTTAAACTCTTGTTCTTTACAAGAAAAAACAGAAATAAGAGATAACACCAATAAAAAGTTTAAACTACTTTTCATAAATTCCTCATAAATATCAAAGTACGAACAATAATGCGTACATCATCAACCAGATAACTGCTAAGAAATGCCAAAAGCGTAATACGCTATTAGCTTTTTGCAATTTAATAGAGTCATCTAAAATCCAATTATTTTTAAATAATAAAAAACCTAAATAAATAAATGCAATTAAACCCAAAACCATATGCGCAGTATGGATCCATGTAAAAGCATAAATCATCGAAGGATAAATTCCTGAGTTTGTAAAAACTCCAATTGTTTTAAGCATATTCCAAAGATAAAACTGACAGACAACAAAACCGATCCCTGTAAAAAAAGAGATGAAGTAAAAAGACATACTCTTTCTTTCATATCCTGATTTCTCTAGTATCCAAGCAAAAGCAGAGCTCACAAGAACAATGACAGTGCTAAGAGTGGGGATTGTTAATGGTATTCTGGCCATACCTGCTGGTGGCCACATATCTGATGTTAACCTAAATACAGAATAACCTAAAAAAAGAGTCGCAAACAACATTGAAAATGAAACTAACGCAACAATAAGAGCTACAGATCCCTGCAGCTCAGCTTGATGATTAATTTTATTGTTTACGGCTGTTTCCAATTTAACCTCTTGCTAACTCTTCAGTTTGATACTGAAAATCTCTTCCGTTTGTTAGTGCTGGGTTTCCTAACTCGTGAGGCCCACATTTAACAACAGGAATTTCTTTGAAGTTATAATTCGGAGCAGGAGATGGAATCGTCCACTCGAGAGTACCAACTTCCCACGGGTTGTCTGAAGCTTTCTCTTTCTTAAAGAAAACAGCATGAACAAAGTTAACAACAAAGATGATTTGAGCAAATCCCATAACAATGGCACTGATAGTAGTAAACTCATTGATAGGAACAAGCTTATTTAAGAAATCATAAACGAATGGATTATAAAGTCTTCTGTGCATACCTGCATAACCCATAAATAGCATTCCCATAAAAACACCATTCAATCCGAGCATGGTAATCCAAAAGTGAACCTTGGCCCAAAATTCACACATCATCGTTCCAAACATTTTTGGCATCCAGAAATAAACGGCAGCAAAACTTCCTAGAAGAACTGAAGCGGCCATCGTGTAGTGGAAGTGACCAACAACGAAATAGGTATCATGAAGGTAAAGGTCAGTCGTCACCGTTCCAAGATAAAGACCTGTAAGTCCACCTAGACCAAAAACAAAAACTACTCCCATTGAAAATAACATTGGTGAAGTAAATCTGATTGATCCTTTCCAAATCGTTCCTAACCAGTTAGCAAAGAAGATTGCCGAAGGAATTGAAATCGTCATGGTAAGAGTCATAAATGTTTGTGTTAATAATGGACTCATCTGAGTTGTAAACATGTGGTGACCGTAAACCAATGTCGATAAAATCGTAATGGTTGTCATACTTAATGCTGTAGCCTTCGCACCGAATGCAGGCTTTCTAGCAAAGAAAGAAAGAAGGTCAGATACAACACCCCAAGCAGGAAGAATCAAAATATAAACTTCAGGGTGTCCAAAAATCCAAAAGACGTGTTGAAAGAGAACGGGATCTCCGGTTCCTGTTGTGGCAGCGGCACCGGCAAGAAAGAATGTTGTTCCAAAAACTCTATCAAAAATTAATAAAAGAACACCTGCACCTAGTACCGGTAAAAAGATTGCATTTAAAACAGCCGTTAAACCTAATCCCCAAACAGTTAGAGGCATATCAAAGTAACCCATACCTGGTGCACGTAATGTAATGATTGTAGTGATATAGTTTATCGCACCCATTGTTGAACTTACACCTAAAACAAAAATGGCAAGAGACCAAAGTGTCTGTCCTGTACCTGGTGAACCGATCAAAGTTGAAAGAGTTGGATAAGATGTCCAGCCACCTGCAGCTGCACCGAGAGGAACGAAAAGAGAAGCTAATAAAATAAAGCCAGAAACTGCGGCGATATGAAATGAAAGCATATTAAGCAGAGGAAAGACCATATCCCTTGCTCCAATCATGAGAGGAATACAAAAGTTACCAAATGCTCCAATTAAAATCGGTGTAATCGCATAGAAAATCATGATCGTCCCATGCATTGTAAAAAGCATGGCATATGTATCAGGAGGAATAACTCCATTTGAAGTAGGAAAAAGGAACTGCCCAATTACCGGAAATGGTTCACCAGGATATGCTAGCGCCCAACGAATCATTAAGGCCATTAAGCCACCAACTAGTAAAAAGAAGATTCCATACCAAAGAAACTGCTTACCAATTACTTTATGGTCGTAACTGAAAATATACTTTGATAAAAAAGTTTTAGGGGGATGGTGAATATTTTGTTCAAAAAAAGCCATTGTTTACGAGCTCCTAATATTTTTCTTATTTAAGTTAAATTACTTCCACTCCCAGCCCCAAAAGAGGTCTGGATTTTCAGTGTCGATAGTTGATTCAGCAATATATTGAGATTCTTCTAACCATCGCTGGTAGTCGTCTTCAGAGTAAGTCGTTAGCTTTGCTTGCATTCTGTAGTGATATGTTCCGCACATTTCAGCACATGCAATATCGTAAGTGCCAGTTTCGTTAAACTGCATCCACATTCTTGTAATTCTTCCAGGAATAGCATCGGTTTTTCTTCTTCCGTTAGGAAAGTAAAGAGAGTGAATGACATCTTTTGATAAAATTTGGAAAACAACTTTTTTACCGACAGGAAGTCTTAAGTCGTTAAGAGTAACAACATCATCTTCAGTATTAAACTGCCCATCACGTCCAGCATATCTAAAATTCCAAGCCCATTGTTGAGCAAGAACTTCAACTCTTACAATATCCTCATCTTCTGAAGGCCAGTTCGTAAAAATTCCAATGTAGTCATTATTAGACATTCTCGTGATATTCATGTCGATCGCAACAAAAACGGCAACACCAATAATTGTCGTAATCAAAACATGATTCTTTTTGTATCCATAAGTATAATAAGGCTTCGGATTTCTCTTTGCTGAATAGAGATAAGAAAATCCAAATAGCCCAATACAAACAAGAGCAAAGAAAAAGATATTCATCGCTGTTGTGTAATTAAAAAGCCAATCGATTAAATGTCCGTTTTCAGAAATATCAATCGGAGCACTGATCATTTCCCAAAAACCCATTTCTTTTTTCGCAACTTCTGAAGCGGCCCAAACTGAAAACATAAACCATTCCCTGAGTTCTAAATTTAAGATTAAATGTATAAATTAGCGTAATTATACGCTTAAAAACATATATTTACTACATAACTGTGTAGTGACAGATCATTATTATTGGTAAGTATAAGATTGTTGCTCTGAAATAAAGCTTAGACCAAATTTTTAAAACGACTTTATCTTTAAGATAAAACAATCCCACTAAAGCAATACCAATAAATAATATGTTTACCCCTGCTGCGAGGAATAAATTAAAAACCTTTGTTGGATCAACGGCAAATGGCAACATAGAAACGAGGGCCACGAGTATGGTGTAAACGGCTATCGCGATCACAGTTTTTCTTTCGCCAAAGCTCAGAGAGAAAACCTTAAAGCCTGCAGATTTAAAATCTTTTTCATGAATCAATGAAATGGCAAAAAAGTGAGGAATTTGCCAAACAAAAAGTAATGAGAAGAGTATCACGGGTACAAAGCTTAACTCATTTGTAACTGCCGTATATCCCATGACTGGGGGAATAGCCCCAGGTATGGCCCCGACGTAAACTGCAAAGTGACCATATTTTTTGAGTGGAGTGTACAACAATAGGTAAGTTATTGCTGCTATCAGTCCAAGCAAGAATGTTAAAATGTTAACCTGCCATAATAAAAGAAAAAGTGAGCCAAACATCATAGATAAACTAAACAACTTTGCCGACTGAGCAGTAATTCTTCCAGATGGAATTGCTCGATCTCTTGTTCTATCCATTTGAGCATCAAGATCCCTCTCCATATAACAATTAAATGCTGCGGCTCCACCGACAAGTGCTGAAATAATCAACATCGTTTTTATTAGCTCTAATCCAAACGTAGCCTCCGGTGCGACAACCCAACCTAAAAAAGAAGTAAAAACGACTAGAAATGATAGTCTTGGCTTAGTTAATTCTAAGTAATCTGATAATACTATATTCACATTTTGACCGAGCACTTGCTGTAACAACGGTAATTCCTTATCTCTATAAACTGCGTTAGATGCTTATACATAAAATCTCTAAATATTGAAATACTTTAGGAATATGAAAACTAAGACACCTGTTACTGACACATAAAGCCATATCCAAAATGTCCAAGGAGCAATCTTCTTGTGAGCATTAAACTTTTGTGTAAAAGCAAAAAGCAAAGTCATTAAAATTAAAGGAACTTGTACAATTGAGAGAAGGATATGACTTATTAAAATAAAAAAGTATAAATAGCGAATTAACCCCTTGGCCAAGAACTTGGTATCACCTTGGAAGTAATGATAAACGAGATAACTTATTAAAAAACAAGCAGAAGTCGCAGTCGCTGCCAACATAAACTTCTTATGTTTTTCCTTATTGCCATTTTTGATAGCGAGATAGCCTAAGCATAATAAGGTCGCTGTAATTGTATTAAGAATAGCGTTTACAAGAGGAAGGTGTATTGTCCAAGTAAATGTTGATTGATTAACTTCTCGGAAATAAATCCACCAAAAGAGAAAAGCAATGACTATTGCTCCAAGAGCAAAAGAGAGTTTAACGACTCCCTTGATGCTCATTATTTACGTTCCGATTTTTGATAATTGTTGAATAAAGAATATAGAAAGGAATATACGTCAAAAGGATAAAAACACCTAAGGCAACTACAATATACTTATCACTTTCATTTTGCATTGAGCCCGCACAAGCAGGGCAGGCCCATATAGAAAAGTTTATGAAGAATAATAGTATTAAAGTAGTTATCGCCTTCATCATAATAAATAAACAAAGGTGAAAACGAGAATCCAAACTAAGTCGACAAAGTGCCAGAAAAGACCGGCCATCTCAAGTAAGTGGTAATCACCGTTATCAAATCTCCCCTGAACTGCTAAGTAGAGCATATAGGCAAGATATAAAGTTCCTGAAAGAACGTGCAGACCATGAAATCCAGTAATGGAAAAGAAAGTTGCAGAGAACAAATCATTTCCATGGGCATATGTTGAAAATGTCATTCCAAGATCGTTATACAAGTGAAGGTATTCATACACCTGCATAGCTAAGAATCCTGCTCCACCGATAACTGTAATCGTAAGCCAAGTTAACATCTTACTTCGATTTCTTTGTTTACATCCATCAATAGAAAAAACCATAGAAACAGAAGAACAAATAAGCCAAAAAGTCATAAAACCAGAAAGTCCAACTCCTCCAAGAGCCTCAGTTGGAACTGGCCAATCAACAGCGTGTATTCTGATCAAAGCGTAAGCTAATAAGAAACCACTAAAAGACATTCCATCAGCTGTAAGGAACAACCACATTCCAATTTTTCCTGGATTCGCTCTTTTAAATTGAGGATCTTCAGGACAGTTTAATACTGGGCCATCATGGGCAATTACTGAGTTTTCCATTAGTTTTTACTCCAATACCTAGTTAGTTCATTAGGTAAATCGTCACTTCCTATTTCATAGATATATTTTACTAAGGCTTGAACTTGTTTATCTACATCCCCACCAAGAATTTCCGAGTTTTGAGCTTCTCCGTCTTCCCAGAAGTTAGGCATAGTTGTGTACGGTAAGAACGATTGAGGGTTTTTCAACCAGTCGTGAGTCCAAGAAGGTCTCAACCTTCTTTTTGCTAAGTACAGGTTTGGAGCTTGAGCTTCATCGTTATTAAATCCAGAAGTGTGACAAGTGGCACATTCGTATTCTGCAAATAATTTTTTAGCTGCTTCTCTTTCACCAGGATTCCACTTAACAACGTCAACTAAGTTCTCAAATGTATCTTGAGAAGCTTTGTGCTGGAACATGGCCACAATCTTATTCTTTTCTTCATTAGTTAAGTTATATGAAGGCATTCTAACTTCTAACCATGGTCTAATTGGATAAACGTTATCAAGAAAGTGATGGAACCAATCAGCCTGAACTCGTTGCCCTTGCTTAACTAACCAAGGAGGACCTGAATGATAATCTTCATCAAGCATTTTTGTAAGATCACCTCTCCAACCATCAACCTGGTGACAACCAATACAGTTATATTTGTTAATAACTTTCATCCCATCGTTAACAAATTTTTCTCTAGCATTTAATCTCTTCACACCTTTAAGAGGAACGTAGTCTCCAACTTGACCGAGAAGAGCTACCGTAATTGCTTCGGCTTCCTCTTCTGTCATATAGAAATTAGGCATTCTTAAAAGATCTTTAAAAGGTTTATCTGCTCCACGGTCCCATCTCTTTGGATTAAGTAGGTGTGCTTTAGTCCAACCACTTCTACTATGTTCTACATCGTGCTCATGACCAAAACCAAATTGAGTGAGAGGCTTTGATCCAAACTTTGTTAATTCAGGACCAATCGGAGCTCTTCCCTCAAAGCCATCAATATTGTGACATGAGAAACATCCATACTTTCCTATAGAGCGATGACCTAGCTCAATTGTTCTTTCTCGGTCAGACATTTTACTCAGTCTATTTTTAGCGACTTCCATTGTGTCAAAAGCACTAAAGTAAGTGAGTAAGATTTCATCTCGAGCATTCTTATCCATTGAAGAGAATCTTAGCTTTTCGAATTTCTTATTTTTAAGAGATAATAAGTACGCTGCAATATCGTTCGCTTCTTTATTAGTTAGTCTGAACGAAGGCATAATTGTATCTTCTTGGTAATGATCTGGTTTAATTAACCAAGACACTAACCAGTCGGGATCAACCTTAGATCCTGTACCTGTAAGATAAGGCCCAGCATAGGCACCAACCAATTCAGATTCTTTTTCATAACCTTCAACGCCGTGACAGCTCATACAACCAACACTTTTAATGAGCTCTTTACCTTTTTCTTTATTACCACCCTGGTATTTAGCCAGTGGTCTATAGGGTTTAGATTTTTCCCAGATAACCTCAGCCATTGCATTAACTTCGGCAATATTTTTAATCATGAATTCTTTTTTGCTGTTATTATCTTGAGCAAAGAAAGATGGCATATTGGCATGAGCATTAAATGTTTTCGGATCCCAAACCCAGTTTTTGAAAAACTCTTTTGTGATCTTACTTGAAACTTTATGAAGAGAAGGACCTGGCATTCTCTTTTCTTCTGTCCAACCTTCAATTTTGTGACAGCCGTAGCAACCGTACTGCTCAATTAATTTTCGACCTTCATTTAAAGCCGTTGCTTGTGGAATGAACTCAACATTATTGTGACATTTCACACAACCTGCTTCAGTGTTTTGAAGTTTAAACATAGGATGAGCAACCTTATGTGGCTCATGCCAGTGATACTTCTTTTCCCATTCCTTTTTTTGTTCATCATTTTGAGGAATGTGAGCAGCAGCATTAAAGTCATTAACTCTATGTCCCTCACCTCCGTGACAAGAAGTACAACCATAACTTTTCATCGGGTGATGAGATTTCGCACCAACCATTAAGTCTAGCTTGGGGTGAGTTTTATGTGGGTTTGGTTGATCTTCGTAACCAGGTTGATCAATAAACGTGTGACAAGTCATACAACGATCAACTTTTTTCACATGCTGAAAGTAACGATCGTCTGTGATGTTATCCAGTACAACCTGTTTAATATTTAAAGTCGGATCTAAAAAGTCGATAAAGGGTAAGTTTCTTAAAACGAAAACAGGACTAACAGAATTCGAATCAATTGCTTTTTGAACTAAATTCATTGTTGATGTCATGTCTTTAATTTTTTTAGAAGCATTAATCTCTTCTTTTCTTAACGCTTCGACTTTCTTATTTAGAGATTTTTGCTGGGATTGATAGAGTTTCATTCTATCTTTCGACTCTGCAAAAAGTGCTTTATTTTTTCTTAATTGCTGAAAAAGATCTCCAGCGTTTGATGCATGTTTTGAATGAGCGACACCGTAATTAAATGCTAGTGCAGAAACTTTTGAATTAAGCTGACCATTAATAATTGTTTCGCCTTTAAGCTTAACTCCAACCTTATCAATTTCTTTTTTAACTTCAGCAATCTCTTGTCTGCGAGATTCAACGATTTCTCTGGCGGCTGCTAATTCTTTTTTAAGGTTATTCAATTTATCTTGATTAACTTCACCTTTGACTTCATCTAATTTTTCTTTCAATTTCTCTTGCTTGATCTTCATCGCCTCAAGTTGAACGAATTTCCAAGGACGAATATAGTCATCGAGGAAAACCCAAACAACTACAGCAAGAAAAAGTACAGATAAAAAAGCGAACACTACGTTCAGCTTTTTCATATCATAAGCCATGCCTGGTTCATGTTTTTTTGACATCAGTCGATCCTTTTATAACTAGAGGTTCAGCTCCCACTCAGGAAGTGCCACGATATACTTTAAACTAAACGCCCATCTCAAAACCATTTTGATAGGCAAACTAAACATTAATAAAAATAGAACTATCGTTATGTAGTAACGAATCATTCCAATCTTGCTTATCAGCTCTTTAAAGAAGCTCGTCTTTGCAAGAAGAGGTGGTAGACCAAACATGTAACCAAGAGATAGTACAATCCCTAAAGCTTCTCTTACGAGAATGTTACTAGGCATAGCCGTACCTAAGAACTTAATCCATAAGAATTCAGACAAGTTTACGTTGTACTCAGCAACAACTTTATGAAAGTCCCAATATTCGAAAGGACCATAGAAAGTCCAGTTCGGACCCCTTAAAAAAGTTCCCACAATGATGAGATAAAGCCAAAGAACTAACCAACCAAAAAGAAATGAGCTAATTGCAAACTTTCTATCATTAAAACAAAAATAACCGTTTCCTTTAGGGTTTGTATCAATGTATGGAATTGCTATTAAACCAACAACAATAACACCAGGTAACACAACACCGGCCATCCAAGGGTCAAAATAAACTAACATTTCTTGTAGACCTAAAAAGTACCAAGGTGCTTTAGCGGGGTTAGGAGCCCATGTCGGGTTTGCAGGTTCTTCAAGAGGCGCCTTGAAAACGATTGCCCAAACAATAAGAAAAACTGTTCCTGCGATAATCGCAAACATTTCTGTATAAACAAGGTTTGGCCAACACCAAACTTTTTCTCTATTTTCCGGTGTAGCTTCTACAGGGACTTCCCCTTCTTCCTGACGGGTATCATTGATTGCAGCTTTATGAATCGAGTACCAAGTGAAAAAAGAAACGGCGACAATAAGAATGGTAATCGGAATATTATCTGGCCACGTAATAATCAGGTAAAAGTTAGGGTCAGCCATCATAATGAGGAAGACCGGAATAGCGATAAGAGTGACCGTCCATGCAAATTTCTTACTACCAAAAAACTTATAGTACTTCAGCATGTAGTAATAAAGTACACAAGTGATGGGAAAAGAATAAATTGGGTCAGCTACAATGTTTACAAATTGCTTCATTAAATTACCTTCCTATAGCGGAGCTGAAATACCACCGTCTTTACGTACTCTCCAGAAGTGAATCGCGATTAAGACACCAACAACTAATGGAATAAAGACACAATGAAGAATATAAAATCTCAATAGAGCAGGCTCACCAACAAATCGCCCAGCTAACAACTGAAACCTTACGTCGTTTTTATCAGAGACCATAACAAAGTCACCAATCTGCGCGAGAGCAGCACCAGGACCACCATGACCAAGAAATGGTGTTGCTTTTGCCATGTTTGAACCAACGGCGATGGCCCAAATTGCCAGCTGATCCCAAGGAAGTAGATATCCAGTAAATGAAAGTAATAATGTTAAAACGAGAAGAATAACACCCACACCCCAGTTGAATTCTCTTGGCGGTTTATATGATCCCGTCATAAAAACTCTGAACATGTGAAGCCAAACTGTAATCACCATTAAGTGAGCACCCCATCTGTGAATTTCTCTCATAATACCGAGAGGTACGTGCTCTCTTAATGCGATAATATCGTTAAAAGCATACTCAGCAGTTGGACGGTAATAGAACATCAAAAGAACACCCGTCACTGTTAGGGCTAAGAAAACAAAGAAACTCAATCCACCCATACACCAAGTGTATCCCAACTGGACACCTGACTTTTTAAGCTTAATTGGGTGAAGATGAAGAAATACGTTACCAGCAACAACAGCAGCTCTGTTTCTTGCATTATTAGGTGGACCGTGACGGAAAATTGATTTCCATACCTGCGTCTCTCTTACATAATCAGCAATACCTTTTTTAGACATACTATACCTCTAGGAAAGAATCAGGGTGATCCCACTGTCCTTTCTCGTATCGATAAACTTTTGTTTTATCGACAACAATTTTTCCTTCTGTATTTAATGAAATTTTATAACGCTCTAATGGTCTAGGAGCTGGGCCTTCAAAGTTAATCCCATTCATATAAAAACCTGAACCATGACAAGGACACTTAAACTTTAAGTCAGTAGGTTGCCAGTTTGGAATACAACCGAGGTGAGTACAAATATTTGAGAAGGCAACAAGCTTCCCTTCCTGTTTCACCATCCAAACTCCAAAACCATTTTTCCATCTTTCGTCGACACCTTCTTCGTAGTCTTCTGGAAGGCCGGCAACAAAGTCCATTTCTGGCTCAAAGTTTACGTTGGGATAAGAGAAACGAAACGCTAAACTTAGAAGACCTGCAGATGCTGCAGCAAAAGCAGCCCAACCAACAGTTAGCGCACTAAAAAATTCTCTACGATTCAAATGTTTTCTGACTTCACTCACGTTATGAATCCTATGATAAATTCCTGATGAAAATTACTTCACCTTATATATTTGTTATTCTTTTAAATTCAATACCTTATTTTTTATTCCTAAAACCATTATTTTTCAATATATTTAGGACTTCTCTTGCTTTCGCCGCCACTTTAACTTGTGCGTTCTGCGAAGCTAAAATTTCAATTTCTTCAGTTAAAACACTCCATTCGTTTCTAATTAACGCATCGAGAATATTAACTTTTAATGGCTCAAGTTGCTCTGTGCTCCAATCGCCCCCCCACTTTTCAGCAGTGGCCTCTAAAATTTCTTTAAGATGTGGAATAGATTCATCAGCCTTAAAGTTAATAAGACCGAGCGCAGCACTTATTCTAATTTTTTGATTATCATTTGCAAGAAATGCAACGAGAGGTGTTCTAGCAGCCTCTATACGATGAGAAGCTAGTGTAAGAATTGCTGCTTGCTTGAGTGTTTTGTCTTCTGAATTAATAAGGATATCAAGTAATTTTTGCTCAGGAATCGCTAAGCCAAGAGTGTTGTGATTACCCATAGCAGCAATAATATGGAATTTAATTTCGGCGTCTACCGAATCCAATAATCCACCTAAAAACGAAAAGGACTGTTCAGATGGAAGTGATCCAAGTGCAATTACAATAAATTTTTTAGTCCTTATGTCCTGAGTTGACTGATATAAATCAATTAAATTTTCGACAAGCCATGGCCTCTCAGCTTCAGGAATCTGCGATGTTGCAATTAGCTTAGACAGTTCATAAGCAGCAACCCACCTATTTCCAAAAGTCTTAGAATGCATTTCACGAACGAGGTCTTTATAACTTCTATCAGTAGATAAAATTTTGCTAACTCCAAAAATTAAAACACCTGCAACTAAAATAATAGCGATAGGAACAATTAAGTTTCCTATAAAAGGGTTTTCTAGGAGTTTCTTAGAGCCAGTGCCCTTAGCAGTCATTTTATTTCTTACCTTTTTATCTAAAAGAATACTTCACTCGAATGTATCCGATGTGATAACAGAGTTAGGTAATATTGACAATTAAATTGGAACTGTCTTATGGCCTATTTACTGAGAACACTTATTTTATTGATGGTCTTATCAATTTTGCTCACAATATCAATTGCTCATGGGTTTGTTGACATCGGCTTTGGGCATATAAAAATTGCAATCATAAGCTATTTATTTACTATTTTCGCTCAAGCCTTTGTGATGTTTTATTTTATTGGTGTAGCTAAACTTATTTTAAACATTTACCAAGCGCTTATTCATGAAACAAATCTAGAAGAACTATTCGAGCAAGCGCCTGAAGACCTCACCCCTTATATAGATACAACAAAAAAAATGGTTATGGATACCAAACGTTGTAAAAGACAAACAATCCCTTGGAGTATTCTTATCATCGTTATTGGTATGGTCGCTTTTTTATTAGGTGGTGCTCACGATACAAATATTGTGGAAAAAACAACACATTCAGGTGTTGCTTATGGATTTATCCTAGTAAGTTTTATTGGCTTTTTTAGACAGTGGCATTATCTAAAAGTAAGTCATATTACGCTGAGAAAAATAAAAGGCTTATTCGAAATTCCAGATGCACAAATGTAGTTAAATACTTTTTACCCAAATAAAGACTTTGTTTTTTCCAGGAGGATTTCTACCGGCCCTGGTTCTCGACTCATACAAAACGGCATTATCTGAATCTGTAACTTGAGCGATAAATTCTTTTAGATATTTTCTTGGCACAAAAAGATTATAATAAATTCCCCCAGGAACTTCTTTACCTGGAGCTACATTATCTACCTGAGTAACATCATATCGTTGAAGAAGGTCATTAAGTTTGTCTTTTGAAGATGGTGTATCCTCTGACTTAAGAAGGATTCGATAAACTTTGGTGTTACCATAGCGACTATCACGGTAACTTCTTTTTTTATTTTCTTCGTATTCAGATTGTTCTTGTTTTACACCCTCTAAATCCTTGGGAAGACTATCCCAAGACGTAAGGACAACTTCAGATTCAACATCATAGCGAACTTCATCATCTTCCCCAGCACCAATGTCTTTGAACTTGTCTTTGACTTCGTCGAGTGCATTTGCAGAGAGATCAAGCTCTGCCTTTGTGTCACTGCTTTCTACAGATCTAAAAGTTAAAACTTTGTTAAGCCACTTAAACTGAGGCTCATAAATACTTATTTGGTTAGCAAGGCTCTCTTCCCATTTCTTATTCAAATACTGAGTAGCAAATACCAGAAAAACGCCGACACTTGTTAGCACGACAACATCTCTGATAAACCGAAGCTGTCTGCTCCATATCCGAGCCGAGCTTAACGATTCGAACTTAAAATTCTTATGAAAGAATGCTTTTTTAATTTCAGCAGTAATAAGTTTCCACTCTGGATATAGAGTTACCTCGAGTGACTTCATAAGATCTTCACTATTAAGGTAAATCTTACTAATACCTATATCGTACATGCTCTTAACATCACTGAGTCTGAGCTGCGCATTTTCATCAATATCACTTGATATTAAAAAGAGCTCACTCAGTTCATCATCTAAGTGAGCGTTATCAAGCATGAGCATATCTCTTATTAAAATACCAAGAGATCCAATATCAATCTTTCCCTGGTTCGAAAGATTTTCCAAAGTACAATCGAAATTAATATAGGTGTAACAAAGTAATCTTTCTTTTAACCATGAAAGCCAAACAACAAGTGGGCCAGAACTCATTTTTCCAGCAACAAATTCAAACCGATCTGCTAATTGATAAAGTGATAAACCTTCGACAAAAAATGTGTTCCAAAAATCATCAAACTCATCTTGATAACGGCCTTGCCAAGTAAGAGAGTCCATATTGAGAGCTACCCATCTTTTGAAGCTCTCTATATCTTCCCTTTTAAATATCAGATCTTTTTTCTCAGACAATCGAGGTTTTCTCTTTTTTAATTTGTTAAATATTAAAGTAACTCAAAGTAGCACAGATTTTCAAACCTTTATGATGGCAAACAACAGGTATTGTTTTCCTAGTTGAAACAAGTCCTCAGTAGTCGGTAATCTAATATAAGTATCCCTCCTAAATAACTAGGAGTGAAAACGGATTTTCTGAATGAACAATATTGATCAAATTAAGGCACAACGCTTCCAAGAGTCAGAAAATAAGCGATACAATATGCAAATGCGAAAGCTACGTGCTGAGCATGATAAGTCATATAAAAAAGAAGTTGATAAAAATAAAACTCATATGGAGCAATTAAAAAGCGAAAATATCGCTAAGATTGAACTCCTCGAAACAGAGCTAGAAAAAAAGCTTATTGAACAACGTGAAAAGCATTCAAGACTTCTCAACATGGAGAAGAAAAGACTAAATCAAGAACTGGTAACACTTAAAGCTTCACATGAAGGAAAAGTTTCAGAATTACGAATGAGTAACCAAGGTGAAATTGACGAACTTGTTGAGTACCACCAAAAAACTCTAGATAATGCCCGCCAAAAATATATGAAAGAAAAAGCAAAGTGGGATGCCAAAGAAGCCTAAGGCTAAGAAGGATTTATCATGGACAATAATAATCAAAACACCGGAGTCTTCATCAACGGTAAAGCTCAAATTGCTGAGATGCTGCCTCTTTTAACTCCTGAAGAAAGATCGCGACTTCTTAATAATATTCGTATGAGAAATAAAGAGTTGGCCGATGAATTACAAGCGGAATCAATTACGATTTTCTCTATGATGGATTTAGAGGATAATGACCTCAAAACAATTATGAAATATATAAATGCACCTGTTTTCGGAATTGCTCTTAAACCTTTTTCTTATATGGAAAAAAAGAGAATTTTAAGCATTGCTGATCGCTCTTATGCTGAAGAAACTTTTCGGGCCATGACAGCAACTCTGACTGACGAAGAAAAAGCTATTAAAAGCGCAGGAGAGAGGCTTAAAAGAGTTCTTGTTTCTTTAGCAAGAAAAAGAATGATCGATCTCCAATAATTAAGAATTTGATTTAATCGCTTCAGAAAAAGAGCGAAGTTGTTCGGCTGATAACTGATAGTTTTCTATCTCCTCACTTACAATTTTATGTTCATCTAAAGCAGCTCTACTCGCTTTAAGCCGATCTGTAATGAGAGATAATATATTTCCTAACCAATCCGGGCATTTTTCTAATACGTAGTCTATTTCATCCACTTTTACACAAGAGACTGTCACCGATGTAATCGCAATCGCAATGGGAGCTAATCTCTTTTCAGTAAATAAAGAATCATCTCCAATGATATCACCTTGTCGTTTAACATCTTTTAAATAGAGCTGCTCTTTCTCTCTGGAGAATATTCCAACCTCACCTTCTTCAATTAAAAAAATATTTCTAAGCTTATCCTCATTTGTACAAATGATTTCTCCAGAAGAGAACTCTAAGCGATTTCCTGTTGCTTCTGTCACTCTTTCTCCATATCAATCGTTCCATACCTTAATCCACGAGATGAGACGAAGAAATTATCGAAGCTCATCTTTTGCAAGATAGACTCTGCCAACAACAGACCAGACATTATCGTGAACCTTCTTTTTTCCAAAAAGGGGTATTGATGATCTAAATCGGATTCTGTTAATGATGCTATTTTATTTTTTAATTCATTAAGAGACTCAAGAGAGAACTTAGAGTCATGAACTTTTGAATCGTTATATTCTGATAAATTTAGCATCATTGCGGCGAGGCTGGTCATGGTTCCCGCAGTGCTTATCATGAGTTCTCCACGATAATCATTCAAATCGTAATCTTTCAGTATTGACTCTATATATTCTTCCTTATCACGTGAGTCATTTATTCTCACTGCCCCAATAGGCATACTCACAAAATTAAGAATTTTAAATGGATTTAATTGTACTTTAACTAACTCCGTAGAGGCTCCGCCAATATCCATAATCGAAACAATCTCATTTGAGTAACCAGAGCTCAGCACACCCATTGTAGAATAGTAAGCTTCCTGCTCACCAGAAATGATTATAATTTCTAGCCCCAACTCATTGAGGATTTTTGCAAAAAACTCTTTCGCATTTTTTACAACTCTTGAGGCTTCAGTTGCTGTGACAACTACGTTTTGAGGTTCAATTTTATGTTCTAGGATAAGGTTTTTGTAGCTCTCTAGAACTTTATAAGTTTCATCCATAGATTCTTGGGCAAAAAGACCTGTCTTATCTATGTTTTTTCCTAAAGCTGTAACGTTTGCTTTATTTTCAAGGATCTTGTCTCCATCTTTTACAAGCAATAAAACAGAGTTGGAGCCAATATCTATCGATGCTTTAATCATGGTGAGCTGTTCTCATCTTTGCTAGTGTTTCTTTATTTACAGGTTTAGCAATACCATTTTCAGAGAATATACCAGTGATGATGGAGTTTTCAGTAATATCAAAACTAGGATTCCAAGCTTGTGACTCATGAGGAGCAATTCTAACATCCTGACAACTAAGAACCTCTTCCTCTGGTCGAAGCTCAATCTCAATTTCATCACCTTTTTCTAAATCAAAATCAAATGAACAGAGAGGTGCTACAACATAAAAAGGAATCCCATAATGCTTAGCCGTTATAGCAAGAGTACTTGAACCTATTTTATTTGCGGTATCTCCATTTGAAACAATTCGGTCCGCACCAATAAAGATCGCATCCACCAAGTTTTTTCTCATTAAATACGACATGGCCCCCTCAACAACGACAGAGTGAGGAATATTTTGTTTCACCATTTCATAGGCAGTTAATCGACTCCCCTGCAAGTAAGGTCTTGTTTCACAAGCATAAGCATGTTCAAGTTTACTCTTTTCATTCATATGAGCTATTACACCAAGGGCCGTCCCCATAGGACCACAAGCAAGGTAACCCGTATTACAAAGAGTCATTAATCTTAACTTTTTATTTCCATATAGTTTTTCTAACTCTTGCTCAGCAGCTTCCGCCATTTTCTGGTTTTTGACCGCTATTTTTTCCATCTGCAGATTTGAGTAATCTTCTGCTAATGCTGCAAAACCCTTCAAACTACCTGTCTCAGCAATATATCTCTTTGCTTCTTTTAGTATTGATCTTGACTCAAACTCAAGATTAACGGCAGTTGGCCTGGCCGTGATTAGGTATTCAACAGCTTTCTCCAAATCATCTAAAGACTTATCTTCATTAGATTGAAGCCAAAGAGTTAGACCATATAAGGCAGTAAAGCCGATCAAAGGAGCACCTCTTACAACCATAACTTTTATTGCTTCGTGAGTTTCTTCTAGCGTTTTAACTTCGACAAATGTTTCTGTATGGGGAAGTTTTCTCTGATCGATTAATAACATTTTATTTTTTTGCCACTGTAGCGGCGGTATTACATTTGACATTAAAAAAGTCCTTTAAGTAGTTTATCTATTTTTTTATTTTCTTTACCCTTGAAGATTTTATCTAAGCCTTTTTTAATTTCTTCTTTAGCTTTTTTCTTTACCTTCTTCTTTACCTTGCTTTTATTTTTCTTGATTACTCTATTCGTAAGTTTTTTAACGGTATACTGATAATCTGCATTTAAAGCCACACCTTGTCCCTTAAAGAGAACAGGTATTGTTCTGGTGCCAGCATAAGCCTCAACGTAATTACTTAAATATTTATTCTCAACGATATCAGCATAAACCTTTGCTTCTTTTTTCGTTTCTGGATAAATATTACCGTTTGCTTTAGCCTCAATTAAATTATCAAGACCAATAAATTCCGATGAACGAATCAGATAATGATTTGGTTTAAACTGGCCTGAAAGATTAAAAACTTTGAAATCCCCGGTGTAATCTATCTTTTTGTTTGGATCGACTTTTTTATCTAAGCCAGGAATTTTTTTGGCCAAACTATATACTTTTTCGAGATAAGGCTTAAGGTCAATTCCTTTCAACTCACCATTGGATGCATTTAGTTTTACTTTCACATCATAATTGAGTTTTTTACCTGTACTAGCATTACCTGAAATGTTTCCTGAGAAGAGTCCTTTTGACCCTGAGAACTGATTGGGTATAACGCCATCAAAACTTGAAATATTAATATTTTTCATACCAATATCAAATTTTGTTTTTGTGATATTTTTAAACATTTTTAAATTTGTTTTGACGTTTGCTTCACCTCTTTCAAGCATAAACTTTAAGTTTTTTATATCAACACTATTTCCTTTAGTAGAAATACTTCCATTAGCTCCCATGTTTTTACCACCAAGATTAATACTTTTGGCCTTAATATTAATCACACCACTGGGAAGTAATGGGACAGTACCAGACGCTTCTTTTTTATTTAGTGCTGCTTTTTTCTGAGGACTACTTTGGGATTTCACATCTTTTCTCTTAACTTCTTCTTTTTGGGGAGGATAAAGAGTTTTCTGCAAGAAGGACTTTTCAAATTTCAAATTATTTAGGTCTAAATTAAAAACATAAGATTTCAACTTCTTTTGAAAGTCCGTTTCCTTATCATTTAAATTATAATTCGCTGTTAGTGAGGCATCGACAGCCCCTCCAAATAAATTTGTATTACTAACTGAAGTGAGACGTGACTCTGTGACTCTTCCGCTACTTGATAAGTCGAGGGCCATATCTGGTAAGTTAACCCTCACTTTATCACTTAGTTTATATGAAAGATCTGGGTAAATTTTCTCCCCTTTAAGTCTAACGACTCCAGATAACTGAGCAACCGATTTTCCCGGCGAAAGCGTCGCCATTTGTGCTGGCATCATATTTTTCAAGTCCATCAACATAAGATTAATTAGAATATTTTCTATACTGATATTCTCATTAGTCATGTTCACTTCAACTTTGTAATTACTTCTTTCAAATTCTCCTGCTAAATTAAGCGAGACATCCCCCTGTTTGCTTACTTTTAAGTCAATATCGTTTCTAAACTCGGGAATACTTCCTTCAAAATTAGCAACATTAATATCTGACAAGGTCAATACTGCCTTTGAACTAATCTCACCATTGTCTAAAAAGTTTTTAAAATTAAACTCTCCGATCAAAAGCGTTTTTAAGGAAGTTTGCTTCCCATCATTTTCAGCTAGCATAACTTTTGAATTAATCTCGTATGCTGCATCTTTTTTTAATCCAAGGTTTTTAACCATAAATTTATTGATATCTATCTTGCCAGCAGTTTTTCCGACTTCACCATATTCTAGTTTAATATCGTTGAAAGAAAGGTTTAAGCTACTATTCGCAGCGAAGGAAGGAACCGAAAGCGTATTATTTTCTGCGCTTTCAGGACGAGAGGTTTCTTTTTTATTTTTTGAACTTTTACTTTGAGTTGGCTTACTCTCTCCTTTCTTTTTATCCCCCATGGCCATTTGCCAAAGATTAGACTTCCCATAACTCAAATATTTGACTTCTGGTTTATCAACGATCAAATCAACAGCACCGCCACCCATTAAAATTGTCCAAACAGGGATCTTTGCAGATAAGTAATTAACCTTAAAGATATCAATTTTTTCTTTTTTAAGTGGATATCGAATAATAAACTTTTCTGCATCAAGTTTAATACTTGCCCCAATGCCTAAATCAATTTTCCCTAACTCAATCTCAGCATTTGGAAAAACCTTACTAAGCTCAGTTAGAGTAAGTTTTCTAATCTCTTCAGGTTTAATTTTTGTACTAACAACATACCAAAGTGCACCGCCAGCAACTAAACCGAGTAATAAAAATATTGATAATACTATTTTAAGTTTTGAACTTTTCATAAGGCCTCATTAATTTAAACTAACAATTGGTGCAAACCGAACCAGAAATTTTTTCTTTTCCCCACCACTAAATTTGATAACAACTTTTTCATCTGGGCCGATACCTGAAGTATCAACAACTTTTCCTTCACCGTACAGAGAGTGAACAACTTTTGAACCAGTAGGAAATTTAGGAGGTATCACTTTATTCTTTTTTTGGTTTACCTGATAAACAGTACTTCCATCATCGTCATATGTTTCATCGACAAGGTCGAATTCATCATTGGATTCTACAGAAGGGGTACCCGCCAATCTTGTCCATTCATAATATTTGTTCGGGATTTCATGTAGGAATCTACTTGGTCCATTAAATCTTAACTGACCAAAAAGCATCCGTGACTGAGAGAATGTTATATATAACTTTTTCATTGCTCTTGTCATTGCAACATAAAAAAGTCTTCTCTCCTCCTCTTCTGCATTTTCTCCTTCCTCTAAACTTTTAAAACTTGGAAATAAGTTTTCTTCGACACCTGCAACAAACACATGACTAAACTCAAGCCCTTTAGCTCCATGAACAGTCATAAGAGAAATTTCTCCCTCCGCATGATAATCGACATCGTCATTTTGAGAGTCGAGAGTAATCGTTTCTAAAAAACCTTCGAGAGAAGCATCTTTCACGCTGGTTTCATATTGTTGAAAGGCAGAACTTAGTTCTTCTAAGTTCTCCATTCTCGCCATTGATTCATAATCACGAGAAAGCTTTAACATTTCCCAGTATCCAGATTCTTTTAAGAGCTTTTCATAAATAGCTGAAGGCTTTTCACCAATTTCGATACAGTGCCGGCACTCTTCAATTAAATAAACAAAGGAAGAGATTGATGATTTTATTTTATTACTCAATCTCAAGGAAGAGTAATGAGCAGGGTTTTGATCTATCTCTCTTAAGAGCTCATAAAGTGATAAGTTTTCTTGTATTGCCTGAACCTCTAACTTTCTTAACGTGACAGTCCCAATTCCTCGAGTAGGCAAATTAATTATTCGAGATAAAGCGAGTGAGTCTTTCTCATTCACTAATAAGCGAACATAAGCCAAAAGATCTTTTATTTCTTTTCTTTCATAGAACTTTATTCCACCAATTATTTTATATGGAATTTGATTTGCTCTCAGTTGATCTTCAATCACACGTGACTGAGCATTTGTTCTATAGAAAACAGCTATTTCATTTAACGATACACTTTCTTCTTTCCATAACCTCTTAACCGTTTGAGAGATATACTCCGCTTCAGATTTCTCATTATGTGACTCAATAATGAGAATCTCCTCTCCGGCAGGATTCTCGGTCCACATTTTCTTTCCTTTTCGCAAAGTATTTCTATCAATGACAAATGAGGCGGCTTCGATGATATTTTTAGAAGATCTATAATTTTGTTCTAACTTCATCACTGTTGCGTCAGGATATATTTCTTCAAAATCTAAAATATTTCTTATATCAGCACCTCTCCAACTATAGATAGACTGATCTTCATCCCCTACTACGCAAATATTATTTTGAGGCTTCGATAGTTTTTCCAACAGCTGAAACTGGGCCCTATTGGTATCCTGATACTCGTCAACCAATAAATATTGAAAACGCTGTTGATAGCGCTCTAATACTTCAGGGAAGTTTTGAAAGAGATTGAGGGTTCCTGTTATCAGGCCACCGAAATCGACGGCATTATTTCTACTTAACTCAGATTCATATTCTTCAAAGTATCCATAGTACTCGTGATTTAAATCGACATACTCATCACCAAAGTTTGTAGGTCCTCCAATATAATAACCTAAGTTTTTTAACTCATCGATATAATGAAGTATTTCAAATGGAGAAAGCTCTTTAGTGCTAATTCCTCTTTTAGACAAAAGCGACTTTACAACAGATTTAGATTCAGAAGTATCGTATATGGTAAAACTTCTACTCAACCCTAAATAGTGAGACTCTGACCTTAAAAGCCTGGCACAAAAAGCGTGAAACGTGGTTATCTGCAAAGCACCAATATCAAACTCAACATCTCTTCCAACTCGATGTCTCATCTCTTTTGCAGCTTTATTAGAAAAGGTAAGTGCGAGTAACTGATAGGGTGATACCTTTTTTTCATTTAATAAATAAGATATCTTACTTACTAGAGTCTTTGTTTTTCCTGATCCTGCACCAGCGAGAATCATAATTGGTCCGTCGCAGTTTACGACAGCTGACCTTTGTTGTTTATTCAATCCACTTAAGTCCATTTTTCTATTCGACGGTAACGGATTTTGCGAGGTTTCGAGGTTGATCAATATCATTTCCTTTAAATTTTGCCATATAGTAAGAAAGCAGCTGATGAACGACATTTACATAAATGGGAGAAAGCTCATCGAGTCCATTGAAGTTCAGCGGAATATAATAATCACTTATCTTCATCAGCTCTTTATTATTTTCGGGACCAATTGTTACGATGATTCCCTTTCTGGCCTTTACTTCTTGAATATTTGAAATCGTTTTTTCTAATAACTCAGGACCAGCGACAGCAATATTAACCATCTCCTCATCAATAAGAGCGATGGGGCCATGTTTTAACTCGCCTGAGGCGTATCCTTCAGCATGAACATAAGCGATTTCTTTGAGCTTTAATGCTCCTTCTAAAGCAACCGGATAATAAATTCCCCTACCGGTAAAGAGGTAACCTTTTTTATTGTAAAGAGACTCTGCGATCTCTTTAATTTTTTCAACTCCAGAAATTAAATCATTAATTCTTTCTGATAAGAGCAGAAACTTCTTTTCAAGGTTTTTCTTTTTACTTTCGTCATCAAGCTCTCCTCCTAAGGAGGCGGCCATAAGTCTTCCGGTTAATGCCATTTGCGTAAATGCTTTAGTACTAGCAACTCCAATTTCTGTCCCCGCCTTGATTAATAAATTTTGATCACATAAGCGGTAAAGAGTAGAGCCGCGAACATTCACAAGTGAATAGATGGGGATATTATTTTCCTTCACCAACTCTGCAGCGGCGAGAGTGTCAGCCGTTTCACCGGATTGGCTTATAAATAGTGCGGCATCATTTTTTTGAAATAGAGGATTACGATATCGAAACTCACTCGATAAATAAGCTGACGCTTGAATTTTGTTAATAAGCTCTAAGTAATCGACCACAAGTAAGCCTGCATAATAAGCGGTACCACAAGCATTAATTAAGAATCGATCAATTTCTTTTGATTTTACTTTTGCCAGATGTCTTGCTGCTTTACCATGAATATAATCTTGAACGAGTTCCTGTATTAACTTTGGCTGCTCATAGATTTCTTTAAGCATATAATGTTCAAACTCCCCTTTATCTGTTGAAGAGCTTGAAGTATCTGCTTTTTGATGTTGAAACTTTTCAGATTCTTTTAAGTTTAAATCATAAAATTTTATTATTTTTTCATCGTGAGAAAGGTGGCAGAGAACTTCATCATCTGGAAAATAAATTTCACTTGCATACCCAACGAGTGCATAAGGGTCAGAAGAAACAAACTTATCATTATTTTTTGGATTTAAGCCGCAGGCCAAAGGTGCAGATCTTTTAATCGCAACAATTTCTTTTGTTTCTGCATTCATGGCAACGAAGGCAGAGTTTCCTTTGACATGTTTAAAAGCTTCAGCGACGGCTTCTTTAAAAGAACTCGATTGAGAATTATATTTAGAGACAAGCGCTAAAAAAACCTCACTGTCTGTTTCCGACTTAAATTCAAAATCTTTATCTACAACTTCAGACTTTAATTCATCAGCATTTTCAATAATTCCATTGTGAACGATTGAAATATTACCATGTCTATGAGGATGAGAGTTTTGGTCAGTCACTCCTCCATGTGTTGCCCAACGAGTATGACCAATACACAGGTTACTCGTCGTTTCGACATCCTTTAAAACCTCTAAAAGATTTTCGAGTTTTCCTGTTTTTTTATAGAGCTGAAGTCCATTTTTATTTGAAAGAAAGCTGATTCCTGCAGAATCATAACCTCTGTATTCTAATCTTTTTAAACCTTCTAAAACGACATCTGATGAAATATCACTGCCAATATGACCAACAATTCCGCACATAAAATCCCCAAAATAATAGCAACAATAAAGATAGCACTTTGAAAGGGTTTACTCTAGGGTTTGAAGGCTATTTATCGACTTTCCACTTTCCACGTAAGAAGCGATGTGCCAAGTTTTCTTTAATTTCCTGACGCCCTCTAGCAATAGAAAAGGCTTTGTCCGGAACATCCCTACTTACCGTGGACCCACTTCCGATAAAACTATTGTCACCAATCTTGATGGGAGCGATGGTTTGAGTGTCTGAGCCTATAAAAGAACGCTTTCCAATGATTGTTTTATGCTTTTGCTCTCCGTCATAATTACATGTAATAAAGCCGCATCCAATATTGGTCTCTTCTCCAATTTCAGCATCACCAACATAGGATAAGTGTGAAACGGCAACACCTTTATCTAATTTTGAGTTTTTTGTTTCAACAAAGTTACCAATTTTTGTCTTTTCACCAAGCTCTGTACCCGGGCGCAGTCTAGCATAGGGGCCAACAGCACAATTCTTTTCAACGATGACATTTTCTAAATGTGAATAGGCTTTTAAAGAAACTCCTTCCCCAATCGTGGAGTTTTTTACGATACAACCAGGCTCAACAACAGTCTTGGTAGCGATTGTCGTTTTTCCCATTAAAAACGTATTTGGGTAAAGAGTAACTTCTGCAGCAACCTCTACTTCATCATCAACATACACAGTATCCGGATCAATGACGATTACGCCATTATTTAAGAGATTGTTAACTTTATTTTTGTTTAGAATTTTTCGTGCCTGCTCAAGCTGAACTAATGTATTAACGCCAAGAAAAAGATCTTTATTTTCAAAACAAAAAGCTTTCACATTCGCTTCTTTTTGAAAAACATCCGTTAAATAAAATTCGCCGGCTTTATTGTCTGAGTCGACTCCCTCAAGAGCAGATAAAATATAGTCCGTTTTAAAAAGATATAAACCTGAGTTAACTTCTTGGATGCTTCGCAGTTCATCGGTAGCATCTTTTTCTTCAACTATATTAAAACCTTTATCGCCTCTAACAATCCTTCCATAACCATAGGGATTGTTTTCTTTAAACGTCGCCGCAACTCCGTCTAACTGGTTTTCTTTTAACTCTTTATATAGGCAACTTAAAACTTCATCATTCAAAAGAGGTGTATCTGCACAGAGAACCAGTGTTAATGAACAATCCTTCGAAAAAGAAGTATTATTAAAATAACTTCTTAAAGCATCAGCTGTTCCTAGTTGTTGCTCTTGAACTGGAAACTCAATACCTTTATTTTCTAAATGAGAAATAACCATTTCTCTTTTGTGTCCAACAACCACAGCAACTTTTGATTCAAGGGAGTTTTCCTTTGTAAATTTCTCTGCGGCCTTTAGAGGGTAGTCGATTAACTTTTTATTGTTTAGAGGAGCTAGTGGTTTTGGGACTGACAGTTTTAGTCGCTTACCTTCTCCAGCTGCTAAAAGTACAATACCTATTTTATCAGACATTATTTTTCCCCTATAAGTTTTCAAGTAGTTTGCATGATTATCCACTTTTTTAACAGAGTAACATAATCAGAAACCAAGAAAAAACATGAATTTATCACAAAAAAGCTTAAAGAGTTGCAAGTTTTTCCCCGTTACATAGAGGAGTGATTTTAATAAAACGTGCTAATGCTGGAGGATACCCCTATGGTCACGAATTACGAGGGCGATAATATAGAGTTTAAGGAAAACCTCCCCTTGCTCCCTATAAGAGACATCGTAGTGTACCCGTTCATGATTTTACCCCTTTTCGTTGGAAGAGAGTCTTCAATTCAAGCGGTGGAACATGCAATCAACAACACGGATCGTTTGATTCTACTTGCTAGTCAAAAAGACATCACAGCAGAACATCCTGATCCAGAAGAAATTTATGATATTGGTACTGTTGCCATGATCATGAGAATGAGAAAACTTCCTGACGGAAGAGTAAAAATTCTTGTGCAAGGGTTAAACAAAGCACGTATTTTAAACTTCGATCAAAAAGAGCCTTACTTTGTAACGAAGCTTGCAAAAGTAGAAGATATAAAAGTAGAAGAGAATAATGAAGTTGCGATCAACGCACTAATGAGAAACATTCATACTCAATTAGACAAGATCATTACTCAAGGGAAAGTTTTAAGCCCAGATATTCTTACCGTTCTTGAAGATATTAATGAGCCAGGAAGACTTGCTGATCTTGTTGCCTCTAATTTAAATCTTCATGTTTCTGAAGCACAAATTATTTTAGAAACATTAGACCCTATAGAACGTCTTCATAGAATAAGCGATATTCTCAATAGAGAACTCGAAATTCTGAATATGCAAAATAAAATTCAGGATAATGCGAGAACTGAGATTACTAAAACTCAAAAAGAGTATTTTCTTAGAGAGCAAATTAAAGCGATCAAGTCGGAACTCGGAGAAGAGTCTACTGACATGGGAGACAATGAGTTTTCTGAGATCAAAGAAAAACTTATTGCGGCCAATATGCCTGAAGAAGTTGAAAAAGAAGCATTCAAGCAACTATCAAGACTTGAAAAAATGCATCCCGACTCTTCAGAATCAACAATTATCAGAACATACCTAGAATGTTTGTATGAACTTCCTTGGGCCGTATCAAGTGATGAACATATCGACCTCGATAATGCTTTAAAAATTTTAAACAACGATCATTTTGAACTAAAGAAAGTTAAAGAAAGAATCTTAGAGTATTTAGCAGTCAAGAGTTTAAAAGGTGGAGAAATGAGAGGGCCAATCCTTTGTTTCTCGGGGCCTCCTGGTGTAGGTAAAACATCTCTTGGTAAATCCATCGCTAAAGCGTGTGGTCGAGAGTTTGTTCGAATAAGTCTTGGTGGTGTTAAAGATGAAGCTGAAATTCGTGGTCACAGGAGAACTTATGTTGGTTCAATGCCAGGTAGGATTATTCAAGCCATTAAGCAAGTAGGAACAAACAATCCTGTAATCTTATTTGATGAGATTGATAAACTTGGATCCGATTATAAAGGTGATCCGTCGAGTGCTTTATTAGAAGTACTAGACCCAGAACAAAATAAGAACTTTAGAGATCATTATCTAAACGTTCCTTTTGATATTTCTAACGTCATGTTTATCGCAACTTCTAACGTACTTGAAAATATCCCTGCTCCTCTTAGAGACAGAATGGAGATCATCAATCTCTCTGGATATACTCAAGAAGAAAAAGTAGCGATTAGTAAGAAATATCTAGTCCCCAAGCAATTAGATGAGAATGGAATTAACGATGATCATGTTGAGTTTACTGACGAAGGTCTTCAAGGTCTCATTAAACATTATACATCTGAAGCAGGACTGAGAACTCTTGAGAGAAAGATTGGAGCACTTTGCAGAAAAGTCGCCATGAAAATTGCTCAAGGTGAAGCAGAAAAAACGCATATCCTTTACGATACTGTTTTTGAACTTCTCGGACCGCCGATTTTTACCAAAGAGGATGAGAAAGAAGTTGATGAAGTAGGTGTTGCTACAGGGTTAGCGTGGACAGCTGCAGGTGGTGAAATTCTTTACATCGAAGCCAGTAAAATGAAAGGTTCAGGACTCACCCTAACCGGACAACTTGGCGATGTAATGAAAGAGTCCGCTCAAACTGCGATCGGATACATTCGAAGCAGAGTAGAAGCTCTTGGAATTGACGAAACAATTTTTGAATCAAATGAAATTCATATTCATGTACCAGCAGGCGCTACACCAAAAGATGGGCCATCTGCCGGTATAACTCTTGCGACAACAATCATTTCTCTTTTAACAGGGACACCGATTGATAAGTCTGTGGCGATGACTGGAGAAATTACTCTAACAGGAAAAGTATTACCTGTTGGTGGAATTAAAGAGAAAGCTCTTGCGGCCATGAGAATGAATATTGATACCGTCATCATTCCTTATAAGAATAAGAAAGATCTTGAGGATATACCTGATGAATTCCGTCAAAAACTTCAATTTATTCCTGTGAAAACAATTGATGAAGTTCTTGATATCGCCCTTATTGACTGGGCAGAGAAGAAAAAGAAGGTTCGTACCTCAGGTGGTGGCAACGGTGGCAATAATGGCAAAAAGCCAGCTTCTAATAAGAAGAAAAAAGGTGTTGGTAACAACACTCCAATGGCAGCCTAAGAGCTAAAACCATCCTTTTTACTCTGGTAAGAAATTTATATTGGTGACAATCTTCACTTCGTTTAAAATCTTCTTATGTCAGAAGAAAATAACGAACAAAAAGAAGAAACGAAAAGTGATGAAACGTCATCATCAAACTCCAATAAAAAAATAAACGAAGAACGTTATGAGAATTTAAGAATTGTTGTCGTTGATGACTCCGAATTCTCACGCCGTAGTATTGTCGATATTTTAGAAAATGAAGGGTTCAATATTGTTGGACAAGCCAGCAGTGCCGAAGAAGGGGTTCAACTCTCAACGTCTACAGATGCTAATCTTTTTTTGATCGATGTTGTTATGCCAGAAAGAAGTGGCCTAGAGCTTGCTTCAATTCTTACGGAAAATCTTTCGGGTATCTACATCATCATGATGTCTTCACTAAATTTAGAGCAAATTGTACTTGAGTCTATATCCAGTGGTGCCGTCGACTTTTTACCAAAGCCGTTTGACCCCTTAGATTTAATTAAGGCCGTTGAAAAAATAGAAACAGAGATCGAGAAGGATCAATAACTATGTTCTTTTTTATAAAGTTTTGTTTGTATTTCACTATGAGTTTTTTTATTTTAAGTGTTCCACTAAATAATCAAACTATCTTTGGGTATCTCCATAATATTTCAAAGCCCTACACGTCTAAAGTTTTCAATGTTGTTTTTGATACCTCTAAGGAAGTGGCCAAAGATACTAGTTCTTGGACTAAAAAGCTCTTCACTAATTCTAAACCTCGTATTGATCAAATCTCTACCAAGCAGTCCTCGACAGTTAAAGAGGAGATATTACATGAAAGTTATACTGCCGAGGAAAAAGAGCTTCTTTTAAAAATTCTTAAAGATTAAGTCGTAATTGATCCTGGTGTTCCACCTTCATCATCACCTAACTCAAGTTCTTCTTGCCCTCTAACGGCGCCCATATCGGTACGGTCACAATCAACATGTTCTTGTGGTCCTAATCTGGTTGTTCCCTCATCATCGAGAGATAAATCTCCGACTGCATAAGATGCATTCATCATTAAACATAAACCAATAATAGTAAGAAGCTTTTTCATATACCCTCCAATTGTTTTTCTTATTAATTAGAGATGCATAAGAGATGCCAAAAGTAGTGACCTTTAATCAGATAGTTAGTGCGATAAATATGTGTAGAAAATATATAGGTGTAAAAGGTATGGACGATTTTAAAAAAAGTTAAGGGAAGCGAGCGAGTCTATTTTTTCAGCTGGCTCCCCTTGGGGGGTATTTTTTATTAAGCGTCTATTGATGAAACATCATTTGTTTCAACAGTTGCATCCTCAGCTTCTGCCTCAATGTATCTTGCTCCACAATGAGTTGCAGTTGTGCTGGCCGCACCGTCATGCATTCCTACACCTGTAGCATCTACTGATGCAGGCTCAACAGCGTAAGAAACGTTTACTGCTAAAATAATCATCATAAATACTGCTAGTGTTTTCATAAGTCCTCCAAAAGTTACTTATTTAATTTTAATACTATTTATAGATGCATAACTCATGCCAATGGTGCAAAAGCTATTTCAGTGAGTTAGGGAGTGTAAATTTGTGTAGTAATTTTTTAGACGGCTAAAGTTTTGACAGTTTCTTGAATAAGTTCTTGTTTTAATTAAATGGCAAAAAAAAGCCCTCTTATTTATAAGAGGGCATTAAGTAAAATATAATTTCTACTTTTGACTAGTTATTTATCGATGTAGGTGTCTCACCATCAGCACATGCTCTTGGAGAGCCATTTTCGTCAACACAAGTAGCAACATCTGTTTCAGCTGCCGTCTCTGTATTAATATGATCACAATCGACGTCAGCATCGCTTTGTGGACCTACGTTATCAGCATACACTGAAGTAACCAATAACATCGCAAGAAATAATTTTTTTAAATTCTTCATATCTTTCTCCATTCTCTCTTTTATATACTTAAGTTTACTCCAGTCCCTTTTTTCAACCTAATTTAAACCCTAGTATCACCTAACTTCTTATAAACCCGTTAGGAGGGATGCCAACTAAACTTGGCAATTACATGTTTAAGTTCACACCTGCTGGCTTAACAATCGAAAGTAGTGATTGAAAGGCCTGAGTAACTTGTAATGCCATTTTATGACCTGCTTTTGATTCTACCTTTTTGATTTCACCATAGTTATCGTAGGCAACGTTAATTTTACCAACTCTTTCCATTGTGATCTCAACAGGCTTTCCAAGAGCATTATATTTAAAAGTTAAAACACGGTTCTTAGCTTTCTTTTTTCCACCCTTATCAATCATCTTAAGGATTCTTCCTTTTGAATCATAAATAAGAAGTACTTTTTGGCCTTTGAAGTTTTCTGCACGACTTAAGTTTCCTCTTTTGTCATACTCAAACTTTGTCCAACCTTTATTGTTAACAACTTTAGTAATTTTATTAAACTTCTTATGGTAATCGAGTTCAACATACTCACCCTTAGTCGATGTTTTCTTTGTTAACAACCCTTTTTTGTTGTATTCAAAAGTTGTTACGTGCTTACCTCTGGTAATCTTAAGCGGTAGAGAACAACATTCACTATAAATTGTTTCAGTCCCTACTCCATTAACTGTTGTAACAATTCTGTAGGTGTACTGTGATCCATCAGGACGAGTTTTAATTTCATACTCGTACTTGTTTTCTGACTTCTTCCCAGACTTTGACACTTTCTTTACTGTTGTCCAATAGTGATACTCAGGGTTCTTTGGATTAGATCCATAGATATACTGTGTTTTCTCACCATTTCTTCCAACAATTTCCTTAGTGAAGTATGTTTTTGGCTCATAAGAAATTTGCATTTTTGTCTTATCACTATAAGTGATAGACGTCATATTATGTTTGGCATCGTAACCGAAATCAAAAGCGTTTCCAGCGACGTCGATCGAGTAAATGAGGTCATCACCCTTATATTTGTAATGTGCTTTCTTTTTCTTATCTTTACCCCAAACATACTTTAATTTACCGTCAGCATACCAATCAAAGAATAGCTGTTTTGCTTGAGAGTCTTTAATCGAAACAAGACGATTGGTCTTGTAGTTTAGATCTACATAGTAACCATTCTTATGCTTAATTTTTGTGAGCTTTCCGTTTTTATCAAAAAACTCATTCTTTCCATCATTATATTTTCTAGTATAACCATCTTTCGTTACGTGAACTTCTTGAAGGCCTCTCGTATTTGAATAAAGAACTGTACCTTTAGCAAGATTTGCTTTTACATTAAATCTCTTGGCATAAGCTTGTCTTAATTCAGCATCATTTTTTAACTTATTAATGAGATCATTAGCTGCTTTTTCACTGATCGTACTTTTCTTTCTCATCTTAGAAACAATCTTCTTAGCAGCAGAGGCAGCATCAACAGCCGTTTTTGGCGTAAACCTTGTTAAAGCTCCAGCACCGTTTTCATGAATGATAACTGAGCCATCGGCACCAACCACAAGAAAAGTTTCGTAATCACTTCCCCAGCCAAAGCCAAACCAGCCTTTTTTAGTTGATCTCGAGTTAAATGTTCTTGTTATTTCAAGATCATTTCCTCCACCTGGAACAACGATATCTGTATAAGAGATATAAAAGTTACCATTTTTTAAGTTCACCCCAGCAAAAACAGAGGCACTGAAAAGAAATAGTAATAGAATTTTTGTCATGGCTTTCATATTTGTTACCTTTATCCCAAATATAGTTCTTATCTACTTTACGGAATTTTATTAAATCACTTTAATAGTTTATTACCCTTTATTATTTTCTCTAAATCTTTATTTTTACGACCTTTTTAATGATTAAGAAGCCTACGGCATCAAGGCCTATCGCTACAAAAAGCATAACAATTCCAAGGGGATGCGAAAAAACACGGGCCATCGAGTCCGGATCGTTAGCTGAGTAAACAAGTCCGATTAAAAGTGGCATCAAAGCAATTGTCACACCTTGGAACATCCCTTGAGCTGTAAATGTATCGATTTTTTGTTGAAGTCTTATACGTTCACGAATAACCAAAACAATGGTGTCAAAGACTTCTGCAAGGTTACCACCACTTTCTCTTAGAATATTCACACTAGAAACAAACATATCATTATCTTCTGTCGGTATCCTTTTGCATAAATTATCAAAACATTCTTCAAGTGGGACACCAATTCTATTTTGCTGAAGAATAATATTAAATTCTTCACTTAAAGGAGCAGGCATTTCGCCAACAACCATGCCTAATGCTTGGGGAACGGATAGACCTGCCCTGATTCCATTTGATAATAATTGAAGACCATCAACCATTTGAGACTGATACTTCTGAATTCTCTTTTCTACAAAATAATCGATGACAACTTTCGGAAGTCTAAAGCTAAAAAAGCCAAAGACGAGCCCCATAATAAAGCCCACGGTCCAATTTAATAAAAGCCCCATAGTGATAACAGTTAAGCCAAGAACAATCAGAGAAAAGGAAGTTAACCACAATGTAATTTTATCGGGATCAACAGTAATCATAAGAAACTCAAGTTTCTCCATTAAATATGTTCTCGTTCCTAAAGTTTGATTTTCAATCCATTCAAAAATTAGTTTTGAATAGCGAAAGACAAAAATGAAAATAACTAATCCGATGATCGCTGTTAGTGCTGGTCTTCCAATTAGTCCAAATTCACCAATAAAAGTCATTACCTAGGCCTTTCTCTTTTTCTGAACTTGTCCGGGTTTCTTTTGATTAGGGGGTGGTTTTTTTCCAGGAGGCCCAGAAGGTTTATTCCCTGCTGGTGGTGGAGCCGCTGGCGCCTTAACTTGTCTCGGGTCTGAATTCGTAAACAACCCTCTTGGCACGTTATAACCTTTCTTCTCTAGCGTTTCGATAAATTTAGGGATAAAACCTGTTGCTTGAAATTCACCTTCAATTTTTCCCGTTTTTCCTATACCTTTTTGTTGAAATAAAAAGATATCCTGTAACACAACAACATCACCTTGCATTCCACCAAGCTCAGTGATGTGAGTAATTTTTCTTGATCCATCATCTAATCTCGATTGCTGAACAATTAGATGAACTGCTGCTGCAATCATTTCACGAATGGCCTTCGGACTTAAACCAGCACCGGCATACTGAACAAGGGTTTCAACACGGCCGATACACTCTCTTGGATTATTAGAGTGAATTGTTGTCATAGAGCCATCATGCCCCGTACCCATGGCCTGTAACATATCAAGAGTCTCTCCACCACGACACTCACCTACAACAATTCTGTCTGGTCTCATTCTCAGAGTTTGCTTAACGAGTAACCTAATATCTATTTCTCCATCTCCTTCAAGAGATGGCGGTCTGGTCTCAAGCCTCACAACGTGATCTTGAGGAAAGTTTAGTTCTGCGGAGTCTTCACAAGTAATGATTCTTTCATTCGCTTGAATAAAGCCACCCAAAATATTAATCAGAGTTGTTTTACCAGAACCCGTACCACCACTAACAATAATATTTCGATGGGCCTCAACGGCAATTCTTAAGAAGTCGGCCATATTCTGAGTACAAGAGCCAAACTTAATAAGATCTTTATACGTAAGTCTGTTTTCTGGAAATTTACGAATGGTGATTGTTGAACCATCTAAGGCACAAGGTGGAATAATCGCATGAACCCTCGATCCATCGGCAAGGCGAGCATCCACATAGGGAGTTTTTTCATCAATACGTCTTCCGATCGGGGCCACAATTCGTTCGATCACATTTAGAACTTGTCGATCATTTGTAAAAGTAATGGTCGACTTTTTAATTTTTCCACTTAGTTCATAGTAGATTTTATCTGGGCCAACTACCATAATCTCACTACATTCTTTGTTAGCGAGAAGATCCTCAAGAGGCCCTAGCCCTAATGCTTCATCGATAATCTCTTTAACAATTTGATTCATGTCATCGCGATTATTGATAATTCCCTTGGTATCTTCTTTATTTAGGAGATCAACGACAGTCTTTTTAGTTTGCTCTTTTAGAATGACTTGCGCTTTTGGATCATTATCATCTTGTTTTTTAAAATCCATTTCCTCAACAAGTGCTTTGTGAATTCTATCCTTCAGATCTTTCCAGCCAGCCGCTTTATTAGAAGCAGCGGCCTTATCTTCACTCTTTCTTGCACCTGAAGTATCAACATTCTTTTTAAGCTTCTCAAGATTTTTAAGCATTCCCTTTTGAATAATTTTTCTTGAGAGATCAGTTAATCCCTTTGAGAATGCAGCATTATTATTAAGTTTAAAAACGGCCCTCTTTTTATTTAAGGCCATGATACAGTTTTGATCATCTCTTGGAATAATTGAAAAGATTGGCCTACCTAGTGCTTTGGTCATAACATCAGTAGTGATGGGATGACCTTTTTGATACTGATTAGCTACAAAGAAAATCATCTCTTTTGGAAACATCATTGTAATTAAATCAGAGTACAATTTCTTCGTTTGATTGATGGCCAAAATATCTGGAACGACAACAATAAAAATTGCCGTAGTAAACTCTAATGCCTTGGTCGCCAGAGGATTAAGCTCACTTCCTGCATCTATTATCGTCGTGGGATAAATATTAGGAATAGCTTTTAAACTTTTTCCCAACCCTTCTGCATTGATTTGTTCGGAAACGACGGGATCATTTGGCATACCAATAAAACTCACACCAGATGTATCGGTCGTCACAAAGGACATCATTGATCGTGGATCAATGGCACCAGGAAAATCCCCTAATTCTTTAATCGTCTTTTTAGAATTGAGACCCGTAATATAGTTTTGGTCTCCACTTGCCTTTTGATCAAAGTCCATCAAAAGCACTTTGGAGCGAGACTCGGCCGCGTAGGCATATGACAAGTTAGCAGCGACCTGAGATTTTCCCACACCACCTTTTCCACCAATAATGGTAATGATATGACCGGCCACTAACGTCTTCTCCTTCTAAACTTTCTTTTAATCTCATCCGTCCCTTGTGAAGCAGACTCAACAATCTCTGGTGTTACAAAAACGACAAACTGTGATTTCGAAGTCGTTCGCGCTTTAGATCTAACAAAAGAAAATAACTCACTAGTTGTTTCATCCGTTTCCTGAACACCACCCGGAGGATCTTTATCAAAAGCGGTAGCATTTTTGTTCACAACAATACCGCCGACAACTGCGGACTCTTTTGATTTAACAATAATAGCTGTACTAACATCATTTTTTTGAACCGTAGGTGGATTACCAGTGTTTGCGGAAACACTAATCCCCATAGACAAGTCAATCTTCTCTTCTTGTAAAATTTCTGGCGTGACATCGAGAGTAAATCCTGAAGTTGCTTTTTCACCTCGAGTGAACTCTCCCGTACCTAATTCAAAGGGAACCTCATCTTGCTTATTGATTCTAGCTTTAACCTTATCTTTAGTAATAACCACACCTGATTGGATAACTCTCGCAAAGCCAGCTGATTTTGCTGAAGTTAATTTAGGAATTAAATTACTAATCACACCTGAGAGGGTCCCACTAGAACTTGTCGAAAGACCATCATTTGTTGTTCGTCCAAATCTGATGGCCCCTTGTCCTTCACTCAAAAGAGGCTGCCACTTAAAACCAAAAATCTTCTTATAATCTTTTGTTAATTCAACAAACTGAGCAGTCACTTTAACGAGTTTTGGAATTGGCTTTGGCTGTTGTTTAGCATTAACCTGAATAAAGTTTTGAATGGGTGCTTTTTTAACTGTTCGCACAGAGTCTGTTCTCTCGGCAAGACTAGGAATTTGATCCGGGAAAAATGCTGTCGCAATTAGTTCCGCTCTTTGTTTTTCGGCATCTGATCCAACGATTCCTTCAAGCCAAAACAAATTATTAACCACTCTAACGGTTACATCACGAAGTTGGTTTTTTTGTATTTCTTCTTGCATTTTCTCTGCAATCAATTTTTGAGTTTGTGGAGAAATCTCTACCAGAAATAAAACTTCTGAGAACTTATCTTGCCTTAATAACGTGACCACTTTTCCGATATCAGCAGGAACAACAATCTGCCCTCCGACATAAACCGTTTCACCCTTTACACCGATATCCAATCCTTCGACATCACCAAGAAAGTCTTTTAATTCTTTTACAATTTTAGATTGATCATTTTCTGTAACGATAACAAGGTATCTCGATTTAATATCGCCAACTTTATTTCGAATGATCACAGATGTTCGACCAGGGCGAAGACCAACAAACGTCAATTCTGGATTTTTCTTTAAGACCGGATCTATTCTTAAAACTTGAGGATTCCCAATTTGGAACCTTTTATCAGGATCGTAATCAAGAGGAACAATTTTATCGATCCCCAAAACGACTTCGATATTTTCTTCAACGACTTTGTCTGCATCTTGAGCAAACGAGATAAAATTAAAACATATAAATAATAAGGCGATATATCTCAATTAGCCTTCCTTTGTGTTGAGAAGAAAGATTTCGCTTCACTAACTTCATCTTCACTTAAAGTGTCATAAACATCTGATGATTTAATTCGTACTCGTTTTTGATCATTATTATTTCTAAGAGAGAGATAAGGTCTAAAACCATAAAACTGCTTAAAGAAAATTACTTTTTGAATTTCATAAGGAGTTAATTCAAGAGTAACAGTATTGTATCGCTCGTAAACAGTGGCCTTCATCGCCTTAATTTCTTTAGGTGTTTTCACTCCATAAATGGGAATAGAATTTGTCATATTTTTTCCAGTGGAAAGAACGAGTACATCCTGTAAGATAGTTTTTACTTTTCTAAATTCCATCTTTCCCTGGCTATAATCCATCGGACTGACCACATCTATTCGATCACCAGGTTTTATGAGCTTCCCAACAGCTTGCTGTTCTGTAATATTTATCGAAAACGCTCTTTTCCCGGGACTAACTTGTCTCGATAAACCAGTCTTTGCTCCGGGGTAGGTCACTCTTGGTTTTGTAATTTGCTCGCCCTTAATAATCGGAACTGTCGTCATTGTATTTTCTAATGCTTTAATATCTTTAAATGATCCCGGTTGAATAAATTTTTCTGGAACAGTTACCTGCATAAGTTTTGTTTCATCTAAGAGCTCTAACTCTTTAATATCTCTCTTCGCAACGATAACTGTTCTTTGAATTCCATAGTTCTTAACGATGACACTTTTTTGATCTTCGATATATGTGTGAACCATAAACATGGCGATACCTGCAATAATTAAGGCAAGAGTAAATGCTCTAGTATTCATAAGGCTCCAATGTCCTGATTTCTTTACAGTTTATTTTATCAAGAGAGTTGATTTGATTTTCCCAAGGGGAACTTTTGACCGTTTGCTAAATATAGCTGACTAACTTCCTCCGTTACCGAAAGTACAAATGGTATTAGAATGCATTTGCGCCTCAAGTCCCGGAACATATCGATAGGTAGAGTAATAGTTTCCAGGACCAGCAGCAAAATAGGTTTCACCACAAAGACCATAAAAATTATAAACTCTGATAAAATTACTTGTGCTTTCCCCTGCTTCTGGCTCGTCACAGGTTTCTCCGCTATCTCCACCAGCAGTAAAAAATGTTGAGATTTTGTAACAGGGAGCGAAGGAGAAGTTACCACCGTTGGTTGCTTTCTCTCTAAATCCAAATGAATACAAACCTGCAACTCGATGACCTTCATCCATCCAGGGATCAAGTGAATTTCTCAAGGGTATCATTGAATTATTTTTAACCGTATACATGAAGTATCGTCGAGTAAACTTCTGCTGATTGATAGAGCTGTTAATAGCGTTACCAACTTTAATCATAATAGTGAAAAAGAAAATTAAAAAAGGAAGAAAGACAATTAGCTCAAATATCGCCTGTCCCTTTTCTCCCTTAACACCCGTTATCGAATAAGGTCGCGTGTACCTCACAATAATCTCCTCTTCCGGCAACAGGCCCCATTGCTCGACAAATTCTCAAAAAACATTCCGAACGCATAGGCTCTCGTCCAAGATAAGCATCAGATCTCATCGATAAATCTTGCTTATTACCAAAAATTGGCGTTAAAAGAACATCTTCATATTCGGCGAACACTCCAATATAAAGTGCATTTTCTGGTGTATTAAAAGCAGACGGATCGTTGACCTCTAACCTTCCATCAAAATCATGTAACAGCTCTGTTAAGTTAAACTTTTGGAAAACAGCTTGTGCTTTTTGTCTTGCAGGTTGATCAATAAAAGCGGGGTCTGAAGCATTATTATCGAAGACCATATAACTTCTGCCCGCCATAAAAGTTGCGTAATGAACTAAGTAACCATTGGTATATAAAATTGCAATTTTATAAAACGAAAAGACAAAGCCTACTGTAATAGCAAAACTTAAAATAAATTCGATAGTTGATTGGCCTTTTTTATTCCGAAGGATAAGCATCTCTCCCTGAAAAAAACCTCGAATTATCCGGGGAAACAAAAAACCCTGAATGAGGATTATCTTTTGGATCTTCTATATTTAAACCAAAGCGGTAATTGACTTCAATACTTCTCGCGATAGCTGTGAAAAACGAGGAGTCTTTTCCAAAAAAATCTTGAAAGGCCCTACTTCTAAAAACCCCCATCGCGATGGCAACCACAACCGCAAGGAGTAAAATATACTCTACAACAGATTGTCCCTTCCTATCGAGCTTCAAGAATTTCTCCAAATCACAACTCCCATCACGATCCAACTGACACAAATAACGGGAGTATAAGCAAATTTTTTTCCATAAACAGTTTTAATTAGCTGAACGTTTTTTAAAATTAATGCACTTTTAATTTTATTGAAGTTCATGAAAGTATTGTAAGCAAACAAAATTACCCCGACAACAAGGGTTGAATAAGCTAATTGAATAAAGACGAGGTCTTGAGACTCTAGCGGAACGAGGACAAAAAACGATGATAAATACTTCGTGTCACCTGCTCCCATAATTTTTAAAACAAATAAAAGAAAGCCCACCAAAATAAAAACGGCTGGGTAAATGAATACTTCCCATGTAAGTTTGTAAACATCAGGCAACAAAAGTAAACAGACTATAAACATCAGGTAATTAACAATAGGCCAAATATTAGAGATCTTTCTGGTTTTAATATCCACGTATGAAATGAACAATAATTGCAAAAGAATGATGATATAAATTGAAAGAGGAACCACCTATTATTCCTCTGTCTTTACAAAGTTTACATACTGATTTCCCATACAGGCTTTATTGCAAACACCTGTGGAAAGCTCTTGAGTTAAAAAGAAGTTTAGACTTCCCATACTATTACTGAAAGATTGCCCAAAACCTCTCATCATCGTAACAGCAACAAAGCCAATAAATGCCAAGATGAATATGTATTCAATTAAAGCTTGCGCTTTATAAGAACTAAGAAACATGTATTAATTCTATAATACGGCAGGATGCAATGCCACAGAAATATTGTGGTTACACTTAAGATCTAAATTTTAAGACAGCACTATAATCAAATAATGACGAGAGTATTATTGCCCGTTATTAATCTGATCTACCCATCCTTCAGCACCACTGAACACACTGTTCGTAATGTCCGTTAGCTTCTGATCTGCTGTTTTCTTAAACTTAAAAACAATTAAAGCTACAACAGCAACCAGTAGGATGTACTCTGTAGAAGTCTGTCCTTCTTCGTCCTTTAAATAGGCAAGAATTAAATTTTTCATTACCTTCTCCATTCCAACATTATTAATTCTTGTCGGCTTAAGTCTGGTAAAACTTGAGCCGTTTCACACGAACAAACGTACTTTTTTTACCTGACTAAATTATACCGCGATTCGAGATGCGGCGCAACAAAATACCCCTAAGTCTTAGAAATTACGAAAAATGGCAATATTTTCGCTTACCACATATACAGTTTTAACACTATAAGCTATAATGATTTTGGGTCTTGGATAAAGTGTTTCGCCCTACAATCTATGTATCGGAAGCGGTCCCTGACTACGGTGAGCAAGCTCATGCTTCGGCAACTGAGAAGCCTAAAGTGGTTAATAACTGCGTCCACCTGACAAACGTCGGGCGGAATCGATAAATCCAAGGCCCTTATCTTACTCTAAGTATTCCAAATAATTGACATCCCACCCTAAAACACTCATCATTTTTATATGGAACAAATGAATACAACATCTGAAACAATCTCTACTACTTGGATTGAAAACCTCGCCATTGAAGAAATTAATATGGATGAAAGTGGGATTGTAAATCTAGACGACCACCTCAATCCTATTCATCTCTTAGAAGAATCTTCTATCGAGTTTATGAATAAACTGAGAGATCGTTTTGAAATTTATGTTGATAAATTTAATGAATATAGAGGAACACCTCAAAGTGGTGCTCAAATAAAAATTTTTAAAATTTCAAATACCATTAATGACTTTATGTTGTTTAGAAATGCTTTAAGACTCATCATCGCAAGAAAAGCAAATGATCTTATTAGCATTGGTTTTATTTCAAATGGCCAAGAGGTTTTTTCAGCAAGACTTAAACCAAATGACTCCTCAGGAGAAATGGGTACTCACAATATCAAAGCTCATATTGGTCCTTTCAATAAAATACAATGGCTTTTTGAAAATCAAGAAGTCGAAGTAGACTCTCTTGTTAGACATTATTTATCAGAGTTTATTAAGCAGTCTGCTCGTTAAATAAAAGTAACACTATCACCAGTATTAGAACCCCTGATGGCTGATCTTTGGCCGTGCAATCTTTTGAACGTAAACTCCAATGATTCCTCTACCGTTGGCATTTTAATATTTAAAAAACCACCAAGGTTTCCCACATCCATTTTAAAATAAAGATCATCACCAATCATATCTGTTGTAGAGTGAGTCATCGACTTGGGAAACTTCCACTTTGACTTACTTACCAAGTCTCCACTTTCTTGAAAGACTTGAGCGTACTTTTTTGTAAATTCATAGAGAGTGCAAGAGTCACTTGTCGATACTTGAAACAAACGATTCGTCACCTCGTTATCGATACACATCTTCATAATCAGAGCGAGATAATAGATATCAAGGAAGCCATTTCTTACATAATCATCACAATCAAAGCTTGAGTTTTTCTTAAACTTTCGTTGTAAATTATCAAACCACGATGGGTTCATAAAATTTAAACTTCTTCCATACAAGCGACAGCATCTAAAAATAGCATAATTAAGTGACGTTTTTTGAATATAGAATTCAGCTGCCGCCTGAGTTTTCCCATAAATATTAATCGAATCGGGAATATCCATTTCAAGATAATTTTTATCTTCGCCGGCAAAGACAAAACAACTAGAGATATAAATTACTTTCGCCTTATAACGAGCACTATATTCCGTAACATTAAAAAGCCCACTTGTATTAAGAGCATCTGCTAATTCTTGATACTTGTGACAATCGTAGATCGAAGACATACCAACAGCATAGATTGTTACATCTGGCTTAAAAGCATAAATAACAAGTTGAACTTCTTCTTTTACAAGTACATCACAAGGAACAGTCAGCACTCCAGGAATATTCACCTGACATTTATTATAAGTTCCAACAACTTTATAATGTTTTTTAAAAAACTCAGCTAGATTTGAACCGACAAATGAAGTGATCCCAAAGATTAAGATCGTCTTTCTTTTATCGCCTTCAATGTCATCATCGTACTCTTCCATAAGAACTTTTATTGTAATTCAATACTTAATTTTTGTAGAGAGACTTTAAGTTTAACCGACAATTCGACTCAAACTCATTACTTATAATAACACTATAAGCTTTTGATTTTATTAATATCCCACTTTAAGTTCAGTAAAATTTACTGAAGAGCTACTATTTCAATCCAACCAGTTATATGTAGGATAACAAAGCAAATTATGCGGAGAATACATGAAGACAATTTTTACTTTAATTTTATCATTATTTTTTATGAACTCGTTTGCTGCCAAAGCTCCTTCAATTGAGTCATGTCTTAAAATGCAAGACGAGCTCGACAGAGAATATTGTCAGAAAAAAAGAATGAGAACATTAAATAAAAACTTCAACAAAAAATATGAGACTTGGAAAAAGACTCAAATGACAAGAAACCAAAGAACAGGAATTATCAACTCACTAAAAAGTGACAAAGATATGAAGAAAAAAATGATCGAGTTACTAAATAATGAAATTAAACTTCTCGATAATCAGGTTGATAAGGTTAGCAAGCTAAGAACAGCTGAAGACCAGCAAGATGAAGAAAAAAGAAAAAGAGAAGAAGAAGATAGAAGAAAAAGAGAAAAGAAAGACAAACAAAAAAGAAAAGTTAAAAAATTTTTAAAGAAAATATTTTAATTAGTTTCTTAAAAGAGATAAAAAAGAAGGGCCCGAACGGCCCTTTTTTATTTTATAAAATTTCTGCTTCCACTCTCCGATTTAACTTTCTTCCATTACGAGTGGTATTATCAGCAATCGGCTTTTCTTCACCAAACCCAGCAGTCTTTAATTGATCTTTTTTAATTTCAAAGTTTTCTAGCAAATATCTGGCGACGGCCTCAGAACGACTCTCTGAAAGTTTTTTATTAAATGATGCTTTTCCTGTAGTATCGGTATGCCCACCAATCATGATTCTTAATTCAGGATCTTCTGACAGTACTTTACCTATTTTATTAATATCATCGAGATAGTTTTGTTTAAGTACGGCCCTGTTTAATTCAAACTTAACATCAATTCTCATTTTTTTCTTAACACAGCCAAAAACATTTACCTTGCTACCAGCGACTGTGTTTGGACATCTATCTTTCGAATCAATAACTCCATCTCTGTCAGAATCAAGTGGAGCAGCAACAACTTTTTCTTTCACTACTTTTTCAACGTGTACTTGCTTTTTTGCTACAGGAGTCGCTTTCCAATATGCACGACCATGTTCATGCCAAATTTTTTCTCCGGGATAAACATCGTATGAGTACTCTTTTCTTTCATTTATATTTTGAAAACCGTTGTTTTCTCTTTCAGGTATTTTAGTTTCTGCCATTAATGGCAAAGTAAATAAAATCGCTATAGGGACAATGATTCTTTTGATATTTTTCAAGCCTATCTCCTTTTAGATGTTCAGATAAACTTTAAAATAAATTTGTGGAATTGATAAGGGAATACCATCGTTGAAATAAAAAATGCCCTGGCTTTATTCAAAGCCTAGGGCATCAAAAAAGAATAAGTTTAAAATCATCCACCGATTAGCTTGAGGGCTATGTTCGGATACTGGTTTGCCTGCGAGAGTACCGAAGTACCTGCTTGCATAAGGATGTTGTTTTTTGCCAGATCGGCAGTCTCTTCAGCAACATCAACATCTCTAATTCGCGACTTTGCAGCACTAAGGTTTTCATCCGAGATCGACAAATTGTTAATCGTCGATGAGAGCCTATTTTGTGTTGCACCCAGTTCCGCACGGACTCCGTTGACCTGGACCAAGGCATTATCAAGCTTTGAAAGCGTGAGTTGTGCCCCCTCTTTTGATCCCACGGATTCCCCAAGGAGTCCCAAAGCAGCCAAGGTTGTGTTGGCCTTGGTGCCGTCGTAGCGCAGACGATCGAGTACTGGATCGTTATGAACTCCAACCTGGAATTCAAGAAAACCACTGGTTCCATCGAGAATTTGGATTCCATTGAATTCAGCCGATCTTGATATTCGATCAATCTCGTTTTTAAGTTCCTGAAATTCAATATCCGAAAATCCACGTTCCGTATCTCCAATAGTATCAGATGCAGACTGGACCGCCAGTTCTCTAAGCCTAATGATGATATTTGATATCTCATTTAATCCACCTTCTGCTGTCTGTATAAGAGAAATTGCATCATTTGCGTTTCTCTTTGCTTGCCGATTCCCTCGAATCTGCGCTTTTAAATTTTCACTAATTGCTAATCCCGCTGCATCGTCACTGGCCGTAGTGATCCGCTGTCCGGACGACAACTTTCTCAAGTTATCATTTAAGTCCCGAGTCGTTCCACCTAAAGACCTTTGCGCCGCCAATGATGACACGTTGGTGTTTATTCTTAGTCCCATGTTTAATCTCCTCTATGCACTTACAACCTCCCTGTTTGCATAATTAGACGTCCTGTCTAACAAATAATTTGTTAAACTCAATTTTTAATTTCGGACGAAGATAAACCCTCTTTTTTTCAAGTTATCTGTTAATGGCAATTAAGACTTGCAGGTTACTCAATTGCATTTATAACTATCCGTAAAAACCTTCTATAGTTCTCATAAGAGCCTCCGTTTTTTTAAAACTGTTTCAATTAACTTAACTAAACTTTTAATTACGTTTGTGAAGCGGCATTGATCAGACTTAATGCACTCTTTGTTGAAGAGTTGGCCTGAGACAATACTGACACACCAGCATTCATTAAAATGTTTTGTCTTGTTAGTTCCGCAGTTTCGGCAGCAACGTCGGTATCTCGAACCCTAGAATTTGCAGCAGATAAATTCTCAACACTCACGGCAATGTTATTAATCGTCGATTGTAATCGGTTCTGGAGAGCACCAAAGTCAGCTCTAATACCAGATACAGAAATAATCGCCTGATCAATAGATGATAGTGAGTTCTGAGCAGAAATCTTATCCGCAACAGAAGCAAGGTTTAGACCCAAAGCAGCCACGTTAACGTCAGCACTTGAAGCATCAAATGTTAACCTGTCACTAATAGGATCGTTTCTTGTACCAATTTGAATATCAAATACGGCACCAGTTCCGTTCAGTAGCGGTACACGGTTAAATTCAGTTGAGTTGGCAATTCTATCCATCTCTGAAGTTAACTGCTCGAATTCCACGTTTAGGAATTTCCGCTCTGTAGCTCCGATCGTGTCTGAAGCAGCTTGTACTGCTAGCTCACGAAGCCTAATTAAAATACTCGAAACCTCTGAAAGTGCACCTTCAGCAATTTGAACTAATGAAACCCCATCCTCGGCGTTTCGCTCAGCTTGTTTCAAACCACGAATTTGTGCTTTTAAGTTTTCAGAAATAGCGAGTCCTGCAGCGTCGTCACCAGCTCGGTTGATTCTTTGTCCTGAAGACAATTTCTCAAGCGACTTGTTCATCGACAACCGCGTCCCTCTCAAATTTCTTTGGGCATTGAGGGATGCCACGTTCGTATTAATCCGAAGTCCCATTACATCCTCCTTGATCTGGGTTCCAGCAACATCCTTGTCACTGGTGAATCCCGACTAATCTACATTGGTACAATAGTCCAAGATTCCTTCATGTTCCTGATCGCCTGTGTGTAAAGAAACTTTAGAAAAAAACTGCAAAAAGTTTGGACAGGACATATTTGCAAACTACTGAAATTAAAGAGATTTGTAAAAAGATTAAAAAAAAGTGCAAATTTTTTTTTCAGTTTCTCAGTTATAATTAACTTAAGATGTCTCAAAAAATGACAAATTTAGAGGAATCCCCTCACTTTCTTGGACAATCAATTGAGCTAATTGAACGGTCTTTTGGCTACGATAAAAAATACTCATATAAAGATGACTTTTGCATCCTTTATCAAAAGGAGAATTTAAAGAATTGTTTTTTATTAGTAGAGAGCGACAAAGTACTCGCGACAGCTTGCCTTATACCAAGAAAGCTATCAGATGGTCTCTTTGAAACTCCTGTTTGTTTTATAGGTGGACTATGTTCACATGAAGACATTCGTGGTCAGGGAGTTTTTAAAAATTTTTTCCAATCAGTATTAGATAATCACACCAAGGAGTACTCTCTGATCATGCTTTGGTCAGAGCTTAGCGACTTTTATCGTAAATTTGACTTCTTCGAAGCAGGTTCTCTTTATGAATACACTAAAGACTCAATTGATCATAAAGAGAGTGATCATTATACATTGGCCAAACACTTAACTAACCAAGATATCACTCAACTAAAAAGACTCTATAAAAAGACTTACCAAAACTGCTTTACACCATTAAGAAGTGATCACGATTGGGATGTCTTAATACATCATCAAAGTATCGACCTTTATATCGAAAAAGATGATAGCAAAATTGTTAACTATTTTTTTGCGAACAAGGGAATGGATTTAAAAAATATTATTCATGAGTCAACGGAGCTTGTGCTGCCAAAAAACATCGATTTTAAACTTTGGTCACCCAACCCCTCTGTTAAAGCTATCAAAAAATACTTAGCCTTTATTAAGTTAAATGATAACTCTGCTGCCAAAGATCTTATCTCTGTCTTGAGTAATAATGAGATGGAATTAATTGCTCAAAAAGATAACCACATTTCTTTTTTATTTAAAAATGAAGAATTCACTCTTTCATTATCTGAATTCATTACAGGAATTTTTGGACCGGACAATTTTAAAGAATTTAGTGATTTCAACACTAGTATTTGGATACCGGGGTATGAAAGTGTTTAATTATGAAAATCGCCTCAAAAGTTTGGCAGGTGAAAAACCACCTACTCATTATAACTATTCAAAACTTCAATTAAAACCAGTTTACCTTAATAAATACTCAATTAATAAACTAAAATAGACGATATACCACAGAGAAGTAGTTCTAAAAAATTAAGGATGTAATTTGAAAAGAATTTTTTCAATTTTCATAATCTTTTTTTGTAGCCTTTTAGGCGCAAAAACAAATAGCTATAGCTTAAATCTCGTGCAAGTTCAAACTCCGCAATCTTGGAAAACTTCTAAGACACTTATGACTAGTTTAAATGGATATTATCTCCATTCTACTATTAACAAGAAAAAACATCGCTTTTTTATCCACTCACATAAACCATCGGCGGCGGCAACGAAGTCTGGCAGCGAAAGATTTTTCAAAGAATATATTAAAACAAGAGATAAAAATGCAGATTATTCATGTGAAAAAAACAAGGAATATATGAGCTATCATTGCGTTTCCATTTATAAAAAAAATAACAAATGGTCATTCGATATGATGTTCTGGTTTCAAAATAAAGAGCGATTATTCTTAAGTTTGAATAATCTCTCTTCAAAAGGGGAAGCACAAGAAATTTTTAGACAACTAAAGGTTAGTGTCCCATGAAGAGTATTATTTTTATCATCATTTCTCTTATCTTTTTTTCAAGTTGTCGTGAAGGTGGTCAAGAGTCTGCATTAAATGCGATGGGAGAGCTTGCTGGAACTCCAGGTACTTCTTTAAACCAATCTTGCTCACTATCAAGAAGTCCACTTTTAAGAGAGACACTGCAGATAAATAGCCAATTACAACAATTAGCCCAAAACGCAGAAGTTCCCTGTCAAACAGCTATCGCTCAACTAGAAAGTGGGCCAGGAGCAGGAGCAATTCAAGAGATAAACGGTTACTCTTTCAGTGCAAGTGACTATGCTGAGCAAGTTAGAGACTATGATCAAGAATTAGCCTATCTGAGAGCAAATAATTCTGATGGTATTTATGATAGACAAATAGAATCACTAACAACACTCAGAGAACAAGCAGCAGATCGAATGAGGTCAGAACAATCCAATATCGATAACTCACAACTAACGAGAAGGCGTCAGCTTCTATTTGAGATAGGACAACTGACAACAAACTACCAGAATGCTCTTAACGCCTGCAGTGGAGAAAACCCTCAACTCGTTTCAGCGATGGCCAATAATGCACTCAATATTTCAAGCTTTGTAGGAGGCTATGCCGGCACAGCAAGCATTGCTGTAGGCGTACTCATGAACCTAGGCCAAGCTTTAAGTAATTCAATTGAAACAATGAATGAACGTATCGCAAGCAACTTACACGATGCCAACCTACCGACAATATTAATTTGCTCTGTTGAGGCCATAACAAAAAACTATTGTGAGATTGTCAGACAGCAAAGCCTTTTAGAATTAGAGCAAGTGAATAACCAATTCAATAGCTGTGACTTAAATGAAGGTGTTAGATCGTTTGAAGAAATTTCTAGCCTCATGCCACTTTTAAGAGAATTATTTCCAGAGCAAGTAACGACTGGAGGTATAGTTCAAGACCCAAACCAAACACGAACAGCACCACCGCCGGGGCCTCCTCCAGCAGGACAATCAGGAATTCCAGTTCAAGGCCCACAACAACCTCCAACTCAGGTACCACCAAGCCTTACTCAAGCGGAGGCAAGAGAAAATCTTATTACACTTGATACTCACCTCGATCAGCTAACCGCCTATACAAACTCTCTCTCAGAACTAACAACTCCTCACGAAGGTGATCAGAGAAGTGTTGCTGGTAGCCGCAATGAACTGGCAAGAATCGTTGAAGAGTTAAACACCGCAATTGGTAATGCGTCAGGAGAGATTTCAAACGAATTACCTGAGGTTGCAGACCCAGTAGCTTTTTTTTCCAACCCAGCAAATGACTTTATTGAACTGCTAAGTAGAGCAGCTGTAGAGCACAGAAATATCTTAAGGCAAGAATTAGAAAATAGTGAAACTGATGATAATTCAGCCTTAATTGATTATAATTTCTCAGTTCTAGCAGATGCATCCGCTCAAATAAGTGGTATCAACCTGGTTTCAGATGGAGTGAACGGTCCAAATGATAGAGCGACAGCACTAAGTGAAACAGCTGCAACGTTAAATAATGCTCGTGTTGTTGCGACTGCAAACATGGTTAACTTTTCTAATTTCGTAACAGAAAATAACGTCAGTTTTAATGCGGCCTTTGATCAAGTCGAGGCAAGTTTAAATAACGAAAGCTCTAACGATCAAGAAAGAAGAACGGCCAATGCTGTTCAACAACAACTATGTGGGATAAGCCTTTCTATTTATCGGCAGGGAATTCCAGACTCTTTGAGAGAGCGATGTCGAAACTTTAATTTAGTTCCAGGTAAAACCTATAATGAGTTAGCTGACATGCTTTGGGCAGACCGTGCCTGTATCCCCGTTGAGTCGGGGATTATGGGTGAATAGTCTAACGACAATAACGTGGTAAATTTTCTGGATTAACTCTAATCAGCTGATTGCCTTTCGTTAACTTAAAGTAGCGATTGGTCGTCGTTTCCCGAACCGTTGCCTCACAAAGATCTGAAACATTATGAGCTAACAACTTCGGTCTTAAGGTATTTTCGTCAATTACAAAAAGCCTCTTTGTTTGGTCAACATAATAGGGATATTCCACTTCCTCTACATTATAACTCAAGGGGAGATAATGTACTTTCAACAAATTGTTTTCCATAAAAGCAACCTTAAGTTGTCGATTACTCAACACAAGAAACCCGTATATATTGTTTTCAAAGTCAATATCAACAAATTCTACTCCTGCAATACCAGCATATCGACCATCATCAAAAAATAGTCTCTTAAAATCATCTGTATAAAATGAATACGTTTTTAGGTGGATAATAAAACAAAGAAGAAATGATATTATTTTCATATATAGCTTATATCATTCATAAATACTCTAAACCACAAACTTTCTTATCCAATGAATAATTACACTATTGTGTAAAAAAATTGAACAAAATAAACGATTCGCTATAACAACAAGGGTAAGAATCTCATTACACTCAAATTAAGAACTTTTTCTAATATTAATCACAGATAAAACAATTGATATAAGCCCAAAAAGCCAAAAGATGATCACAACAGGTGGAAGCTCCGAGAAAGAAAGGATTGGAGCTTCCGGTAAGAGAATTGTTCCACAAGCAATAAATACACTTCCCAAGATGATAAAACCTAAGAACTTCAATGATTGATTAATATTATTCAGGTGAGATTCGTGACCTGAAAGAATCAACTTATGAGCATAGCCATTTCGAGACCAGTCTTTTAAATACCATTTGATATGACGAGGAAGGGCGCGGCTAAAAGTTAGAAAGTCTCTTGCTGTCCAAAGACCCTCTTCAATAAGTTCCTCTTTATTAAACGATTCTTGCATCACCTGATAGATATCTTCTTCGAGCATAGAAAAGACATCGAAGTCAAAGCCAAGGGCCCGACCTAAACCATCTAAAGTTATAAAAGATCTAAAAATCGTATACCAGTCTCTTGGTAAATAGATTTCGTGTTTTCTTAACGTTGTTAACGTAATTTTTAGAACTTCACTAAAATCTGTTTGCTGTGCTGTTAACCCAACATAGGGATTAAGAGCGACTCGAACATCATGAACGAGATGATCAATATCGGGGATCGTATCGTACTCAGCGACATCTAAAAATTCGTATACTAAATTTTCATAGTTAAAATTAATAATCGCATAAACTATGGCCACAAAATTAACTCGGCTTCTGCGACTTAATGTTCCCATCAATCCAAAATCGATCAAGCCAATTTTATTATCATCTAAAAGAAAAATATTCCCCGCATGTAAGTCAGCATGAAAAAAGCCATCTTTTAAAAATGCTTTTAAAAAAATTTGTAAATCTTCAGCTAGAATCTCGGCAAGGTTTTCACATTTCTCTTTGACTTCAATATTATTAGTAAACGGCGTTCCCTCGAAGTATTCCATGACCAATAATGATGAACTAGAGAACTCTTTATATATTTTAGGAAATACAATTGATTTCTTTTTGTCGTATTTCTGAATAATCTTTTCAAAGCGCTCACAATTAAGCGCCTCAATATTAAAGTTTAATTCATTAACTAAACTCGAACCAAGATCATCGACAATTCGACTAATTCCCAAGAAACGTAATTCTTCGCTAACCTTCTCCATTTGTGAGGCAAGAAAACTAAGAATCGAAAAATCTGTCTCAACTAATTTTTTTATGCCAGGCCTACGAACTTTTATAACAACACTTTCACCGCTTTTCAGTTTCCCTTTAAACACAATTCCAATGGAGGCCATTCCAATTGGCCCTGGTTCTACTTCAGAAAAAACCTCATCTAACTTTTTTCCTAAAGACTTCTCCATCTCATCTTTTAGCTCATCAAAAGTAAGAGGCTTTACCTTATCTCTTAGAGATTTCATTTCATCGATAAATGATTGTTCAAAGAGATCTTCTCTCGAAGAAAGCAGTTGTCCAAACTTAATAAAAGAAGGACCAAGCTCTTCAAAACAAAACTTTAATCTTCGACCAATGATTTGATTCCAATCACGTATTTGATTTTCTTCAAGCTCTGATCGAATTCCTCTTGTAGACTTAGGAAGAACAAAACCAGGTATTAACGAGGTAACATTTTTTGTTATAAACTCATCAAACCCGTGCTTAGCAAAGACGATCACAATTTCTCTTAGTCGAGAAACATTCCTGATCGTTTTACTTAAACCAATTCCTGTTCTTACAATATCAACCATTAACGCACCAATCTAATGTTTCAGAGTATCCACTTTTTTGATATCCTTATCGTCTATAATACATGAACGGAGTTCGTGATAAGAACTATAATTTGCTTTTTCTTTTTATTAAATTCTGTGGCGATGGCCAATGAGACCTGTAGCCGAGTTGCGACTATTAATTACCAAGAAGTTTTAGTTGATAGTAGTTCGACCAAAAAGGGAGAAGGTCTTCGCTTTTATTTAGAAAAAGACCCTGTCGCCAAGCAGCATTTAGAACTTTATCAAAAAGAAACCGGTATTCGTTGGCAAAATGCTGCTCTTGGCACCGCTGGAACCGGATTAATATTGTCTACCGCTTTCATGGACGATAAAAACTCCAATAGAGAAGTCTTTTTGTTAAGTGGTCTAACATTGTTAACGGTTAACTTTTTACTTGCTGCAACAATGGATTATTACAACGAGAGAAACCTACATAAGGCGATCGAAGAGTATAACAAGAGGAATCTTCCAAAGATTAACTTTAATCACTCAAGGCCCGTTAAAGGAAGAAAGGCCAAGTATGATGTGTCAGTGCAAAAGCAATGGGGATTTTAATGGATACTAACGAAATAAAAAAAGATGCCATTCATTGTTATAAATGTGATCACGTTTTAGACCTCTCTGAAGAAACAAAAATTTATCGTCAAGACGAGTGTGATAAGTGTAGTGCCTATATCCACTGTTGCAAAATGTGTGTCTACTACGACGAGCATTCCTATAATGAGTGCAGAGAACCTATTGCCCAAAGAATTGTCGATAAAGAGAAAGCAAATTTTTGCGATAATTATAAACTAAGACCTGGCGGAGACCCCAAGCAAAAACTAGACAATCAATTATCTGCCGCCAACGCTCTATTTAAAGATTAAGGAATTGAAATGAAACAAAATAATCCTATTACCAAAATTGGTTTTGAAAAATTACAACAAGAACTTGAACACCTCATAAAAGTTGAAAGAGAAGAGTTGAAAGTTGCCATTAATGAAGCTCGCGAACTAGGTGACTTAAAAGAAAATGCTGAATATCACTCGGCGAAAGAAAAGCAAGCTCTTGTAGAAGGACGAATTGCTCAACTCCAAGCAATTGTCGCTAATGCCCAGGTTATTGACCCTTCAACAATTGAAAATGAAAGAGTTGTCTTTGGAGCAACTGTAAAACTTTTTGATGTCGAAAAAGATGAATCCGTAGAATATAAAATCGTAGGCCAAGATGAATCAGACTTTAGCAAAGGTCTCATTTCCTTTAGTAGTCCTCTTGGGAAAGCTCTCATTGGCAAAGAGGAAGGTGACAATGTCATCGTTAAAGCTCCGAAAGGTGATGTAGAATACGAGATTGAAAATATTGAATACAAATAATCTTTCTTGGGATAGCAATATCTCCAAACTCAAGTCACGAAAAAATAAAAATCTCGATACTCTTGCTCAGTCAGGTTACTCAACTCTCTATGATTTACTATGGATTATTCCAAGAAAAATTGAAGAGATTCCAGGAGTAAGGCCTTTTTCTGAAGCGATCGAGGGAAACGTTTTTAAAGGCATTGGAAAAATCATGCAAGTTCAAAGCAAGATGAACTTCTATGCCAAAGGAAAGGGAAAAGTACCTCTGTATAATATAACCGTGACAGTTAAAGATCTTAATAGCGAGAGCGTCCTCTCTCTTAAATGGTTTAATTGCTATCCAAACGTACAAAAGAAATTAAAAAGTCTCGATGAAATTCTTTTCTATGGAAAAGTAACAAGCTATGCCGGCATGAGACAGATCGCCAACCCAAATTATGACGAGTATGATCCAGAATCTCCTCCTGCAGAGGATGAATTAGAAGTCACTTACCCAACAATAAATAAAGTAAACGGTACTTATATATCTGATCTCATTTCGAAAATTCCAATGGAGCTTTGGGATTCTATCGAGGAATCATTGCCTGAGGATATTATTACATCGAGAGAACTCTTTCCTTTAAAAGATGCTTTAAAAACTATTCATGGAATTACTGAGTACGATGAGTCTCTTTACAAAAAGGCGAAGACCAGACTTATTTATGAAGAATTTTTTCAAGATCAAATTAAAATTAATATTAGAAAACAATTTTTAACGATGGAGGGTGGGAAGAAACACTCTATTGATGATGAATCGGTAAAAAATATTTTTAAGTTTTTCCCCTATCAACTAACATCCGACCAAATCAACACCATCGAGCAGATCAAGTCTGACTTAAACTCAGGTTTAAAAATGATGAGACTTGTTCAGGGTGATGTCGGATGTGGGAAAACATCTGTCGCATTAAGCTCTGCCCTCATGAGTATTGAATCTGGATTTCAAGTTGCGATGATGGCCCCAACAGAATCTCTCGCTCTACAGCATTTCCTTAATTTTAGAGAACTTCTTAAAAAAACTGATATTAGAATAGAAATTATTCTGGGGGGAACAAAGAAGTCTGAAAAAGAAAAAATATACAACCAACTTATAAGTGGTGATATTAATTTTATCATTGGCACTCACTCTCTGATACAAGACAAAGTTGAGTTTAAAAATCTTGGTCTCGCTATTATCGATGAGCAACATAAGTTTGGTGTCAACCAAAGGATTAAACTTACATCAAAAAACCAAGGGGTTCATTGTTTGATCATGTCAGCAACTCCTATCCCGAGGTCTTTAAGTCTTACTCAATATGGTGATCTCGAGATAAGTACGATTAAAACTATTCCTTCTAATAGGAAAGGAACAAAAACAAAGATTGTTACTCCAGAAAATTTTGAAAAATTCTTAACTTTTTTAAACACGCGACTAGGCATGAATGAACAGGCCTACCTTGTGGTTCCGGCCATTGAAGAAAATGAAGAAACGGGACTTGTTAATCTCGAAAGAGTTGAAAAACAGTTTCATTCATTTTTCCCAAACCGAAATATTGAAGTGATACACGGTAAGTTTAGCTCTGAAGAAAAAGAGGACGTTTTTCATAAATTTAAAAATCAAGAAATCGATATTTTGATTTCAACAAGTGTTATAGAAGTAGGTATCGATGTTGCCAATGCAACAGTCATGGCCATTTTTGGTCCAGAAAGATTTGGACTCTCCTCTTTACATCAATTAAGAGGAAGAGTTGGTAGAGGCGAAAAGCCTGGTTTTTGTTTTTTAATTACTGAAAAGAAAATTGCTCCTGACTCGATGGCACGACTTGAAGTAATTGAAAAGAGTAATGACGGATTTGAGATAGCAGAGAAAGATTTAGAGCTTAGAGGTGAAGGAAATATTTTTGGCCCAGAACAATCAGGAAACGAAAAAACCAAAATATTAGCAAATATTATTACCCATCACGAATATCTTGAAATGGCACGGAATGATGTCTTAAAATTAGAGTCTGATGGTCCCGAATTTATAAAAAAATATAAAGAACATTATATTGATGACCATTACTTCACTCAAACAATCTAGGAGTTGTTTTGTTAAAGATTAAGATTGAAACTTGTCCAGACAACGATTTAATCGGAGAGCATACGTCTTTTTTTGAAGATATAAATTTTGGCAGTCATAAAAAAAATGATTTTATCATCAAAGCTAATGGCGTCCCTGACAAAGCTATTTCTTTTCACTGTGACCCCAAAGGCGTATTTGTTAGGACAGAACAAATTGATCATTTCTTAAGTAATGGAAAAAAAGTTAAAGGGGAAAAAATACATAAGCCAGGTGATAAAGTTGAGTTTATGGGGACAATTATTGAAATTAAAGAGTACGACAACAAAAGAGTTAACCAAAAAACCTCGAGGATGAGCTTGATTAAAAATATTGAAAACCTTGAAGGTCCGGCTGCAGAAGTAGCAAAAGATATTAAAAAACTCTTAGATGAAAATGATTAAATGACTTACTTCAAAGATGAACATCGCTTCTTTTTACATGTTAACGAAAACACTCGTATTTTCGTTATAACAAATTTCAAGCCAGGTAAAAGATTAACAAAAAAGACACCTGTTATCTTCTTTAACTACGGGCTAGTTTGTAATTTTAATCACTATAAATACCAGATCCCTTTTTTCGACAAACTTGGTTATCATATTATTCTTCATGACTATCGTCATCACTTTCAAAGTGCCAGCAACGAACCAATCGAAACGTTAACTTTTAAAAATATCGTAAGCGATATGAGGGCCATTTATGATGAGCTAAAGGTTAAACAAAGTATTATGCTTGGGCACAGCATGGGAGTTAATGTCTCACTAGAGTTTGCTAGGACTTATCCTAAGCTTACAAATAAAATGATTCTTATATCGGGTACTGTTCTTCCTCCTCAAGATATTATGTTTGATACTAATCTTGTTGAAGTTCTTCTTCCCTTTATTAAAAGTTTATCTAAGGATTACCCCTCAGCATTTAAGTTCATTTGGAAAAACTCCTATTTCAATCCACTCGTCCAACATGTCATCCACAAAGGTGGATTTAATACTGAAAAAGTGGATATGAAGTTTGTTGAATTCTACCTTAAAAGAATTTCTGAGCTTACTCCTGAATTATTTTTGCAATTATTTGAAGAAATGAAACATCATGATGTCTTGAAAGACTTAGAGAAGATAGAAGTTGAAACGTTAATAATCGGTGGGGCCGAAGATCAGGTCATTCCCAACTATTATCAAAATATATTAAAAGAAAAGCTACCAAATAGCTGTTTTCACGAGATTGAGGCTGGAAGCCATGTACCTCAAGTAGACTTTCCTGAGACCATAAACCATATGATTCAAGACTTTCTTATTCAAGAGTAAGATTTATTCAAGCAGTAAACTAGCACCGTCCTAACACAAAACAAATATTCTCTTTTTTTTCAAAGACTTAAGCATGAAATTTATATAGGGTTTTTGTCCAAATCCCCCATTACTCCCCATTTTTTAGTATGAAAGAAATAGGATTTTCAGGACAGGGGAAGATGAGTTTCAAGGTATTATTTTTAACACTTATTTTTTGTGTTTTTTCACAAATTTCATCTGCCCAAAAATATGATGTCAAAACTTGGTGGCGCCTTGGTGCGGAAAATGTCCGTGAAAAAGATATTAACTCTCGCGGTGATGATACTTATTTTCGTGGAAATTTAACCTTTACGCGATTTATACAAGATTGGTCGAAGATCGTTTTTCAGCCTGGATTTAAATTTGCGACGGGTAACGGACAAGGTGTTATTCACGATAGACGAGCTCGAAATTCTCTGTATATCAACCAAGCTATTTTTCAAACAACTCACGATATCTTTCAAGTAACAGCAGGTGCAATTAGTCAGTCTCATCTTTACGCACGAGATGTTGTGAATCCCTTTATTTCTTTTCCCGGCATGATGGGAGAATTATTCTTTTTTAAAAACGCAAAAACAAAACTTTCAGGACGAGGACAGATTGCTGTTCCTTCCGCTTATACTTTTGGATCAAACTCTACTCAGGTAGAAAGCACTCCAAGACTTTATACGGCAACTGCAGAATTTGCTCACGAATTTTGGAACGACTCAGATTATCGATTTGTCGCGACCTACTTTTCCTATCAACAACTTCCACAAGTCATCGCTGTTGATAGTGCGACTCAAGGGAACTCTGTTAACTTAACTAGTACAACCACGGGTCAATTTATTTATAACTTTGAAGGCTTCACGCTCCATCAAAGAATGGAGTTAGAGTTTTTTGGTCCAATTGCTTTCGTCAGCCAACTTGCCTTCGCTAAAAACAATAGCGCTGTTACCGGTCGGAATGAAGCTAAAACAGCATGGACTGGCCTAAGATTTGATTATAATTCTGAAAATCGTTTTTATCTATTGGGACTTTACTCTAGGAGAGAGTCTGATGTCGGTCCCGCAGAGTTGGCCTATGGTACTTCTTTTAACAATAGACTTACTTACGGAGCCAGACTTTATTACGAACTACCAAAAGAAAAACTAAAATTTGTAGCGGGGTACGAAGAGGCAGACCCCATTTATAAAACAGCAATACAAGGGAATAGAAAATTATTTTTCATCAGAGTTGAGGGGCACGATGATATCTTTTAAAAATAAATTATTCGCTTTAGTTCTCATTCTTACTATCAGTTGTGACAATAGTAAAAATATTGATGCACCTGAAAATGAGCAACGAAGTACTTTTGTCATTTCTAAGATTTCAGGAGAATCAGAAATCTCTGAATTAAATCAATTTGAGGTTCCGACGAAGAGACTTTACAATTTTGAAGCCTGTCTTCGAGACAATCTTCACAATAAAAACATTAACAACCAAAAATTCTCTATTCACGGTGAAAACGGAGAAATCACACAAAGAATGTCCAATGAAAGTGGATGTATCTATTGGTCTGAAGAAATTACATTTAACTTTTTTGAAGACTCTAGATACTTAAAGCTTAATCGCTCACTTCGATCAGAAGGTATCCACAAAGGAAGCTACTCTGTTCCCCTCGCTGTTAACCCTTGGCTTCATGGAGAACGGTTAGATGAGGTTGTGGATCTTCGAAAAGGCAGTGTGGTCGTCCTTCTCGATGAACGTAACACTCGCGAAGTTCTAACAAGAGAAACTACTGACTCTTCTAAACCAATTTATGTCTCTGATCTTTCCTTAAAGCTAACAGAAGCTAAGTATCAAAAAGATATGCTTTTTTATCAAGTGGAGCTAACCACATCTCCAAAAGTATTACTCAACAATACAAAAGGACAACTTGTAGAAGTCGATATTAAAGGTGGAGAATATAATTTAGAATTTTTTCTCATCCATGAAACAATAAAAGACCAAACAAGAAGTAGATCTGTTCTCAGTGATCCTGTAAAGTTCAGTGCTAAAAACTTTCAAGGTAAAATTGAAGGAAAATTTCTTTTTGGTATGGATAAAATCCCAACAGATGGATTTTATCGAGCACTTCTTAAAATTACTCCCATCGACGGTGAAAATGACGGACTTGTTTCGGGAGAAGTTGTTTTTGACCTTGGAGAAGCAGGAGCAATTACAGGAAGTAAGTCTGGAAAACTGTTAGCCGAGGTTGTTGAGGCGAGAGGAAACTATAAAGCGCTTAACTTTATTGACGTCAACCAAAAAAATACGGCTCATTTTGACGAAGGCTTTTTACCTACTGGTATTTATGTAAAAGAAAATCTCAAACTTTCTTTTAAGAAGTTTGATAACGAAACAACCACTGAAAGAGATGTTATTTTTGATGTAACAGCATGTCTTGGAAGAAAAGATGGTAAATCAATAGGCCTTAGGAATATTGAAGTTCATAAGATTAGAAGAGAACTTGATCAAAACACAGGACGTCTTCCTCTTGTTGATAGTGAGCAATTTACGAGAAGTGAACGAGTTACAACGAAAATCAATCTCCAAACATCACAATGTCTCACTTGGGAAGATAGTTTTCGCCACAAATACTTTGTACCCGAAAGAAAGGCCATCGTTAGCTTTATTTTAAAAAATGAAGATATAGGTCTCAATGAAGAAGTCGATGTCATGATCAACCCGTGGGACTTTGGTTGGACCTTTGGGAGAGACGCTCGAATTCAAGAAGAAGAAGCCAAGTTAAGAGAATCAGAAGAAACCAGACCCGCTTCAAAATTCTTCCTTCGTAATTATCGCTTTATAGAACAAGGTACATCATACAAGATTGATAAATTTATGAACCTTCATCAAGTGGCGCACATGAGGTTTTCTCTTGATCCAAAAGTGGAGAGGCCAAGTTCTCAAACGAAAGGGATTAATCAAGTTGAAGATCTTCGTAAAGGTCCCTACTTGCTAAGAATATTAATCCGAAGAAATGATGTTGAAGATCAAGATGCTGTTCACGAATATATTGCCCATGCACAAACGATTGCGACTGTTACCAAAGGTAGTATGACGGCGGACTTAGATCTTGTTTTAAGCGAACAAGAACTTTTTAGATCACGTAATAGAATTCTTATCGAATTTGCCACTGTAGATGAGAATAAAATTGAACCTATTAATGCAACTCACTTCAAACCTAAAGACGGCGAAACTTATGAAAGTGTAATCGACTATTCCTCGGGATTAAAGCCTGCCATATTTGAAGGACCCGTAATCCTGTCTAGTTCCTCAGGTGCTAATAGGGTTGAGCCCTTTACAATAAAAAATCTTTCAAGACTCAAAGAAACAATGAACCGTCGTTTTAATCCGACCTTTCCTGATAATTATGTCGAGAAGCTTATTGATAATGTCTCAGATGAGTATGTAACGTTAAAGTCACTTATTGATTTAGGTGAAGTAAAAAAAGCTGCTGATCGTGAGTTCCACCAAAGACTTGTAAATGACTATGTTAAGTTTAATAATTACCAACCAATCTATCTTGAGAATCAGGATGTTAGGTCAGACTTTTTGACGACATTAAGAGACTTAGAAAGAAAATATCCCTATAAATCAACCAGAGCGAGAGAACATCAAAACGATATTCTTGATAAGTTTTTAGATGATCCTCATGGACAATCCAAGTTCCAAGAGTCTCTTTGTTATTATTTTTTAAATGAGATGATCTACAACCACGAGTATGAAGGAAAAAGACTTGGGGATATTTTAGGAAGAAGTAGACGATCTTCTTTTATGATGAATTGTATCAACTGGACAAAAGCTCCCCTCTTTGATCGATGGATGCATAATGATGAGGGAATTAACGATACACCTATTTTAAAGCGACTCGGATCTATCATTAAACCTAGCTTTAATTTTACAAGAATTTATATGCCAGATCATGTGGAACAAATTCATCACGAAGGTGGCATCCCCTACAGTTATGGTATTAAAACAGGTTATTCACTCAGTAGATCCTATGGCTGGAAAACAAGCTTCAGTTTTGGGGGAAAAAGTCCAACAATTGGCGGTATCTTCGGTCTCTCTGGCGGAACGGGACCTGGATGGGGATGGTCTCGAGGATCATCAACAGGAACAGGTTTTGGACTTAGTCTTGATATTGAAGAAAATATTGAACTTGTTAAAATGAGTAAGACGAGACAATGTCTTTCTGTGAGACTATCACCACATCTTATCAATTCATCACTACTAAGGCCTACACGTAAGTCGCTATCAGGGGATGAAAGTCTTGATGAATATATTGAAGGACTCATCAGAACAAAGGGTCTGCTCTTTTGTTCGGCTAAACAAGATAAGCCCATAGAGAAAATTGAGTATTATTATTACATGGAGCAAAAGAAAGGCCCAGGAATTCTACAAGACCCAACAGATATCAGAAACAGACAAATAAAAATTAAAATTCGAGGTCGTAACGAGTTTTATACTTTTATAAAGAATTTCGAAGGGGAGCTCAAAACTCCTGAAAATATCTTTGCAACAACGGAGCCTGAAATGTTTGGACGAGTTTATCTCTACATGAAAGATAACGTAAACAGTGTTCCTGCAAGTTATCCCGGTGTCTACGTTGACCTGAATGAATCATCAGACATTTATCGTTCTTTCTATGCGCGATAATCTTGACTAAACTCTAAGCATCAAGTCTACTAGGCCTATGCAAAAACTTGATGCTTTGTTTGATTGGATAATTCAAAATCAAAAGATAATTTTAATCTCACTTTTTACGATTATTTTCATTTACTGTTATTGGTGTACATATTCGCTCTATGCCAGAGGTGGATTTAATTATCATGATCTCGGTTTTATTAATGATTTTGCCGGCAATGCTGCTCATATGGGAAAGCCTTTTTATTTATCAGTAAAAGCTCTCGGGCAACAAAACCATTTAGCAACGCACGCAACATTTTCTCTCTTAATCCTCGTTCCTTTTTATATGTTTATTCATTCACCTTTTTTACTACTAGGGGCAGGTTTAATTTTTATTTTTTTAACTATTCCCTTTATATTTAGACAATTTGAATATTTCGTTGGTGATCTCTATAAAAACTTCAAATTTCAAAATGCGATACTACCAATCGTTTTTCTCATTTCAATTTCTCTTAATAAGTATTTAAAGTCAGTTATGACTTCAGGGCATTTTGAGTTCTTCTTTTTCTTTTTTGCCTGTATCTACCTCACTGCACTAATTAAAAAATGGAATATTTGGATAACTCTTTTATGTTTTATTGGAGCCGTTGGAACACGAGAAGATCATGGTATCTATTTAGGATTAACGACCCTCTCACTATTCTTCTTACCTCAAGATCTCAAGCCTCAGGATTCAAACTTCAATAAAAAAGTTGGACTCTTCGCTTTCTCATCTTTCTTGTTTACGATTTTATGTTTTAAAGTTTTTATGCCCTACTTTTCAATTGTTGAAGCCGAACCAGGTAAAATAAGTAAAGCGGTGGCCCTTTACTGGAGCCACTGGGGAACAAGCTATAAAGAAATTGTTCTTAATATGCTCTTGAACCCTCACAAAGTTTTTATGGCCGCTTGGTCGGGTGACGGCTTTTATCAAATCAATAGATCATTTTGTTTTGCAACACTCATAAATCCCTTTATGTTCTTTTTTAATAATGTAGGAGCTTTTATTCAATATACATCATCCGATGTCTACAAAGTTGACTTAGCCTTTTACAACTCGGCCATGTTTTTGCCAGGGCATATTCTTTGCTACTTAGTTGGAATGAGAAAAATTCTTCAGTGGTTTTCGCAGTATAAGAATATTCTACTTCGAGCTGTTTTTATTTTCGTTCTTTACTCTCCTGCAGCAGTAAACATTTGGAAAATCGACAAACTCGTTTATCTCTCTCCAGGTCCCTTTCTTCCACTTCCCACTAATGAATTTACAAAAGATATTTCAAATATTAGCGACTATTTTAAAGAAAACCCTCATCTCAAAACCGCTTATTCAACGTTTAACTACCTTGCTTATATTCCAAATAATATCCAAAAATTTGATGATCAAAGAGTTTATGATGCCGATGTTATGGTAATTCCAGAAAGCCAAATCGACCATTATTCTCGTAATTTCAATTTAACTGCCTATTCTGAATTCAAAAGAGGTAGGTTAATCTTCCTCACCAAGTCTAATAGAACAAAAAATTAAAGAAGCGGTAATCTCGATACGAGCTATTCACCTACAGCGATTCCTCGCCCTCGAGCATCGCTAACACCGATGAGTTTAGAATTTTCTCTAGCGATCGCTTGGACTTTACACCAGATTCCACCCTCTTTAAATTGATGGCCACGAGTCTTTAAATCAGCAAGAGTTTTCTCTGGAAAACCCTCCTCAATCCAAATTTTATCGGGATGCCATTGATGATGGTACCGTAAGGCCATTACTGAGTCATAAAGAGGTAACTTATGTTCAATATAATTTAAGATTGTTTGTGCAACACAAGTCAGAATTCGAGTTCCGTTTGGCGTCCCTAAGGCCATAACAACTTCTCCATCTTTCATCACAATAGATGGTGACATACTACTCAAGGGTCTTTTTTCAGGCTCCACGAGATTTTTACTTCCCCCCACAGCTCCAAAAAGATTAATCGCACCTGGCTTCGTTGAAAAATCATCCATTTCATTATTTAAAAAGAATCCAGCACCTGAAACGACAAGTCCGGACCCAAAAAAGCCATTCACTGTTTGAGTGGAAGAAATAACATTTCCTTTGTCATCCATGATTGTGAAATGAGTTGTATGATCAGCTTCTTTTTTTGAAAATTTTCCAGGATAAACATCTTCTTTGCTTCTTGCTTTATCAGTTAACTTACTACGAACTTCCTCTGCATAACCTTTCGAAGTCAAACCATACACAGGCACATGAACGAAGTCAGCGTCACCCAAATGTTTCGCTCGATCGGCAAAAGCTTGCTGCATTGCTGATGCTGTGTAGTGAATCGTTTTAGGATTTTGGATTCCCCATGACTTCAAATCAAATTTTTCTAAAATATTCAATATTTGAATAATGTGAATCCCTCCAGAACTTGGAGGTGGCATCGAAATTATTTTATACCCTTTATACTCTCCTGTAATTGGAGTTCTCTGTTTAACATTATATAAATCAAGATCTTTTTGAGAAATAAGACCATTCCATTTTTTATTTTCATTTATTATCTGTCTTGCAACTTGCCCACGATAAAAACCATCTCTTCCAAAAACGGCTATTGACCTTAAGGTATTAGCTAAATCTTTTTGAATCAGCCTATCTCCCTCTTTTAAAACATTACCACTTTTAAAAAATATTTTTCTTGTACTTGGATATGAGAATAACACTTTCTCTCTAACCTCAAGAGCAAAGGCTAACTCCGGGTATACTGTAAATCCATTTTCGGCTAAATCAATTGCTGGTGCAATAACATCCTTCAAAGGTAAGGCACCTTCTTTTTGATGTATTTCTAAAATCCCTGCAACTAAGCCCGGAACACCTGCTGCAAATATTCCATCACGAGATTTATTTTTAATTTCATTGCCTTTTTTATCTAAGAATATTTTTGAATGTGATCTCAAAGGAGCTTTCTCACGAAAATCCCATGCTTTAATTTTATCTGCTGATTTTTGCAGAAGAAAACCGCCACCACCAATACCCGTCGACTGTGGCCGCTCTACGGACAAAACAAATGTGATCGCCGTTGCTGCATCTACAATATTCCCACCTTTTTCAAACATCTTTTTTCCGGCCAAAGATGCATGTTTCCCAGGAGTCGTAATCATATATTTAGAGCCAACAGCTTCATGCTCTTTTCGAGTTTGATTTTTACCTAATTTTGCAAGTTTGTAATTTGTAGAGCAAGAGACAAGAGAGACAAGAATAATTAACGTTTTTAAATACATAACTCTTTGTAGCCCTCTTCTAAATTTTTCCAAACATAATCTGGTTCGATTTTTTCATCATTATGGCCGCCCTCAAAATTAACCAAAGCCGTCTTCACGCCCACAAGCTTTCCAACTTGGACATCTGAGATAAGACTATCACCAACCATCAGAGTTCTATCTTTATCTAGGTTCATTTTTTCTACTATTATCTCTAACCCTTGAGGATGTGGCTTAGGAATCGAACAATCACGACCCATGATCATATCAACGGACAACTGTTTTGCATTTAAAACTGCTTCAATATTTTTTTTCGTATTACGAGAGTAAATAGCACATTTAATATTATGATTTCTCAAATAAGAAAACCACTCAACAGCTCCGGGATAGAGTTCCGTTTGGGCCATCTGTTGTTCTTCAAGCCTAAGTAAACCTCTCGTTTTCTCAGCCTGTATTTCTGAAGGTAATGTATGAAGGTATTCTATAATTTCAAAATATTCACAATCTAAACTCAATTGTTCACACCATGAAACAAGAACATCACGAGATATTCCGCTATCACCCAAAGTTCCATCGAAGTCAAAAACGATGGCATCAAACTTCATCTGGAATTAAACCTTTAAAAAGTCTTTTGGCCGCAGATTGCAACTGATTCTTTTTATATTCGACGTGAGAAGCCTCACCTTCTGAATTAATTTGATGTGCTTTTTCATCAACAATTTGCACTTCATAAGGATAAAAGAATCGAACATCTCTAGAAATTAACGACATATCCATATCTAATACTTTTTTAGCTAGTTCGTTATCTTCGTCCTCTTTAGCGATTGCTTTCGCATCTTTCCTAAGTTCACTAAAGTCATTTAGAAATGGATTTTTATATTTTATCAAGTGCCGGCAAGTAAATTGAATACTTTGATATGAGCTCGAGCTATGTCGATTCATCCGATCATCAGTTAAACCAACCGGGGACTTATCAATCGCTTTTTCCATAGCAACTAAAAAGTCTTCTTCGCTTAATTTCTCTCGCATTGCTTTTTTCATTAAACGAGTATGCTTTTCTTTAAACTTTTCAAAGTCAAACATAGTATTTACAGAACGACTTGGCTTAATATTGTGAGGAATAACAACGAAGTTTTCTATTAAAAACTTCATTACACGTACGGTATCATACCTGTTCTTAGTAATAATCCTGACTCCAACTCGATCAAAGAGTTCTTCTGCAACATTCTCCGCTTTATGAAGAAGTTTAATAATCACACTATCTCTAGTTTTTTTAGATTTTGTTGAAAAATCTTCTAACTCAATCCACGTAGAAGAGTCATTTGTCCCAATAAAAAGTCTCTCATCTTGCCGATGAATATATTTATAAAATCGATCAAAAATTTGAGTTTGAATAATTGAAAAGTATCCACTTCTCAAATCCTTATCAACATGAAGAATCGTATGCATAATTTTCAGTAAGACTTCTGCCCACTGAGCGATTTCTCCATGCTCACCCTTTCTTCCCTTTGTTGCCAAAAGAAATAACTTACTCACATCCGTCAAATGAAGAATTTCATCAGGAATCGTAAGATTTAGACCATCTTCATTTCCCTCTTTTAGAAAGTATCTTTTTACAAATTGAATCGCTTCTTGAAAGTTTCCAAAAAGCTCTGCTTGAATAATAGGATCAGAGTAATTTAGGCCATAACCTTGAAGAAACTCTTTAACACTACTTTCTTCAGCCGCAAAGCCGACAAAGAATTTTGCATCTATGGCAGAACGACCACCAAGGACTGCGTCCATAGCGTCCCAATCGAACATATAATTTGATAAATAGTCCGGTCTTTTAATACAATCCTCTCATAGAAAATTTGCTACCCTATATAACGATAGCTGCGGAATGCATTATAGCGATTACGAATGAAAGATAAAAACGCACCAAGTCTGTGGAAACCTGAAATCCTTTTTCTCTCATTATTTGGAATTGGATTTATTCCTAAGGCCCCAGGCACATGGGGCACTGTAGCAATGCTCCCTTTTCTCTACCTTTTAACCGTACTCGAAACGCCGCCCTTTCTCCTCGTTCCCTTTATTATTGTCGTGACTATTATTAGCTCTTTTCTTTCCGAGTATGTTCAAAAGCAAAATGAACTTCACGACCCGGGGTGGATCGTTATTGATGAAGCACTTGGCATTAGTGTCGCTTGGCTTTTTATGAGTGGTAATCAACCACACCATCTTCTCTTTATTTTCGCTCTGTTCCGTTTCTTCGATATTGTTAAACCTTTTCCCATAAACTATCTCGATAAAAATATTAAACACGGTGCAGGAGTCATCATTGATGATATCGTGAGTGGTTTATTTGCAGGTTTAATCTACTCACTCGGCAATTTTATCTTTCTTCACTTTTACGCTTGACTTACGCATAAATTACGCAGAAAATTTTCTTATAAGACAGACGATCAGTTTTTTAAAGAGCTGGAGCTTTTTAGTAGGTTTGTTCATTTTTAAAGTCTATAATTTTAGACTATTAAAAGCTCAAGCACACACAACAGCTGCAAGGGATCCAGCATAGAAAACCACATCACAGGAACGAGGAGTTAAGATGGCCCTTTCAAAACAAACCGGTAACGATCAAAAACAAAAAGCTCTTGATCTAGCACTTTCCACAATTGAGAAACAATTTGGAAAAGGCGCAATCATGAAACTAGATGGCGACAAAAAAGAAGATAGAATTCCTGCCATCCCAACAGGGTGCCTAGGGTTAGACTTGGCCCTCGGAATTGGTGGTATCCCCAAAGGAAGAATTGTAGAAATTTATGGCCCAGAATCATCTGGTAAAACGACACTTACCCTTCATATTGCAGCTGAATGCCAAAAGATGGGTGGAACCGTTGCTTTCGTTGATGCTGAACATGCTCTCGATACCAACTATGCTGAAAAACTTGGCATGGATATACCTGCTACTTTAATTTCTCAGCCTGACTCGGGAGAGCAAGCTTTAGAAATTGCTGATATGCTCGTTCGCTCTGGAGCGGTTGATCTCCTTATCGTTGACTCTGTTGCAGCCCTTACTCCGCGTGCGGAACTTGAAGGCGACATGGGTGATTCTCATATGGGACTTCAAGCGAGATTAATGTCTCAGGCATTAAGAAAACTTACCGGGTCTATTTCACGTTCAAACTGTACTGTTATTTTCATTAACCAATTACGTATGAAAATTGGTGTTATGTTCGGTAACCCAGAGACGACAACTGGTGGTAATGCTCTTAAATTCTATTCATCAGTAAGAATTGATATTAGAAGAACTGGCGCTATTAAAGATGGTGATGAGGTTGTTGGAAATAAAACAAAAATAAAAATTGTGAAGAATAAAGTAGCTCCTCCTTTTAGAGTTATAGAGTTCGATATCATGTATGGAAAAGGGATCTCTAGAGAAGGAGATATTCTAGACTTGGCCGTACAAAATCAAATTGTTGAAAAAGCTGGAGCATGGTTCTCCTATGAAAATGCTAAGATTGGACAAGGACGTGAAAACGCCAAAACATTCTTAATGGAGCATCCTGAGATTCAGCATGAAATTCATCAAAAAATTCTTGCTAAGCATGGGCTAGCAGAAATGCCTATGCCTCAAGAGGGTATTAACGCTGAAACAGGTGAAATCATAGAAGAGGAAGAAGCTCCTAAAAAGCGTGGAAAGAAAAAACTTCAGTAAAAAACCTAAATAGTATGGCCCTTCTTTGAAGGGCCTTTTTTGTATGAATTGTTACCAAGCATCATTAAGATTATTAACTAAAAGAGATTATTCAATTTATAAACTTTCAAAGAAGTTACTTGAGAAGGGTTATGATCAAATTGAAGTCGACGAAACAATCGATGAACTTCTTGCGAAAAAGTACCTGAAAGAAGAGTTTTATATTGAGGCTTTTGTAAAAGGTCATATGAGAAAAGGTTATGCCCCTTCATATATCCAACAAAAACTGGCCCAAGAAAACTGCTCTTGTAGTCTAGAGTTTATCTACGAAATCTTTGATGAGTATAAATTTAGTGAAGAAAAACAAATCAGAGATTTGATCGATAAAAAGTATTCCCGAATCGATACAAAAGAATTTAAAAATAAAGCAAAAATCATGCGCTTTCTTCTCAGCAAAGGGCATGAATCACAGTTAGCACAACACATTCTAAGCAATTTATGATAGCGTAGACTCCATAATGAATGGAGTTTAAAGCGATGAGTCAAACCATAACGGCCAAGGAAATAAGAGAAAAGTTTATTAAGTTTTTCGAAAACAAAGGACATAAACATTGCCCTTCTTCGAGCTTAATTCCCCATAATGATCCAACTTTACTTTTTGCCAATGCAGGAATGAATCAGTTTAAGGAATATTTTACCGGCCAAGCCAAATCAGATTTTTCGAGAGCAGTTACATCACAAAAATGTGTTCGAGCTGGAGGTAAACATAATGATTTAGAAAATGTTGGATTAACGGCAAGACACCACACTTTTTTTGAAATGCTTGGTAACTTTTCTTTTGGTGATTATTTTAAGAAAGATGCAATTTCATTTGCCTGGGAATTTTTAACTGAAGAGTTAAAGATACATAAGGATAAACTCTATGTAACAGTTCACTATACCGATGATGAGGCTGAAGAAATATGGAATAAAGAAATTGGTGTTCCAAAAGAGAAAATCTTCAAAAAGGGGGACAAAGATAATTTTTGGGAAATGGGTGAATTTGGACCATGCGGCCCTTGTTCTGAAATCTTTTATGATCACGGTGAAAAATATAGTACTCCAAACTTTAAACCATCTGAAGGTCAAGACCTGTTAGATGATGAAATGAGATATGTCGAAGTTTGGAATTTAGTGTTCATGCAGTATGAAAAAACACCAGAGGGTACTAAAAATCTTCCCAAGCCATCTGTCGACACAGGCATGGGACTAGAAAGAATTTCTGCTGCTCTCCAAGGTAAATATTGGAATTACGATACAGATCTTTTTATGCCCATCATAAACGAGATTGAAAAAATTAGTGGCAAATCTTACGACGATAAAAAATATACAACACATATGAGAGTCGTTGCCGATCATATTAGATCTGGAGTTATGTTAATTACGGATGGAGTAATTCCTTCAAACGAAGGTAGAGGCTATGTACTCCGTCGTATCTTGAGACGAGCAATACGCCATCTCAAAGATTTAGAAATCAAAAAGCCACTTCTTTATAAACTAGCTCCAATAGTTTTAGACCTATTAGGTGACGAGCACCCTCAAAACAAAAAGAACCAAGTTCTTGCAGAAAAATATTTAAAACTAGAAGAAGAGAAGTTTTTAGAAACATTAGACAATGGTCTCAAGTTTTTAAATGATGCCATTAAGAAAATGGGAAATATTAAAACCTTTTCTGGTGAAGAAGCTTTCAAGCTTTACGATACCTATGGATTCCCTCTCGATCTAACTGAAATTATTTTACTAGAAAGAGAACTGACTCTTGATATCGAAGGCTTTGAGCAAGCGATGGAAAAGAGAAAAGAAGATTCTCGTAAGTCGTGGAAGGGACAGGCTAACCTAGACAATAAGATATTCCATGAACTAAAAGAAAAATATGGCGCTACCAAATTTACTGGTTATAAATCAACATCAAGTGATGCAACTTTATTAAATGTCGTTACTCTTGGTGAAAATAAAATTGTTCTTTTTGATCAAACACCTTTTTATGGTGAATCAGGTGGTCAGTGTGGAGATAGTGGTTTTATATATCAAGACAATAAAATAATCGCTGAAATCATTGATACTCAAAAGCCAGTTGATGATCTGATTATTCATTTTGTTAAAGTTGCAGAGGGTATGCAACTTAGTGAAGGAACACAATACCAACTAAATGTAGAAGAAGATAAAAGAAACCTTATTGCGAGAAATCACAGTGCCACCCACCTTCTCCATTCCGCTCTTATCAATGTTTTAGGAGATCACGTAAAACAAGCGGGCTCGTCTGTGACAGATCAAAGGTTACGTTTTGACTTTACTCATACTCAGGCAATGACCCAAGATGAAATTCTTGAAGTTGAACATCTCGTCAATAAACAAATACAAAACTCACTCCCCGTTAAAGCAAACATCATGACCATGGACGAAGCGATGAACTCTGGAGCGATGGCCCTTTTCGGTGAAAAGTATGGAGATGAAGTGAGGGTTCTTAAGATGGGTGAATTCTCAACTGAGCTTTGTGGTGGAACTCATGTTGAAAATACTTCTGAAATAGGACTGTTCACAATCATTAGTGAAGGATCACTCAGTACAGGGATCAGAAGAATTGAAGCGACTGCATCACAAAGTGCACTTAAAAGACTTCAGACGAGAAGTCGTTACTTTGGTGAATTAGAAATTTTAGTAAATGGCAAAAATAAAGTTGTTGTCGATAAAGTTCAGGACTTATTCAACACCATCAAGAATTTGAAAAAAGAAGTACAGCAACTTGAAAACAAAATTAATCAAGAAAAAGGAAAAGAAATCTTTGAAAATGCCAAGCTATTAAAAGATAAGTTTTCTTTTGTCGAAGCAGAAGCTCCTGCAAATTCAAACTTACGTGACTTAAGCGACCAGTTTATAGATAAGTTTCCAGAAGGAATTGTTCTGCTCTATTCTAAAAGTAATGATAAAGTCTCGGCCATTATTCGCTGTGGAAAAAAAGTACCTTTAAAATGTAATGATATTTTAAAAACGTCTTTAGCAGAAATTAATGGTCGAGGTGGCGGAAGACCAGATATGGCGCAAGGAGCAGGTGAAGTTGCTCAGTTTGAAAAGTTTTTAAATAAAGCAAAAACACTCATAGAAGATTCATTATGAAAAAAATTCTCATTTTATGTAGCTTTTTAATACTGACATCGTGTTTTAAGCAAGATTCAAAAAGCACAAGGAATATTTTAAAAGTTCCCCTCTCGGGTGAAATACGCTCTCTTGATCCAGCAAATGCTTATGACTCTATTTCATCAACGGTTATCTACCAATGTTACGAACAACTTTACGAGTATCACTATTTAAAGAGACCATATACTGTGACTCCTCTCTTAGCGAAAGAACTTCCTATGGTGAGCAATGACAGCTTAACCTATACCATAAAACTAAAAGAAAATATTCTCTACCATCCCCACCCTGTCTTCAAAGGACAGAAGCGTTACGTTAAAGCACAAGATTTCATCACTCAAATTAAAAGATTGGCCTACATCCCAACAAACTCCAATGGCTCGTGGCTTTTCAGTGGAAAAATTGTAGGTATCGATGAGTGGAGAAAAAAAGTCGGATCAGACTTTGAAAAATTTAAATCGACAAAGATACCAGGCCTATCTGCTCCCAATGACCACACGCTTGTTTTTAAATTTAACAAGCCATACCCACAAGTACTTTACGCTCTAACCATGAGCTTTGTTTCTCCTATGCCTATTGAAGTAATTGAATATCACGATAATATTCTCAATAATGTCGAGATAGGAACAGGTCCCTTTACGCTTAACAGTAATAGCAATCTTGCCAATATAAAACTCGATAAATTCAAAGACTATAGAGACAGTCGTTATCCTGCTCAAGGTGATCGACTTGCTTATAGTAAAGGTCTTTTAAAAGACGCTGGTAAACAAATCCCTTTTTTAGACGGTATTCATTTTAAAATTATTAAAGAAGCACAAACACGTTGGCTTAACTTTATGTCACAAAAAATTGATTATCTTGATATTCCAAAAGATAATTATGAGACCGCTGTTGGACCGACAGGTGAAATTACTCCTGAACTAAAAAGTAAAAATATTCACCTGCAAATTTATCCAAGTCTTACGTATTGGTGGATTTCATTCAATATGCGAGATCCACTTCTTGGTAAAAATAAAAAACTACGTTTGGCGATTGCTCATGCTATTGATTATGACAAGTTCATAGAAATCTTCACCAATAATATTGGTCAAAGGGCAAACTCTATTTTTCCTCCTGGAATTCCAGGATACTCTCCTAGTAGTAAACTTCCCTATGAATTTAATATTGAAAAAGCAAAAAGACTTTTAGCATCCGCTGGCTTCCCAGAAGGAAAAGGTTTACCTGTTCTTAATTTTGATACAAGAGGTACGAGCACCTCTCATAGGCAACAAGCAGAGTTTATTCAAAAACAGCTTGAGCAAATAGGTATTCGAATGAATATCATTACAAATCCTTTTCCTACTTTTTTATCTAAAGCAGAAAATGGGAAGCTACAATTTTGGCAAGATGGTTGGATTTTAGATTATCCCGATGTTGAAAATGTTTTACAGTTACTTGATTCTAAAAATCATAGTCCAGGACCCAATGCTACTTTTTATTCAAACCCTGAGTTTGATCGTGTATTTAGCGAATTAAAAGAGCTACCCGATGGGCCTGCAAAATTTAGAAATATGAAAAAGCTAGAGCAAATGGTTATAGAGGATATGCCTTGGGTAATGCAATATTACACGAGAAAGTATGTCCTTTATCATGATCATTTAAAGAACTTTAGACCTAGTGATTTGATCTACAATAGCTTTAAGTATCTAAAAATTAAGTAAGAAGCTCAAAAGATTGACGGAACACAGGGGAATTTTTTTCCCCTTTGTGAGATCCCGGCAAATTCTTCACTTTAGTTCAATTCTTCCGATCAGATTATTACTAGCAGCTTTAAGCTGATAGTGAAGGAACCTGCTATGAAAACAAACCTGCAAAAATTATTAAGTGTAGTCTGCTTACTCTTAATTACACCTGCACTTGCCAATAACTACGTTATCTATTCTGTATCTCAGAATATTCCCATGGGTTATGATAACGAAGTCGTTAAGAAAAATTATTACGTAAATATGGGCTTAAATCAGGGTGTGAAGGAAGGAACAATTCTAGCTGTTTATCGAAGGATCGTTAAACAAGATCCCTATGAAACAAAAACACGATATTCTCATAAAGTTAAATTAGGTGAAGTTAAAGTTCTTCATGCTGAAAATAATACTGCCATAACGACAATTCAAGATTTGGACATTGGAACATCGAGACCGATGATTGAAATTGAAGCTCCTATGATTGGAGACTCCGTTGAAGTGGTTACCCAATAAGTATTTTATTTATCGCTCTATATCTTTTTATAAATCCATATAAATAATTATCTTCAATTTTATCGACTTCAATATGAAGAATATAATCTTCACCAAGAATAAGCTTTTCATCAGTTTTTAAATATAAAGAGTGAATTTTTACTCCTTTATAAAACCCTTTAAAGTGAAACAAGCAAAATCCTTCTTTTGATGGGCCCTTCAAGAATCGACTAACAGCAACAATTTCCATAACAATATTAATTCAAACATAAATAAACCAATAGCCATAAACCACTGTAATTACGTAGTTCTAAAACTAGTAAATTCTCGAGTTTCCGCTAGAATAGGACAATATTGACTATCTAAGCCAGATAGCATATCTAAATATGTTCAATCACTTAAAAGGATCGATAAATGGCCAGAATCACTATTGAAGACTGTCTTGAAAAAGTTGAAAACAGATACGAGCTCGTGCATCTCGCTTCAAAAAGAGTAAAGCAACTTCGTGAAGGTTCAGACTCTCTTGTTAGTAGCAAAAATAAAGAAGTTGTTACGGCCCTTAGAGAAATCGCAGCTGGAAAAGTTAAACATGCTCCAGCTAACGAGTACGACTCAGACGAATTCTAGTTCATTCTACTTTTTAGAAAAAGCAACCTTTAAAACTTCATCAAAGTGCGAAACGGGGTAGAACTTTAATCCCTTTCTATGATTTTCTGGGACTTCCTTGAGATCTTTTTTGTTATCTTCAGGAAGAATAATATGCTTAATTCCTGCTCTCTTTGCAGCAAGAACTTTTTCCTTAATTCCACCAACAGGTAGAACTCGTCCTGTTAAACTCAACTCTCCAGTCATTGCAAGACTTGGTTTAATTTTCTTATTTGAGGCTAAGCTATACAATGCCGTTGCCATTGTAATCCCTGCACTTGGTCCATCCTTAGGTGTTGCACCAGCAGGTAAATGCAAATGCACCTCATGGTTAGAAAGATAATCTGAATCCTCCTCAACAACTTTCTTTTTTGAAGTACTCGCTTCTTTTTGTAAAAGTGTTTTTACGTAGCTGTATGCAATATTGGCAGACTCATTCATGACATCACCGAGCTGGCCCGTAAGTTTAAATGTTCCTTTCCCTGCAAGAGGGATCGTTTCAATATATAAAATCTCACCACCAAAAGAGGTCCAGGCAAGTCCGGTTACCACTCCAGGCTGAAGACCTTTTTGAGCACGCTCTGTTTGAAAACGAGCACTCCCCAAAATTCCTTCTAAGTCGTTAGGAGTTGGCTTAAATAATTTGTGTCTCTTTCTACTTACTTTCTCTAAAGCTGCTCGACGACAAATTTTTGCAATATTTTGCTCCATCACACGAACACCTGGCTCTCTTGCATAATCAGAGATGAGCTTTTTAATTGTCGCAACAGGAAGAGTTAGATCTTTTTTTGTTAAACCATGTTTTTCGAGCTGTTTTGGTATAACCCATTTATTAGCAATCGAAATTTTCTCTTCAATTGTATAACCACTTAATTCGATAATTTCCATTCTATCGAGAAGTGGAGCTGGAATGTTTCCAATATAGTTTGCAGTGGCAATAAAAAGAACCTTTGATAAATCAAAAGGTACATCTAAATAATGATCTATAAATGAATTATTTTGTTCGGGATCGAGTACTTCTAATAATGCTGATGCAGGATCGCCTTGGTAAGAAGTTCCCAACTTATCAATTTCATCTAACATTAAAACAGGGTTATTAACTTCTACCCTCTTAAGGGCCTGCATAATTCGACCAGGCATTGCCCCAACATAAGTTCGACGATGACCTTTAATTTCTGCTTCGTCTCTCATACCACCCAAACTAAAACGATAAAACTTTCGACCAAGAGATTCTGCGATTGATCTCCCCAGAGATGTTTTACCGACACCAGGAGGCCCCGAAAGGCAAAGAATAGTTCCATCATATTTAGGTTTTAACTGCCTTACCGCCAAGAACTCTAGAATTCTTTCCTTGGCCTTTTCTAAACCATAGTGATCTTTATCTAAAACTTTTCTGGCGTTTGAGATATCAACCTTCTCTTCTGTTGAGTTTGACCATGGAAGATCAACCATCCAGTTTAAATATGTCCTTGTGACATTATACTCAGGACTGGTATCGGGAATTGTCTCCAAACGTTCAAGTTCTTCGTTAACAGACTTGAGTGCCTCTTCTGGTAATTCCATTGTTTCGAGCTTTTCTCTAATCCGATTGATATCACGAGACTTTTCATCCTCATCCATACCTAATTCACTACGAATAACTTTTAATTGCTCTCTTAAAAAATACTCTCTTTGGTATTTATTAACCTTATCGTTAACCTCATCTGATATTTTCTTTTGTATATCGGCTACATCTTTTTCTCGTCTCAAATAAACAAGCAATTTTGCAAATCTCTTCTTAACCACTAACGTTTCGAGAAAGTCCTGGGCTTCAGGAATATCAAGACTAATTGCAAACGCAACTAAGTCAGCGAGAGCTCCTGGTGAGGGTGAATTAAAAATTGCTAATTTCATCTCCTCATTAAAATAAGGATTAATCTCACTAATTTTCTTAACTTGATTTATAACTGAGCGAGTATAGGCGTCTAGCTCATCATCAGCTTCGAGAATATCTTCAAAGACTTCATATTTAGCGCAAAGTAGTTTCGAGTCTTCAAGAAACTCAAAAGCACGATAACGTTTGATTCCATGTACGAGTATATTTACCGAGCCATCTGGCAACTTGAGTTTCTTAACCACTTTGCACAGAACACCAACTTTATAAATATCACCAGATCTAATCACTCTATTTTCTAAGTCTATCTCTTCCTCAGGTACAAACTTTCCATCTTCATCTTTAAGGTCAGACTTTACCAAGTTTAAAGCAACAAACCCTGAACTAAGCAGTTTATCATCAAGTTCTTTTGTGAACTTGTCTTGAGTCAAAATAATTGGAGCAATCATCCCCGGAAAGATTGGACTATTCATTATCGGGATAATAACGACAGTCTCAGGTAAATCTAAGTTTTCATCTGTATCGGCACCGACTTGAACTTGGTATTCATTTTCTATATCTGACATAAAATTTCCTAATGATTTAATTATCTTTTTGCATCTATAACAAATCGACCGGGGTTTTTTAAATAAAAGATATCAACTAAGACATCTTTATGAAAAATAATTTCAGCGGACAACATTTTATTATGAATGGGAAAAAAATCTATCGACTTAACTAATTCACTCTTTCCAAAAGTTGCAAAACTTTCTCCAAGATCAGTATTGAACATATCAATATACATCTTTCGTTCGCCCTTTGACATATGTCCGTAAATTCTTGGGATCGAAGTCGTTTTGAAATCGAGAACAATGCGTTCTGTTTTTGTCCCTTTTCTATAATGCTGACGAATCGACTTTAAGCTTGATTTAGTCTTATTGGATCCAGTATGAAAAATCCCCTTATCTAGAAATATCGACGTTTTTTGATCTGTAACTTTTCTAATTCTTTCTTGAAATAGGTTTTGTGAAAACGAGTTTGTAGATAAGACTGAAAACAAAAAAACTATAAAGCAAATACGCACAAAAAATCCTTTTTTTATAGTAATCTCATCATACCATGACCACACCCCATCTTGGGAAGCTTTTCGCTGCTGACACTGTGCTAAATCTTATTCTTGTTCTTCTTGATATTTACCAAATAACGAAAACAATCCACCTAGTGCCCCGAGAATAAAAACCAACCAAGAAGTTTCAACTTTATACTCAGAATTATCGCTCTCGCTTTGGTAGACTGCTGCAGGATGCCTATTATTTTTCCCGTGCTTTAACTGGGAAGAACTCGTATTAATTTTGTTATTAAAGTATGAACCGACTCTCATTCCAAAGTGCTGCTCTACAATTTTATTAAACTCATTCCAAGAAATTACACCAACACCGTTTTTTTCTTTGAAATACTTTGAATAAATATAGAGCTCACCATCTCTTTTTTTAAAGTTAAATTTTGACAAGGCCTGATAAGGCAACTCATAACCGAACTTACCTTTTTTCAAGATCAAGACAACTTTTTCCCCCTCTTCGAAACTTGGAGACTCTTTAACTTTGTACTTAATCCCTTGCCAGTCTCCTCCTGGATACTCAACACGAAAACTATAGCGGTTTAATATTTTCTTTTCAGGTATGCCAGCAACCTTTTCAATAAAAAAACTCCCCACTGTCGTCACATTCCCCTCTCGATTTTTAGTATTACTACTACCTTGAAAAGTCGCAATGATGACTCCATCAGCAGACGAAATCTGATCCTTAATGGCGATTGGAAAAATTGGCTTAGACTTCAAAGCATAACTAGATAATGAAAAAAACACGAGTTTCAGCAAAATAAAAACTCTCAAGAAGCTTACCAACATATGTTCCCCTAAAAGGTCTACCGAATACCTGATCGGAGAACGCGGCTAAAAACTTGAGTAAAACCGTCAATATTAAAAATAAAGCAAAAAAAATCCGGCTAAGTAGCCGGATTTCCTTATATAAAATGATAATAAATTTCGAATTAACGTTTAGAGAATTGAAATCTCTTACGAGCTCCTGGCTGACCAGGCTTCTTTCTTTCAACTTTACGAGGATCACGAGTAAGGAAACCTTGCTCCTTAAGATCTCCACGAACAGTTGGATCCAACTTTAAAATTGCTCTACAGATGGCCAATCTAATAGCACCAGCCTGACCTGTTGTACCGCCACCATTAACGTTGATTTTAATGTCATATTTATCAGCTACTTTTAATAAGTTTAATGGCTGTCCAACAACATAACGGTTAGTTGCTTTTGGAAAATAATCTTTGATATCTCTCTTATTGATCTCAATTTTTCCACTTCCAGATTCAGCAATATAAACTCTAGCCGTAGAAGACTTTCTTCTTCCTACTGCGTGAGCGTCCCATTTTTTACCTTTTGAAATATCTTTCGCTGCCATCTAAGTTTCCTTCTTATGCTAATTCTAAAGCCTGAGGCTTTTGTGATTCATGAGTATGCTCGTTTCCGTTAAATACTCTAAGTTTAGTTAGTTGTTGTCTTCCCAAAGAGTTTTTCGGAAGCATACCTTTTACAGCTTTCATTAAAACTTCACTAGCGTTCTTATCCATCAACTCACCAGCAGTTCTTTCTTTTAAGCCACCAACATATCCACTATGTTTGTAGTATTTTTTATCACTCAATTTATTTCCAGTGAAAACCATTTTGTCGGCATTAATAACAACAACAAAATCACCAGAATCGGTATGAGGAGTAAACTGAGGCTTTGTTTTACCTCTTAATACATCAGCAATTCTTGTGGCCAAGCGACCAACCGTTTTTCCGCTAGCATCAACAAGAAACCATTCTTTTTGAGCTTCAGCAGGCTTTAATACAAAAGATTTTTGAGTAAACATAATATTTTCCAATAATTCAGTGGTTCTAAAATTTACACACAGTCTGGGGTTTATATAAAAAAAGCGAGCACCTAGTCAAGGGCCAGAACTTAAAATAATCCGATAGATAGGTGAAATCTACCAAAGCCCTCTTTCCCTCCGTCATTCAAACGATTTCGCTCGGTTTTTATTCCGTAGTCAAAATCGAGAGATCCCACTGGAGTCAGAAACTTAAAACTTCCCCCAACAGAAGTTCTGAGAGATAAGGGCTGGAAATGATTGACATAAACACGGCCAGCGTCAAAAAATAGTCCTAATCCAATACTGTCGCTCAAGTAATACCTTGGTTCAAACTTCAAGTTAGTAAAATAGGCCGTATTTTGAACACGTACATCACTAATCCCAATCCCATTATTGAGGCGGTTGATTTCACTGTTTGAAAAGCCTCTCACCGTATCCTGACCATCAAGCCGAAAGACTTTGATACTAGGAATATACCCCTTCGTTTGGAAAGTATCATCAGAGTTTAAAACTCTAGAGCCATCTGCATTTAACCTCAACTCGTCTGCGTAATTAACCTGATAACCCATAGAAACAGATAAAGCGAAAACGACAATTTTATTTTTTAGAGGATAATAAAAACGGTTTCGAGAAACGATCTTCGAATAATTAATTTCAAAATTTTTACCTTTTTGTGCTCCAAAATAAGGGTTACCAAACTCCCATGATAGATTGAAATAAGTACCAGACTTTGGAGCGACAGCGCTATCTCTAAAATCAAAAGTAATAGAAGGAGTTAAACTCCCAATCCTAAAACGAGCGTCATCTTTTTCGTTAGTCGCATCTGTTTGGCGAATATCTTCTAATTGATATCTAAGTGAACTTGAAAAGTAGTCATTAAACTGTTTTGAAAGCCTTGGAGATAGTCTTAATATATCAGCATCAAAAGAAAAGGCTCTTCTTCTTTGGAAACTACTACCAATATCAAAATCAAAGTAATCTAAAAAATAAGGCCAACTATAGTTTAGGTTTAATGAAGTCTCTATAAAATGATGTTTATCGGCTTTTCTCCGAGCATCAAGATCACCAAGAGTAAATCTTCTATTGAACTGTGTTTTCAAAGACACGGCATGGTTGAGACCATAGAGATTTCTATATAATAATGAGAACGAAAATTTTGCACCAAGGTCTGTTCTGTATCCCGGAGCAATAATTCCAGTCCCTGGGTTTTTCTCATTTAAGAAGAGATTTAAATTTGTTTTATACTCTTCAGCATTAGTAAATTTATTCAGTACATTTGGTTTTATACTGATTGAAGAGAAAAGACCAAGAGATGTAATTTTACCTGATAGCTTTTCAATTTTAGTCGGTGTAATAGTCTCACCCACTTCAAAAAAGTTTTCTCGACGAACAGTTTTATTTTCTGTTTTCACTAATCCTTGAATATTCAAATCATTATAAACAAGTTTTTTTCCCGTTTTAAAATCAAGGTTTATTTCGACCAATGAATAATTTGCAAAATAACTTAAAATTTTGTCAGGGGTATAGTTTCTTAGAGAGGCAAAGAAGAAACCTTTCTCTTTTATCTCAAAGATAACTTTCTTAATGTCTTCTTCCAAGGCGAGAACATTAAATGCCTTTCCGCCTTTATTGATCAATTTAGATTTAATTTCATTTGCTAATTCAGTGCTAATTCCTGAGATATTAATATCTCTCACAACACAACGTTGCCCTTCAATAATTGTATACATTATTTCAGCACCATCATCAGAAAGAGAGATATTTGACTTTACACTTGATAAAAGAAATCCTCTCTCTAGGTAAAAGTTTTTTACGAGCTCATTAAACTTAGTTATATATTTCTCATCGAAATAACCTCTACCAACAACAACAGAAGCATTATCATAAAAAAGTTCCTCCAACTCCGCTAAACGTATTCTTTGATTACCTTTAAAAAATAACTTTGAAATACGAAGTTTTTTTCCTTCGACAACTTTTATATAGTAATTTTCAAGAGGAACCTTATTTCGGTAAGCGCCTTCTCGCTTAGCAATAGATACTTTTGAGTTATAAACAGAAATTTCTTCATATAGTTTTACAATAGCGTTTTTAATTTCACTTTTCTCTAGAACAAGATTACCCGCAACAATTTCTCTTTTTAAAGACGTTATTAAATCAATAGTACTTAAACTTTTATTCCCCTCGAAGCTAAAATTAAACCTCTTGCCTAAATTTATATCTATCTGAAGAAGGACGTTATTATTGTCTAAGGAAACTTCACGAAAATCTAACTTTGCATTGTAATGACCATTTTCAACTAGATCTCTCTGAATCTCTTCAATCCTCTGGCCGATTTTTAATTTATCATAAGCCTCACCTTGAAATGACATCAGTCTATTTTCTATTTCAAAGTCTAACATTTGCTGAGTATTACTTAATTCAACTTTTTCAACTTTACGTTGGCCAGAAGCAGTCACATTTACAATAACTGATACATCATCCCCCTCTTCAAGGAACCTAAAATTAACAGTGGGCTTAAGATAACCTCTTTGCACAAGGTTTTCTAAAATCCTTTTTTTACTCATATCAACTAGCTGAGAATTGAAGTATTGATCTACCTTAAATACAAGAAATGACTCTAACTCATCAGAATAACCACCAGGGAAGTTTATTTCGATATCATTAATTTTCTTTTTAAAAACAATATCAAGTTGATAAACAACGTTATTTGAAGCTCTAAATGATTTTATCTCAAAGCGTTTAATTGATTCATTAACTGACAACGTTTTTAGCTTTTCCCAGATATCTTGATGACTTTTCAGACTTTTTATTGCTAATGCATTATTCTCCTTAAATGATTCACAACGATCACCGTTACCACAATTAATTCTCAGCTCTGCCCCGTAAACAAAAGCTGATCCGAAAAAAATTAATAGAAGTAGCTGTAATCTTAGAATGAAAACCTCCACTTTAAATCCGCTCCAATCGAATCGGGGTTCTCCTCTTCCAATTCATCAGTTGAACGCATTTCATAGACTCCCTCAAGTGAGAAAGAGTCATTTATTTTTACATCGACATTCATTTCTTGTTTTTGTTTAGCAGCACCACCAACAGTACTAGAAAGAGAGAGATCAACCTTATCAGCCAACTCTTTCTTTACCTGAATTTTAGTACCAGTCTTCATACTTGTTTCGCTTCCCGCATTTTCAGCACGTCCTCTTAGCAAACTACCGTCATCTTCTTCAATTTCTGGAGCTACGCTTACCTTAAGACCAAAGGACTTGTTTAAATTTTGATTTATTCCCAGCTGATCAAGAACGATTCCCCCAAGTCCTAGAGTTGTAACCGATTGTCTTTCTCTCTCGCCCAAGTTCTGTGAAACATCGCTTGTTACCCCCAAGGTTACTAGAGAAAGAAGGTCACCTTGTGAAAGATCCGGTCGTGAATACATCTCAACAATTAAATCATCTGTTGTACCTTTAATATCTGTAAAAACATCATACTCATTAATTTTTGATGATGCTAAAAAATCTAGTTTTATTTTCTGTTCTTCCTGAGATGGCACCAGCATAATTTTTCCGTTACTAAATTCAAACTCATGTCCCTTAAGATACAAAAGGTTTTTGTTTGAAGCTAAATCGACATCTCCAGAATAAAGAGTATTTTTAAGAGTATTAGAGACATTAACCTTGCCTGTAAGCTTAATGTCTAAAAGACTATTTTTAACGACAATAGGCTCACTGATTATTGCATCAATGTTCAACTTGAAAGGTGCATTTTCTTTGTCAATTGCGGCCTTTGGAATATATTTACGATATCCTTGATTGACGAGACTATCATCTTTCATATCTTTTAACTCATCTCGAACCAAAGCATTTTTAACATTAGCTTTGCCTGTGACAAGATATGGTAACTCATCTCCCTCAAGAGTTAATGTAGAGTCAAAGACAAAATAAGACTTCTTGAAGAGTGGTTGACGAATATTCTTGCCATCCATGATTATTTTTAACCTTGGATAAGGAAACTTCAACGTACCATTTCCTGTTGCAAGAAGTTTACCTCCACCGAGATTAGATTCAAGACTATTAATATTAATATTTTCTCCGTCGAGGATAACTTTAAAGTTTAAATCATTTAGAGGTGTACGTAAGCCAATTGGCTTTAAAACCATTCTCTCTCCTGATAGATCTAAATAAGTTGAAAATCTTCCCCTTTCCCCGATAATACGAAGTCTTCCGTCTAAAATCCCTTCTCTAAAATTTAGCTTCTCAGTAAGAACGTCCGCGAAAATACTTGATATCTTAAAGTCTGAATCTATTTTTACTTTCTTACTTAGATTCCCCTCTCCTTTCATTTTAAAGTAATTACGACTTAGTGAGTTTGTTTGTAAATCCCACTGCTTTATCTCACCTTTTTCGATTTTAATATCAATCGGGTTATCAATCTCTAGTAGCTCCTTTTTCTTGTACCACCTCAAGAAGTCTAGTTTTATCGATGCATCCATAGACAAGATATCATTAGCATCAAACTCAGCATCACCGAAAAGTTTAATTGCACCGCTCATATCTCTATCGTCTAAATTATGAAGTGAAAGAACCCCAAGCATCTTGCGTAAATTCATGGTATCAACCTTTAAGCTTAAGGTACTCTTTTTGTTTTTCTTTTTATTAAAGTCGATAAAAGAATTAAAAACTATTTCTCCTTGAAATATATTTGAACGAACGAAGTACTCTTCCCCTGTACGATGGAGAGAAACGATGCTATCAGCAACACTATTCTCACCAATCTTTCCGTTAGTAATTTTAAGGTCTATTTTGGTATCGGGAGTTTTTGTTGTACCGGCACCTGAAACTTTTCCATTTAAGAGGCCATCATACCCTAGCCCAATATCATTAATATTTTGGAAATCTCTTAAAAGTATATTTCGAACATTAAAAAGATAGTTATAGTTATCTTCAATAAAATTAAAGTTTGCGTTTCCAGATACATTGCCACGAGTTTTATTGAGAACGATATTGTTCATCTTTAATTTTTCTTTGTGATAATTAAAGTTTAAACGATAAGAATCTATTAATTCTTTTTGATATTTACCACTTCCTTCGACATGCCCCTTTACTCCAAGCAAGTTCTTCTTAAACCCTCCAAAAAGTTTCATTTTACCCTTTATCGTCGCATTAAAAGGATTGGTATACTGTTTTATATTTTCAAAAACTAATGGCGCCATTTCCTCAATGTCTTTATAGCTACCATTTGTAACCGTCACATCTATATCTAGATTTTCATCACCTTCAAAACGCATATTTCCAGAACCGTTATACAAACTCGAAAGGTAACGACCATCGTTAATTTTGATATTGAGAAGTAGCTCTTCTAAACCAAAAGTAAAGTCTCCTTTTATTTCACCAAGGTTTATATCAACGACATTAAAGTTCTTTATATCAAAATTGCTAATAAAGAATACGTTCTCTGGTGGTCCTGATATTTTCATTTCCATCTTTCCGTCCCCTCTTAAGCTGGTTCCAGAAATCGGACCTATATCGTATAAATTTAGATATTCTGACTTGGTTTCGATTTCAATCTCTTCAATAATCTTACCCTTTACTGCCAAGTCACTTTCATTGATTTTTATACCTGCATCGAAAAGAACTCCTTTCTCAAACAAGACCACAAGACCTCTTCCCTTGTCCCAAACTAAATCAGATCGCGGCTCGATAATAATTTCATTTTCTCTTTTATTAAAAAGCTTGACGTCTATCAACCTCGCACCAATTTTCGGTTGAATACGAACACCTAAATTTTCTTCATGAAAAAGTTCAACATCTCCATTAAACTTCAACTTCAATGGATTTAGATCTTCTTTAATGGCATATAAAAAATCATTAGAATGAAGATTTTTTACATTTGCAGTGATTGAATTTAGCAAGACCTCTTTTGTTTTAATATTATAAGCTGGTTTGTTTATATTCGACTCAGCAAGACCACCGTTTACTTCAGCTCTTATTGAATTGATAGATACAATATTGTCTTCAAAATCTACATTAACAACAAGCTTATCAAGGAGGACAAACTCTGTAACAAGGTCACTGAAAACTAGCTTTGTTTTAACCTTAGGGCTTTTTGCTGTACCACTGATTTTTCCATCAATGCTGATATTTCCATCAGATTCTACAAGTTCTTTAGGTATATCTTTTAACAGAGATAATGCTTTTATATTTTTATCACCAACATATTGAAAAATTAGGTTCAAGCCGATGTTCTTTTCGAGTAAAGCTTTACCCATAATATCAAACTTGTTAATGCCATCTAGTATTGTGAACTTTTTTATACGAAGCCCTTCTTCATTAAGCTGAACATCGTAGCTAAGTTGATCAAGAACCGGGCCTCTTTTATCTTTAAGAATTACATTTTCAACAATTCCTTCAGAGGTGAGGAGGTCTGGAAAAAGAGATGCCTTAAAGTTTCTAATATTTAATTCATGTCCATCAATCACAAGATGAGCATCTTCGACCTTAAGTCTCTTAACTCTAACTTGCATTTTTTTTGTATAAATCTCATTATACATCTTAAAAATTTCTTCAATCTTTACTTCGTCTTTTTTCTTATTACTTTTTCTACTTTCAGAAATTATTTTTGCGTCTTTTAGAAAAACTTCACCAAAACTCAAATTTGGAGAAATCAGGTCACTCAAACCAAAAGAAACCCCTAAATAGTTAGCTTTTAAGGTCGTCTTTGTTTCTTTTTCAAAAACTTCAAATGACCTCATGGTGGTCGAGGGTGGGAACAGTGAAATATCAACTCTTTCGAATGAAACGTTTAAGCCTGCTTTACTATAAACTGTTTTTTTAATTTTATTTGAAAGATAAAGACCAAACTGTTCTGTTTGTACAGCTCTCCAAAGAATCCAAAAGAATGTACTCATCAAAATTAGAAAAAGAAGGAGAACCTTATTTACTTTTTTCAATCAAGTCTCCAACTGCCTTAATATCTTCTTATTAGATGCAGCTTCTTTTTCAAAACTCAATGCTTCAAGACATTTAATCTTCATTCTCAGCAGGGCTTTCTTCTCGCTAAGGTGCACTGGTATCTCATCAAACAACTTATCAATATAATCATTTGCCTTTAGAAATCTCTTCATGGCCATATAGGTTTTCGCCTTTAACATCATTCCGTTTATTAGCTCTGCGTTTGTTAAACTAATTTGAATGACTTTATCCGCTATATCCATACATTGAGGGAAGAGACCTAATGTGAAGCTCATAAAATACAAGTCTGAAAGTGTTAAGATATTCGCCTCTTTAGACAAATCTAATATTTCTCGCTCTATTGTTTTTGTTCTTAAAGGTTCACTATGTTGTTCTAAAAGTGAGTCATAAGATTTAAATATTCTTTTTCTCTCTTTATCCGATATTGCTATTAATTCTTCATTTGTATTTAAGTAGTCTAACCACGCATTATTTTCATCAATGCTTCTTAATTCAAACAAAACTTGTTCTAGAAGATCTTTTCTTTTTAAATTTGAAAGAACTTTTGATTTTCCAATCAGCTTTTTCGTTTCAGCAAGTTTCTTCTGATCTTCTTCATCATGAGACTTGTATATAGTAATTTTGTTAGTTTTTATATTTGATAATACGTACTTAATATCAACGATTAAGTCATTTACATCATTTGTCTCCATGTAAGTTAAAACAACAAATAACAGAGAAGCTAATGTTCTTGGAGATCCTTTTTGAACAACATCCAACAAATTTTCATTGCGAATAAATTTTTCAAACTGCTCTTTTGTAAAATGATAGAAGCTTTTCTCATAACACCTCAATAACAAAGCAGTAAGCATTTCTTCTTTTAGGTCTAGAGTCAGTTGACTTAAGTCTCCTTCGAGTAGAGAAAATTGTGATTTAAAACCATTTGATATATTTCTTTTGAAAATATAATCACCATGCTCGTTTAAGAATGCCAACGCCTTTGAATACAATCTTCTTTCATAGCAATAATCTAAAAGTTGTTTCGCTAAGGTTTTAGAATAACTTAAATCACCATCTTCAATAAATTTCAGAATCAAATCTTTTGATTTATCAAACTTTAAAAATTCAATTATTTTTCTATTTAGAAAATTGTTTTTAATCTTTAGAATGATTTTTTTAATTTCGGTATTACTAGAATTAGCAAAGTTTGTTTCATAAAAAAAAGATTGAAAACTATCAGCTAGATCTAAATCATCAAAGCTAGATTTTTTTAATCTTTCTGTTAGTTTAAAAAGTTGATCGCATTTATCGCCGTAACTCAAAGTCTCTAACTTTTCGCTCATAAAGAGTTCCCAAGTTCTTAAAATTAAAAGGTTTTACCTAACTTAATTTTACTTTAGTTTACTGGCGAGGAAATTAGTCGAGTAATTATTTCCTATGAAAGCTTCGTCATGAATTATCTCTTGATGTAACTCTTTATTGGTCTTGATTCCCTCGATTACCATTTCACTTAATGCTCGATCCATTCTTTTCAAGCAAACAGTTCGATCACTTCCATGAACGATTACTTTTGACAACATAGAGTCATAAAAAGGAAGCACAGAGTAGCCAGAATAGATAAAATCATCTACACGAACACCAATACCCGCTGGCCGATGATAATAGTCAATCTTTCCAGGAGAAGGCATGGCCGTTTTTGGATCTTCTGCATTTATTCGGCACTCAATTGAGTGACCAAAAAACTCAATATCTTCTTGAGTGATATCCAACTTTTCACCATTCGCCACTCGAATTTGGTAAGAGATTAAATCAATTCCAGTTCGGATTTCACTTACGGGATGTTCAACCTGAATTCTTGTATTCATCTCCATAAAGTAAAACTTTTGAGTGTCGAGATCATAAAGATATTCAACTGTACCCACAGAGTCATATCCAACATACTTAGCTAAATTTACAGCAGACTGACAGATTTCTTCTCTTTTTTCAGGTGTGAGAACAGGACAAGGCGCCTCTTCAATAATTTTTTGAAACCTTCTTTGAACCGTACAGTCTCTTTCTCCTAAGTGGACAACATTTCCATGTTTATCCGCAAGAACTTGAACCTCGACGTGACGTGGATTTGTAATATATTTTTCAATAAAAAGGGTATCGTCACCAAAGCCTGCAAGAGCTTCAGTTTTTAATCTTTCAATGGAGTGCAGAAGATCAGACTCTTCATCAATTCTCTTCATTCCACGACCGCCACCACCAGCAGAAGCCTTAATCAAAACAGGGTAGGTCATTTCTTTTGCAGCTGCCAAAATTTCACCGTCGCTTAGTTCTTTCACCTTAATTGGTTTCAAAACAGGTAGGCCCGCAGCTTCAGCAATTTCTTTAGATAAAATTTTATCGCCCATTTTTTCAATACAAGATTCACTTGGACCAATAAAATCCACTTCCCACTTTTTACATAATTCAGCAAATTCCTTATTTTCTGAAAGAAAGCCAAAACCAGGATGGATAGCCTCAGCGCCTGTTATTTCGGCAGCAGATAGAATTGCTGGAATGTTTAGATAACTTAATGATGGTTTTGCCGGACCAATGCAAACTGACTCATCGGCCATTTTTACATGAAGACTATGTTCATCAGCAGTAGAGTGAACGCTTACTGTTTGAATTCCCATCTCGCGACAAGTCCTTTGAACTCGAACAGCAATTTCGCCTCTATTAGCAATTAATATTTTTTTAAACATGTTAAACTCTTATTTTTTTCTAACCTTAAATAGAACTTGTCCAAATTCAACATAAGTTTCATTTTCAACGCAAATTTCAGCAATTTCACCACTAACTTCACTTTCAATCTCATTCATGATTTTCATCGCTTCAACAATACAAAGAATTTTACCAGGTGAAACAATATCACCTTCTTTTACGTAAGCCTCTGCATCGGGACTACTTGCTCTATAAAAAGTTCCAACAAAAGGTGACGTGACTTCAATTAAGTTTTCATCTTTTACTGGAGCTGGTGCAGTAGCTGAAGCTCCTGCTGAAGGTATCGCAGCTGGGGCGGCCATCATTGGTTGAGCAGCAACAGACTGACCATAAGGGAATTTTAATGTAACTCTATCGTCTTTGTGCTCGACAGTTAGTTCAGAAAGTCCCGATTCCTTAGCTAATTCAATTAAATTTTTTAATTTTTTAGTATCCATAAATCCACCCATTACTTATTTACCCTTTCTACATATTCTGAATTTCTAGTATCTATTTTCAAAACTTCCCCTTCTTTAATAAAGAGAGGAACATTCACTTGAAGACCGGTATCCATAATTGCCTTTTTCATTCCACCAGAAGCAGTATCACCTTTTAATCCGGGATCTGTTTGCTGAACAATTAAATTCACGAAATTTGGAAGTTCAATTGAAATGGGAAGTCCTTTATAAAAAAAGACATTCAACTTGATACCTTCTTGAAGAAAGTTCTTCGCATCACCAACTCTTTCATTATCCATATGAACGGTTTCATAGGTAACCTGATCCATGAAGTTAAAACCATCAATGTCTGAGTACATGTACTCCACTTCTTTTTCTTCTAAGTCAGGTTTGAAAACACCTGTTGAAACGCCAGACTTAAAAGTACGTTCTATAACCAATCCTGATTCAAGATTTTTAAGTTTTACTTTTACAAACGCCGACCCCTTTCCTGGGTTGGTAAAGTCTGACTTAATAATGACAAAAGGCTTATCATCAATCGCGACTTTTAAACCCTTTTTTAAATCCGTTGTTTGAAACTCCATTTATTGCTCTCTCTTCTTTTCCAAATGTTTTATCATTGCATTTACTGCCAAACGATATGATTCTTTTCCTAATCCTTCAATAAGTGCGTCAGCTCGTTTTGCGGTCAACCTAGTTTGCCTGAAAAGTTCTCTTTTATGAACATTAGAAAGATGAACTTCAATAACAAATCCCTCAAAACAAAGCAGTGCATCAAGAAGAGCAACGCTTGTGTGGCCATAGGCTGCGGGATTTATAATTATTCCTGCAGCATTTGATAATACTGCCTGATGAATGAATTCGATTAACTTTGACTCAGAAGATGATTGTAACCATTTAAAATTATAAGTATCTGATGGCTCTTCTTCGGCACAATATTTTTGAATTTCCTCAAGTGACTCTCCACCATAAAGGTTTTTTTCACGGTGCTGAAGCATTTCGAGGTTAGGTCCATTAATGACATAAATATCCATAAATTCTCCCTAAATGGGAGTTTATTATTATCTTAATCTCTATCGTAAGGCCAATTATCGAGTATTTATGATCGCTCTAGGTGTAAAAATTATAGGTGGTTATCGACGGAACCTCTTTCGCGCAGCGCCGTTAGGAATAATTCCAAACGCTCACTCACAATTTCTGCTTCGGTTTGGTTCATATGAGCAATTTTTTTATCATAAACTTCCATTAAGGAACCTGTATTAAAGTCAGACTCAACTCTCGACTCTTCACTTTCAAGTACTGCATCTTCTTCGTTTTGTTGAACCTCGGAAAGTTCGTGGCTTTCGATCTCTTGCTCATCAGTTATAGAATGCGTTTCTTCTAAGTCTTGATCCAATAAACTATTTATTTCTTCCAGTTTTTGTAGTGTTTCTTGATCGTTTGGCTGTAGCTCAAGAATTTTCTCTATCACCTCTTTTGCTTTTTCAATGTGACCTTGCTCAAGATAAATTTCAACAAGAGCATGGTTTAACCTTGGGCTTTCAGCATTAGTTTCTTTTGATTCTTTTTCATTAGAAACATTTATCGTTTCGATACTCCAATCCGACTCAATGTCTGTATTGTCTTCAACCTTATTTGCTGTGTTAACTTCAACCCAGTCACCATAATCTTCTTCTTCAATTTTTTGTGAATCAAGCGAGTCGACATTAAACTGAATCGGTTTTTCTTCGGGATGATCGGCTACTACCATTTCCTCTTTTTCGAGAATTTTGATTTTTTCAGCGATATCTTTATTTTTGGGATTGAGAAATAATAGGTATTTTAATGTATCGAGAGCTTCACTTTTATATTCGAGCTCGGTACAGCATTGAACAAAAAGATTTTGGAGTTTTAAGTTATCTCTATTTGAATTTACTAAAGGCCTTAATGTTGCGTGGGCCAAGTGTAATTCTCTTAGCTCAATATAATAATGAGCTAATTCAATATAACCTGGTATGTAATCAGGATTAAACCGAATCCCGTTTTGTAATACCTCTCTCGCTTTGTCCATAAGGCCAATTTTTCGATAAAGTTCTGACAGGGGAGCAAATACTTGTGAACGCGGATTTCTCGCCAACGTTTTTTCGTATTTTACGATCATAGGAGAAACAGACATGCTCTCTTATCCCTTATTAACTAGACCAGCTTCTTCTTGGTTTATAATTCTTGGTGTTAAGAAAATAATTACTTCTCGTTTACTCACACTCGGATTGTAAGGTGTTCTAAATAACCAACCGATAAGTGGAATATCCTTTAAAAAAGGTATCCCAGAGTGAGCCTCCTCATTTCTATATTCATAAAGACCACCGAGCACTATCGTACTTCCATTTTCTACAAGTACCGTAGTTGTTACAGCGTTACCAGTTTTTGTTGGTGGACCAGTTGCAAATGTCCTTCTACCAAAATCTTCTTTCGTTAGTTCAATTTCTAAAATGATCGAACCTTCGTTTGTAACCTGAGGAGTTACTCCCAGCTTTAACGAAGCTTGAACTTCTTCAAAAGAAGTTGTCGCTTCAGTACCTGTACCACTAGTTACTTGGTAAGAATCAGTATTTGTTGCCGTTAATTCTGCCTTTTTTCTATTTTGTGTAATAACTTTTGGACTTGAAAGAACTTTACCTTTTGATTCCGTCTCAAGTAACTGTAAGTTAAAATTTAAATTTGTTAATCGACCAAACCTTGTAACAGTTAAGCCAAAAGCTGTTCCTGCTGCATCACCATCACTTGAAGGTGCGGTACTGAAAGCAAAACCAGGTCCACCATCGGTATCAGATGAAACCGTTTCCCCTACCGTTGTGGGTACTCTATCGCCAATTGCCCCTATGGGGTCATACCCAAAACTAAGACCATTTTCTAAGCCGATACTCTTACTATGACCTTCCGATACTTCAACAACTTTTGCTTCAATAAGAACTTGCGGTGTTTGTAAATCAAGAGTTTCAACAATCTTTTTAAGTTTATCCATGACAATTGGTGTATCTTTAATGATCAAAGAGTTTGTTCTCTTGTCTTCAGATATACGACCTCTATCTTTGGTGAGATATTCTTTTAAAATTGCGATTAACTCTTGGGTATCTGCATAACTAATAGGAAAGATTTTCGTTACAAGAATTTCTCTACTTTTCGCCGCCTGTTTAGCTTTTAACTCTTCTTCACGGTCTTTGGCAGCTGTCACATAAGATTGAACCATCAAAATGTTTCCATTCTTTTTGGCGACTAGCTTGTTTAGAGAGAGAATTGTATCGAGGGCTTGATCCCAAGGAGTATTGGTTAAATTTAGAGTTAATGGCTGAAGACCTTTCACTTCACTTGATAAAATAATATTGAAACCAGATGCTTCAGCAATCATCTTTAGAGTATCTTCAACACTAACATCTCTAATATTTAAGGTAATTTTCTTACCAATATATTTTTTTCGTCCTGCAAGAGAGAGGTTATCAAGTATGTCTTCAATTGAATCCGATTTGGGGACGAGTAGTTTCCCAAGTCGAGTGCCCTCACCAATATTTTTATTGGCAACCATATCATCTTCAACTTTAGTTTGAGTGAATACACCAAAACGATTTTCAACTTGAAGAAGAATTTTATTTTCTCTTTGGTTCATTAGAGAGCGCACATTTTCTCTCAACTGAATCGCAACTCTAATATCTTTTGGCCGATCTGGTCTTTTATAGGCCGATACGAATACGATACTTCCTGTAAACTCAGAGGTATCAAAGGCCCTCATTGTTCTTTCAGAGGCAACCGTATTTTCAAGGTCAATAATAATTTGCCGGTCATCTTTTATATGGAATTTCTTAGCTTCAGCAACTCCATTTTCAAACATAAAAACAAGTTCACTAACCTCACCTCTTTGAACAAACTGAATTGACTTTAATAAATTTGTCTCTAAATCTTGTGCATAAAGAACTGATGCTGAAAGAATTAAAAATGAAGATATAATGAGGCGAAAAATTCCTTTTTTCATAGCAGTCTCTTCCCTAAGATAATATGCTTTAACTACTTAAATTATAGCATCTTTTGTCTTTTTAAGGCAAAAATGTGACAGAAATCTAAAACTTATTCGCTAGAAATGGGAAGAATGGTTTCTAAATATTCATCTTGATCGTAAACACTAACAATTCTCTCGACCAGCACAACACCACCGGGGAGGATCGCCTTCACTTCAGCTTGATTTTCACCAATTTTCATCCCTTCTTTGATGATAAAGGTTTGGGTTTTTTGATCTTTACCAATACTTTTCGCAATGGCTCGCCGCGTCTTCCCTAAGAGAATTCCGACTATTCTAATATCGGCAAGCTTTAATCCATCAATAGTGGGAAGGTTTGAGAATGAATCATCAACAAGCTTTCCGTATTTTTTCTTCCTTCCTTTTATAATTTCTCTTTTTCTACGAAAGGGATCTCTCAAATTAAAGGGATCACGAATACTTGTTTTTGCATCTTGAAAGAAGGTGATTTCATTTTTTTTAGCTTTTTCTTCATTTACTACACGGAGTTCTGCTTCACTTTTTTTATTTTTATTATTTTCCTGAGCAAGTATTCCACTTGAAAAGAAGCTTAAGAGTATAAGAATTAAAAAACTTTTAATCATCATTTTTTCCTTCTTCGCCTTTTCTTCACAGGCTCTTTTTTCTCAGTTTTAGTAAACTGCTTTTCAATATCAGCAATACCTCTTTCCTCTTGATGATTCGAGTTGTAGCGGAAAGCTTCAATAATGATATTTGCATTTACTTTTTGAAACCGACCTCTTTGATCACGTTTCGGCCGAGTAATGGTCACTCTAGAGACGTTTAAAAGGGTGTTACTATCGGCGAGTTTCTCAAGCAGAATTAAAAACTGTAAAAACGTTCCAGAGCCCGTTAATTCATATTTTTTAGTATAATAGAAACCTTTATTCTCTTCACTTAGAGGAGAGAGGAAAATATTTTTAATATTTAAGGCATCTGAAATTTCTTTTACTCTTCTCAAGTTCGCAGCATCGTCAATAACGTCAGGAAGCTTCTTTTGTACATTTTCAACTTCTTGAGCAACGAGCTCAATTTGACCTCTCGCCTTTTCAATATCTTTTAAATATTGCTCAATTTGCTTTTTCTCATTTCTTTTCTTTCTTAGTTCTTGCTTCTTTTTTGGTATCTGAGCTTCAAGAGTACTGAGTTTATCATTGTGATCAATATACATTTCCCAGATCATAAATCCGGTATATAACAAAATTAATAGCCAAGCTTTTCCAACTAAACCTGCTAACATATCTTCCTATTGCATAAAGGGGTCATAGACCGAAATCGTTCCCTTAATCGAGAATGTTTCGACACGTATTTCGACACCTTGTTTTTCTTCTTTTATCGTTTTCGAGTCACCTAACTGGAGACTCTTATTAAAAAATGGTGACTCGTTAGCCTCTACAATAAAGTCACCAATTGACTTATAGTCTGTACTACCACCATTAATTGTAATTTCTTTTTTTTCGTTAATATTTAATTCTTCTAACCAAACATTTTCTGGAGCACTTCTGGCAATCTTTTCTAAAATATGCCTTGGATTCGTTCTGGTCCTAATAATTTTATCAACAAACTGTGATCTTTCTTTTAGTTTTGCAATCTGCTTATTAAAGGCAACGAGTTTGTCTTTGATATTTCTATTTTTCTTTAAATCTTTTCTGAGGTCTTTTACCTTCTTATCTAGATCATCAACTTGACTCTGAACCAACGCTCTTTCCTCTGTCCAAAAATCTTCAACGAGAGGTGGAACGAAATACATAATCAAAAAAGTAAAGATCAATGGCTTCCAATTAATTTCAGCGAGATCAACCCCGAGTACGACGGGAACTTTAAGAGATCTTTTCTTTTCTAATAGGTTAATTTCTATCATCTGAATCTTCTCATCCCTAAGCCAAGTGCGACAACACCTCTAAAGGCAATATCGTTTATCACACCTTCTGGAAAATTCTTTTCTTTATAACTAATCACCTTGAAAGGATTTAAGAGTTCTACTTCAACACCTAAAAGATTGCTCAATCCTTCAGTTACTCCTGGTAGCTGAGCACTACCACCTGTAATAAAACATAAGCTCAGTGATTCATCGGAAGTACTACTAATATAAAAGTCCAACGTCTTTTTAATCTCAGTAAAGAAAGCTTCCATCATTTCATCAATAATTTCGACAACCTCTTCGGGTAAATTACCTTTTTCATCACCAACAATTTTGAGCTCTTCAGCTTCGTAATAGTTTACACCTAATTGTCTTTGAATTTCTTCTGTGATGACAACGCCGCCGATATTTACTTCCTTATTGAAAGTGATCATTCCATTTTTATAAATAACAAAAGATGTTTTCTGTGCTCCGATATCGAGAATAAGGAAACTATCTTGAGATTCAGCAATAAGCTGGGACTCAACAATTTCAAAAACATTAACTAAAGCCAAAATACCAAGGTCCATAATTTTTGGTTTTAATTCACATTCATCAACTAATTCTTTAAAACCAAAGACAACATCATTTTTTGCAGCCGCAACCACAACATCGATACCACCACCATCATTTTCTCCCAGAACTTGATAAGAAACCTTCGAGTCTTCGATATCAAATGGTAGGTATTGTTCAGACTCCCAAAGAACCTGATCTTCGACTTCTTCATCTGAGCCACCAGCAAGCTGCAGTCTTCTTGCAACAGTACTTGGCCCAGAAATTCCCATTGCACAGAACTTTGTACCAATACCTGCTTTACTTAGTGCTTTTTCAATTGCTGAAATTATTTCTTCTGGCTTTTGTATTTCATCTTCAATAATTGCACCTTCAGGAAGGGCGACAGAAGCATATTTTAGTAGAGTAAAATTATTGTCTTTATGTCGGCAATCTAAATAGGAAACTTTGACAGAACTCATCCCAATATCTAGTCCAAAGAGTGTTTTCTTTTGAAAACTAAAAACATCTTTCAAGACATCGACGAATTTAAATACATCTTTGCTAGATAAGGCCACTTAGCTTCGTTCCTTTAAATATAACCAACTAAAATTATACCCGTAGTCAATAGCTAAATACAAGAAAAGCTTAAATTAATAACTAAAAATCAATTTAAAAACCTGTGGAAAAAAAACCTGAACAAAGGAAGTTAAAATTATAAAAGGGCCAAAGGGGATATGTTGATTTGATTTAATAATTTTTAAAGCAATCAAGGCAACACCAATGATAGCACCAACAGCGCAGCTTACCGTGATATTATAAACAATTCCCAAGGGACCTAGAAAAATTCCAAGTGCAGTGAAAAGTTTAATATCCCCACCCCCTAATCCAATTTGACCTTTTAGTTTATAGAATATCCACGTAACGCCAAACGTTATACCAAAACCAATCCCCGCCCCAATTAGCGAGTCGACCCAATTGAGATAGAGAAAACTATAAATAAAAAATAAAAGTCCTAAATAGATATTCAGCCCATCTGGAATGATCTTATGCTTGATATCAATCATAAAAATACAGAGAAAAATACTAAAGACAGCTAATTTAAAAATAAAGATAAGAAAGCTTTGGTGCTCAAGCCAGTCAAAAAATAAGAATAACGAAAATAATCCCGTCACAAATTCGACTAGAGGATATTGAATAGAAATTCCTGTTTTGCAATTACTACATTTACCTCTTAAAAAAAGATAACTGATCATAGGTACATTTTCGTACCAATAGACAATTTTATTACAATTGGTACATCGGCTTCTTGGCAATCCAAGCGGCATTAAACGTGGCATTCTATAGATGACCACATTTAAAAAACTTCCGATGATGGCCCCAAAGATAAAAAAGAAGAAGGCCAATAAATTCAAGTTAATTCCTTTTTATTAAATGCAATACAAGAAAGAACAATCAGAAGTAAGCAATAACAAATAACATAAGCATAAGATGACGCAATAAAATCAATTTTTACGAGGTCTTCATAAAAGACAAATCGTTTCATATTTAGCTTTGTAAAATTAGGCATTACTGTTGAATATAAATCAATAAATGATGCTAATAACTTATTTACTTTTACAACGGAGGTGCTTTTCACTGCTTCAATGGCATGTCCACTTACATAAATTGTTAGAGTAAATAAAACACTAATAACCGTATTTGAAAAAAGCGAAAAGAGTACGACGACTAACATTACCAAGAGGCCCTCTAGGTAAGAAAAAGCTATGGAGTGAAAAATCAAACTGGAAAGCTTTCCATCTAAGAAAAGATATAACGAAAGAGTAAAGATAGACAGAATCAAAGCGTTGACGAACAAGATACCACTCAGGCCTAAAATTCTACCTACTAGAAAAACATAACGATCTACGGGACGACTTAAAATCATATAGAGAGTACGATTTTCCATTTCTCTAGAAACTAAGGTAGCTCCCATAAACGTTGCGACTGCAACCAAACTCAAGCTTAATAAACCTAAGCCAAAATTCAAGGCAACTTTCTCTGGGACGCCATAAGTAAATTCAGAAGCCACACTGGCCATAACCAAAAGAAAAAAACCTAAAATAAGTACATTTAATAGGATTCTACTTTTATACAATTCTAAAAATGCATATTTACTGACAGTAATGAGATTTTTCATAGTTTTTGACTACTCTCCTGTGAGGTATAAACAATTTCTTCTAAAGTAGGTCGAAGGGCCTTTAAAGACTTTAAATCGACATCTTTTTGAACAATCTCTTTTAAGAATTGGTCTTTTTCATTTGCATCAATTGTCACCGAAATGAGATCACTACCTGCGACACGATTTTCAAGTACGGCTAAATTTAGTTTAGAGGAATCTGCTTTAGATATAAGAAGCTCGTAACGTCCTTTATGGTTTTCATCAATCAATTGATCAATATTACCTTGATAGAATGTTTTTCCCTCCATAAGAACAACGACATTATTACAAATTTCTTCAACATCTGAGACAATATGACTACTAAAAAAGACGGTCGTTCCCTCTTGGGATAAATCAACCATAATCCTCTTAAAGTCTCTTCTTCCAATTGGATCGAGACCAGATAGTGGTTCATCGAGAATCAAAAATTTTGGACTATGAATAATTGAAACAACAAAGCCAAGCCTTTGAAGCATACCCTTAGAATAAGAGTTAATTTTTCTATCGAGTGCAAATTTGATACTTAGTTTTTCGGCCCAATAATTTGTTTTTTCGTTAATTTCTGAAGGACTCATTCCTTGAAGACTTCCAATATAATTTGCAAACTCCATTCCCTTAAGATGGGGATAGAAATAAGGACGTTCAGGAAAATAACCGATACTCTTTCGTACTTCATTGAAGTTTTTCCCGAGTTTATCACTAAAGATTATTTCGCCACTATCTGAGCTAATAAAACGTAGAAGGATTTTGATAGTCGTTGTCTTTCCCGCTCCATTCGGCCCAAGGAAACCACAAAGTCCTCCCTCTTCTACATCAAAAGTTAGATCTTTTAGAACATGATGAGCTTCTTTCCAAAAATCTGATTTAAATGATTTATTTAGTCGGTTAATTGTTAATATTGATTTCATAATAAATATATTACATCTAGAAACCTGTTCGAGGAAAGATTAAAATCTAAAGATATGAATTTAAAATCGATACAACTTTATTTGCTATCTTCACTGCTTTTAGTTTTTATTGTTTTACTCTACAAGCCTTCAACAGCGCCTATTATCAAAAGCAAGCAAGAAGGTCTTATTGCTCTTAAGCTTGATAAAGAACTCGTCAACGTTCTTGCCGTTGGACAACAACGTTTGCTTTCTAGTTTTTTTTGGATTGAAAGCATGCTTAATGCCGATCATGAGCACCACAATGACGAAAAAGATATGTCTGCGCTCTACTATAAATATAAAACGATTGTAGACCTCGATCCTTATTTTTATGAGCTTTATTATAACGGTGGAATTTACTTATCGATTATCAAAGATGACGAGGAAGGTGCTACCCGAATTTATGAAAGAGGTTTAAGCATTTACCCAGAAGATTATTATCTACTTATGAATACTGGTTTTCACTATTATTTTGAACTTGGAGACAGTGAAAATTCTCAAATTTATTTTCAAAAAGTACTCGATCTTCACAGTAAGACGGCTCCTACTTATATCACAGTCTTATTAGCAAAGATGAAGGCCCAAAATGAGGGTGGCCTTGAAGCGGCAAGACTCATCATCTATGAAACTTGGAAGAATAGTCCCGAAGATAGTCCTCAAAGAAAAAAGTTATTTCACCGTCTCTATGCTATTCAAGCAGAGATGGATTTAGAATGTCTTAATAACTCTGGAGCAAAGTGTAACCCAAAAGATATTGAAGGTAATCCATATATTCTCAAAGATGGTAGTTACGTCGCTCAAAAGCCATGGAAAAAATTTCGTTTAAAAAAGAGAAAGAATAAGAATTAAAATCTTTCTAGGTCAAATACCATTATGCTTTCTTTAGTTTCTCCAAGTAAGCATTCATGACATTTTATTAACTCACTTTTAATTGCCCGTTCTATTTTTGGATTATAATAAGGATCAAAATGATAAGCACTCCAGACAAAATAACGAATATTATATTTTTTTAGGACCATCACTAACTCTTTTGGAGTCCTTGATCGATACAAATCCTTATCTAGTGCTGAATAGTCCCAAATTTTAATAAAAGGATTACTAAAATAATAGGGGGTAAGATCACCATTGGTCGCCATAATTCCGTTTTTATCTTTCAAAAACTTAGATGATGACATTCCATAAAAATCATTAAGGATGTATTCGTTTACATCTGAGTAAGAAAAGTAATTTAGCATTTTTTTATTAACCACCTTTAACTGCTCAGGAGAATAAAGGATTGTTTTAGAAATATTAACAAATACGAGTAGGTAAACGAGAGGTAAATATTTTTTAATATTAAAACGTTGAAAAACCTCAATAACGAAATAAAGAGAAAGCATCGGGATTAATGCCGAAGCAACACCTATTGCTCGCAATTCAGATGACGGGCCTGTAATAAAAGAGAAAAACAAAATGATCAAAGTGTTATAAAACCACAAATATCTTAACTCTCTTTTACGAATGAGAAAGCCAACAAAATAAAAAACATTCAACCATTGGTGGCCCACAATATTATAAATTTTTCCAATTAACAGATCAGCACTGACGTACGTTCCCTCAAAGCGAGTAAACCCAAATGCCCATGTCTGTGAAAGCAAGGAGCTATCAAAGAGATTATTAAAAACCGGAAATAATGGGTTATCTGTCCAAAAGTAATTTCGAGTCAAAAACAAAGAAGCTCCCAATGCAGCTGGAAGCAAATATTTTAATATTACTTTAGGGTTTTTTAATTTTTTAATCCCCAATAAAAGAAACGGGATGGCCCCTAAAATGCTTGTAAACTTTATTGAAAAAACAAGTCCATGAAGAAAACCTGCTAAAAATACGTTACTACTTTTTTTCATCGATGTGAGATAAAGATAGGCACCTAATAAAGTTAGATAGATAGCCGCCCAATCATTTTTTGCAATAAAAGCTTTATGCTGTAATGATCCTCTCGATATAAAAACAAGAATTAAAAATAAGAGTTCGAACCTAAACCTAATATTAAACAACCTTAATATACGTTTTAAAATAAGAGCACTAGGGAAAATACCAAAAAAGAAATGAATCAATTGAGAGCTTATTTGGGCATAGGCCAAACTACTTATTGATTTAACTCCAAATATCCCCATTGGATACATAAAGAGATAATCAAAAATACTATTATGATAAAACGCAATCGACTTAACGGGATTTGCGACTTCTTTATTTTCAATCCAAAATTTTCCCGCAGCTAAATGATAATTAAGTGGATCAAAGTAGGGAGAAGGTATCAAGCATACAAGAAAGCCAAAAATTAAGTAAATCCATATTAAATCAAACTTTTTTGGCAATGTGGGTAGCTTAATTTTTTTATAATTAAAACTTATTAACAATAATTCAAGGATTAGTAGCCCATTGAGATAATTTGGAGAAAGAAAGTGAGCAACAACAAAGCTACACAGTAGCTGAAGCGTTAAGCCTAAGCCTAAGTTAATTTCAAAAGAGTCATTAGATTTTATTAATACTGAGTTAAGTATTAGTCCTAATACATACGTTATGAGAACAAAAACTAGCGTATATATTAGGACTAAAGCGCTCATTAATTTTTAATAACCAATTCTAACCTGCACTAAGTTTTTATTATTATCCATAGTCCAAATACTTCCTGTTGCAGCAGTATTGTTATTTGAGTCAATATAACCAAGAGCGCCGGCAGTAAATGTTTCCCCTGTGTTATTTACAGTTGCACTTGCAACTTGAGCACTAAAAGTACCAACAAATGCCCTAACACCTCCAACGTTCTTAGCAGCTGCCCATCTAAACGTAGCACCATCAGGACAGTCGCCACCTTCTCCTCTCACAAGTGCATTTGCCGTGTTGTTAGTAGCTGCATGTCCTACAGCATAGTAATTATTAACAGGAGCAGTAAATCCAGCTTTCAATAAACAAGTAGCGAAGTGATCATAATCAGACTGCATTGTTGTTTGAGCTGAATAAATCCCCGCCAACTGAATTTTTGCTTCTGACGTTTTTGATTTCGCTTGATACCTTCTAAAGTTTGGAATAGCGACAGATGTGAGAACTCCAATAATGGCAACAACCACCATAAGTTCAACAAGAGTAAAACCAGATACATTACTTAAGTTTCGTACTTTCATGTTTAATCTCCTTTGGATCAATTGAGATGACCCTTTCCTATTTCTAAAAATTCATTAAGAGAAGATTTAGCATTAGGTTTCGATTATTAAATTTTCAAAAAAGAGTTCTTTAACGAATGAAAGTTATTCAATTAAATCACTCTAATTCTTAAGTTCATTATACCATGAAACCAAGATTCAATTTAACTTTTCTACTTTTACATTTTCTGAGCAAAAAAAAAGGAAGCGTATTCACGCTTCCTTTTTCCATTTCTTTACGAAAACAATTTTGAATCTTAGTAACCAATACGGTCCTGGCTAACAGCTTTAGTATCGTCAATTGACCAAATACTTGCTGTGGCCGCAGTGTTGTTGTTCGAGTCGATGTAACCAACAGCACTAGCCGTAAAAGTTTCACCTGTAGCATCAACAACAGCTGTTAATTGCGCTGTATGTACCGCTGTCGTTACAGCAACACCACCAACGTTCTTAGCAGCGGCCCATTGAAAAGTTGCAGCGTTTGGACAATCTCCACCCTCACCTCTAACAAGTGTGTTTGCTGCGTTTGTTGCAGCTGAGTGTCCTACAGCATAGTAGTTATTTACCGGAGCAGTGAAACCAGCATTTTCTAAACAATGTGCAAAGTGATCGTAATCAGATTGCATAGTTGTTTGTGCTGAATAAATCCCCGCTAATTGGATTTTTGCTTCTGACGTCTTCGACTTAGCTTGGTATCTCCTAAAATTAGGAATAGCTACAGAAGTCAAAACTCCAATAATGGCAACAACCACCATTAACTCAACAAGTGTAAAACCTTCGCTTCTACGTAAAATACGTGTTTTCATAAAATCTCCTTTGAGGACAATTGAGATGTCCCGTTTCCCTCCAGTGAATTAGCCATTGAGAGACTAAGTACCTTTGGGTTTTGATTAAACTATGAATTAAAACAAAACTTTTACTTGGAGAGAGTTACCAAATAAACTTTTATTCTTCTTCACTCTTTAATTTTACCACCAATTGATTTTTCAACACCTCATTTATAACTATTTTTGTAAAAATACAGAAAATTAAGTACTTAGGTTTACAATGATAAAGCTTATCCTACCTGAAAGAGTTTATCTGATGATCACTTTTCACGAATTATTGGCAGTTTTATAAAAAAAGGGAGACATAAGTCTCCCAAAATTTAGATAACCTATTTAATTTATGCTTAATAACCAATACGATTTTGTGTTACCGCTTTTGTATCATCGATTGACCAAATACTTGCGGCACCAGCAGTGTTGTTATTTGAATCAATATATCCAACCGCACTTGCTGTAAATGTTTCCCCTGTAGCATCAACGATCGCCGCCAGCTGAGCAGTATGCACCGCTGTCGTTACAGCAACACCACCAACGTTCTTAGCTGCGGCCCACTGAAATGTATCACCATTAGGACAATCTCCGCCTTCACCTCTTACAAGAGTATTAGCCGCGTTAGCAGTAGCAGAGTGTCCAACAGCATAATAATTGTTAACAGGAGCAGTAAAGCCAGCTTTAAGTAAACAAGTAGCAAAATGATCATAATCAGATTGCATCGTTGTTTGTGCTGAATAAATCCCCGCTAATTGGATTTTTGCTTCTGATGTTTTTGATTTCGCTTGATACCTTCTAAAATTAGGAATAGCGACAGAAGTGAGAACTCCGATAATGGCCACAACCACCATGAGCTCAACAAGTGTAAAACCTTTTTTCGACTTTAAATTTTTCTTATTCATATATGATCTCCTTATCATTTTTTTAAGCTCCACCTGCAGTCATGAATACCGGTAGGTACATGGCCACAAGAACAAATGCAATCAAACCACCAAGTACGACAATAATGAGTGGTTCGATGAGTTTGGTCATCCCTTCAACGAGAGTATTCACTTCCTCTTCAAAAACATTTGCTACTCTTTCGAGCATTTGATCAAGCTGACCGGTTTGCTCCCCGACACGAATCATTTGAGCAACCATCGGTGGGAAATAGGCAATCTTTTCAACGGGCTCAGCAAGTGTTTTCCCTTCAACAATTTTCTTTTTTACTTGTTTTAAATCTTTTGCCACCACACCGTTATCAATTGTCTCAGTACAAATATCGAGAGCATCAATAAGAGAGACACCGGCACTTAACATTGTGGCGAGAGTTCTTGTAAAAGAGCTCAAGTTCCCTTTAACAACAATCGGCCCAAAGATAGGCATATGCATTGTCACTTGATCGAATATTACTTTACCAGAAGGTGTTTTTACCCAAGCCATTAAGAACGTTACACCTGCAATAAAAGCAGGAACCATGACGATCGAGTTATTAATTAAAAACTCTGATGTATCCATCACGATTTGTGTGATAGCGGGAACCTCTTGACCGGTATCAGCTAACATATCAACAAATTGAGGCACGACAAAAACCATTAGACCCCAAACAACACCAATACCAACTAATGTTACGATGAAGGGATAGGCCATCGCCGACTTAATCTGTTTAGACGTCTTCACTTGCTTTTCTAAGTGAATGGCAAGTTTATTTAGAATTTCATTTAAAATACCACCAGCTTCTCCGGCTTTAATTAAATTACAATAAAGTTTGCTAAAACCTTTTTGAGATTGCATCGCTTCTGCAATTGTTTTCCCTTCACCAACATCACTGGCCACTTTTTTGATCGTCTTTTTTAATACTAAGTGTTTTTCTTGCTTGTAGAGAATTTCTAGCGCCTGAATAATGGGTATACCCGCATCAATCATTGTTGATAACTGTTTCGTAAAGCCCATAAGTTCTTTAACTCCAAAGGGAGCTGCAAAACCGTTATCAACCATCCACTCTGTGATATCAAATTCTAGAATCGATGGAGGGGTTAACCTTTTGACCCTTACGCCTCTGGCACGCAAAAGTTTACGAACCTCGCGCTCTGATGAAGCCTGAATTACACCGACTTCTCTTTTTCCATCTTTATGTACACCTTCAAATCGCCAATTTCCCATACTATTTAATCACCTGCTTTTTTAACACCTAATTGTTTTGCTAACTCGTCCGGGTTTGTAGAATATCTCAAAGCAGTGTCTGAATCGATAGCACCACTTTCAACAAACCTTTTTAAACTTTGATTCATCGTCACCATGCCCGTTTTATCTTGACCAATCTGCATTTGAGAATAAATCTGGTGAATTTTATCCTCTCTTACAAGGTTTTTAATGGCCGGAGTAGATCTCATTATTTCAACAGCACAAACTCGACCAGGCTCAAAAGACTTTGGAATTAACTGCTGGGCCACAACTCCTTGAAGAACGAACGATAAGAGGGTTCTTACCTGGTCCTGTTGGTGAGCCGGGAAAACGTTAATAATTCTGTTAATTGTCTGCACTGTAGAGTTGGTGTGAAGAGTTCCAAAAACAAGGTGACCTGTTTCTGCAATTGTCAGAGCGGCTTCGATTGTTTCAGGATCTCGAAGCTCCCCAACGAGAACAATATCTGGATCTTGTCTTAAAAGAGACTTCATGGCGTTAGCAAATGTATGTGTATCACTTCCCACTTCTCTTTGATTCACGATACAACCTTTGTTCTGATGAACAAATTCTATCGGATCTTCAAGTGTAATAATATGTCCCGCTTCTGTCTCATTTAGTTTATCAATAAGTGCTGCAAGTGTAGTTGATTTACCAGAACCAGTTGGCCCTGTTACCAAGATGAGTCCATTGGAGACATCTGTCATTTCCATCAAAATATAAGGAAGGTTAAGTGCTTTAAAGTCAGGGATCAAACTTGGAATTACCCTGAAAACTCCAGAAACTCCACCTTTTGAGTAAAAGACATTAGCACGAAATCGAGCGAGACCTTTAATACCAAAAGAAAAATCCAGCTCCATATTTTTTTCAAAGTCACTAACTTGTTCTTCAGTTAAAATTTGATAAATTAAACGCTTCGTATCTGAAGAGGTAAGGGCAGGAATTTTAACTCTTACAATTTCACCGTTAATTCTCAAGCCTGGAGGCGTTCCTACTGTCATATGTAAATCGGAGCCCTTACTTTCCACCAACAGTTTAAATAGCTGTTGGATTTTTAGTTCTCCGGGAGTAATTGTCTTTTTTCCTAAATCCGCCATAAATATTCCTAAAACTTATCTGAAGCAGAGTTCATAATGGCCTCATCTAAAGTAGTTAAGCCTTGGGCCACTTTTGTTAATGCTGACATTCTCAAAGTTTTCATTCCGTCTTTAATCGCCTGTTTTTTAATATCATCAGCAGAAGCATTTCTTAAAATTAACTCCTTTAACATCGGTGTTAAGGTCATGACTTCGTAAATAGCAAGTCGACCTTTATATCCGGTATTATCGCAACTTACACAACCTGAGCCTTTATACACTTTTATTTTATCAGCAGAGGTTGGTGCAATACCACAAGCAATCAATTCATCTTTTTTTGTTGGAACAACTTCTCTACATTCCAAACAAATCTTTCTACATAACCTTTGAGCGACAACGACATTAAGTGCGCCCACGACTAGAAATGGTTCTATTCCCATATTCAATAGTCTCGTTACAGTTGAGGGAGCATCATTAGTATGAAGAGTTGATAAAACTAAGTGACCTGTTAAGGCCGCTTCAACGGCAATCTCCCCAACTTCTAAATCTCTAATCTCCCCTACCATTATTATATCAGGATCTTGTCTTAAAAAGGCTTTTAATGCTGAGGCAAATGTTAAACCGACTTCACGCCTAACGTTTACTTGATTAATCCCCTCAAGGTTAAATTCAACCGGATCTTCTGCGGTAGAGATATTTTTATCAACTCTATTTAGATCTGCTAGAGCTGAATAAAGAGTTGTTGTTTTACCAGAACCAGTTGGGCCAGTAACCAAGCACATTCCGTAGGGTTGATGAATCCCTTCTTTAAAGATTTCTAGCTGCTTGCTTTCAAAGCCAAGCTTTGTCATATCAAGCTGAAGGTTTGATTGATCTAATAGTCGAAGAACAACTTTTTCACCAAATAGAGTTGGTAAACTTGAAACCCTGTAATCAATCGGATTACCACCAATAGACATTTTTATTCTTCCATCTTGTGGTTTTCTTTTCTCGGAAATATCCATTTGGGCCAAAATTTTTAGTCTTGAAATGATCGGTTTCATCAACTTAACTGGTGGTCTATCTAATTCGTGAAGAGCTCCGTCAATTCTTAATCGTATTCTAAATAATTTTTCATAATTTTCTACGTGAATATCGGACGCTTTTTTAATAAAAGCTTCAGCAAGAATTTTATTCACAAAGCTTATAACATCTTCACCAATATCCTGCTCGCGAACATCTCCTTCTTCACTATCAAGTTGATCCGTTTTTACTTCTTTTATGGTTTGTAAAAGCTCATCTATCGATTCTGTCACGCGTTCATAGATTTTTTTCCATGAACCAACGTTAGTAAGAATAAACTCCACATTACTTTGAAAGACAGTCTGTAACTCTTTTTTAAAATCCAGAATAGTTGGATCATATATTGCCACGATCACAGCAGACGAAGTTCTTTGTATTGGCAATGCTCTATATTTTATAGCATCACTTTTTCGAATTAGTCGTATTGTACTTTCTTTAATTTTTGCTTTAGATAAATCAACAAATGTTAACTTATGATTTTGTGAAAGCTGCTTTGCAAATTTTATATCATCAAAAAAATCAAGCGTTAGTAAACTTAACTCAGAAATGACTCCTGGTTTTTTATCGACAAGAAGTGGACGCAAGTCTTTCGCAGGTACCATACCCGTCTTACTAATGACATCTGCGAACTCTTTTCTAAACATCCAACCTCTTTAATCTAGCCACTATGCTAAGTTATGAAAATTAAATTAATACTTTTCTAAATAATCGGAATTTCAAAGGAGCTTATTTAATAAAGTCAGGCTTTTATAAAAGAATTCGGCAAATTTAACCCGTCTAAAGCAGTTAGTTATTAGTGAAAAAATCCACGGCATAACGTGCTTGAAGTTCGAGAAGTCCCTCTCCATCAATATAATGCGGAATTGTAGTACTGTGTTCATCCATTTTATAATTCATATCCCAAAAAACAATATCAGAGCGAAGTGGTCCCTTATAAACATAATCTCGAGAGCAAGCATTAATAATTAATGTCATTTTGGTTACTATTGAAGAGTCTAGGTTTTCTATATTTCCATTTTTTCTTCTGGATAAAAATTGAATATCTCCGGGATAATCTTCCGTTACTATTGTTATCATTTTGGCCATAGTGCCACTACCCAGAACAATAACTTTTCGAGGATTATATTCAGAAATCAATTTATTAAAAAGATCCCTAAAAGCCATTTCATCAGTGTTTTCACCAATAAAATGATCATCATTTTTTTTTATACAATTGATACCACCAATTTTTTTTAAGCACTCTCGTTGTAATACGACTTTATCAATGAAGGTTGTTTTATACGGAGCAGTTATATTTAATCCATCTAACTGCTTGTCGAGAAATATAGATTCAAGAGAAGGTATTTCATCTTCTAGAGAATAGTCTAGTAGTTGATAGTTAACTTGTTCACCAATGATTTTATTATAGAGAGAGGGAGATAAGGAGTGCTGAATATTTTTACCAAGCAACGCCAGGTTCAATTCATCTCCTTTCTTTTTGCTACATCAATTTGAATTTGTTCAATCAAATCATTAACCGTATTAAACTTCTTCTCATCTCTTATTCTGTGAAGAAACTCAATTTTGATTTTTTCTCCATAAATAAACTCATCAAAGTCTAATATATGAGTTTCAATTTTTAGATCCTCTTTATTTTCAAAAGTAGGATTGAGACCGACGTTTGTAACACTTTTATACTTAGCTCCCTGCCAAGAGACTTGACTAGCATAAACACCATTTTTGGGGAATAACCTTAATGGATCAACTTCTAAGTTTGCTGTGGGAAAGCCAATTGTGCGCCCTCTTTCAACTCCTTTTTTAACAAGAGCACAAACAGAGAAGGGACGACCGAGATAATCATTAACTTTTTCAATATTACCGTTAGTTAGCTCTTGTCTAATTAGCGAAGAACTGAATGTCCCCTGATCCCCTTTAAAGCTTTGAAAAGAGATCACATTAATATCGAGGTTTCTTTCATCAACAATTTTTTGCAAATCCTCGATATTTCCAGACTTATTACTACCAAAGGCAAAATCATATCCAATATAGACGTTTCCTATAACATCGCTAAAAGGCTCGATAAAACGCTTAACGAAAGACTCCGGTGTCTGAATACTAAAATCTCTTGTGAATTCTTCTTCAAGTAAGTAATCAACTCCAATGGTGTCTAAAAGGTCTCTTCTTTCATCATAACTATTTAAAAGAAAGTTTTTTTTCGCGTTCAATACAACCAGCGGATGAGGGACAAAAGTCATCACCAAAAGTTTTTTATTATCTTTTTTACATGTGGTCATCATTTCACCGAGTAATTGACGATGGCCGCGATGAACTCCGTCAAAGTTACCAATAGTTAGGCCTATAGAGTTTCTTTGATTAGTTTTTAATTCTTCAAGTGACTTTATTATTTTCATTTATCAGTTTTAATAAATCGTTAAATTTTGTTTTATTCAATTTATGTTTTTTCTCTTTCGAAGATTCGTTAGAGAATTTACTTTTTTCTAACTTTCTTAGTAAATTTAAAAAGTACTCTTTTAATTCAGAGGGGATATTTGTCTTCTCTATTTCTTCTGCCAAATCTAAAACCTTTTTATCTCTGAAAAGCATCAAAAGTAAAGAGTAGAGTTTAGAGTAGGTAATTCCGTTACTCTTTATATCCCGATAGAGTAGTTCTGCCCTAGATATTTCTCCTCTCATACCACTCATCAGTTTAAATAATAGCTCGAATAAAAGAATTACCGTAATAAGAGCAAGAAAGTAGACCGTGGACTTTACTAAATTTAATCCTCTCAAAGAAAGACTCGTTTGAGAAAACAATGGAGCAACGATATCTATTCCACCACCAAAATCTTTAGCAATATTGCTCGTTTGCTCATTATCATTATTTTTTCCCTTTCCATTAATGGCATATCCGCCACCTGCAACAATAAGAGGTGGTACTTTCACAACGACACCGACATATTCTTTTTTCTCAGGGTCAAAGTAATACAATTTTAAATCACGTTCTTTTATTGAAAATGCACTCCGTCCTAAATAAGTATAATCTACCTTTTTAAATGGTGGTTTTGCACCGACGTTTAAATCTGATGTCGTGTTAAACTCTTCTAATTCAGGATGAAAATAAATTTCAGGAATTTCTAGTTTTTCAAGGGCACCCGGCCCCTTGGCTTCTAGTTTGAGTTCAATAGCCTCATTTACTAAAAACTTAGATTTATTAATCGATAAATTAAAGTCATGTTTTCCCACCAATCCAGTATAGTTTCCAGGAAAACCATCTTCAGGCAGAGGCAAGACATTAATCTTTATCTTTTCACTCACAAGACTTTTGCTATATCTTTGGCCTCCAAAAAAGGGAGATGATCCAAAGGGGAAGCTTGACGATCGACTTTCGTAAACCACATTTAGGGTAATGGGGTCTATATATAAATTACCAGGTTTTTCGGGATAAAGACGAACGGAGTAAACCAACACTTTTTCATACACCTTCCCGCCATAATTTACTCTAGTCTCTTGTTTTTCTTTTAAGAAGTCTCTTTTTAAAAATCCGTTGAACGTTGGAAATTTTTTAATCTCTGTAGCAACGACAGGGACTCTGAAATATAAGAAGTATTTAACATCAACACCTTCTCCTACATATAGGTTTTCCTTCGACATTTCTGCTTGGACAAAAACTTCTCTATTCTTTCTAGCAAAGTTAAAGATTTTTATGCGTACCTTGGGATGCTTTAATACTTTATCACCAACTTCTACCTCAATATTCCTAAGCCAAGCAACTCCCTCTTTACTCGCCACAATATCATAGGCAATAATTTTTTCTCTTTTTGTCTGAATCTTTCCATTAACGAAGGATGTTTGGATCGAAAGCCCTTGATTTCTTTTACCTAAAACTTCAACCCCCTCGGGATCAAAAGAGATATAAGCTTCCTCGTTTCCTGTAACACTTATTTTAAATTGAACTGAAAACTGTTCTCCCTTAACTGGGTGCTTATTTACAACATTGACCTCAACACCATTACCATATGTATTAAAACCAAATGACAAGGCCATCGTTATCCAAAGGAGAATTTTACCAATCTTTGTCACTTGCCCTTCCCTTTTTCTTTCCTCTTGAGGTATCTAATAACTTCTTTTGCAACTTTTTATCATCATTTAATATTTCTTTCATTAAAGCAGACATTTTTTTTCTTTCCACTTTTCCTTCTTTCTTTTTTTTCTCTTCTTCCTTTTTATCGCCGTCGCCTTCTTTCTTTTCGTTATTCTTTTCTTCTTTATTATCTTTATTTTTCTTATCGTCTTTCTTTTTATCGCCGTCTTTATTATCCTGATTTTTGTTTTTATCTTTTTTATCTTTCTTTTTATTTTTATCTTTGTTCTTTTTTTGCTTTTTTCTTTGTTCTTCTTGTTTTAAGGCCAATAAGATATTTTGCTTAATTTGCTCTTTTGTCTCTTCGTCATCATCTCTTACCTTACTTAAAGCAAGCTCTAACATATCCACACCCTTGGACAGTTTTTGAGAGCCAATAAGAGATGTTCCATAATTCATTAAGGTATCTAAACTCTCATGTTCGGGGAAACTTATTGCATCTTCGTAAACAGCAGCAGCCTTTCCAAACTCTTTTTGCTTTAAAAACTTACCTGCTAGGTATTTTTCTTCCCCCTTAGATAGACGCCCTTTTTTATGCTTTTCAATCAACTCGTCAAACTCTCGCTGCTCTGTCTCGCTCAGTTTAACTTTTTGCTCTTCATTTTCAGGCTGTGGAAACGTTTTAAATGAAATAAAAAAAGCTAAAGCAATTGTCGTGACGCCTTTTACTAATCTAAAATGTCCAAGAAGATAAGATAATAAAACAAAAAGACAAGCGGGAACCATTAATAAATTTGCATAGACGGGACTCACTCTCTGAATACCTTCTTTTTGTTTTTTCACGAAGCTACTTTTAAAGAAGTTTAAAATTTGATCCGTTGGGATCGCATATCCACTAACAATCCAATAATTATAATTTTCTACATCACTAAAAGAAGACTTCAAGAATTCCTCGTTCAACTTAGACACAACTTCATTTCCATTAAATTTTTTATGTCCTCGAAGAATATTATAATTATCTCTTATAGGGATTCTGCCCCCTTTTGCTGTTCCAATACCGACGATACCTAAACTTATCGAATCATCGAGTTCTGTTTTCATGGATTTAGAATGTTCTTCTCCATCGGTAAAGACCAATATGTTACCACCTTCTTCACCTTCGCCTTTAAAATAGTTAGAAACCTCATTAATAGCTAGTGAAAGGTTTGATGTACCAGAGAGCGTTCTGTACTGATTTAATGCTTCAATTCTGGCATTGATATGATCTATATCGTCAGTAAATGGTACAACTTGTTTTGTTTCGTTTGAAAAAATAAAAACCGCTATTTTATGGCCAACAGATTTTTTTACAAAATGCATAGCAACCATAAGCGCTTTTTCAAAACGATTTGGGCGAATGTCTTCTACTGCCATAGATGCTGAAACATCAATCAAGACAACCGTTTTCTGCGTCCTCATCTCCACTTTCACAGACTCTTCGGGCCCTCTGAGATCAAGAGCTGCTAGTAACATAAGTCCGATCCCAAGATACAAAAAAATATTTTTTAACTTATAAATATTCGTCGGCTCTTTAAAGAAGTATTTAGATATCCAGTTAACAGATTTTTTTTCAAACCTTTTATATAAAGTGATGAACAATATAAACACTATTAACGAGTAATAGATAAGATTCCATTCTTTAAAGCTCACATCGCCACCTTTAAGTAGTATTTTCTACTAAATTCCATCAGTAAAAGAAGCGACAACCCAATCCAAAGGTACTCAAGATAGTTCTCTTTATATATTGTTTTAGAGTGAGTCTTAATTTCAATTTTTTCTAGATTCTGTATTTCAGTGAATACATCCTCTAAAGCTTTCTCATTTGCAGCGTAATAACTTTTTCCTTTTGTAATTTTAGAAATCTTTTGCAATGTTTCAAGATCAACACTACCGCCGGGTAATGACTGATAGGCTCCAAGGCTATTTCTTAGCACGCGCTTACTGTCTTTTTTCCCAATTCCAATTGAATAAATTTTAATTTTCTTTGCTGCTGCTTGCTCTGCCGCCTGAAGAGGAGTAAGTCTGCCCATCATGCTTACTCCATCTGTGAGGAGAACAATGACTTTATTTTTTGTTTTAGAAAAAGTTGCTCTCGCCACAGCTAAACTTAGTGCATCTCCAATATTTGTTCCCGCACCGAGAGGGCCAATAACAATATCATCGACAGACTTTTTAACCAGTTCATGATCAAGGGTTAAAGGTAATAATGTAAATGGCTTTTCTGAGAACATAATGATGCCCATTCTATCGGTGGGCCTTAAACTAACGAAATCAAAAATTTTCTTTTTTGCGACGACTAATCTATTTGGTTTAAAATCTACAGCTTCCATCGACTTGGAAACGTCGACCACGAAAAAAATATCATTCACCTTAACGGTATCTTTCGCGTTTGTTAAAGCAGTTCTAGGCTGCATCATTGAAAAGGTGATAAATCCCCACGCAGCACAGCCAATCAAGTAAACGAGTAGAAAAGGAAATGTTGATGTTTTTTTTCTATAAGCTTCTGGTAGATAAATTACCTCTGTTCTTTTAAAACCCCAAAAGTAACTACTCCAGACGGCCAGTACTATAATACCCAATATTGCCATATAAGGATGAGCAAAGTTCATTTACTCTCCCTATTTTCAAAAAACACTGACTCATATTGTTTTTTGATATGCCCCAGCTCTTCTTCAGACCAATTGGGTTTATATTGAATATTATTGATTTGAGTTAGAAGTTTTTTTATACGAGTTTCTTTTTCTGGATAGTTTGCCAATAGTCGATCTCGATCTTGATATATTTTCTCAAACTCTTCTCTTTTATCTATTCTTTTTATTACATATGGCTCTTCATCAACATCCTCTTTTTTCATTTTTCTTATGAAGAGAAAAATTATTCCCAAAAGAAGTAATACTAAGGGCGCTGTATAAAGAAGATAGCGAGCATCACCTGATACTTTTTTTTCATCACGAACAAAAAACTCCATTGTTTTAAGTTGTCTGCGCTCAGGTTTAATATTCACTATTTCAACAGGAATATTAATATCTTTATGCGTGAATATATAAAAGCTCTCTACAATAAAAAATTTTTTTAGCACCAAGGTCAAGTAAACCTCAAGGGCCAAGTTATTATTTACGGAGCGCTGAACCTTACTCACTCTCGAAACAAAGAAAAAGTCTAGAAAGTCTTTTCCTTCCAACTCATAAAAAGATTCTTCATCTTCTGCCTCATAAGGCCACAAAACCAGCTTTGCAGAAAATGTATCCGCTTCTTTGACTATATTATTTTCCGTTAAATTTTCTAATTTTCCCTGTACCTCATAGGCATTTAAGCTACATGAAAATATGGTGATTATTATTAAAACAATTTTCATATCATATTCTTAATGAAGTCCTCTAGGTACCGATCTTCTAATTTGAGGTTATGATATCTTCTACTTTTCATCTCTTTATCTTTATCTTCAAATTTAATTTCATTAAAGTTTGAAAACAGACCTTTGCTTTTAAAATTAAATCTATAAGGTGTTTTGATGGCACGATCTAGAGGTGATGTTATTCGAAAACTATGTAAATTTGAGTAAGATGAAAAATTATTTAACGTTTCCCAATTTATAGCATTATTAAAATCAGAAAAGACTACAACCTCTCTCTTCTTTTTAAGATGCCTCAAAATGTCTTTAGTAATATCTTGATTATGGTTTATGGCGATGTCATCCGTAATAAACTCGCCTCTACTATTAACAATCCCATTTTCTTCAAGCACAGAAAATAACCTTGCAATACCTTTTTCACCATTAAGTTTTGGTAAATTAATTATCTTTTCATAAGAAATTACAGCGTGAATAAAGTCTTTTGTTTCAGCAGCGATTAAATAAAGTAAACAACAAAGCTCCACGGCGGCTTGCAGCTTCGATTTCTTATCAACGCCAGAGAACATCGTAGGCCCAGCATCAATGAGCACCGCTATTTCAATATTTCTTTCTTCGTCAAATGTTTTGATATAGGGCTCTGATGTTTTTGCTAAAATTTTCCAATCAATAAATCGGACATCGTCACCATGAGTGTAAACTCGATGTTCTTTAAACTTTAAACCTGATCCCCTGAAGTGTGATTTTAATACGCCAATGCTATAGAAGTTAGAATTCTTAAAAAGATTTGTTTTAATCCTGGCTACTAAGTTTCTTAATTCTACAACATCCATTTTAAATTAACGATTGCGCTATTTCAGTTGCGAGTGTTCTTGCGTTGATATTATCTATACTTGCTTCATAAGTTAAAATCATTCTGTGGCCTAAAACGTCAGGGATAATTTTAATCACATGGGAAGGTGAAACATAATCAGAACCTTCCATATAAGCAATATACTTTGAGATACGATATAACCAAATAGCACCACGTGGTGATGCACCAGCTTGAATCATTCCATTGTACTTTTTATTGAACAGTTTATTACCAGGCCTTGTTGCATGAACAACCTTTACAATAAAATCCTTAATTTTATCATCAACATAAACTTTCTCTATTTCATCTTTTGCCAAAAGTAAGTCATCAGTCGAAAGCTCAGAGTCTAAACCATCGAGAAAATTACTTTTTAAATCCAGAATATTCTTTTCCGCTTCAAGCTCAGGGTAATCCACATAGATCTTCATCATAAATCTATCCATCTGTGCTTCTGGCAGTGGATAGGTTCCCTCTTGCTCAATCGGATTTTGGGTCGCAAGAACAACAAAAGGACTTGAGAGTTTATGGGAATTTTCGCCAATCGTTACCTGCTTTTCGGCCATTGCCTCTAAAAGCGCAGCTTGAACCTTCGCCGGAGACCTATTGATCTCGTCAGCTAAGAGTAGCTGAGTAAATATAGGTCCAAACTTGGTAGTAAACTGCTCTGATCGTTGACTGTAAACCATTGTTCCAATCAGGTCTGATGGTAGTAAATCTGGCGTAAACTGAATTCTCTTAAACGATAAATCACATAGCTTACTCATCGTAGAGACACTCATCGTTTTTCCTAAACCAGGCATACCTTCAATCAATAAATGTCCCTCACATACTAAGCCAGCGACAATACCTTCAAGTAAATCATCTTGACCAAAAATTACTGATTTTGCAGTATCAAGTGACTTTTTAATTTTATCTCTAACTTCGTTACTCATATTTTACCTTTCGCTATTCTTTTTTCTGCTTTCTAAAATAGTTTCTGGCGAGACCCTCATTAACTTTATAATTAGAAAATTCAACAGTTTGAAAATCTTCAACTCTATTTTTCTTAACTTCTTTACCATCGGAAAACTGCATTTCACTGACTGAAGAAATTTCGATTTCTTTCACAAATCCCATCCCTGCTACCTTTCCATAATCTAACTTATAGTTTGTAGCTGTCTTCTTAAGACCAGAGATTGTTATTACCTTCAATTCGTCCAATACCCACTTATTATGACTCCAACTTTTAGTACTCATGTCCTTTTCAAAAGACTCATACCCTGCAGGAGAGCTCGTTTCTATTTTTTTAAGCATCCCTGTGTCTATAAAGTGAAGTTTAATTTCATTTATTGTTTTGATATTTGTTTTGTCTTTTGCCAGAACAAGTAAACGATCACCTTTTTGTCCGGCTAGTGATAGCTTATAACTTCTTAACGTATTTCCTAATTTTTGTGGAATAATAAAATCTAATCTTTGAAGAACCATATTTTTGAGATTTGTCTTAATTCTCTCAAAACCATTGGGTAATCCATTAACTTCAATAGCCGCTTTCCCTGGGAACATCCAATAAAAAGTGAATGACACATCTTTTATATCTGCAGTAGCTATCAACTTTTTAACCTGCTTGGTGATTTCATCACTTTTTAAAGTAAAGACGAGATCTTTTAGATCAAATTTAACTGGACTATAAGTCCGTAAATCATAAGTTTTTACAAGCGACTCTGGACTTTTATTTTTTCCCCAAGTAGCGCTACTCAGAGTTAAAAATACAATTAATATCGGGATATAAGTTTTTACCATAATTCTCTTTTTTATAACTAACCTTAGTATTTTCCATCATATATCGAATCAATACCACTCGCAATTACAGCAAATAAGTCTATGTCACAAATTTATCAGATTAAAAAAGTCAGAGAATGGGAGCGCCAATACGGCCATAACGAATTTTAAAGTTTTCATCGTTTTTTTCATCTTCTGGAAGGATCATGGAAAACCACACAAGAGAAGCTTTGCCTTTAATAAAATTTTTAGGAACCATGCCCCAAAATCTAGAGTCATGAGAGAAATCTCTATTATCTCCTAGAACAAAATAATACCCTTTTGGTATTCTTTTTTTCTCTAAGTCAGCTCTATAAAAATTATCTTGATCGTACTGCACAACATGAGTGTTATCACCAAGCTTAGACTTATAGAATTTAAGATTAAAGTCGCTATATTTTCCACCCAAATCATTTTTAAAATTATCACCGCTAATCTCTTCAACGGGAACCATTTCGTCATTTATGTAAACCATCTTATTTTTAATTTCGATGTAGTCTCCAGGCACACCAACGATTCTTTTAATAAAGTGAATACTTGGGTCTTTTGGAAATTTAAAAACAACAACATCACCTCTTTCAGGCTCACCCCATGTCGTAAGATAAACGGGATCGAAGTTGTATCCTAAAATATTCCCTCCAGAAAAAGGAACTTTTAATCCATAAGACAGTTTATCAACAAGAATGAAATCACCAACCATAAGCGTTGGAATCATAGACCCTGAAGGTATTCGAAAAGGTTCATAACAAGTAGATTTGATCGCAAAAAATAAGACGAGAAGAGTACCTACAAAAGAGATCTCTTTCCAATATCTTCTCTTTGGAACTTCTTTGCTTTTTTCTTCCATTAATGCAGCTTCAGACATTTCTATTTAGAGCGATAAGACAGTAGGTGCTCATCACTTCCATAATAATATTCCGTTATTTTTTTTGCTAAAAATGTAGACTTAACATACCACTTTTTTACATTCACATTCATGACGGCGATCGAGATCCCCTTATCATTCTCAATAGAATGTCGAGGAATAGCATACATGGTAAACCAGTCTCTTTTACCAAATGGAATCCCGCCAGTGATACTGCCTGTTTTGCCACCCATTATAAGGCCACTTTTAAGAGTGCTTTTCATTCTTCTGAAGCTACCCCGTGCTGTTCCACGTTTGACCGTAAGGTTCATCATTTTTTTGAGCTCTCTACTCGTATCAGTTGAGAGAACTTTTCTTTTTTCTATCTCGTTTTCATAAATTGTTTCATTTTCACTAAGGTCATCAATTTTTACAATCAGGCGCGGCTCAACAAGATGTCCGTCATTTGCGACGATAGAGGAAAGAACAGCTGCATGAATCGGACTCATCATCGTTTTACGATTAAAGCCCGATGCTATTTCTGCCATATTGTATTGATCCTCAGGCATTTTAAACGTCGACTTAGAAAGTAAGCCCTCATCCATCAGATCTTTGTTAAATCCCATTTTAGTCGCGGTATTATAGATGCTTGAAGCACTCGATCTATTAATCGCCGCTTTTCCAAATACAACATTATTAGAGTGCGCGAAGGCCATTTTAAATGAAATAGATCTGGTCCATCTATCAGTTTTATTTTTTAACTGATACTTATATAAAGTTGTACCTTTACCACGATAAGAAAATCTTGAATCAGTGTGAACTCGATCATTTTCTAAAAGATCAACACTTGTAATGATTTTAACCAAGCTGGCCGATGGATGGGTTGATGAAAAATTTAATGAATAACTAGGTCCAAGCTCTCTCGCCCATCCTGAGTTCGCTAGAATTTCACCAGTGTTATTATCAATAATCACAACAGACGAATAATCTGAACGATATCTTTTTAATAGTTTTTCTACATAAGCTTGAAGGTCTTCGTCGATAGTATAGGTTACCCCGTACTGCTTATCGCCGAGGTTAACTTTCGAAGAATACTCGTTTCCATAGATAATTTTTTCAGTTGCAATGGTTTGAACTTTTTCTAGCTCTATAATTCTTTTGGCTTCTTTGATGCTCTCTTCGTTTTGATGCCAGAAATATCCAGCGGCGGCAAAAGCAGTGAAAACGATCGGTGACAAAAATGTAATTAACTTTAGTCTCGACCTATTCACCCTTAAATCCTTTCGCAATCAAAAAGAACTCTTTACTAACAGAGCGAGTTGACTTGGGTTTAAAGTAATCAAAAGAATGAAACCTCTTCTTCTGAGACTTGAGAAAAACTTGAGCATCATTAGAATCAAAAACTTTTATAACAAAGTTCCCCTCAACTTTAAGCATTCTAGGTAACAGTTCAAAAACAGACTCCACTAGCGCCAAACTCCTATCCTGATCAACAGACTTTATCCCTGTAGTGTTTGGTGCCATATCAGACAGCACCACATCGAAGTATTTATTATCACCTAAGAACTCACTTGGATCAAACTCGAAAACATCTTGTTCGTATAAGTTGATATTATCCAAGTGAACTAGTTTTTTATTAACAGGTTTGATGTCGATTCCTATAACACTTCCCTTTCTACCAACCTTAGTGGCCGCATACTGCACCCATGAGCCTGGATGATAACCAAGATCAATAAGGTTATCTCCGGCCTTTAATACCTTATATTTTTTGTCAATTTCTTCTAGCTTATAAATACTTCTGGCCAAGAAACTTTCTTTCTTTGCTTTCTTATAAAAATGATCTTTCACTTTGAAAGACATGATAGCTCCTAAAGGCTTTTATAAAACATAAACCGAGTACAGAACTCGGTTAATATAGCATCTAACAAAACCTTAATAAATCATACATTCGTATACGTTTTAACTTTTTATCCACAAATTCTCACAAGTTTTCCACATTTTTAAAATCAAGTGAAAAAAATATAAGTTTTAATTATGTCCATATTTTTAGCTATTTAGCGGACAAAATTTTAACTTTTCCAATTTTTTTAAATTTTTTCTTTTCAAATTGAATTTTTCTCACAGAGTTATTCACATTCTGACTAAACCTTAACTCTCCAAAGCTAAATACTCATATATTGGGTTTAAAAGGGTATTTCCTTAAAGATTCTTAGAAAAATCTTCACCCTTCCTTCAAAGTGACTGTCTAATAAACAAATTAAAATGTAGATCAAATAGATCATATTTCTTGAAGAACGTAGCTTACTAATGGTCTGAAAAAGAAGTTCAAGTGGCGTTAAGCTTAGTAAAACGATCATCCATTGGATTTGAAAATAGCCAAAAACCGACTGATCAACTGTTAATGAAAAGATAAGCAAAATGAGGCAACCAATTGCTAATTGCTTGAAGCGCTCCATGTCATACTTAAAGTTGGTCAGTAGTTTCAACGAAGGTAAAAAGGCTTTTAGTAACAAGACAGCTACGCCAAAGAATGAAAGTGAATAAAATGCTTTTCTGGTGAAAACAGCATGAAAAGTTTCAACAAGTTCATCAACAGGCCATCCACTTCCAAAGCGAAAATTTAAAAACATCGAGATGAAGGTGAGTACTAAACCAAAAGATGCATATCTAAAGATCTGTCTATTAAACCATCTTGTGTTGTGCTTGGTACTGATGACAAAAAAGAGAGCTATCAGCGCTACCGATAATAAACTCCAACTTTTATTTAATAAGCAGGCATAGTAACCAACAAGGCCAAGAAAAAGCCCTGTTCTATAAGTCGCACTTTTTAATACCCAAAGTAATACCCATATCCATAATATCCCATATGTCTGAATCAATGTTGCCCCGGGATCTCCTACTAAAACCTTCGAAAAACCCCAGGAAGAAATGAAGGCAAAGGTTCCTAGGAGAGATAACCTCCGTGAGACAAAGTATCGTAAAAGGGCATAAAACGTGAGTAAGAATAAACTTGTTCCTACAAAATAAAAATAAATTGACCAAGCAACTTTAAAAAGATGGGGGTAGCGATAAAAAGGATAATAACTAACTTTTAAAAAAGTCCAAAACTGAGAAGTGATATTATCGTTGGGATCAAATATTAATTTTAACGCTTCTTGATTATTTAGTTTAGGAAGTTCTGGTAATGAAAAAACCAATAAGGCGATAACGAGACCGACGAGCGTTTTTTCAAAAGAGTCCAAATAACGAAACTCAGAGAAGTTTGTGGAAACTGACTCTTCAATGATCTTTCCTCTTGTTGGCCATGAATAAAAAAGACCCAGAATGACCCACGTTATCCAAAAGAAATTATAAATCCACTTTGACGGCAACAAGGCCAGCATATTGAAATACAAAACAAAAAAGAACATGCCCAAGTACAGGCGATAAACAACTCGATCGATAGAGGAATTTACTCGGAAATAAATTTTTAAACGGTGATCAATCTCTTTTCCAAGCATGAACCATTGCCCGCATATAAAGAGAGCATAGAGAATCATAATAAATACTTGAATGCCTTGGTTTAGATAAAGAGACTTCTGAATCCAGACTGGTAATAAGAGAAAACCAAAGTATGTAAGTGCCCGAATTAAAAAGAATTTTGACTTTAAAACGACAATTTTTGACTCTTTTACTAAAGTTTTATCCATAATTCCCGATCAATTAAGTACACTAACCAAGGTTGGTGTATTCCTCGAATCACAAAAGCCGGTCCCCACAGCCGGCTTTTTTTATTCCCATGCAATTCATGCCCCTTCTAGAGCCTCTTTTGCGCCCCACACAAATCATGTTATTCTGTTTATTGGGGTATAGTGCTTAAAGCTATTGTAACCTCAAATGCACTCATGGAGGAGTAAGTTTGGGTATTTCTTTTGGTTCCATTAATACCGGTCTTCCCAAAGACATCGTAAAGCAAATTGTTGCTGCCGAAAAGATTCCTTTGCAAAAAATGGAAGCTCGTAAGGAAAAAATCAAAAATAAGAAAAAGCTCGTTCAAGAACTCATCGACATGATGAAAAACGTCAAAACAAATCTCAATAATAATGCCAGTGCAAGATCACTTAGAGAATTGAAAGTCGACACCAATAGCGACCTCGTTGATGTTGCATTCGATAAGAATAAGGTAAACCCAGGTAACTATCGTTTTGAAGTTGTCAGGCTAGCTCAAAAGTCTTCAGCTGTAAGCTCTGGCTTTAGTAGCAAGGATGATACATATACCGGTGTTGGTTTTATTCAATACTTTATGCCAAATGGTGATAGCAGAGAAATTTATATCGATGAAAACAATGCTACCCTTCAGGGAATCGCCAATCTTATTAATAAAGATGCTGACAATGGACTTAATGCAACTGTTATCGATGATGGTTCTGGTAGTGAAACTCCATGGAGATTACTTCTTAGTTTGAATGGAACCGGAGACAACGAAAGAGCAGAGTTTCCTTACTTTTACTTTGTGGATGGTGAAGAAGATTTTTATATCGATGAAGAAAGGCCTGCTCAGGATGCCATTGTTAAGATTGATGGTTTTGAAGTTGAAGTACCTGGTAATAAAGTTGATGAGCTCATTCCTGGAGTCACCCTAGATCTGAAAAAAGCTCAGCCTGGTGAGGAATTCTCTATTAATATTGCCGATGATGGCGAAGCAGTTTCTGCCAAAATTACAGATTTTGTCGATATCGTGAATGAAGTTTTAAAATTTATTAATGAGCAAAACAGGCTTGATGAAAACTCCGATACAGCATCAACCCTTGGTGGTGACCTTCTTTTACAAAACCTAGAATCAAGGATTCGCTCTGTCGTTTTTAAAGATATAAAAACAAATAGTGGCTTCAAAAGAATTGGTGATCTCGGAATTGTTTTCAACAGAAGTGGTCTTCTTGAGGTTGACCAACAAAAGTTTGATTCTGTTGTGGCCAAAAGTTATAGCCTTGTTTCAGAAATTTTAGTGGGAACAACTCTAGCTGATGGAACTTATTCCAAAGGATTTATTGGAAATTTTTCAGATGTCGTTGATGGTGCCCTTAGATATCCAAACGGAATCCTCACCACAAGATCAAAAGGTATCCAAAGTAATATTGATCAAATTGATCGAAGAATAGAACAGAGACAAAGAGTAATTGACCAAAAAGAGCGAACTTTAAAAGATAAGTTTGCAAGATTAGAAAGTACAATTTCTAGAATCAAAGGTCAGGGGGCAGGAATTGCCGCTTTAGGGGCTGGAGCAGGGGCTGGCCCACAAATTCCTCAATTAGGTTAAAATAGTTTAGGAGTAACATAATGAATCCATGTAAGGAGGAAAAATGAGTTACGGTTTAGGAGCATATAAGAAAACCTCTATACATACAGCAAGTAAAGAGCAGATTCTACTTATGCTGTATCAAGCAGCTATTAAGCACTGTAAAAAAGCAATCACTGCTATTGAAGAAAACAATATCGGAAAGAAAGGCGAACATATTGGCAAGCTACAAGATATCGTTATCGAGCTAAATAATAGTCTAGACTTCGAAGTTGGTGGTGATGTAGCAAAAGAGCTTTCCTCACTTTATGACTATTTAATTTATAGTTCTACTCAAGCGAATATAAAAATAGACAAGGAACCTCTTGAGGGTGCCCTCAGTGTTCTCAATACTCTTTACGAAGGTTGGTCTGAGGCCATTAAAAACCTTCGAAAAGAAAAGTCTACCACCGAAAAAGCTGGCTAAAATAAAGGTATCCTCATGAACTTAATGGAAGAACTAGAAGAGAAAATAATCAGACACCTCTCAAATATTGACCTTGTCAAAATGGCGTCACAAAAACTGCTCAACTCTTGTATAGAAGGTGACATTGAGCGAATCGATTTCTTTAGTAAAAACAGAGGTCGCTTGGTTAACTTTGTTCAAAACCAGCAAAATGAAATTGAAGGTATAATTGACCAATACAATACAGATCTCAGCACTCCAGAAGCAGTAGATATTCTCAAAGCATGGATACATGATATCTCTATCAAAACAAATGACATCGCAAACCTAGATGAAGACATTTTATCTGAACTAAATAAAGAAAAAGATAAAACTACTCAGGAAATTGCAACGACCTTTAAAAACAAAGATAAGTTTAAAGGTTATAATCTTAATAAAGTTAGATAACAGAGTACCCGACTTAAACATTTTCCTAGACGAAAACAACTCTGTAATTGGTACATCCCAATTGACATCGGTCGCTTATTATGAGGAAATATAGGCTAGTAAGGACCAATGAATGGTTTCTTTCTATAACCATAAATTCTTAAGGAAGAGGAGATATGGTCACCATAGTTCAACTTATAAACATTCTAAAAAATATAAAAAACACTCGGAGTGGAAATGTACTCTAATTTTACAATTAATATTAAAGAAACGAGAAGTGGAGACAGGATTCCCGTCATTAATGATATTCATCTTCACTCTGCTTATAAGCCCGTTAGTGAAGCTGAAAACTTTGCTGATTTAAAACGAGAAACTCTTGAAGCAAACTCAAACGTCTTAATTTTTGGCCTTGGTTTTGGTTATCACCTAAGAGCAATTGAAAATATTCTAAAAGAAAATCATAAAAGCTACAGAATCATTGTCATCGAACCTGTTAAAGCAATTATCGATGCCTTTTATGAAAATGGTTTTTCAATCGATGACGATCATATTCAAGTTTATAATTTTGAAACCATTGAGGAATATTATCTTACAGAGGACCTGGTTGAATTTATGGTCAGTAAGCCTGCTGTGATTTCACATCCATCAAGTTTTAAATTATGCCAAGATTTTTATACTTCTTTTATGAAGCATAACGCTTCAACGAACATAAGTGATGTCGAAGCTTTAATAAAGAGTGAACCTTTAAAGAAGTATTTTGAAAATATTGAACAAGGTGAACTTCCACAGCTATTGAGAGAGCTTTCTCAAACTAACAGAATTGAATCGGCTGAAGAGTTTTTACTTATGTCTTACAAAGAAATTGTAACAACAAATAGTACTGGGGAATTAAATGAGTGATATACTAATTGTTAACCTAAAGAGGCATGGAGACATATTACAAATGTCTCATCTTATCAATTCAATTCATGAGAACAACCCAAGTTCAAATATAAGTGTATTAGTTTTTGATGAATTCAAAAAATCAGCGAGTATTATCAATCACGTTAAAAAGGTTTACACAATTCCTAGGAAAAAAATTATTAGTTATCACAAGAATGATATCTATAGTGATGCATGGGGGCTTAATAAATTAACGGAATCTCTCTCTTCGCTTGAAAAAACAACGTGGGATAGAGTCGTTAACTACTCAAACGACAGAAGTAGTTCTTATATTTGTAGCTATATTGATTTCCAACAAGGTCATGGCGAGATAGCTGGTACATCATTTAATTTAGAAAATAACACTCAAAATTATAATGACTGGCAAATTATTTATAATAATACGACTGACCTCATTTCAAACTCCGCCTTCAATATTAACGACCTCACTCACCTTATGACAGATACAGCGCCCGTTACTGCTGAAGACAAACTCAAAACTAATGCTAATCACAATAAAACGGCTTTTAAGAACTTCAATCAAATTAGAAAAATAAATCAAAATAAGACAAATGATGTTCAGATTGTTGGAGTTCAGCTTAAATCTTCAATGGCCTCAAAAGATATTCCAGAAGAAGTTCTCGTTAACACTATTAAAAAACTTCATGAAGACAGTCGAACGATACCAATCCTACTCCATTCACCTGCCGAAGATGAGAAAGAGTATACGGAAAGAATAAATGCAGAATTTGGGAAAAAATTAATTACCGTTGAATCTGATATTATTGCCCTTACCTCTGTCTTAATTAATATCGATGTTGTCATCACTCCTGATACGCTAACAAAGCACATGGCAGACAATACAGATACTCCTTGTATTGAGGTATCTCTCGGTCCTGCACCGCTTTTTCTACAAAGTAGTATCAATCAAAGAAGCTTAGTCATTACACTTAACCCCGACACAAGAAATTACGAATCGAAAGAAGCTCTCTCACCTATTCATTTTGATTCACTAAACGAAACACTCAATAATACGATTGAACACTTTTTAAATCCTAGTATTGAATTAGATATTCCTGGCCCATGGGCAGTCTTCAAGCCAGTTAAGGATCGTATTGGTACGACACTTATGCCTATTGCAGGCTCGATTAACGATCAATCTGAATATACACGCTTTTTCACAAGAGGAATTGTCTCTCAAATGCTGACCGGTATATCTTTTGATATTACCGCTTTTAATGACCTCGATAACCCTAATCTTAATCAATGGGTAGAAGATCAAAAGCAAAGTTTTACTAATATCTCGAGGACACTTCTCAACACTATCAGAGCTCTTCATCAAATGAAAACTGATCAAGTTAATACCAATACATTTGTAGAGTGCCTTGATATTCTTTTTGATCATTCAAAAGAAGAGACGCTGGCAAGAATACCACTTCTTATCTTTAAATCTCGACTTGAGTCACTTAGTTCAATAAATAAAGATCAGGGCGTAAAAGAAGTAAATGAGCTTCTTTTCACTCTTAAAAATGACATCCAACTAATTATAAATGAGCTCAATAAAGTTGGAATGGACGAAGAAATTGCTGAACTTCAAAGAACAGCTACTGGTGAAACCAATGTCTGATGAGAACAAATTACAACAACTCTTTTCTTCATTAGAAGAAAAAGTAAACTCAGGTAAGCAACTAGTGGAGGATGATTTATACCACTTACTGATTGCCAGCCTCATTCAAGAAGAAATCAATGAGTGACCAAAAAACTAAATGCATCTGTATTGTTCAGGTCACAAGACTTGGAGACCTCTTACAAACAATGCAAGCCTGTGAAGGGTTAAAAGAAAACCTTCCCCATCTAAAATTAAAACTTGTTGCGAGAGAAAAATTTGCAAAGCCGCTAGACTTTCTTTTGCGAAAAGTTTTTGATGAAATTTACTATTTAAACTTCAAAGAAGCCTTTGCGAAAGACAATGATCCAGAGAGTTTAACAAAATATCTTAAGAATTTTGTCTCAAACGTTTCATCTGAAAAAATTGATGCTCTTTTAAATCTCAGCTTTTCTAATAGTGCGAATTATTTATGTAGCCTCATTCAAGCTGACAATAGACTTGGAACATATTTCAATTTAAACCACGAAATCGTCGTTTATGACCCTTGGTCACAATATTTATACAGCAATGTTATGGGTGGATCCTTTAATAGTTTCTCCCTCGTTGATATTTATAAGAAAATTATCGGAAATACGTTTCCAAGAAAACAAACAGAACTTAAAAAGCATGACAAAAATAAAATTGTCGTCCACCCCTTTGCCAGTTTAGACAAAAAGCATTGGAAGCCTTCAAAGTGGAAGGAAATCATCTACAAACTTTTAAAAAACAATTCTAACTTAACAGTTCAAATCGTGGGATCACCCCATGAAATGAAGCTTGCAGATGAAATTTTTAATGATCCTATCATTAAGCCTTTTCATGGGCAGTTGATCAATCTGACTGGAAAAACAAGCATAGAGCAACTTTATAATACAATTGAAGAATCAAGCCATTTTATCGGTCATGACTCAATGGTAAGTCATCTAGCAAAAATTGCTCAACTTCCAACTCTTACCTTTTCGCTTGGAACTGTAAGACCAGAAGAAACGATACCGTATGGGGAATACAGCTTTGCTGTATCTCCAAAAACAAGCTGCTTTCCGTGCTTTCCTGATGATGCCTGTAGCTTTTATCAATGTCATGCCGATATATCTTATCAAGCTGCTTACGAACTCATTGTTTCTTTTGTAAATCACAATGAACTTGCCCCTGAAAAGCTAAAGAAAAGTATCTCTGATTTTCATCTCAGTTCACTAAATATTTTTAAAGGAAGATTTACTGAAGATAATAATCTCTTCCTTGAAAAAATTAATGATCACGAACTAGATTCAAAATCGACAATTAAACTTTTTTTAAGGATGGCTTGGCTTTATCGCCTTTCTGAAGCTGAAGAGAATCATCGTTTTCCAAAGCTAACCAAACAAACATATAACGAATTGTTTACAACTATCAAAGGGATCAAGTATCTACGCGATCTTTTTATTTTTGGTCAAAAGTACTCTCAAGAAGTGTTAAATGAACTAAGTGAACAAAGTCCAAATGTGGCAACACTACAAGAGAAATCTGAAAAAATTGATGAGATTGACAAGCTTATTTCAATGTTAAAAACAGCTTACCCACTCTTAACACCAATTATCGATTACTCAAACGTTATCAAGGCTAATATCCCAGGTGAAAACCTTGTTGAGCTTTCATATGGAAGCTGTATGGCCTATAAAAACAGTGAAACAGTCTTATCAATTGTATATGAACTTCTAGAAAACACTTTGAGAGAATCTAAGTTCTCAAAATCTGCGCCCAAGGAGAGGTAATGAGCATCTTTGTAAATAATAATGAATTTGAATCTGATACTACTCCAAATAAATTGTCAGAATTAATTGATATTGTTCTCAATAAAAACGAATTTAGTAATAGTGTCATTACACAACTGGAAGTTGATGGAAATACTTATGATCCAAGAGTGGATGATATTCCAATGGAGCTTGCGCTAAGTGATGCTTCTAAAGTCTCTATTTTCACAAAGAACAATCTTGAACTCACGTTTGAAGCACTCGATTCTTGTAGCGAGTATATTGATATTTTAACAGAGAATATAATGGAACTGGTTACTCTCTATAAACAAGATAAAGTAGAAGAGGCTAATGTTCTTTTTTCAGACCTTGTTGATATTTTAGATTTATACATTCAACTCATTTCTAGAATTCACAGCACCCTTAAAACAAATTTCAAAAAACAAGTTGAAAACGCCAGTATTCTTCAAGAGTTAGAAATCCATCTCTTATCAGTCATAAAAGCTATTCTTCCAGCAAAAGAAAATGACGATATTATCATGCTTAGTGACTTGCTTGAGTATGAGCTGGTCGATAATCTAACGCAATGGAAAATAAAAGCAATTCCATTGATGAAGCAAATGCAAAACAATTAAAAAGCTCTTCTAGTGCTGCTCAAAGCTCTATAAACAATGCTCTCATACAGCAAAGTAATCAGATTAAACTTCTAGAAAAAAGTTATCATCATTTAGTTTCATCAAATCAGAAAAACATAGAAAAAAGCTTACCTACGTCACCAGAAGCAGCTGATATCCAATCTAAAAATAGTTTTTTGTTAAAAAACAGAGCGATTTTTCAAAACCTTCAAACTCTTCCTTCCGTTGTACTCAATATCAAAGAGTTTTCTAATTTTCAGTATTGCCAGATTATTTCTCACCAAAAAGGAAATCCAACAGCGCAAAGTAATAGCTATGAAAAGATAAATTCGAAACTCTACTCTTCAACTATCAACAGCTCAGAGTTTAATAATGTTTATCGAACGATCAAAAAAAGTAAAAATAAACTATTCAATCAGATAAATTCTGAAACTCAGTTTTTTAACTGTGTTGGAACATATTTAGCGAGTATCTTATCTTTTGATACTCATAATATTATTCTCATTCTATCTCATAATGACTTTCTTCCCCCCGGAGATGAAGAGCAAGATATCTTTAATAAAAACGTACACCAGCTAAGACCTCTCATTTTTAGTGCACTAAAAAGTGATATGAACAATAGTCGGATTGAGCTACTTAATCTTGCCTTTAAGAACTTTCCTTACCGTTTGAGAATTACAGATAAAAACGAAATTATACTCTACGAGAATAAACCCATTACACAAAACAGCGCTGAAAAATGCCATGAGTACTGGCTAGACAATAATACACTTCTCTCGGTTTACTTACCTGCTGACACAAATAATAGTATCGACATCTATCACAACGAAAGAGTCAGCCTCCTAGGAGAATTAATTAATACTTTAAAACACGAACTCAGTAATCCCCTATTTGGGCTGTCATTAACAAGTAAACTACTTACTGATCTAGAGACTGACGAAGACAAAAAAGATATTTTTATTGAAGTTCAAAAAGGGATCGAGCGATGCCAAACAATTATTAAAAACTTCAGTGATATTTACCGTGAATCAACAGAAGTAAAAAATGTCGAGCTCATTTCTCTGATTAAGGAAACCATAGTCCTAACAAAATCAGAGTCTAAAAGTGTAGAGAAAAAAATTAATACCGAAGCAGATTTGGAAAATTTAGAAATTCAAACTAACCCAACCTGGATTTCTCAGATTATTTTCAATCTCATTATCAACAGTAGCCAAGCCATCAGTTGCTCAAACATACAAAAACCATTAATTAACGTGAATATCAAACGATCGCAAAACCTTGTATCAATTGATATCATCGACAATGGTCCAGGTATACCTCCTGAGCTTCACAGTAAAATTTTCAGTCCATTTTTTACAACGAAACAGGAAGGGACAGGACTTGGATTAAATATCTGCCAAAGGCTGGCAAGAAAACTAGAGGGTGATTTAAGACTTACCAAATCTGATGAAAACGGAACGATCTTTACACTTGATATACCCATCAAATAATTTGTAAACTTGGCCATGCGTATTTTATTAGTCGAAGACGAACCTCTGATTCAGAAGTCCCTAAAATTATTACTCGAAAGACATCAGGCAAGTGTTGATGTCGAGCAAAGTGGAAAAAATGCCATTCAATTAATACTGAGTAATGAGTACGACCGTATTATTTGTGACTTAATGCTTCAAGACATTACAGGTTTTGATGTCATTGAAGATTCTAAGGCAAAGTTTAGTCCCGAAGAAATAAAACATAAATTTATTATCATTACAGCTTATTCCTCTCCACAAGTGCTAGAAAAAGCGGCAGAATATGGATGTAAGCTTATATCAAAACCATTTGAAGATACGACCAAAGCGATTGAAATATTTCTAGGCAAAGATAGTAATGAGTTACCAAAAAATTAAAATTAGTCCGAAATCAGTTAGTATTGTCCTCAAACCAAAAGCTACAGCTGTCTTTACTAGTATTCTTCCAAACTTATGCAGTTGGCTTAATCGAAGAAAAATTTCAGTCAATTTTTTAGAAACAGAAGAAAAACGATTAACGACTATTTTTAAATCACTTCCAAAATATATCAATCTTGTGAAGATGAAAGAAATTCATACTCAAAGTGATCTCATCATTTCTCTTGGTGGAGATGGCACACTTATCGGCGTCTCAAGGTTGTGTACAAATAAATCTCCTCCTGTGCTTGGTGTAAATATGGGGCGACTCGGTTTTATTACGGAATTTTCTCGAGCCGAACTCTATGACCAACTAGAACTTGTTTTAAAAGAGAAAGTCGAAATAGCCAAAATCAATCTCTACAAAACAATTGTTACCAGAAAAGATAAAAAAATATTCCAAGGTTTTTTCTTAAATGATGCTGTCGTTTCTAAAAACGAAATCAGTCGTATGTTCTCTTTAACTGTTGAAAGTAATGATGAGCACCTTTACGATCTTTCAGGAGATGGGTTAATTGTTTCTAGCCCAATAGGATCAACAGCTTACTCACTTGCAGCTGGTGGACCCATTTTACATCCTTTTGTTGGCGGCATAACGCTAACTCCAATTTGTCCTCACAGCTTGACTCACAGGCCACTCATTGTGCCGGACAATTTAAATATTGATATCAGAATTCCACCTAACTCAGATATGATTAATTTAACTTTGGATGGGCAAGAATTCGTCAATGTTCAAAGTCGAGACACAATAAAAATTCAAAAAAGTAATTCTCGCTATATTAAGTTGATTAACAATCCTGAACGAACCTATTTTCAAACTCTAAAAGAAAAGTTTACACACGGGAGAAGAAATTAATGAAAAAAGATCAAAGCATTTTTTTAGAAAGCATTTCTCTTAGTAATTTTGCCACTTTTGAAAATCAGATTATCTATTTTGATCAAAAGTTTAATGCCATAATCGGTGAAACAGGAGCTGGTAAAAGTTTAATTGTCGATGCTTTCCAAATTATTCTTGGATCAAGAACCACTCGTGAGATGGTAAGAAAAGGTTCTAAACTTGCCGTTGTTGAAGCCATTTTTAAGTGCCACGACAATCGCATCACTTCTTTTTTAGAAGAAGAAGGATTTCCTGTCTCAGAAGAAGAAATTATTATCAAAAAAACAATTTCTTCCGAAGGAAAATCAAAATCTTATTTAAATCTTCAAAGCTGTCCTGCTAATTTACTTCAAAAGTTTGCTCGTAATTATGTCGATCTTGTAGGCCAATTTGATAACCAAAAGCTTCTCACCAATGAATACCAACTCTCATTGGTAGACACTTTTGGAAAACTTAGTAACCCACTCGATAAATATCAAAAATCATATAATGAATTCCTCTCGATAGCTCAAGAGATTGAAAATCTAAGTGATAGAGCGGAAACTTCAACAGTTCGAAAAGAGTATCTTGAGTTTCAAATTAAATTACTTGCCAAAATCAATCCTTCTAAAGAGAGAGAAACAGAACTGATCAATAAAAAAGAAGAATTATTAGCTCAAGAGAAAAGACAAAAAACACTTCTGGAAGTTAAATATTTGATGGAAGACTCTCCAGAAAACATTCTTCAGTTTGTTGGTAAAGCTTCTAAACTTTCTAATATGGCCTCAGATGAAATACCTCAAGCGACACTTGAAAAGATACTTGATGCCGAACAATTACTTTCAGATTTTTCTTTTGAGGTTTCGAAACTTCTCAATAATCAAGCTGAAAACCTCGAACAAAATCTAGAAACTGTTTTAGATGAGCTTAACCAATACCAAGAACTCAAAAGAAAGTTTTCTTGCTCAACAGATGATTTAGAGCAAAAGCTCTCAGCCTTTGAACATGAACTAGAAGAACTTAATTCTCTCGAAAGAAACCTTGCTGAACTGCTAAAACAAAAAGATAAACTCTATAATCGATGTCTAAAAATGGCAGAAGAATTACATCAATCGAGAGTGAGTATTTCTGAAAAGGTTGAAGGTAAACTGACAAAGCTTCTTCGCAAACTAAATATGGAAGACGCTACTTTTAAAATAATTGTTGATACATGTGAACAATTAGGACCAAATGGCATCACTCAACTTTCATTTATGGCCGAAACAAATAAGGGTGAAGGTATTCATCCGATTGCTAAAATTGCATCAGGTGGTGAGCTAAGTAGGATTCTTCTCGCTGTAAGACAAATTGTTTCTGAGGGACAATCCATTTCTATTTTCTTCTTTGATGAAATTGATACAGGAATTGGTGGCAAAACAGCTGTTAAAATTGCCGACACTTTAAATGAAATTTCTACGAGTGGACAAGTCATTACCGTTACCCACTTACCTCAAATCGCAAAAGTCGCAACAAAACTTGTCTATGTTGAAAAAGAAACTATTGAGATAGACAATATCACAAGAACAAAATCTATAGCTCGTGCTATTTTTGATGATGAAAGAGTGAAAACACTTCAAGAGATGGCAGGCTTACAGTAGCTATTTAATTCTTAACTCTTTTTTCCAGTTTTCGGGATTACAATAATAATCTTCAGGTAGAGCTTCTTCTCTTGTCCCATAAACAAAATAGAATGATCCACCCATTCTTTTTTCTTTTACATAAGCTGGTAGGTGACCGCCGAATCCCCTTATTTGTGAAATCAATTTATTTACATAGCTATAATCAAGCATAGGACAACCACTACTCATTTTATTTACGCCAGCATATGATCCATTTTCATTGATATAACTATTACCATAAATCACCGTGGCCCTAGCACACGAATTATCATTTATCCCTTGTTCGATACCATGAAGAACCATAGATTGCTTTTTATTATCAGCACCACTCCACTTTCCAATATAACTATGTCCTGTAATATGAAGTCCTGAAGAGGAAGCATTACTTCCTGGCTTATTACTATAAAGAGCAATCTCTTTAATTGAATTGGAAAGAGATCTTAAGACAGTATTACTTCTAGAGGTATTTCCAAAACGACCATGACTTACATAATAATAGCGCGTTTTATCGTTTTTATAATCTAGTATATAAAACCGTCTTTTAACTGACGTCTTAGTATAATCAACGATAATAGAAACATCATCTCGATTGATTGTAATATCTCGCCCATCACCTTCAATGGCATTACATCGATTTGCCAAGGTATAAACATTAGACTTATCGCCTTTTACCTCTTTTAATCTAAATGTCTGTTGAGAAAGATAGTTTCTTATGCATTGAAGATGGGCCAAGGCCTTTGGATTACCTTCTCTTTCAAAGTAGTCTTTTATTACCTGTGGTTCTGCATAAGACTTAAAAATAACCAATTGAAATAAAATGACCAATAGTGCTCTTAGTTTCATTGCTGCATCTTAACAGCTTTATCATTTCACACAATTGATTTAAAAATTTACAAACACAAGGTGCTAAAATGGGACTAAAACAGCATTAAAGCTGCTCTAAAACAGGCAGACCATTTTCAATTTTTACAAATTTTTTGGTTCTCAACGACATTCCATTATTTATATAAACTTTATTAGAAAACTCATAATAGTCTTCGATATGACTATGGCCTGAAATAACGATATCAGCTTGAAAACGACCTGCTTCATAAGAAGCTATCTCTCGATACTTATCTTTAATCTCTTGTTTAATTTCATATGATGATGAATATTTACGACTTTTTTTCGAGGCCCAAACACCAATACTATCGACAATTTTATAAGGAACGACATTGGTACTTAACTGCTTAATAAACCCTGAACGAATAAAACCTTTATACAGCTTATAATCGACATTTTCTTTCGAGCTATTATCTCCATGTGAAAAAAGTATTTTTTTATTATCGAAGTTTAGTAATAATTCATTTTCTACATAATGAACTTCTGGTGTTTGAAATCTCATAGAAAATGAATTCCATAATTCTTTTAAATGAAAATCATGGTTTCCCTCAAAGAAATAAAATGATTGTCCTTCTTTTTGTCCTTTTGCTATGGCGCCAAATATTTCAGGATACTGATCTAGGTATTCGTCATGACTTCCTACCATCAAATCAAAAATATCTCCCAACAAAAAAACTTTTTCAGCTTTTAAAGAAGAGGACTTTTTTAAAAACTCGATTAAGATTTCCTGAGAGCTCTCATCGTTTGGCTTTATGTGAATGTCAGAGATTGAAGTCCAGATCATAGTGCCATAGTAGGCCAAGGTGCAATGTTAGACAAGCTAAGCCCCAATAACCCCCTCGACAGTGCCGAGGGGGATGGGCTTAATGGGAATAGTTGAAACATTGCCAATCAAAAATTCCCAAAATTCCGTTATATATTGAAAATAATAATTAAAGCTTCGTTTAGTTTTATAAAAGGGAGGATCATTTGACCCTCCCCTTATTAATTACCCTACTAATCTAAGGGCAGCGTTTGGTATATTGTTAGCTTGCGCTAATGTAGAGATACCAGCATTCTTGATCACCTGACCGGCAGCAAGGTTGGCTGACTCTTGAGCAACATCCACATCTTGGATAACAGATCTTGCACTATCTTGGTTAATCGTTTGAACTTCTAAGTTCGAAACAGTTGACTGAAGTCTTGACTGGATCGCACCAAGTTCGGCCCTTTGACTTGAGATATTATTGATTGCCTCGTCAATAACCTCAATTGATCCTAGAGCATCACTCTTTTCAGTGATCCCAGTTCCAGATACCCCAATTGATGAAGCAGTTGCGTTTGTTACATCAGATTGGAATGTAATTCTGTTTTGTTCTCCAGCGAAAGATCCAACTTGAAAGTCGAGCGATTCACCTTCACCATTTAATAGGTTAGACCCGTTAAATGTTGTTGATTGTGAAATACGATCAATTTCTGTTGTCAGCTGTTGGTATTCTTTATCCAGCAACCCTCTTTCATTTTCACCTACAGTATCCGATGCGGCCTGAACAGTAAGCTCTCTCATTCTAATAAGAATGTTTGAAACCTCATTCAACCCACCTTCTGCAGTTTGCACTAGTGAGATACCATCGTTAGCATTCCGAGTAGCTTGTCTTAAACCTTTGGTTTGCGCTTCTAAGTTTTTAGAGATCGCAAGACCAGCGGCATCGTCAGCTGCTTTGGTAATACGTTTACCTGATGACAACTTGTCTAGTGACTTGTCTGTCTGGTTAGACACTTCTCGCAAGTTCTTTTGAACTGACTGCGAGGCAATGTTCGTAGCAATTCTTAAGCCCATTTTTGACTCCTGTTAAAAGTTATATCCGACTATTTCTACCGGACATAAAACCTATCGTTCGAGTCAGTTATTTACTTTAGCGTTTCACACGGGTAAGACGTAAAAATATTGCATTTTCACGTAATTTCAATAGTTTAAAAATGAAAAAAGAGGGCAATATTCAGGCCAATTTAAAACTTTTTAATTCTAGTCAGTTAGAAATGACCTCAAAAATGAGGCCAAATTAATCAATAAATTGTCTTAACCAATCCCTATATGCCTGAATATTTGTAAAGCCTGCGATTCCTTTACATAAAACCGAGCCTCCAGCGGCATAAGACGTTATACCAACCAATAGAGGATCCTTACCTTGCTCATAGTAGACAAGTGGACCACCACTATCTCCAAGGCAATTGCCAGTTTCAGGAATCATCCCTGTCGTGATGAGAACATTCGGACTATGGTTGAGAAGAAACTCAATCATCTCATCACTCATATTAAAATCTTGAATTAGGTTTTGATTAAAAACATTATCATTCATATCAAAAGTTGTCGTACCAATTGCCTTAACTTCAACTTCCATAAGCTCTTTAGAAAAAATTGGAAAATTACTTGGTGGTTCTTTTGAACCCCAACCACTTGAGATTAATTTTCCATCAATACCTTTAAAGTTTTCAGAGAAGTTAAAATCATTCTTTGTATTATCAGGAATACGAATTGTCTTAACTTCTGAACTTAAAGATATTGGTCTTTTTAATTTTAGTATGGCGATATCGTGGGCCAAATTCTTCTCTTTGAAATCAGGATGAATATGAATACTCTTTACTCTTGCTAACCTTCTAAGTTTTTTCATTTCTCCAGTTGAAGACTTACCGTAGATGCGAAAGTCTCTTGCACCAAATGCATCCACACAGTGAGCAGCTGTAATAACAAGATCATTACGAATTAAACTTGCCCCACAGAGATGTCCACCAAAACGTGTTTGTAATGATAACTGCCAGGGGTGTTCCTTATTAGTAGTTTGTGTTCCTCCAATGACTCTATCAGAAGCATATGAAGTAAACATGATAAATGAAATGAGGAGAGAAAATATAAGTCGATCCATAACTTATCCTTTAATTGATTACATCCAAGTAAACTAAATTTAAGCTCTAAATTTTAAAAATGTAAATTTTAAAAGAGGAAGCCAAATCCCAAACTAAAAGACAGATCATTTTGCTCAAACTCTGCTGGCTCAGTAATATTAATCTCTCTCGCGCCCTGCTTAGCAAATACTGACAAATCGTCACTTTGATTTTGCAAGTAATCAACAGAAATAAATGACATCAAACTTTTACTTTCATCCATCATTCTCACACCAAGAGAATGCTGCAATGATGTTCTTTTATTATTATACGTTAACTGAATAGGAACCACGCCCCCGTTTACCTGTCCGTAAGAAAGAGCGTATTCAATATCGTGAACTATATATTGAGTACCAACAAATGGTTGAATTCTTAACCCCAAACCTTTCATATTTAAGTTAGCAGTTAGCCCTCCTCCATAAACATTCCCGCTAGCACTATCTTCAAATTGAATATTTTCAGTATTAAGAACATCACTATCAGAACCACGAATCAATCCATATCGCCCTGTGGCCGTAAACGAGATATAGTTACTGGCCATAATTTCTTTATTAACCTGAAGTGACATCACATGCATTGTAAGATCACTTTCATACCCCATTGGAAAAAACGATTCCGAATCTGATTTTTCACCATGAGCAATTTTTGTTCCTAGGTTTTGATAACCACCAGCAATCGACCATGTCGAAGGCTCTTCAGGCTTAGAGATTTTTTTACTTACTAAAAAATCATGAATATCAACTCTTTTAGCTTTCTTCTTTTGCTCAGCAAATGTACTCACCATAAAAAGTGACAATACTAAAACCTTAAAGATGTTCATTTTAAACTCCTATTGTCTAAAAATTAGACAAATCTACGCCTTAAACTAGCGATTTTAATTAATATGGTGATTAATATGCATGAATAATGCCAAAGGAAGTTTTTAGGCTACAATAGATGAAGTGAAGTTTATCTTATCGTTATTTATCTTATTTTTAACTCTGGAACTTATCGGCTATATCGGTACGCATATACTTCATCATCAAATCACAATACTTAGAAACCAAAATTACTCTCAAAAAGAAATTAACAAATATAAAAGGATTTACAGTTTTGAACGTGGATGGATAGCAAGTAAGTCGAGGTCAAATAATAACTGGGATTCAGATATTTTTTGTTATGGAGATTCTTTTACCTATGGTGACGATGTCGAACAAGATCAAACATGGAGCTATTTTCTCGAAAATAGTTTAAATAAATCTGTAAATAACTTAGGCGTCAACGGCTATGGGTTAGATCAAATCTACTATTCACTAAAAGCAGATATCTCTAAAATTAATAATAAAATTATAATCATTTCTTTTATCTCTAATGATATTAGACGCTCTGTATCCGTTTACCGAAAGTTTTTAAGTCCTCTATCTCAAAATCCTCTAACAAAACCTCGAGTTATCTATGACAAAGATAAAAAGATGCTTATTAAAATAGCTAACCCTATTAAAAGTATTCGTGACGTCAGCAAGATCAAAAAATCTAGTTTTTATCTCAATATCGTTGAACAAGATTTTTGGGCAAAACAAATCCCCCCCTTTCAAGCTTCATTTCCCTTTAGCAGACTATTAGTTCACCCTTCTCTTTTAAATGAGCTTAAATATATTTTTCTCAACAAAGAATCTCTTTGGGAAAAGAGATCAAATAATTGGTTTTTTAAACAAGGAGAAGCTCAGGATATTTTTTCATCTTTGTTAAAATCTATGGAGAAATTAAGTAAAGATCATGGTAACCAAATAATATTCAATTATTTACCGAAACAAAGTGAAGTAGACAAGGTAAGTGAAACGATTGTGCCTTTAAATAATTTTCTAGAGATTTGCCGTAAAAACAATTTTATATGCACCTCTCCACTGCTTTCAAAAAATATCAAACTTAATAAAGATTTAGATTTCTCTAAAAGGTTGCACTACAATGCAAAGGGAAATAAAAAAGTTGCTCAGTATTTGTCGAGCAAGCTAAATACATTAACGAAAAATGATTAATAAAGATAACAAAAGCTATTGCTCACTTCTCTGGAATGGAATAACAATAAATGCGAATGGAGTTATTCGTCCCTGCTGTCGTTTTGATGTTTATGATACTTCTATTAAAGAGCTTTCAACTACTAACCTTTTAGAAAGCTATAATACTTCTTTTTTTGAATCTGTAAGAAAAAACGCATTAGAAGATAAAACAATTTCTGCTTGTCATAAATGTTACAAAGAAGAAAAGCACGGCATTACAAGTCTTAGAGAACATCATAATAAACTTGCATATAATACTCATTCAAATCTCTTCACATCAGCCGAAAATATTGAATATATCGAATTATTCTTGGGAAGAGAATGCAATTTAGCATGTCACACTTGTAAACCTCTTCTTAGTTCAACTTGGGAAAAAGAAGTCAAAAAACTAGGCTGGACACAGGAACTTGTTGATTTAAACTGGAAATCTCAAGATTTTGACTTCAAAACAAGATCGTTTTCACTAGCGGGATATGAAAACTTAAAAGAAATTAAATTTGTTGGCGGTGAAACACTCATTAACGATCGTCATTTAGAGATTTTAAACACTATTCCTAGTCAAACTCGCAAAAATATTATTGTTGATTATTATACAAATGGAACTATTCCATTTAAGGACTCTTACTATAATACGTGGAAGCATTTCAAGCAGGTTAAAGTCAGATTTAGTATCGATGGCCATAAAGAACTTAACGAATACATACGTTATCCTTCAAAATGGAATGTTATTGAAAGTAATATTAAGGATTGCTTATCAACTTACAGAGAGAATGTTCACTTTAGGCTTCATACAACAGTCAGCATTCTAAATATTTTTTCGCTTAATAAAATAAGTGAGTGGTGGGATGAAATCTCTAAAAACTCTCCATGCTCCACAGAAGAGGTTAAGTTTAATCTTTTACATGATCCAAGCTTTTTATCTATTGCAACTCTTAAACAATTGACAACCAGTTACGATAAACTCGTTCAATCAGAAAAATGGCTCTCTTTCATTGAACATTCCGTTATAGAAGAAAAACATCTGAAGCTATTGAAACACTTCTTGAACAATCTTGATCAGCAAAGAGGTAACAGTTTGAAGGGTGTGATTCCAGACCTTTCAGACATCCTATTTTAATGGAGTTAAATATATTCCAATAAATACTGAGCAACTTTTTTATTGCCATTCTTATTTAAATGTCCATTTTTTGCATAATCATTCTTATCCAGCTTAACCTCACTACTTCCTTTAAAAAAATCAACACACTTCATCTTTTCTCTTCTACAAATATTTTTAAAAACGCTTAAGGGCAGATATTTTTCATCTTTTAAGCTCAGCTCGTTTTTTTTTGGAATATATACAAAAACAAGTTCGTTGTTATTAACCGAGGCAGTTTTTTTAAATTCTTTTAATAAAAATTCCAACAGCTCTACAGCCTCTTCTTTTGAATATACCTGAGCCATATCTCTCAACTCCCCACTATATCCACTTAGTAACCTTTGCTTCACTAATTTAACCAAAGTTTCATTAATGTAATATCTAGAGAAAGGGAATTCTTTTTTAACAGGAGGATATAGGGTACCCCAATAATCATATTTTACTAAACCCATTACATATTTTGATTTCGTTACATTCTTTATTTTCCCAACATCCTTTATTGGATTTTGAAAAATAGTATAACTATCATCATTATATTCTTTTAAAAATCGAGGCTTAGTTAAGACAAATTTTGTTTTCGGCTGTACAAACTTTCTGTAAACGGACAATGATCTTCCCAAACTATTTGTTATTATTGTTATAACAACTTTTTTTCCTTGAAGGCGAGATAAATTGTTTTTATACCTTAAAAGAGACTGATCTAGACCATAACCTCTTACACCGAGATTACTTGTTTTAACACTGCTCAATTTCTCATAAAAATACGGAAATGATTCATTATATTCAACTTCGTCACCGTAGGTAAAAGAATCACCAAAGAAATAAACTTCAGAAAGCCAATTCACATCTTCCCTGGTTCTACTTTCTCTCCACCCCAAGTTAAAATCATATATTTTTTCAAATTTCTTTAATGTAGATCGATTTAACGCTTTATCATCTAGAAATACAATTTCATCTTTTAAAATTTTCGGCATAAAAAATGCTGAAAATTCAAGGGCAACAAGTATCGAAAATATATAAATAAAAGCTTTCCTCATTAAGTAAAAAGAAGCCCCTCTTTTCAGAGGGGCACTGTAATGGTTTTAATTAGTTTTCTTATCCAAGTAGTCCAAGAGCTTGGTTACCAGATGTGTTCGCTTGAGCTAATACTGAAGTACCAGAAGCTGATAAGATATTTTGCTTTGCTAGTTCAGCAGATTGCTTAGCGATATCTGTATCACGAATTCTTGAGTTCGCCGCAGACATATTCTCTGTTTGAATCTCTAAGTTTCTCACAGTAGATTGTAATCTGTTTTGAAGGGCACCAAGTTGGGCACGGTTCGTGTTTACAGAGTTAATCGCCTGGTCAATTTTCTCAAGGTTTTCCTGTGAAGAACCTTTCGTGAGAACATTTAAACCTTGAATTCCAATTGCTTCAGTTTTTACACTTTGTGTAGCTGGATTGTATTGGATTCTGTCATTAGCTGGAACATTGTTAATCCCAATTTGAAAATCCATCGATTCACCTTGTCCATTTAACAATTGTTTCTCGTTAAATGTCGTCGACGTAGCAATTCTTTCAACCTCAGTTACTAGTTGTTGAAATTCCATATCACTATAAGCTCTTTCTTTGTCACCAATTGTATCTGATGCAGATTGAACTGATAGTTCTCTTAGTCTAATAAGGATATTATTTACTTCGTTTAGTCCACCTTCAGCAGTCTGAATTAATGAGATACCGTCACCAGCGTTTCTTGTCGCTTGTTGAGTACCACGAATATTTGACTTTAACTTTTCTGAAATCGCTAAACCAGCAGCATCGTCACCGGCTTTATTGATTCGACTTCCTGAAGCTAATTTTTCTAGTGCTGAACTTTGTTGTCTTTTGGTTGCACCCAAACTTCTTTGAGCTGCTAATGATTGGACGTTAGTTGCAATTCTTAAACCCATTGTTTACTCCTCGAATTCTATGACATCCTCCTTGGTTTCATTTAAATTCTAAACGCCCATGTTTAGAGTTGTTTTTTAACAGCACCCACATGCTGTGTAATAACAATATCGTCTACTCTGTTTTTTACTTGAGGAAAAAATAGGAATTTTTTTCCCTTTTTTTAGGCACTTATCCGAGCTTAAGACTCGGGCATTAATGTATTTTTAAGATCTTATCGATAACGGACGTGGTAGAGAAGCCATCTTTAAAACTCAAGCTTTTTACTTCACCACCATTTTTCATGACAAAGTCAGAACCAACAATCTGGTCAGGCTTCCAATCCCCACCTTTAACAAGGAGGCTTGGCCTTACTTCTTTAATAAGATTAAGCGGAGTATCCTCATGAAAAATTTCTACAAAGTCGACCCACTTTAATGACTCCAAGATATACTTTCTCTCCCTCTCATCATTTATAGGTCTTTTATCACCTTTAAGTCTTTTCACCGAGCTATCACTATTAAGGCCAATAAATAAAAGGTCCCCCTGCTCCCTAGCTTCTTTTAAATAACTAATATGACCAGAGTGAAGGATGTCAAAACAGCCATTAGTAAAAACAATTTTTTTATCTTTATTGTTCTCTAAGAAAGATAGAGCATCTTTAGTTAGTTGGTGCATACTTTTGTATCAGATAATTTTCCCTGAAAATCCAAAACGAGAGGAAAGCCAAGAAGTAATAATGAGGCGAGTCCAATAAAACTTCTAATAAAGCTTTGTCTTATTGTAATCGGCTCATCATTCGTTCCTACGGTCTTTATTCCCATAACAAGCTTTCCAAAAGTTTTTTGGAGATCAAAAATTGTAAAGTAGAATAAGTAAAAACATGTATAAATAACTGCTAAGTAAAAATAGACTTCATTAGGAATTCTATTCACGGTCTCGAGAGTTAGGGGAATTGAAACAATAAATGCAGCAGCAGCGATGGTTGCAGCAAATAAAACACTTATCGTTATAAAATCAATAATCCAAGCAACAAACTTCACTTCAACTTCAGCTTCTGCCAAAGATCTTTTGGTTACGTTCACCCTAGGAGAAGGTTTTATTGTCGTTTGGCTTTTTTGTACTTGTTTTTCTAACTTACTATCTTGATAAAATGATGACAGCCCACTCGTTGAGACACTTTTCGTTTGTGCTCTTTTTTCGAAGTCTTCTTTTCTTAATACAGGTTTAGGCGTGATAACAGGCTGTACTTTTGTCTCAGCTTGTTTTTTAACGACAATATTTTCTCTTTTTCTATTTTGGTTATTAAAGCCAAGGCCTTCAGTAAGAGGCTCAAAGTCATAATTCTCTAAATCAAAATCATCGATATTAAACTTTATATCAGGAACTTTCTCTTCGTTTTTTGTGGTACGAATATCCATGATCAGCCTCGCTTAGATTTATCTTTGTGTGCCTCATCATTGTGACATAATTTATTCAGCGAGTATAGCCCATAAGATAGCCAATTCCAGTGGGAACGGCAGATGTTGCTCTTAAGATTGGCGTCTTCAATTCTAAACAACTTAGGTCCTTAAACTTCTCTCTCTCTGCATTTGAAAATCCAGCCTCAGGGCCAACAAACAAGATTGTTTTTTCAAGGACGATATTTTCAATACTTTTCCCCACAGAAAAGTCCATCGGTATAACTGTTTTTTCAAGGTTAAGGAGGTTATCCACATTATCAATTGACACTATCTCAGGAAGCCATGGGTTATTAGATTGAAGACAAGCTGAAATTAATATTTTATCCAGTCTTTCACTATGCTTATAGCTCCATTGTGAATAATCACATTTAACAGCATAAATTTTTTCAACTCCTAGCTCTGTTGCAACCCTACAAATATCTTCGAAGTTCTCTTTTTTAGGAATACCAACGGCCAACTCCAAAGAAGAAGCCTTAGGAACTAGATTTTTTTCCAAAACGACTAGCTCTATATTTTTCTTATTTATTTTTTCTAACGAAGCTTTTGCTTTTAAACCCTTTCCATTAAGAACAAGAACGTCATCACCTTCTTTTAGACGTAAAACATTTTTTAAGTGATGAACTTGCTCATCTTCAATAACTAAGGAATCGGAAAAATCTTTCGAGTAATAAACGGATCTCAATTTTTCCTCAACAAGATTGCAATCCAGCCATTTTTTTCTAGTGTTTTTACTTTTCGAAAACCTTGGTAATGTTTTAGAACTTCATTTTCTTGTTCTACCAGTAAACCAGAAAGAACAAGGAAGCCATTTTCATCGACAGAGTTAATAATAACATCTGATTCTTCTTTTAATATATCCATAAGGATATTTGCAAAAACCAGCTTATATTTTTTAAAGGTCATTCTCTCACGTAAAACGATCTCATGACCTTCACAATAGGATTCATAATCATTTAATAAAATATTTTGGTGGGTATTTTCTAGCGCATGAGCATCTACATCGCAAAAATCAACTAACATTTTTTTCTTTTTAATAGTTGCTATTCCCAATATCCCAGAACCACAACCAAAATCTAGACACAAATTTTCTGGAGAAAATTCATCTTTTATTTCCATGAACATTTTTAAACACAAAAACGTTGTTTCATGTGTTCCCGTCCCAAAGCCCATACCTGGGTAAATGAAAACCTTAGAAGCGTCATCATTCTCTTTTTCCCATGCAGGAACGACTTCTAAGTCATCTGTAACAAATATTTTTTGATAGTTTTTTTTCCACTCACTATTCCAATCATCAAGCTCAATATCTTCACGATCAAACACAATACCTCTTCTTTCTAATTCACTGGTGAAAAGATCGCCATCTCCTTCTACAAAAAAGTATCCCCAGCTTGTTTCACTTGCTGCAGATTCCATTTTTTCAATACGATCATCAGTGATTTGAGCAGAGGTAAAAGCATCTTCTTTCAAGATATGGTCGATATCATGATCAGATAATTCAAAACAATGTTTTCCCTGACAGTTAAACTTATCAAAGGCTAACTCATCTAGTTTTTCAAACTCTTCTGGCGTTAAGGCATCATGCTTCAAAACGATATTGATAAATTTATTACTAATTTGATTATTCATGACCCATTGCTTAACGCCGATGGCCTAAGAGGTCAATGTCTTTATCGTAAACACATCATATCCTGTTGAAATTACACGACAAAAACTAAGCATAATGACCCTACGGCCTTATAAATTCTTCCCCTCATCTTGATAAAAATTCGACACTTGCTAAGTTTAATTTAACAACAGGGAATTAAGATGAATCACTTTTTATTACTATTATTTTTTATATCACTATCCATTTGTTCTCATGCCACAAGCTGGACAGTTATGAATCTTGATATCGAAGCCACTCTTCGGTCTGAAGTTAATGGTGTTTTAGAAAAAGAAATCGTGCTGCCAAAAGAGAGTATCCTAAAGTTTGCTCTCTCTGTAGGCAGCCGAAAATATAGAAAGTCTGACGGATCAATCGCAACGTCGAGAAAGGGTTGGTATCGTTATATCTTATTACAAACAATTCCTGGTTTAGATCAAAATCAAATTGATGAGCTTAACAAGAAAAAACTTTATATTTCAAAAACTGTTACGGCCGGTCTCTCAAATACAGTAATCAGTAATACTAATGGTTCCCCAAGTGATCGTATTGCTAGCAATAGTGATTATGAAGCATCAACAGATGAAAAAACTGAAGCTTGTAACTTAGAATCAATGGATCAAACTTGGAAAAATCGCTGCCTAGAACTTTTTAATCAAATTCCTCATGATGCTCTTTTATTTACTTTAAAAACGATGAAGCTCAATGAAACAGAGTTTAAATCAGATAAATGTTATAAGATGAGAGATTCTAATGGCACAGCAATGGCAGGAGTCACAAAACAAAACTTTCAAGACCAAATGGCAAATGGTCTGCCAAATAAATGTCAATTTATCATCAATGATACCAGAGACAAATTAGCACAATGTCGAGGTCGTATGTACTACGTGGATCTTTGTCGAGATAGTGAAAAGCTTGTTGTGAAAGACTTTTTTAATATTGGTACAGGTACATGTCGAAAAGGTAGAGGTTTTCGAAATTATGCCAACCAAAATACAACTGTGCTCGGAGCTTTTTTTACAAACTATAAAGCCGTCAACTTTTACAACTCCAATAGCAAGTATAATGGGCTGAGAACAAAAATTAAAAATGTGACTGGACGTTACTGGGCTCCCGCTCTCATGCTCTTTGGTCTTCAAAACACTAACAACAATGCTTCGCTCAATGGAAAGTATATGCATGTTTCTCCCTATATCTCTTCACAAGGGTGTCCCTCAGTTAGTTGGCAAAATGGATATATGGTTGAAGCCCTTGCTAATAATGGGCCTAGCTTAATGGTTAATTTTGGCCATCAAATGGAAGACATCGGAGCATGTACGAGAGAGTAAATCTCATGTTATAGTTTCACTATGTCTTTGAAACTAACACCACTAGGAGGTCTTGGTCAGATTGGATCAAATATGATCCTTCTCGAATCACTCTCCAAAAAAATCATCATCGATGCAGGAATTCTTTTTCCCTACGAACGTTTTTTCGATATCAATTATCTCATACCTGATTATCGAGAACTTGAAGGGGTTGAAACTCTTGTTATCACCCATTGTCACGAAGATCATATTGGTGCTATCTCTCATCTTGTAAGACAATTTCCTCAAATTGATATTCATGCACCTGCTTTTGCCAAAAAATTAATTTTAAATAAAAACCCAGGTCTTAAAATCCAAGAATACAAAGAATCCCATATCTTAGATTTTGAAGACTTCGAAATACATCCTGTTCATGTTAATCATTCGATTCCCGATACCTTTGGCTTTTTTATTTTTGATAAACAAACAGAAGATGGACTCTTTTACGCTTCTGACTTCAAAGTTGATGAATCAGGATTTTACGAGCCTGTTTTCAATTTCAACAAGCTAGAAACACTAGCAAAGAAAAGTAAAAGAAAGTTTCTTTTTCTAGATTCTACAAATATTTTATCGAGTACAGAGAAAACGCCAAGTGAGTCTGAGCTTATACCTTCTTTTGAAGAACTCTTTTCTCTCAATTATAAACGGTTTTTTGTCACCACCTTCGCTTCGAATATCCACCGACTCAAAACGATTTACAATACTGCCGTAGATAAAAACAAAAAAGTTCTCATGTGCGGTCGCTCTGTAGAGTTTTATTCCCACACAGCCAAGGACCTTGGTCTCTTTAGTGAATGGGAAGATAAAATACAAGACCTTGATAAAAAAGATCTCGCTAAAAGAGATGACCTTGTGGTGATTGTATCTGGCTGTCAGGCAGATTTTAAGTCGGCCCTTCGTCGGATAACCAGTGGTTCTGATCCTTTCTTTAAACCAACTACAGGAGATCTTTTTGTCTTTAGTAGTAAGGCCATACCCGGCAATGAAAAATATATCTCACTAGTTAAAAATCAAATCTATACCACTGGAGCTGAAGTCTACAACGATGCTCAAAACCTCATTCATGTTTCAGGACATGCGGGAAGAGATGACTTAAAAATGGTTATTGAGTCTTTTAAGCCAGACTATCTCATCCCGATTCATGGAGAGACTTATTTTTTAAATTCTTTTAAGGATCAATTTGAGCCTCTTTTTCCAAGTATTAACTTTCTCGTTCTAACAAATCATTCATCTCTAGATATTAAAAAGACAAAAGTAATCCCAGCAGAAGTTGCGAAAGAGCCTCTCCTGATTCACGGTAAAAATATTATTCTCGAAAAAGAAAAAGTTTCAGAGAGAAGAAAACTTTCAAATAATGGCCTTATTGTTTGTCATATTAATCATAAACATATTGATCTTAAAACGATGGGCCTTCCCCATGCTTTTGATCACCACCTTGCATCTCTAGAAAAGAGTATCTCACGTCAACTTGCTAAAAGCTCTGACTATGAAGAACTTCGAATTTTTATCAGAAAATACGCAAACAATATTTTAGGCTACAAACCTATAACAATGGTTATCTAATGAAAGAATTCTTTTTTTTTGTTTTAATTTCTTCCGCTTACTCTAGTGATTTCACTTACAAATCAACGGACAATACTGGCTTAAATAAATTTGATCGTATTAATCAAATTGAGAAGTTTTTATCAACGCTCGATAAAGGCATCGGCAAAGTACAAAAAGATCTTAACTCTACAGATTCTCTAATCTTAAAAGACCTTCAAGCAACGAAAAAAAACCTCAAAAACCTAGAGCAACAATATCGTGAGCTTAGCCAAAGCATCCCCAAAGAAAACAAAAAACAAGACACGCCAAAACTTCAAAAAGAACTTGATGACTTAAAAAAGAAAAACGAGACATTAGAAAACAAAGTTAATGAACTTGAGATTTCCCTTAAAACATTAAAAGAACTTTTTGATCGTAATCAAGAATTGAAGCAAAGAACAAATTCGCCATAAAAAAAGGGCCTATAAAGGCCCTTTTCACTTTTTTAATTTAAAAAATTACTAAGCATCCATCGGTCTTTCAGCTGGACGAGGTCTTGACTCTGTTTGTTCGCGATCTTCATTTCTTAAAAATGTAGGTGTATCGAGTTCTTCTTCGTCAAAGTTAATAAACCCTAGCTTTTCTGCAATACTTCTCGCTCTTCTCACCTTTGGAGTCGCTTCAGTTGAAGTCTCTGGCTTTTGCTCTGTGGCCCTAGGTGCTGAAGTTTGAGCTGCCGCTGGTCTTACAGATTCTCTGTATTCATTAGCCGCTTTTTTAATATTGTTTACCAGTTCAGAAGTTGGAGCTGTTTCTTCTCTTTCGTTTCCAAAAGAATAGGTTTCTCTTTCTCTGCTCACCTCTTCAGTAGTAATAGTATTTTCAACTGTCATTCCACTAGCTTCAGCCTCAACGACCGTATCTCTTGTTGAGATTTCTGGAGTTAAGCTGGGCTCTGGTGCTGTTCTTGTTTGTTTTCTCGAACTCACAAGTACTCTATCTTCTCCACCAAGTCCTGTAGCAATAACAGTGATCTTAATTTCATCTTGCATACTATCGTCAATAACGGTTCCAAAGATAATTTCTGCATCATCATCCGCTGCTTCCATAATCAATGTAACAGCTTCATTTGTTTCATGCATAGTGAGGTTTTCATCACCAGTAATATTGATGATGATTCCCGTAGCTCCATCAATTGTAATATCTTCAAGAAGTGGTGAGCTAATTGCTTCTGTCGCAGCTTTAATTGCTCTATCTTGTCCTGAAGCAAAACCAGTTCCCATAAGAGCAAGGCCCTTATTGGCCATGACCGTACTTACGTCAGCAAAGTCGGCATTAATATGACCTGTATTATTAATCAGATCACTAATACCTCTTACAGCGTTTAAAAGAACTTCATCAGCTTTTTTGAAAGTATCAACTAATGATAAATTTTCACCAGCGATATAAAGAAGTCTTTGGTTTGGAATTGTAATCAATGAATCAACATTTTCTTCAAGTGTTTCAATTCCTGTTTCAGCTTGTCTAAACCTTTTCTTTCCTTCAAAAAGAAATGGCTTTGTGACAACACCAACAGTAAGAGCACCTAACTCTTTACTAAGTTTAGCAATAACTGGAGCAGCTCCCGTTCCTGTTCCACCACCCATTCCGGCAGTAACAAAAACCATGTCCGCACCCTGTAGTACTTCACCTAATTTTTCATATTCATCTAGAGCAGCTTTTCTTCCAACTTCGGGATTAGCACCTGCACCTAGACCTTTTGTAATATCAACTCCAAGTTGTACCTTTGTCGCTGCTAAGCTGGCAGACAAAGCTTGAGAATCTGTATTCGCAACAATATATTCAACACCGCTTAATCCGGCTTTGATCATCGTATTAACGGCATTACATCCGCCACCACCGACGCCAACGACTTTTATTCTTGCACCTTCCTGGAATTCGTTTTTTTCTGCTATCTCAAACATATTGCCTCCTAAAATATTTCCTTGAAAACAGACCTTAAAGAGTCTCCCAATCGCCCTACTAGATCACTCGATGTCGGCTGTTCTGAGATATCTTCAATTTTATTTCTACTATAACTATCTAATAATAATCCTAATACTGTCGAGTACTTTGGGTTTTGCATAATATTACTCATGCCCCCAATTGATGTTGGATAACCAATCTTAGTTGGTATACCCATAATAAATTCCCCTAACTCAGGAAAACCTTTAATGAGGGCACCACCACCAGTTAAGACTACACCACCATTAATCTCTTCTTCTAAATTACGATCTTTAATACAACTTATAATTAATTCAAAAAGCTCATTCGCTCTCGCACCTAATACTTTTGCAATATCACCAAGAGCAATTTTTCTTTCACTTGTTCCCGGTAATCCTTGAACTGAAATCATTGTCGATTCATCGTGAAGATTTTTATAAAGAACAGATCCGTGATTTATTTTTATTCTTTCTGCTTCAGCATGAGGTACTTTAAGAGCGACTGCTAAATCGTTAGTAAAGTGGTTTCCACCAACAGGAATAATTTGAGAAAAAATTAAACTTCCCTCTTTCCAAATTGCAATATCAGTTGTTCCACCACCAATATCGACAAGGATAACACCCATCTCTTTTTCTTCATCACTGAGAACTGCCTGCGAAGAAGCAATTGGCTGAAGAGTTATATGTTCCGCAAGTAATCCTGTTTGCTCTACACACTTCACCAAGTTTTGAATAAGTGAAATTGCACCTGTTACGATATGAACTTGTGCCTCTAGACGAACACCGTACATTCCAATTGGGTTTTTAATTCCAGGAATATTATCGACTTTAAACTCTTGTGGAATAGCATGAATAATTTCACGATCACTTGGTATAACGACAGCTTTAGCAGCTTCTAAAACACGGTTTACATCTTCTTCTGTAATTTCTTGATTTTTAACAGCAACAACACCTGAGCTATTAAAAGAATAAATATGACTTCCAGCAATTCCAATTGTTGCTTTTGAGATATTTACTCCAGCGCTAAGCCTTGCTTCTTCAAGAGAACTTCTTATGGAATGAACTGTTTTATTAATATTAACAACGGAACCTTTTTTAAGGCCATGAGATGGATGAGTACCTATACCAATGATTTCCGGTTCTGTTGAGCCAGGATTTTGCTTACCAACGATTGTACAAACCTTGGTAGTTCCGACGTCTAAACCTACAAAGACTTCATTTTCCATGAGATTCCCTTCTCACTCTAATTAGATTCCATTCTAATTAGCAATATGGTCCACTATTGGACCTATGCATTTAAAATATTAAAATTTGTCACTAAACTTGACAACTATTTTTTCCAAGTTGGTAAGATTTATAACCGCTGGGATACGTTCTTTAGATTCCATATAATCGACAATTTTAATCAGCTTCTCTAGTTTATTATCCCAAAACTGATCACCGAGAAAAACACTAGAAGGGTTTCCTTTGATACTAAGGATGATTGTGAGCTCATTATTCGTATCAAGGATGACTTCCGATAACCTCTTTCTAAACTGCGGTTTTAAGTTCTTGACCATTTCAGTAATCTTTAACTGGAAGTCTTTATCCATTTCTCCAACAGGTATAGCAAGAAAAGGTAACTCACCCGTTAATCTATTTTCGGCCCTTAATAAAACTTCATAAGTTGGATCTAGTAGCTCACCATTTTCAGCTAAAATAGCTTCATAAGAATCGCTACCATTTTCTTTATAGATTTGAACTTTCATCAAAGGCTCAGGACACTCAAACTTAAAGTGAACAGAACCTTCTAATGGATTGTAATCAATTTTATATTCCGATATAAAATGCTTTTCATCGAGATCATGATCAATAATCTCTTTTTTCATCGATCTAAGTGATCCTTCTTTTTCAAAAACCTTAATCAAACGTAGAGCAAGAGAACCCACAGTTCTAGAAGGGCATTGACCAAAACTTGTTTTGTATTTTTGTTTTTTCTTGTAACCGATTGCTGTATGGGCAGTATCAATAAGAAAAGAGCTGAAAAAAAGAATAAGCGGAGTCGTTAATAAAATGATCTGTCTCTTCTTCATCTAGTCTTCAAATCGCCTTACTTCAGTTTCTAGGTCTATGCCTAGCTGAAGTTTTACTTCCTCTTGTATCGCCTCTATAAGCGGAAGCATTGTTTCGAGGTCTGCTTCACCAAAATTTTCGATAAAATTCCCGTGCACTGTGCTAACCCTTAAGTCGCCCAAAGTCAAACCCTTTAATCCAATTATATCAATTATTTGTCCAGCATGGCAACTAGCATTAGCATACACCGGGTTTTTGTAAACACAGCCACATGTTCTTTTATCTAAAGGTTGGTTCTGTGATCGCTTTTTAAGATAATCTTTAATCAGTGGGCCAATCTCTTCAGACTGCCCCTTATGAGAAAGGGAAACCTCAACAATAATATCACCGTCATTAACAAAATGATTTTTACGATAAGAAAACTTTAAATCATCTTTAGATAATATTCGTAATTCTCCTTGCGAGTTAACCAATTTAACTTCTTCAACCAGTTCACCAATTTCACCTAAATTTGTTCCGGCATTCATGAAAACAGCTCCGGCCAATGAAGCAGGAATCCCCGTAAAGACTTCCCACCCCTTTAAGCCAAATTTAATCGCACAAGCTGTTAACTGATTTAAGGCGACTGATCCAGGAAGTACATAGACCTCTCTTAATTCTGATAGATATTTTTTATCAAACTCGAAATCTAACTTAAGACATAGCGACTCAATTTGCTTAGGCAGCAAGAGATTTGCTCCCCAACCTAAAATTGAATAGTGAATTTCTTTTTCATTACATTTTTTTAACAACTGCCTTAAAGCATTAACTGTCTTCACGAGAACAAAGTTTCCGTGAGATTTTAATTTTAGTGTTGAAAAGTTTGATAAGTCTTTATCTGGAAAGAATTCTATGTCTTCTATTTCGTTAAGAAAATCAAGATTGGCCATTCTCTAATTCTACCCATTCTCGAATATTACGGCCAATGCTTCCCGCTCCGAGAGTTAAAACCGTGCATTTGTCATTTTTATAATCACTCAACAATCGATACATCTGTTTGTGATCATCTAGTGATCGTACAAGATGAGGATGGATTTTATTTATATCCCGGCATAAGTTTTCACTTGTTATTCCAGAGATCGGAGATTCACTCGCTGGGTAAATTGGCAAAATAAAAACCTGATCAGCCCCATTAAAACAATGAAAGAATTGTTCCCAACAATCTTTTGTTCTCGAAAAGCGATGAGGTTCAAAAACCACAACAAGCTCTTTATCTTTCAAGGCCGTTTTTGCTGCACTAATTGTTGCTTGAATTTCAGTCGGGTGATGTCCGTAATCGTCAAATACTTTGAACTCACCTTTTTCATAAAGCTTTTGAAATCTTCTTTTCACCCCTTGGAACTTTTCCAAAGAGGCGGCAATATCATCAAACTCAATTCCCATTTTATGGGCCATTGAAACAGCCCCTAGTGCATTATAAACATTATGTTTTCCAGGGAGATGAACCACAAAATCTCGAACAAATTCATTATTATAAAATAATTTAAAACGTGACTTACTTAACGTCTCTTCTAATATTTCACCTCTATACTCAATGGCCATATCTTTATTTTCAATGCCGTAAGTAATATAAGGCTTTTTCATATTCTCTAAAATGATATCAGTATGAATATCGTCGGCATTAATAGAACAAAAGCCATAGAAGGGAATTTTATTTGAAAACTCACTAAAAGCATTGATGATATTTTCTTTAGAGCCATAAAAATCTAAATGATCATCATCGATATTTGTTATTAATGAATAAACTGGATTTAATAATAAAAATGAACCATCGGACTCATCAGCTTCAACCGTTAAGAAACGTCCATCACCAACACTTGCATGTCCTTTTAAGTTAGCAACGATTCCCCCAATAATATAAGTCGGATTGTATTTATTTTCTTGCATGATTGTCGTGAGCATACTTGTGGTGGTGGTTTTTCCATGAGTACCAGCAATAGCAATACCTTCTTTTAAACGCATTAACTCAGCAATCATCTCCGCTCTTTTCATGAGTGGAACTTTATTTTCTTTCGCCCAAACAATCTCTGGATTTGAATCATTAATAGCTGAACTATAAACAACAACACTAGCACCTGTAGCATTATCGTAGTGGTGACCTTTAAAAACTTTTGCGCCAAGATCTTGAAGTCGTTTTGTTACTGAAGACTCTGAGACATCAGAACCCGAAACGTTATAACCCATCTTAAGTAAAACCTCAGCGATCCCGGACATGCCGATACCGCCGATTCCAATAAAATGAACTGTGATTTCTTTATTAATAGTTTGGGGTCTGTTGTGCATAACCGGAAGTTCCTAGAAAATCTCTTAATTTCGTGTTTTGGATTTTCTGAAACTTTACCGCAGAGGCAATTAATCCGATAGCGAAAAAATTTGCTATCAAAGAGGAACCACCTGAACTAATAAAAGGAAGATTAAGTCCTTTGGTTGGCAATAAGCCTAAAACCACTCCCATATTTAATAAGATTTGAATGGTTAAAGCTGAAACTAAAGCCGCCACAAGGATATGAACTTTTTTCTCTTTCATTAAGAGCGCTAGGCTAAATCCCAGAAAACTCAAAATGAGAAATAGACTTATAATGACGAGCACCCCGACAAAACCAGTCTCTTCTCCAATGACGGAGAATATAAAGTCATTATGGGCCTCAGGCAAGTAAAACAGCTTTTCATTACTGTTGCCGAGCCCTTGACCAAAAATCGATCCATTAGCAAAGGCCATATAAGATTGGATAATTTGAAAACCTGTCGTTTTGGCATTTTTCCAAGGATCGAGATAAGAGAAAAGCCTTCTCACTCTATAAGGCTGAGATATTAAGATTGGAATAATGGCCAAAATTCCCGCTATTAAAAACGAGTAAAAATACTTTCTTGGAAAGGTACTAAAATAACACACCACAGCTATAGAGATAAAACAGATCATGAAACTACCAAAGTCTGGCTGAAATAAGAGCAGAAAAATTGGTGTATATAAAATGAATGTTTGCTCGATTCGCTTTTTAAAATCGACATTAAAAAAGTTTTCAAAGTAATTTATCGACATCAATAACGTAGAATATTTTAAAAACTCTCCTGGTTGAAAGCGAAAACCTGCGACTTGAATCCATCTGGTCGCTCCTTTAATTTCAACACCAATGCCGGGAAATAAAGTAGCTGCACAACAAAATCCGATAAAGAGATGTATTAAAGGGGCGTACTTAATCCAAAAAGTAATTTTTGTTTTATAAAAAAAGATCACCATGCCTATCGACATCAATAAATAAATCAGCTGTTTTTTTACGTAGAATGCGCTATCGCCATAGACTTCTTGTGACAGTATAAAACTTGAGGAATAAACCATGATAAGGCCAATCAACGTAATGACAGAAAGTACGTACAAAAAGTATCGAAATGTTCTATCTAGGCCAAATGAAAATGATAATCCCCGCATATTAACATTTTAACACGACTGCAAAATCTTACAATGAAGTAATAGTATTTTCTTGAAGCTTTGCTTCTTGAGTTTTTTACAAACTTATTTATTGATTTTTATTTTGTTACCTTGCTTATCAAGAGCAACCATAATGACTTTAGCGCTTGTCGCTTGAAATTCTTGTCTTGAAGTTACGTCAACTTTAAAAACATCAACATCAATGACCATTGAAGTATTTCCAACACTAGAAACTTTTCCACGTAAACAAATTTGATCTCCAACTTTCATGGGAAGATGAAACTCAACCGCTTCAATTTTTGCCGTAACAACATTGTGTCCGCAGTATCGACTAGCACTCATAACAGCAACTAAATCAATCCAGCCAAGAATGACTCCCCCAAACACCGACCCCAAAGGATTGGCGTGCTCGGGCATAACGATATGATTAACTTCTACAACAGATGGGCAAGGATTAGATTCTGCCATTGATTAAAGTTGATAAACGAGTTTTTTAAAGTAATTCCCACGTTCCTCGTAGTCTCTAAAAAAGTCTGTGGCAGGCGCACCAGGAGAAAGAACGATCTTATCACCCGTTCTTGATTTTTGATAAGCAAGAAGTACGGACTCTTCGAAACTACCAACAATAAAGGTTTGAGAGTGAGCACCAAGAGCCCTATTAAGTCCTTCTTTGTTTTCACCAACAAGAACAAGCACTCTAGCATGATCGATAATATCATCTACATAATTTTCGTACTCAATACCTTCGATTTCTTTACCACCAGCGATTAAAATCACAGGGTTTTTAAAAGACTTAATCCCTTCAACCATTTCACCAATTTTTTCCGACTTAGAATCGTTATAGAAAGAAACACCATTTTTTTCCATTAAGAATTCTAAACGATGAGGAATTCCTGGAAATTTCTCTATTGTTTTTTGAATTGATGAGTCGGAAACATCTAAGGCCTTACAAGCAGTCGTTGCCGCAAGTAAGTTTTCTCGGTTACTTTGACCAACGATTCTCATCGAGCCAACTTTAAATTCTGAGTGGTAATTAATATTGGAATGAATTCTTCTATTGTGAAAGTGTGTCCCTTGAACTTCATTCATTACACCAATCGTAACGAACGATTTTCTTGAGTACCAATACGTTTGGCAATTGGCATTTCTAAAGAATGTATTATTTGCCAGTCGATCAAAGTTAACAATCAAGGTGTCATCTGGTGATAACATTTTTACAATGGATAATTTCGCTTCGATATACTCACCCACTGAAGCAAAGAATTGAAGCTTTGGATTTTCAGCAATATTAGTAAAAACAACAAGCTTAGGATGAAAATCTTCTAACTTTCTCATTTGAATAGCTGAAACCTCAACAACAACATAGTCAGTTTTCTCATAGTCCTTTTGCATACTGTATTCAATAAACGGACTATCGCTGGTTCCACCAACGAAAACATTTTTTCCATCTTGCTTAAGAGCAAAGCCAATCATATGAGCAACAGTTGTTCTCCCATGGCTTCCACAAACGGCGATAATAGGTTTACGACAAAGTTTATTCGCAAGAGCGAATTCACTATAAACTTCACGTCCATTTCTTCTTGCAAGTTCTAATTGTGGTAACTCAGGATTAACAGCGGGTGAATAAACAACCACGTCAGCTTCGAGAAAGTCTTCGTCTTTATGCTCACCAAAAGTCATTTGTGGAGTTGGTTGAATCTTCTTTAACTTTTTTATCGCTTTATTGAGGTCGAAGATCGGCTTAATATCGGTCACTCTAATTTCACAATCTAAACGATTGAAAAAATTGATTAGAGTAAATCCAGTTTTGCCAATACCAACAATTAAGATTTTTTTGTTTCTAAATCGATCCACAATTTACCTCATTTTTAATGTAGCTATTGATACAAGGGCCAAAAAAATACTAATAATCCAAAAGCGTACGATCACTTTTGGCTCAGGCCAACCCAATAACTCAAAATGGTGATGAATAGGCGCCATTTTGAATATTCTCTTTTTTCGCGTCTTATAAGAAGCGACTTGTAAAATAACAGAAAATGTCTCAACAACAAAGACCCCGCCAATAATGCTGAATAATAATTCGCTCTTACAAAGTACGGCCATAATGCCTAGCATGCCGCCAAGCGACAATGAGCCAACATCACCCATAAAAATTTGAGCAGGATATGAGTTGTACCATAAGAACCCGACACCGGCGCCGAAAACGGCCATGGCCAGTACAGCAAGCTCCCCTGAGTTTTCAACATATGGAATGTATAAATAATTTGAAATCTCTGAGTGACCTGACGCATAGGAAATCACCCCTAAGGCCAAAACACTCGTCATAATGGGGCCAATGGCAAGCCCATCTAAACCATCGGTTAAATTGACCGCATTACTAGAACCCACAATGACAAACATAATAAAAGGAACAAAAAACCAGCCGAGCTGATAATTCACTCCTTTTAGAAAAGGAACATGAAGAGTTGAATCAACAACATTAAATTTCAAAAGAAAAAATCCTGCGAGACCTGCAGTTATCAATTGCCACAAAAGCTTCCCTCTTGCAGAAATGCCCTTGGTGTTTTTCTTTCCAATTTTTAAAAAGTCATCCAAGAAACCTAAGCAAAAATAAGAAACTAAAACAAACAAAGTAATAAGCAGAGGATGCGAGTTAAAATTTCCGGTAATTAATAATGCACCAACCACAGAGCCAACGAGAAATACGCCACCCATGGTAGGAGTTCCCGCTTTTTTGAAGTGAGACTCTGGCCCATCATCTCTTACGATTTGACCAAACTGCTTTCTTTTCATCCAAGAGATAAAGTATTTTCCCCATAAAATACTTATCGTAGCGGCAACAGCAAATGACACGATTGATCGAAATGTAATATACCTAAAGAGGTTAAAAAAGCTGATTTGCTCGCTAAGTGGATACAACAAATGATAAAGCATATTATCCCAAATTAATTGAGGTCAATTGTTAGTTATACCCATATTAATGTGAATTTCATAGACTAGCGCGCAGCGCTATTGAAAATAATCTATTAGTTTCTCAAGTGCAAGAGAGCGGCTTGCTTTAATTAAAATATATTTATTTTCAATTTTTTCACTCTTTAAATTCTCAATCAGAATATTAACGTCACTAAACTTTTTAACGTTCTCTAATCTTCGTTCAAAAGGCACACCCATTTCGCCAACAAAAAAGATGTTTTCAAAGTTTTTTTGATGGATATATTCACCAAGCTCTTCATGAAAACGGATACTATCTGTTCCCAACTCCTTCATATCTCCTAAAATTAAAAGGGAGTTCTTTTTATCTTGTCCCTCTCGCTTGAGAAGTCTTTCAAAAGTATCAATGGCAACCTTCATTGAAAGAGGATTGGCATTATAGGCATCGAGATAAATTTTGTGTTTTTGAGTTTCAATAACTTCGCTACGATTTTTTTGTTTAGGCGAATAGGTCAACGCTGCTTCAAACAACTCATTGGTTTTTTCGGAAAACATTGTTCTTAATAAAATAAATGCCTGTGCTAAATTTTTTAAGAGATGATGTTCAACAATCTCATTAGTAAAAAGCCAAGAAGAATTACCTTTACTAAGTTCAAGCCCTTCATTGGTAAAAGAAACTTTATAATGTCCATCGCGACCAAAGGTAATAACGCCAGGAAAATCTTTTAAACGATTAAGATAAATATCATCGGAAGGTAAAATTACGATTCCCTTTCCTTCAGTTGTCTCATTTATTACATGATAAAGTGATGACTTTTCTTTAAAAACTCCCTCCAAATCAATTAATCTTTCTAAATGAGCTGCTCCAACATTTGTGATAAGGCCAGTATCTGGCAGAGCTGTTTCTGCTAAAAGACGTATTTCACTGGGAGCATTTGTACCCATTTCAACAATGGCAAAATCGTGCTCTTCAGTTAAGCGAAAAAGAGTTAAGGGGACGCCGATATGATTATTTAAATTCCCTTTCGTTGCTAAAACTTTTCCTGGGAATACCGAGTTTAAAATATGAAAAAGTGCTTCTTTAGAGGAAGTTTTTCCGGCACTTCCCGTAAGGCCAATTATTTTTTTATGATCAACTTTCCAATACTTAACACATTCACTGGCCAGTTCACGAATATAGACAAAAATATCTTCAACTAAAACAAAAGTGATCTTATGATCTTCTACAAATGGCCTTAGAACTTCCGGAAATGTTCTCTTTTTTTCTGCAATGATTACTTTTATCGAGCTATGCTCAACAATATTTTCAAGCATTGAGTGAGCATCGAAATTTTCACCGTAAAGACAAATAAAAGCATTTTCATCAGCAATATTTCTCGTATCCGTTGAAACCACCAGATCTGAGTCAATCTCCTTTCCGAGAATCTCTTTAAAGGTTTTAGGTAATTGAATTAAGCTTTTTGAAATCATATTAAGGATTTTACAATATCTTGATCGGAAAAATAACTTCTAATGCTATTTACTTCTTGGTATTTTTCGTGACCTTTGCCAGCAATAACAATAATATCTCCAGTCGAACTTTCGGCATATGAAGTTCTGATGGCCTCTTCTCTATTGTTAATAATTTTATAATCTTTCTCGACAGCACTAGCTATCATTTGTGTGATAACTTCAGGATCTTCTGTTCTAGGATTGTCATCCGTTAAATAAATTGAATCAGCAAACTGAGAAGCAATTTTTCCCATTATTGCTCTTTTTTCTTTATCACGATCTCCACCACAGCCAAAAACTACATTTAGTTTTCTATCAGAGAAATTATTTTTTATTTCACTTAACAATTTCTCTAATGCATCTGGTGTATGAGCATAGTCGATAACAAACATTCGCCCATCAATGTCGAAAATTTCAAAGCGTCCCTCAGGATAACTTATTTCTTTTAAATCAATTCCAGTTTTAATAGCAAGAACTTCAGAGACGAGACCATAAGCAAGTTCAAAGTTTTCTTTATGGTACTTAATATCAAAATATGAATTCAAATGATCTAACTTAAGTTTATCAAAGCCTTTAACTTTTTTATGAGGAATTTTCTTTTCTTCAAGCAAACTTATGATCTCTAAGTTGTGAGGAATAAGAAGAGGTCTCTTTGTATAATTAAGTATTTTTGCCTTAGCTTTAAAATACTCTTCCATCGACTTGTGATAATCGAGGTGGTCCTGAGTAAAATTTGTCCAACCAGCAATATCTAACTTGAGATCACCTAGTCTTTTCTGTTCAAGGCCATGACTAGAAACTTCCATCGCCAAAACTTTTACATTATCAGAAAGTAACGATAATCCTCTTCTTAATTCTATATACCCCGGCGTGGTCATTTTAAAATCATGAACAAGCTCACCATTTTCTAGTAAACCTAAAGTGCCTAGTGTTGCTACGGGTATTTTATTTTGTTTTAAAATTTCTGTAATAAAACTAACCGTAGATGTTTTGCCATTTGTCCCCGTGACACCAATTATTTTTATATCCCTTAGAGGATATATTGTATTCGCTAGGTTTATTTGTAACTTTTCAAAGTCTTCTTCACCAACTGATATAACTTTAGGATGGTTATAACCTCCTAAGACAATTACACAACCAGCTAAACTTTGCTCCAATCTTTTTTCAAATATTTCTTTTGACTTGGGATCATTTGATAAACGATAGAAAGCAATTGTCTCGTCATCAGCTCTATCTAAATAACTTGTTAATTGATTTAACTTTTCGAAATTAACATTGTTTTCTTTTTTGAGATAAGGCGCGAGGTATGATGAAACTGTATTAGTCATAAGAAGGCGGGCTATATTCTATATTAATAATTGTTTTACTCGTAATTTTCGTTCCCGCCGGAGGTGACTGACTTTCTACAATCCCAATCCCTGTTTCACGAAAGTTTACATTCATTTTCTCTAATAGTTTTTTCACACTTCTTTTATCAAGGCCAATAAAATTTGGAACATCTCCATCTTTTATTTTTCTTGGGGAACTTTGTCTTACTTTTACGGTATCAAGCACACCATTTGTTTCGGTTTCATCATCTAATGCCAGCTTATCAAATTCTTTTTTTCTATAGAGAATATGAGACATAACCTCTCTCACCACTGGAGCAGCGACAACACTTCCATAATAATGTTCTTTTGGATTATCGACATAAGCGTAAACAACAAATCTATTTTTTACATTGACGGGGTAGCCAATAAAGCCGGAAACATATCCTTTATAACCTCCGTTATTATCTACTCTCTGAGCAGTAGAGGTTTTACCCGCAATGTTAAAAAATTTAATTTTTGCACTTCCCCCGGTACCATTTTCAACAACACTTTCAAGTATTTTCTCGAGCTCAACTGCTGTATCGATCGACAGCACTCTTCTTTTCTCTGTTTTCTTACCTTTAATAATTGTGGGCTGAACATAGACACCATTATTAGCAAGTGCTCCATAGGCGGCCATCATCTGTAAACCTGTTGTTGCGATTCCTTGCCCAAAACTGATATTTGACAGAGATAGTGGTGTCACTTGATCTTTGTCTGTCATGATTCCCCGAGACTCTCCGGGAAGTTCAATTCCCGTTTTCTTTCCAAAACCAAAATCTAAAAATGTTTTTTTAAGTTTGGGATACGTTAAATCAAAAGCAATTTTTGTTGTCCCAATATTTGAACTATGCTCTAAAATTTCTTTTACACTTAACCATTCAAATTTCTTCTTTGATTCAGCTTCAGAAATAACATGTCCATTAATTTCAAAAGCTCCCCTTTCACAATAATAACTCGTCTCAGGTGTGGATATTTTATTTTCAAAAGCAGAAGCGACTGTAATTGACTTCATTGTTGATCCCGGCTCAAAAGGACTAGCAATAAAAGATAATCCTCTATCTCTTGCCTTTGACTTACCAACTTCATTGGGATCAAAACTTGGATAATTGGCCATGGCAAGGATTTCACCTGTTTCAACATCCATCACACCAACACCGCCGTGATCTGCACCAAACTTTTCAATGGATTGTTTTAAGTATTTTTCCGCTACGGATTGTATTTCTTTATCTATTGAAAGGTATAAATCTTTACTAAGTTTTGACTTAGTTTCTCTTTCAAACTTTACGGCCCTCCCCTTGGCGTCCTTTATGTAACGTATAACGGTCGGCTCACCTCTTAATTCTTTATCAAAAGAATACTCAACTCCAGAGAGGCCAATATTATCGACCCCGACAAAACCTAAGATTTGCGAGCCAACTTCATGATTTGGATAAACTCTTTTAGGAACAGAGTCTATATAGATTCCCTCAAGTTTTTTTATCTTTTTGACTTGTTCTTTTGTTAATTCAATTTTTCTGGCTAACCACGTATAGTTTTTACGATTTGAAATTCTTTTTTTAATAAAGTTTAAACTCAATCGTGGTTCTATTTTCGATAACTCTCTATAGGGTTTCCACTTATTCTTTTTAATATTTTTTGGAATGGTAAAAATACTATAGGTTTGAATATTAATGGCCAGAGGGTTTCCATTACGGTCATAAATATTACCCCTTTTGGGATAAACTTTTGCTTCTCTAAAAAATTGACTTTTAGATCTTGCAATCAATTCTTTACGATCTAAGACCTGAACCTTAAACGCTTTTCCAACAACCAGCAAAAACATTGTTGAAAAAACAAAGAAAAGAAATTTAACTCTTTTTTTAGAGCCTACTTCCATACTTACCTAATAATAATAATTTGATCTTGCTTCGGCTTATAAAGGCCATGTTTTCTAGCGAGTGCTCTCAACTTTCTGATTGATAACAATTTCGCTTTTTTTGCTTTGAGCTCTTTGTTTTCAAAAACGACTCTTTCTATGTCTTTATTAAGTGCTGATATTTTATAATCCATTTCAACACCTTTCATTCTAAATAAGACAAACAAAACACCAAACATTGTAAAAGCTAAGACGAATGGTAATACTCTTGAACTTAGTAATAGTGATTTGAGTTTGGCAATAAATCCTTTAGTTGCACTCATCGAAAAAGTCCTTTTTTACACTTTTTTTTCTATCACTCTTAGTTTAGCACTTCTTGAGCGAGAGTTCTCTTCAATTTCTTCATTTGAAGGTATTCTAGGCTTTTTTGTCAGTATGCGCAAAGTAGAGTCGTCAACTACTGCTTTTTTAAATTGATGTTTCACCACTCTGTCTTCTAAAGAATGGAAACTTATGACCGCAATCATTCCGCCTGGAGTTAGATATGAATACAAACTTGGTAACGTTTTTTCTACTACTTCAAGCTCTTTATTAACAGCAATTCTCAAAGCCTGAAATGTTTTCGTAGCGGGGTGAATACGACCAAATCGTAATTTTTTTGGATAGGCGTGAAATACAATATTTTCTAACTGCTTAGTATTTTCGATTCTTCCTTCTTCTCTTTGAAAATTTCTGATGTTTTCCACAATCTGTTTGGAAAACCTCTCTTCACCATAGGTATAAAGAATTTCTAATAATTCTTCATCATCTAAACTTTCTAACAGATCACTTGCTGTATCAATTTCACTTGAAGGATTCATTCTCATATCAAGTGGCCCTTCAAAACGAAAAGAAAATCCTCTTTCGGGACTATCAAAATGATGACTAGAAACTCCTAGATCCATTAAGATACCATCAAATTTTTTTTCTTTAGTTTCACTTTGCTGATCAAATGATGAGAAGTTTACAGGACAAATCGTAAGACGATCTTGGAGTTCATCCGGTACTGTATTTTTTGCATTTTTTACAGCATCAGGGTCTTGATCAAAAGCGATGACTTTTGATTTTGGAAAATTCCTTAATAGGCTACATGTATGCCCAGCAGCTCCTAAGGTTAAATCCGCAAACAAAAGTTCTGCATTTTTATCGAATCTCGAAAAGAACTCAAGAACGTCCTTTTCCATCACCGAGTAATGTTCTTTATACTGCACTAGCTTTTTAACACCTTTACAATTTCTTTTTGTTCAGACGAAAGTCTCTCTTCTGGAGTTAAAATCGCATCAATATTTTCTTTTTTATAATCAAACTTATTTTTATCGAGGTTGGGAATGAGATCTTTTAAGAGAAGATGGGCATTTTTATTGTTTTCTTTCATTACTTTCATAATTTCATCTAACGTACAATGCTCTTCTTTCCAGCAATCATAATCAGTCACCATAGCAATTGTTGCGTAGGCCATGCCAGCCTCTTTTGCAAGATAAGATTCAGGAACATTGGTCATTCCAATTACACTCGCGCCAAATCCACGATAAATTTCTGACTCCGCTTTTGAAGAAAACTGTGGTCCTTCAATACAAATATAACTGCCGCCTTTACTATACTTCACTCCAACTTTCTCACAACTTTGAACCATTACTTCTTGAAGTTTAGCCTCCACAGGATTGGCAACTGAAACGTGTCCGACAATTCCATCTCCAAAAAATGATCTCTCTCTTTTTCCCTTGGTCCAATCAATAAACTGATCCACTAAAACAAACGTCGTTGGATTGAATTCTTCTTTCAAAGAACCTACTGCTGATACAGAGACCAAGTAATTAACGCCCAGCTTCTTTAAGGCATAAATATTGGCACGATAGTTAATTTCATGGGGCAATAACTTATGACCCTCTCCATGTCTGGCAAGAAAAAAGCAAGTTGAACCATCGACAACACCCTCTACAATTTCTCCACTTGGGCTACCGTAAGGTGTTTCAACATTGTGTTTTTTAACAACTTCCACTCCCTCAAGTTGATAAAGACCACTTCCACCAATTATTCCAATATTGCTCATTTTGCCTCCTAAAATCTTTTAAACCTCACGGAGTATACCGATCTTTACAATAATAGAAAAGTCACATCAGTTTGTGGTACCCTTTGGAGATGATAAGGGATTATCGCAAAAGAAAATTACAGCAAGCTTTTGATCTGAGTGTTGATGATTTACAAAATCAAGTTAAAGATCTGATCGATACCAAAGATCCGGCAAAGGTACTTCACTTAGTTAAAAATACTATTAACTCCACGGTTTGGATTGGAAGAAATGCCATTGATTACGGTGCCTCTCACCTTAATCCTGAAAAGCATAATGAAAAAATCATTCCGCCGACCTCGTTAGAAATAGAGCTACTCGAAGATATTACAAATAAAAAAAATATCTCTCCAACGAGGGCAACTTTCTCTGAAATTTTTAAAGTAATATTTAATGAGAGAATTTTTTCTCACTATGATCATTCATATCAGCCTATTACGACGATACCAAAAATCTCATCAACTCTAGTTCTTGTTCCTGGAGTCTTCAATGAAGTTTTTTCTTCAGCTGCTTTTGAAAGAGGTGCAAAACATCTTGAAAAAAGCTTTGGTATTAAATACTTTTCTCCCAAAGTTAAGGGAACGAAAAGTGCTGAAGAAAATGCTCATCAATTAGCTGAACAGATCATTCATTACTCAGAAAAAAACTCTGACGAACGCCTTTGGGTATTGGCATTTTCAAAAGGTGGTATTGATTGTTTTCGTTTTCTAAAAGATCATCATGAATTTGCTTCAAATAATATTGATGGAATCTCAACAATAGCAACTCCCATTATGGGTACATCACATTTCGAACATCGCTTAATAAAAATAGCTAATAAAATTCATGAATATGATGACAACTTTCTTTATAAGACGATCGATGATCGTCTTGATATTCTTTTTAAGGACATTCAAAAATCTTTAGCAAGTGATTATCAAGTTAAATGGTTTGAAAATAATTACGACAAACTTCCGCCAAATTTATTTTACACCGCCTTAGCTCTTGAATCTGATTGGTATGATAGTCATATCTGGATGATCATCACGAAAGCTTTTCTTCAAAGTAAAAGTATAAATGATGGCGTAGTTGATATTGAAAATGCTTTTTTTCCTGAATATTTTAATGGTATCAATTTAGGAGTAATTTCAGGACATCACCTTGTCGGTAATCGATCAAGTAAATTCAATCAAGAAGCTCTTCTTGAAACTTTTATCATTTTTTTGGAATACTGCGGACTACTTAAGGAGAAGTAGAATTCTCGTTAATAGCCCCACCTTTGATATTCATCAGCACTTGTTTCGAAACAGCCTTTAATGTTTCAAAGACGCCCTCTCCACTTATGGCCACAGATGAAAAAGATGGAACGTTCCACTTATTAAGTTTTTCATTCATGTCTTCTTCACTCATAACGTTTGAGAGATCTCTTTTATTCCATTGCATAACGAGAGGGATCGTATTGATATCATAACCTTGCTCTGCGAGGTTCGCTTCAAGAGAAGCTAAGCTCTTTAAGTTTTCTTCTAGTTTTTCGACTTGAGAATCTGCAACGAAAATTAATCCATCAACTCCTCTCAACACTAATTTTCTACTAGCCTCATAAAAAACCTGTCCCGGAACAGTATAGAGATGGAATCTCGTTTTAAAACCTCTGATTTCCCCTAGATTTAACGGTAGAAAATCAAAAAACAATGTTCGCTCATTATCGGAGTTTAAACTAATCACCTGGCCTTTATGATCACCACTTGTTTTCTTGTAAATGTATTGAATATTTGTTGTTTTTCCACCAAGACCTGGCCCGTAATAAACAATTTTACAATTTATCTCTTTAGAAATGTAATTTACAAATGACATTAAAGCCTCACTTCTTTAAACAACTGATCAATTTCATGATCTTTGATATCGTTGAATAAAAATTCTTCTTTTAGTTTAGTTTCAAAAATTTCTTTATGGTCGACAAGATGATTAACAAGTGATCGAAAAACGATTTTATTCATACCTGGATTCATGTGATTTCTATATAGATTAATTAAAAAATATTCATGATCTTTTACAGGGATAGGTAAAATAAACAAGCCATTATTAGATGAAGAAAAATCTAATCTAAAGTCTTCTGCTCCATCAAGTTTATACATCGTTGCAAGCTGGACCGCAGCCTGACACAATCCTCCCGAAAGAGCACCTAACTCTTGTCCTGATCTAATTTCATCTGACAGGTTTTTATAGACGATTATCCCATCTCTACTAAAGATGAAAAAATCGCAGTCCATAATTTTTTCAAGTCCTTTGAAATTCTTTATTGCATTAAATAACTTTTCGTTTAACGTTTTCATCTTCTACATCTGCTTTCTATTTTCTAATGCTTTACTAATTGTTAAACCATCTAGGTACTCAAGTGAACCGCCAACTGGTATACCAAAGCCGATACGATCAATGACAATATCCTGACTAACGATTTGTCTGATATATGAGCATGTCGCATCTCCCTCGACCGAAGGATTTATCGCAAGAATAATATTTTTAACATTGTGGCTTTCTATTCTTTTCACCAAGAGATCTAAATTGAGTTCATTAGGCCCAATTCCTAAAAGAGGATTCAGTACTCCACCAAGAATATGATATGTCCCTTGGTAGTTATCACTTTTTTCGATGGCCAAAGCGTCTATAATATTTTCGACCACACAAATTGTTCCTTGAGATACACGCTCTTCAGAGCTGCATATACTACAAATTTTTTCATCGGCGTACATGCCACAACTTTCACATTTTTGAATATTCAAAAGATCATCAAAACTTTGAGAAAAGTCTTTAATCTCCTCAGCCCTCCAATTTAGAAGCGCAAGAACCTGTCTCGTAGCTGTTTTTTCACCAACTCCGGGAATCCGTGACAATTGTGCAATAGCTTCTTTAATAGAATCGGGGAGATCAAACATTAAAACATTCCAGGTATATTAATCCCACCAGTTACTTTAGACATAGCACTTGAAACCATATCTTGAGATTCTCTTACTGCTTGATTAACTGCTGTTTTAACAAGTTCTTCTAACATTCCGACATCTGTAGGATCAACACATTCTTTATCAATCGTAATTTCTAGAATTTCTTGTTTACCATTAACTTTAATCTTAATCATTCCACCACCAGATGAAATATCTAACTCACGTGCCTCTAATTCTTTTTGAAGCGTTGTGATTTTTTGCTGCATTTGTTGAGCTTGCTTTAAAAGATTATTCATGTTCTTGGCCATAACTACCTCATTCCTTAAGTTTTATATTTTCAATTTTTGTATCAAATATTTTTTGTGCATGTTTTATCATTGAGTGACTTGCAATTTTTTCTTTCTTCTCTTTTTCAATGGTCAGTCTCTTATCTTCTTCAACTTCAGCAACAGTCTTAAACTCTGACTCGTCTTCTCTCACCAAAGAAACAACATTAATCTTATTTTCAATATTTTCATCTTCAACATACTCACTCAACAGTTGAGATAATTTACTTCTACTATCTTTTTCATCTAAGTAATCAAAGAAAACCTTCGATTCTTTTGGAAAGCCGATTTCAAAATAAACATTTTCCTCTGTCACAAGAGTCTTATCTGTGCTGTTACCATGCTCAAGATTTGTATAAAGACCAGGTGAACGCTCTTTCACAAAGTTTAAAAAGTCTCTATAACTGAGTACTTTTTTTTCAACAATGGGTTCAGGTTCACTTATTACAGGTTCATCGCTTTGAACTGTTTTTTTTTCTGGAGCTTCATGCTGAGTATTAAAAAACTCTCTTCGTAGCGCAATTTTTTTCAACACAATCATCACAACTTTTTCAGCATATGAGTTTTCTAAGGCCCACTGAAATTCTTTTGACATGGTCTCGTAAATCCAAAAAAGTTCTGCATTAGGATTTTTTGAATCTTCTGCAAGAAGTCTCTTATACATTTGATTTAATAAATCACGACAAATATTTTCAACAGCAATATTTTCTGAAAGCAGACTGAAATAAGTACTTTGAGCGGTTTCAATATTTCCGCTATAGAGAGCATCTAAAATCGAATGAATTGTTCCCTCTTTGGCAATCCCCAAAGCTGTCGCAACAGAAGCTTCATCTATTTTTCCCGTGAGTGAAAAACTTAAAACTTGATCAAGTAGAGAGAGAGTATCTCGAAATGAACCTTCTCCCATTTCACAGATTCCCTCTAAAAGAGAGTCTCTTTCTATTTCAACATTTTCTTTTTCACAAATAGATTTTGCATGTTTAAACAATGTCTCAACAGAAGCATTTCTAAAGTCGAAGCGTAAACATCGTGAAAGAACAGTACTTAAAAGCTTATGCGGCTCTGTCGTCGCAAAAATAAAAACAACATGCTTTGGCGGTTCTTCTAACGTTTTCAAAAGAGCGTTGAAGGCACTAGTAGAAAGCATATGAACTTCATCGATGATATAAACTTTATATTCACCAAACGAAGGAAGTCCTCGTACCGTTTGCACAAGTTCTCTAATATCATCAACGCTATTGTTTGAAGCACCATCTATTTCAAAAACATTTAATGAACTTCCACTATCGAAATCGATACACCCATTACAAGAATTACAAGGGTTACTATCAGCAGTTAAATTTTCACAACGAAGGGCCTTAGCAAACAATCTAGCGACAGATGTTTTTCCAATCCCTCTTGTCCCCGTGAGAAGATAGGCATGACCCACTCTTTTTCGTGATAAAGCATTTTGCAATGACCTCGTTATATGATCTTGGCCTATGACTTCACTAAATTTACTAGGTCTCCATTTACGAGACAGAACTTGATACGACACGTTATAACCTATTCATTCATTCGAAAATATGATCATACTTGCGCGAGAAAAGACTGGAAAGGCTTAGAGTGAAAAAGCGGCAGTCAGAACTGACACAATAGCTCAAAGCTACCGTTGCTTCCTTCCGGACCTGGCGGAGTTCACCCGAAACTACTCGCCAGCCTGACTACCGTTTGAAGTTTTATAAATAACTTAGGGTGCTGTCAACAAATAACGCACAGCTGCAAGACTTAGAGCTCCTCAAAGCTGCGGTTTTTTTCGCTCGAGCTGGTATAACTTATCTCTCCACAATTCATAGCACAGACTGATGACTTCTTTTTGTCGATATGATCGAAGTCACGCCAGCTTTTAACCAACTCTTTTTTAAACCATTTATTATTGAGAACTTCTTTTAGAGACTTTGACTTAAGACAATTGAAGTATTCTCCGTATTCCGTCACTAAATTTTTATGCATTTGTTCTGTTCTTTTATCAAGAGGCTTATATCCAATGCCAGCTAACCAAGTGCAAGGCCAAAGTTTTCCTTCAAAATCTAGAAACAAGCCATCTCCATGAGCCTTAAACTTACAATTAATTGATGTTTTATCTACGTACTCATTCCAATCTTTATAAGTTTCTTTTACCTTTTCAAGTTCTTTAACAACCGAGCCTTTGTTTTTTTCCTCTTTCGGTTTTTCTACTTTTTCTTTTAATTCTTCAAAATCTTTAATTTCAACAAAACGATTTGTTCTTTTAACTGAAAAACGAATAAAACCCATTTCCTTAGCAAGCTTCCTAACGTCTTCAACTTGATGCTCGTTATGTTTAAAAACAAGCATATCCCATCGGGCCCTTCCACCTGTTTCGATAAAAGCCGTAACGTTTCTCATTATCGTTTTCCAATTAGAATTCACTCGATAGATATGATTTGTATCCTCTAGCCCATCGATTGAAAAAACGACTAAATCTTTTTTCCCATTTAAAACTTTTGCTACTTCTCTCCACCAGTCAGCATCTCGCATACTTCCACTTGTCACAAGATCTATACGCTCAAGACCAAGTGTCTTTAAATATTTTAACGCTGGTAAAAAAGTATCACTGGCAATAGCGTCCCCAAAGTTTCCACAAAAAAACACTCTTTTTAAATTGGGAAAGTTATCTCTATTAATAATTTTTTTGTAATCATCTAAAGATAATTCTTTTCGAGGTAAAACAGAATCAAACTTACCGTTGTATACTCTTCCACATTGAGGACAAAGTAGGTTGCAAAACGTTGTATGATCGACTTGAAGATATTCAACCTTCTTTGCATCTGCATATCTATAATCTTTAAAAAGATCCTTGAGCATATTTTTAATTCTTTTTTAACTGAACGGGATCAATCGACATCTCATTAATATTTACCGTTAAAGGCTGTGCCAAAAGCCACGAGATAACTTCTGTTATATAATTTAAATCAAGCTTATCAACATCAGGATGCTTATCATTTGCTTTGATCGTATTGAGATGGCCTACAGATAAATAGGTAATTCTAAAATTTATAGGTTTTTCAGAATGCCCGCCACTACAGAGGTTTCCAAGATTTCGACAATAAGCTTTTAATGCTTTTTTCTCAATTGGGTAGATCCACTTGGTGCCTTTTACAGGAGTATCAGCACTACTGCCCATAACAACAATTCTTCCAGCATGCTCATTTTCGACCCAAGCATTAATCACTTTTTCAAGAAGCTTGACCTGATTAAAACTATGAAGCGTACTACAACTGATATAGACATCATGATTAAGTGTTTCTTTTGCAAACCGATCTTGATCATCTTCTTTTTGAAGCTTCCAATCATTAGACCTACTAGCAAACATTGCTTCAGGATATTTTTCTTTGATAGCACTTGCTAAACCATACTCTCCATTTCCACTTACAATCATATTACTTCTCCATGTAAAACTGTGGTTCAGTAGGATAACAAAAGATGGCGGAGGACAGGAGATTCGAACTCCCGAAGAGTTGCCCCTTACACGCTTTCCAAGCGTGCGCCTTCGACCACTCGGCCAATCCTCCGTTTGTATTATTGAGTAGTTAACATTCTTATTTTAAGCTGTCTATACATTATAATTTGTGCGTGATAGCTGGAACTATGAAAAAGTTAATCTTAGTTTTTGCTTTTATTCATTCTGTTTTTGCCTCTGAAAAGCTTGAGGTCTTAAACATTGACCCAGAAACGAGAACTTATCTCTTTGTAAAAGCTCAACGGTATTCAGGTCTCTTTAGTGCAAACGAGACGATGCTTCCTCCACTCTACTCCGTTTCTAAAAAACAAATGGGTAAAATAGTTTGTCCAGAGAGACCGTTTGATTGCGACAAGCTAGCTGCCGTTTTCGATGATATTGGTTATCGAATTTTAATTTTAGATAGCTTTGATATTTCATCCAATTTCAAACCTTTCGATTATTCTTTTTTAATTCATGAAATCATTCACGCTCTTCAATTCTATGAAAGAGGTCCTGAAATTTTTAAAGATTGCCAAGAGATTTATCTCACAGAAGAGCAAGCCTATCGAGCACAAGATCATTATTTAAAAGATGAAGGCGAATTCTTTCGAGCAAGTATGGCCTTAAAATTTTTCTATTGTGATGAAGTTGAAGCGGCTAAAGATTATCAAGAAAGTTTAAATCATTGGCTTAAAAAGAATAAGTAAATATCTATCTGTTTGAGCCTCTTCTTTGTTTAAAAAACTGCGACAAAATTTTAGAACATCGGTAATGAGCCAAGCCTCCAACAATGGAAAACTTATGGTTAAGTTTTGAATTATTGTGAATGTCATAACCAAGAGAAAGGGCACCACCCTTTGGATCATAGGCACCAAAAACCAGCTTCTCAATTCTGGCTTGAATCATCGCTCCCATGCACATCACACAAGGCTCTAATGTCACCACAAGAGTATGACCGTTCAATCTCCAGTTCTTTAACTCGCTCGCTGATTTTTTTAAAACTTCAATCTCTGCATGACCACAAGGATTATATTCTTTTTCTTTGTTATTATGGGCCTTTGCGATTACTTTACCAGACCCATCGATAAGGACGGCCCCTACGGGAACTTCATTTTCTTGATAAGCTTTTTCCGCTTCCTCAAGGGCCAATTTCATATAATAATCGTAATCAGTTAGCTTCAACTGCCTGTTCCTCTTTGGTGAACTTCTTTTTCATGATTACTTTCTTTTTAGACTTCCACTTTGAAAAAAGTGTTCTCAGTTTTATTTTGTCTTCACTAGAGTTTGAAACAAATTTTATCCCATAATGAAGAGGTCGCCCCAATGAGTATTCTCTTCTACTCATAATTTCAGCTTTGTAATTATTTCCCTCTGCCTCAATATCAACAGTCGCTCCAATATCCAAAACTTCAAAGCAAGACAGACAGCCAGCCTCTCTTCTTAAATCAGACAAGCGCCCTTTATAACTTTGTTCATCAATTTTTACATCTGCTTTAATATCGTCTCGGTAGCGAAAGTCATACTCCCACCAATTAACCCTCGGGTAAAAAATGGGAGATAAAAGAATATACATTTCCATCGAAAGAAATACAGAACTACATAAGTAAAAGAAGCCTGTCCAACTAGATAATGAATTAAAAATACCCGTTAGAAAATATATCTGAAATACACCGGCGAATGTCCAAAAACTATAATAAAGCTTCACTCTTGTTAGAGTTAAAAGGTAATAACAACCTGAGGCTGCCAATAATTTAAAAATTGAATAGAAAAACCCATTTTCATCAGAAAAAAACTCACTCAAGATAGCGAGGATAAAAAATCCGAAAAAGCTCCAGTGCAAACTTTTAATTTTATCGAATTCATACTGGAGTTTAAAACTATAGAGATTTATTTTCATTTCTTAAATAGTTTAACAAATTCTCCATAACCTTGCTCATCTAATTTTTTGACCGGCACGAAACGCAACGCAGCCGAGTTTATACAATATCTTAAACCTGTAGGCTTTGGTCCATCATTAAAAACATGCCCCAAATGAGAGTCACCATGCTTTGAACGCACTTCTGTTCTAACCGTAAAAAGCTTACGATCTTCTTTTTCAACAATATTGCTATTAACCAATGGTCTGGTAAATGAAGGCCATCCGGTACCTGATCTATATTTGTCTTTTGAACTAAAAAGAGGCTCTCCTGAAACAATATCAACATAAATTCCCTCTTTTTTATTATCCCAGTATTTGTTATCAAACGGTTTTTCCGTTCCATCTTCTTGAGTAATTTTGTACTGAAGTGGCGTGAGCTTACGCTTTAATTCTTCTTTGCTAGGTTTTGCATATTTTTTATTCTTTTTAATGAAAGGATCTTTGCTCCAATACTTATTAATAAAATCATCCCTTCCGGATGCATTTCTATAATATTTATACTTTGTTGAGGTAATAAGATTTTTTTTGTAATAGTCCTGATGATAATCTTCTGCTGGATAAAACGTTGTAAAAGGAACAATTCTCGTTACAATTTTTTTAGGTAAAACCTTCTTGTTGTCTAGATAGTTTTTAGTTTTCTCAGATAACTCTCGCTCTTTTTCATTTCTATAGAAAATAGCCGTTGAATATTGAAATCCCCTATCGACAAACTGCCCTTCACCATCCGTTGGGTCAATATTTGTCCAAAACACGTGCAAAAGTTTTTCATAGGAAATAATGTTTGCATCATATAAAACTTCCACAGCTTCAACGTGTTTCGTTTTTCCAGAAGCAACTTCTTTATAAGCAGGGTTTTTCTTTACTCCACCGGCATAACCAGAAATAACTTCTTTAACGCCGTCCAGTTTTTCAAAGGGTGGCTCCATACACCAAAAGCATCCACCAGCGAACGTTGCTTTTTGCAGATTTTCAGCTCTCACAAAAGAAGTAAATAATAGAAAAGTTACGATTATAAATTTTGATTTCATGGTCATATTATACCCTCGCCCCAAATTGAAGTTTTCCAAGTATTGTCATTTTATTGTGAGTTCTTATGTCCGATTTTCCAAAAAGATCTCGAATTATTAGACACTTAGCATCTAAGCCATTGACTTTTAAGCATTTAACTAGCTATAAACTCTTTTACCCATACGCAGCCGTAGCTCAGCTGGATAGAGTATTTGACTACGAATCAAAGGGTCGCAGGTTCGAATCCTGCCGGCTGCGCCATCTCATAATTACGTTCCGGCTACGCCACTATTGCATTCCCTCCAAATTACTATAAATTAGATATAAATTCATTTCACGGAGGAAATATGAAAGTTCTTTTATCACTTATTTTGCTATATCTTTCCCTAGCAGCTCATTCAAAAGGTGAGATGTTTCAAAAGCGTAAAGACTTTAGAGTTTCACATATTGGAAAGAAAATCTCTGTCATGCAAACCGCTCAATCGTGCTATCGTTCGGCAAGTGACAACAAGGCCATGAAAGCTTGTAATGAAGCGAAAAAAAGCTCTATGGAATCACTTAAAAAAGAAGGGGAAGCCTTTAAAAGCTCAATGAAAACTGAGAGAGAAAAAAGAAAAGCTGAAAAAAAATCTAAAAAATAGGCCCTAACATACTGATACCATTAAGTTGGTATCAGTTTGCCTTTTCACTTTTTGAAATAAATCCATCCCTATAGTCATACCCTGTCTCCATCGATAATTTCTTGAAAGCCGAAAGGGAGAGGGTCATGAAAATTTATTTTGCAGTCATTATCTTAAGTCTTATTATCAGCTCATCATATAAAACGTTCGGTCAAGAAATCGAAGGATCAAGTCAACTTGCTCCCGTTTGTTCGGAGCTCTCCTATGAAATGGTCAAAGACTGTTCAAATTCAACAAGTAACGACGGTGTCATTGGGTGTACATTTTCGAGAAAAATTATTCCTTGTTCAACCGATAGAGCGGCCACATGTCACTTCGATTATACAGAAGTAAACTCTAATCAATTAGAAATTACTCTCAATGGAGAACGAGGTTACTTTCAATTTAATATAGCTAAAAATAAAATTTCACCAAAAGGCTTTAAATTAATAAGAACCACTCATAATGAATTTTGGTCAAAATCTATTATCGAAGTTCTCGTAAAACTAAATGGATCACTAGATCGCCCTGTAGAAGTTAAGGCGATTGAATATGAGAAAAATAAGTTAACTGGAAAAATTCAATACTCAGATAAAGTTCATTGCCTATTTTAAATCAAGCCCCTCTTAAAAAACGAGGTAAAGCCGAATCCAGATTGGCTGTATTATAGTCTCTGTTAACTCTCGTAGCATCGGTTCCAAAATAGTCTCCATAACCAGTAAGAGTTCCCTTTCTATTTACCACTTCATAATCATTTGGTTGAAGGCCAACCGCTTGCATGAGAGATACCCACCAACGGTTCATCAAAATTCCACTCTTATTTAAGTTATCATTTTGAAGAGCTGTTCTTCTACCGTTAACAGTTCCATACTCGGCATGAATTATTTTTCCATGCTCTCTATTTGAGTAGTCGATATAACGGCCAGTATGAATTCTTCCGCTGGCACCACCAAAAGTAATAATATGATTATTATGACTTGAATGAGTCATTGAACTTTCTGGCATTATATTTACGAGAGTATTATCAAGATAAGTTGTAGAACCATACTCAACCTGACTCAAGCTATTTAATAACTCTGCAGTAAAATGAATATGAAAATTTTCAGCATGTGAAGTTAGCTCCGCTTGTTTGTTAGCAAAATCGTGAGCATGACCATGCCAATCATGTTGATTATTTCCAGCGACACTATTTAAATAACAATTTACATCATAAGTAATAATCTTAGTTGCATTTGTTTTAATTGCAATGGCAGCTACTCTCGCAAAGTCTCTTGCAACATCAAAACGCTCCTGCTGACTACTAATATTATAAGTATGCTTATCAATTAAATCCGCGTCGGTATAACCGATACTATTTCGAAAATTCGTATCACTTGCATAGTTATGCTGAAGCGCCACTCTTGATTCAAGCTCACTATACTCTTGCATAATTCGATCAATTTTATCTCTGTCTTCTTGTGATAAACTTGGGTCATTTCTCAGTGAGCGGTATTCATTCAATACTCTATCAACGACTTTTTGCTCGGCCCTAAAGCTAACACCGATACCAAAAAGTTTTCTAAACATATCATAAGGTGTACCAGCAGTTGTTTGCTGAGACGTAACCTCACCTGTTAAGCTCGTTGGTTGTAAAAATGTATAGGAAATTCTTCCTGAGTTTGTAATTGACCTAAAAGGCGGTGGATTTGTATAAAATCCCGGCGTGTAGGCCATAATCTGATCAATTGTCGGCATCTTTGTTAGACCTGTTTTTGATCCATTTGAGTTTGCATGAATATTACCAAGGGTTGCTCCTTGCTGATGACCCAAGTAATGATCGATATCTAACCCTCTAATCAAATTCATTTGACTTAGGTAGGGATTAAGCGCTGCAGGTAAGGCCGCCGACAATCTATTTTGACCGCCAATATTTGAAAGAAATTGATTTAAATTTCCATGTCTCATTAAGTGACTAGGTAACGATCCACTACCTCCAAAAATTTGGGTTGTCGCAAGCTTATTTCCCTCTACCACAGCCGAGGGGTAAAACGTCGAGTTCCATAAACCACCATGGCCATATGTCGCTGAAATAAATCTCGTTTCATTGATTGCTTGAGCATAAGCTTTCTCACTTAAAAGAGAAGGCAAAAATGGTAATGATAAGGCGAAACCTGAAGCACTCCTTAAAAAAGTCCTTCTTGAAACTTTATCGTATTTTACGTTTTTCTTACTCATAATTACCTCAATCTTCTCATTTTAAAAGAAGGGTGTTTTACAACTTCAGTAAATGTATCTAATAAATTACCGTTTCTTGATTTTAGATAAACTTGCTCTTGTACACATTGGTCAACAGGGTTACTTCCGTCTCGACCATGAGAATAGACAAATAGTTTTTTAGCAAAACAGGCATGGGCCTTCCCATCTTGTGCAAGGACAGTTGAGAATTCAATAGGACTATTAACTACTGTACCAGGACTTCCAGAGTCGATCATTGGATCAATACCCGTAGATGGAATTGAAACATTATGAAATCCCCCACTTTCTGTAATTTCTGATGTTCTAAAAATCGCATTTGGTCCATATACTTCAAAGATGTTTCCGAGAGGATTAATAAGAGCGTGACAACCCATACAAGTTGGATCTTGTACTTTTGTATTAAATCTCTCTAATGTCGATTTAGTATGATCTCTAGGAGGCGGGGCCAGCGCAACTAATTGCTGTTGTACTGTTAAAACATTTTCAGGCGGTGTTAAAGTATCACAAAGAATTTCTTCACGAATCTTTGCTCCTTTAGAAATTGGGTTCGTCGTTGTACCACCAGTAAAATTCATAACAACTCTCGTAAGAAGACCTGAGTATTTCGTGTTATCAAGCCTACCAAAGTTCTCAGTTGTGAGAGGAGTTACTTTATAAATAGAAGCCAATGTTCTATCGGAAGTAAAATACTTGTCTGTTGTTAAAACATCTGAAAATGTTCCTTGTGTTGAGAACATATGGTAACTAAAGAGATCATACACTTCATCTTTTTGCGCCTGAACAAAGGCATTTGCATCTCTATAATCTCTAAAAGGAAGAATACCAGCATCTGTTTGAAGTTGTTGTTTCCAGCCATTATTCATCCAACCAAAGTTTCTGGCTTTTTTACTTAAATGATAATTCTGATCAATGAATGATTTAAAAGCATGAGAAAAGTTCCCCGCTTTAGTTACAGTCAACTTACTCGCTGGCATACCAAAATCTTTATTAATCATATGAGTAATAACATCATTAAATTGAGCTGCCGAAGCATCGTGATTAAGATGTCCGCTCGCTGCAAAATTTAATAACGTTTGATCGGGATGCCTTTTCCAAAAGAAATAAGACAGCTTATTAGCAAGCTGATGAGGTGTTAAATAATGATACCCCGGTCGTCCTGGAACCTGAGGTCCAAGCTCATTCGTATGAAATAAAAAGTGATTCGACTGCAGCATCTGACTAAGGAAATTACGAAGCGCTCTTGCTGGAGTTTCTGATGCTATTTCATTTTGATAATCTGTATAGAAATCATCTCTCATCTGCTGAGTAGCAGGCTTTCTAAATATTTTCAATGAAAGTTGATCAAATGCTGTATCAAAACATGACCTATTCATATTTTGTACACCTCGACTTGAATTACATAAACAGCTATAGGCAGCAGAATTCACAATATTTTGCAGTCCGCTTCGACAACGGCTCCCTCCCTCCGTCATATAGTTCGCCATTTCATTGGCCGTATCAAAATAAGCAATAAGAGAGTTGGCATTAATACGGTTATCTTCGGAATCAAAATATTTACCGTCATCTGAAGGAATTAAGTTAATTTCTCCATGGATAAAACCTTCCCATGAACCAGATCCACCGATTTCCCATATAAGATGATAAATTGTTCCTCTAATTTCTTCTTTACTTAGTCTTTTCAAAGAAGGAGTCACTGGCAACTCAGCATTTTCGTTACACGAAAAAGGAGTATTACTCGCAACGTTTCTTGATGGAGGTGTTAAACCTTCAACCCATACTTTTAAGTTATCATAGTGCTGTTGACTCCAATTCGTTCCGCCAATAGGCATATTAGAGTTAGCTCCACCATGACCAATAGTTCTTGCTAAGAGAAGTGAGTTAGCTGGATCATTTGAGTTATAATATTTAGAGTTTAAGAATTCATCCTCATCGGCAAAATCAATATCATGCTGAGATGCAAACCCACCTGAACCATGACAATTCAAACAACTTCCCTGAATAAGCGCAATTCCATTTGTGGGAATTGGCTGTGGTGCTGGCTGATTCACGGTACAAGAAGAATGAATAAACGAGCCTGTGAAATTACTAAAAGATCCATTGGTACACGTTCTTGTTTGTGTTTCAGATACACAGTTTGCCGGAGCTGTTACAGAAGAACTTTGATAACGTGTTCTTGTCTCAGTTTGACCATGTCGAATACTTCCACAATTTAATGCTGGTTGAACAGAACATGAATCGAACTGAAAACTGCCCGAGTAATTAGTAAAACTTCCGTTATTACATGTTCTTGATTGTCTCTCTGATGTACAAGTCGAACCAAAAGGCACAATCATTGCTTGATAACGAGTTCTCGATTGTGTTTGATTATGGGCCACATTTCCACAGTTTGCTGCTGGATCGACAGAACAACTTGTTTGATTAAATGTTCCTGAAAAGCTTGATAGCTGGCCATTATTACAAGTTCTCGTTTGCATTTCAGACTGACAAGTTTGTCCAAATGGTACCGTTGCCGTTTGAAACATAATTCTACTATCAGTATCACCATGGGCGACATTTCCACAATTAGCAGGAGGCAGCACTATACAACTACTATTTGTAAATGTTCCCGAGTAAGCAGAGAAAATTCCGTTTTGACATGTTCTTCTTTGTGTTTCTGATTCACAAGTATTTCCATGTGGAACAGAAGAAGTTCTAAACATTGTTCTCGACTGTGTTTGACCATCAGAAAAGTTTCCACAACTCGCAGGTTGAGAAACAGAACATGAATTAAAATTAAATGTTCCACTGAAGCTAGTAAAATTACCATTCACACACGTTCTCGTTTGAGTTTCACTTACACAAGTTGACCCAAAGGGAACTGTTGATGTTTGATACATTGTTCTTGATTGAGTTTGTCCACTGGCTAAGTTTCCACAACTAGCCGCTTGCTGAACAACACAACTCGCTTGAGTAAAGGTTCCAGAGAAATTTGTAAATGTACCATTATTACAAATTCGCGTTTGTACTTCTGACATACAAGTTCCACCAAAAGGAACCGATGCCGATTGAAATCTTTTTCTTCTATCAAGTCCGCCATGAGGAGTATTCCCACAACTTGCAGGGGCCCTCACACTACAGCTTGAAAATAAATATGAACCTGAATACTCGCTAAAAGATCCATTATCACAAGTACGAGTTTGTACTTCTGAAACACATGCACCACCAAAAGGAACATCTGCATCTCGATACATTATTCTACTTTCATTCATGCCATGACCGACATTCCCACAGTCTCTATTAGCAGGGGTTAACGAAAAAACCCAATTGGCCACTGCTTGAAACTCTGCTCTATCAAATGTTTGTGAGTTTAAATTTAAAGGCATATTCGAGTTTGCAGAGTTACCTGGATAGTGAATTAATCTATTAACAATTTTTGAAGCATCCATATCACCAGGAACAATCAATCCTGCCGGAGTTCTACTTAGCCACTCGTTTTCATCAGAGTTACGATCGACTCCCCAACTCAAACTGCCTCCATTGGCATGGCAATTTAAACATCGGCTATCAAATACACTTTTTGCTTGAGCAAAAAGACTCACAGGAACAGGTGTTGGTGTAGGCGGACTTGGCCTAGGCGTTGGAGCAGGATTATCGTTTTGATTATTATTACTTTGCTCTTTATCTGATTGAATTTTATCGGCTAAATCTTCAAACTCGACTTCTGTTTCTTCAATTTCTTCTTTATCAACTGGAGCAGGAATACATCCAACAGTCGCAAAGCCGATTAAGACAACAAGAACTCTAAATATATGTAATTTCGACTGCATAGCGCCCCACCCATAGTATTAATCTCTTACCAAAATTATATTAGCAGCTGATCAAACTTGAGCTTAATACTTTGTTAAAGGAGACTAACCGATTGAAATCAAAACAAAAAACGCACTTTGCGTTCTGAGAATACGCCATATGCTTTTGGCAGCTTGAACATAAACAACTGAAATTGCTGATGTTAAATCTGCTTAAAATATAGCTTGAAACTAACTTTGCACAACGGGTTTTCAAAAACTTAGACTATCCCAAGGGCGAATCAATAATTCTTTGTATAAAGACAAAACACCCATTTATCATTTTTTCAAAAAGAGCTTTTGCGCACCTTACCCGTCTATACTCAAGAAATATATTTTAGTTTTTTTTGAGGAGTATGTTTTGAAATCTCTCTTAATCGCTATTAGTTTTGTTTTTTTATCAAGCTCATTTGCTCAAAAGATAGCACATCCCGATGCAGAAGTTGGTTACAACGGGCAGAATTACAAGTTTTATATTTATGCAGAAGGTGTTGTTATCCATGAAAAAAGATCTCAACGAGAAGAGTTCAGAAGATGGAATCTTGGTAAAATGGGAAAAGACTTTTTTGTCATCGGTGAAGAAAGCTTTCGTGAAGTTCAAACAGGTTTTTGTGAACTAGACATTACAGAAAGAACAGACGGCTTTTACACTTTTCTTTATTCCTACACGAAGAAAAGAAGAATTAGCTTTCGCCCCAAAGTGGTTTCGATTGAGGAAGAAGGCGGCTGTATGGCCATTCTCTTTGATTTTGAAAATAGTAATAGCTATTCCATTACTCCGGCGAATAATGACAGAGGAATGCTTGATCTGCTTTATGAAATTACTGAATAATTCAAACTGATTTACTTAAATGGATATGTTTCATTTTTGAAATTTAACATATTTTTGATGATCCTATAAAAACGTCCCTGTTTTTAGACATTTAAAATGCTCCCGTCGTGGTCGCACCCACTTCGTGGGCAAGTTTTAAACATCCTTTTTTTAAATAGGAGATGACCAATACTTGCCCGAAGGCTCGGGGCAGGATGACCCGATATTGGTTATCGCAAAACATGGAAGTTTTATTTTATTTTTTGTTAATATTTGGAGCTTAATAAATGTTACTAGTTTACGACGAAAACTTATCTTCAATTAAGGGGATCAGTTTATGAATAATTAACTATTGCTCCAAAGAATTTCTTCTTCACCCTCAAGTTTATTGCAATATCTCGATACGACAAAAAGATAATCACTGAGACGATTGAAGTATTGAATATATTCATCTTCAAGGTCCCCGGGATTATTCTTGGCAAAGTGAACAATTTTTCTCTCAACCATTCTGCAAGTGGTTCTTGCTATATGAAGAAATGAAGCGGCTTTCCCACCACCGGGAAGAATAAAATTCTTTAACGTCGGCAGTGTCGATTCCATTTTATCGATAGACTCTTCCAAAAATTTAATTTTCTCTTCTGATAATTTTGCAAGCTGAAAGGTTTCTCTTTTGTCTGTAGGGCATGCCAAGTTAGAGCCAATATCAAAAAGAATATTTTGAATACTTTTCAACTCGTTTTCCACACCTTTAGATTTATCAGTTAAAAAACTTATCGCCAGACCTATGTGAGAATTCAGATGATCAACATCTCCATAAAGATCAATGCGCTCATTAAATTTTGCTACACGATCTCCACCTAAAAGAGCCGTTTCACCCTTATCACCTGTCTTTGTATAAACTTTAAAATCACTCATATTAAAACCTTTGAGTCCCTCTACATACTTCGTCGATACTGACCACCGACTTCGTAAAGAACCTTACTTATTTGTCCCAGACTACAGTAGTTCACTGTTACAAGCAATTGTTCGAAAACGTTTTTGCCATCAAGTACAGCTTGTCTAAGATCATTCAGTGCTTTTTCTGAGTGGTCTTTATTTCTATCTTTGAATTTATTGAGTCTCTTTATTTGGTCATTTTTTTCTTCATCAGAACAACGAGAAAGCTCAATCTCTTGATTAAGTTGTTCATCAATATTATCTGCAATATAAGTATTCACCCCAATAATTGGTAATTCTCCACTATCCTTTTGGCTTTCATAATAAAGTGACTCTTCTTGAATCTTGCCACGCTGATACATCGACTCCATCGCACCAAGAACTCCACCTTTATCACTAATTCTCTCAAACTCTGAAAGAATACCTTCTTCGACAATGTCAAAAAGCTCATCAAGTAAGAATGATCCTTGCATCGGATTATCAGATTTATTTAAACCAAATTCTCTATTGATAATCATCTGAATCGCCATCGCTCTTCTCACACTTTCCTCAGTGGGAGTGGTAATCGCTTCATCGTAAGCATTGGTGTGAAGAGAATTACAATTATCACTTAAGGCCAAATAAGCCTGAAGAGTTGTTCTTATATCATTAAAATCAATTTCTTGTGCGTGAAGTGATCTTCCCGAAGTTTGAATATGGTACTTAAATTTTTGAGATTTAGTATTAGCTCCATACTTATCTCTTAGAGTAATGGCCCATATTTTTCTCGCTACGGCACCAATGACAGCATACTCAGGGTCAAGGCCGTTACTAAAAAAGAAAGATAAGTTTCCAGCGAACTCATCAATTTTCATACCTCTACTCAAATAATATTCAACATAAGTAAAACCATTTGAAAGAGTTAACGCCGTTTGTGTAATTGGATTCGCTCCCGCTTCAGCAATATGATAACCAGAAATCGAAACAGAATAATAATTTCTTATGGCATTTCTACAAAAGTACTCCTGCATATCACCCATAAGTTTCAAACTAAACTCAAGAGAAAAAATACATGTATTTTGTGCCTGATCTTCTTTTAAGATATCAGCCTGAACTGTCCCTCTTAACTTTTGTAGAATAGCCACTCTTTTTTCTTCATTCCAAAAATCATCACCACTTAACTGCTGCTTTAAAGCCGCATTCATATACATGGCCAAGATGATAGGAGCGGGTCCATTTATCGTCATTGAAACTGAAGTGTTTGGACTTGATAAATCAAAACCTTCAAACAAATCACTCATATCATCGAGTGTCGCAATACTCACACCAGCTTCACCAATTTTTCCAAAGATATCGGGCCTTTCTGCGGGGTCATCACCATATAAAGTTACACTATCAAACGCAGTTGATAATCTTTTGGCAGGGTCATCTTTTGAAAGATAGTGAAAACGTTTATTTGTTCTTCCTGGGCCACCTTCACCGGCAAACATTCTTTTTGGTTCTTCATCTGTTCTTTTGAATGGAAAAATTCCTGAGGCATAGGGGAAGTAACCTGGAATATTTTGTCTCCTAATAAAGCGATATTTCTGTGCTTCGGAGAGGAAATTCCCGGTCGCTACTCTGGAAACATTGCTATGAGATAAGGAATTATATTTTGTAATGACTTTAATATCTTTATCTCTAACTTTATAAGAGAACTCTCCGTTCTCATATGTCTTTTTAACTTCATCAAACTGATCGATTTCTTTAAAAACCTGAGCTGGTATTTTTTCTTTATAACTCTCTAGAGCTTTTTTTACGTCACTAGAATCAACTAGCTCACTGGTTTTTTTCAAAGACTCGTAGTCTTTAACTTTTGAAACGAGCTCATCTGTTTGTTCATTATAAGTTCTAACGGCTCCAGCAATTTCTCTTAAGTAAAGACTTCTATCGACAGGAATCAATGTATCTTTATTTTCAGACGCTTTCATTCGCGGAAGGTCTTCAATATTTTTATTTAACCACCCTAAACATTTTGCGATATCATGGAAAAGGGCATTCACTCCAGTATCATTAAATTTAGAGGCCATTGTTCCATATACGGGAAGTTCTTCATCTGTTGGTGAACCAGGATGACCGACAAAGAGTTCATGGTTACGTCGATACTGTTTTCTAACATCTCGAAGAGCATCTTCTGAATGCATTTTTTCAAATTTATTAATAACGATAAAATTAGCTGATTCAAGCATCTCAATTTTTTCTAATTGAGTTGCTGCACCAAATTCTGGTGTCATGGTATAAATGCAGTGATCACTCACTGTTGTAATTTCATCACTGGCTTGACCTATCCCACTACTTTCAACAATTATTAAATCGTAATCAAGTGACTTCATAAAAGAGATCACCTTACTAATATGAGGGCTCAGCTCTGTTTTAGAATCTCTTGTAGCAAGAGAGCGAATAAAAAATTCACCAATAGTTGCACTACTTAAACGAATTCTGTCTCCAAGAAGAGCACCACTTGTTTTTTTCTTTGTTGGATCAACAGAGATGAGGGCCAGCTTTTTATCGTTAAGGTTTAAATGAAATCTTAATAATAATTCATCGATAAGAGAGGACTTACCTGCCCCACCCGTTCCCGTTATACCAAGCACGGGAATATTTTTAGGTGAAAAATCAAAGGGGATTTCACCGCTGTTTTCAATCTGACTTATAACTTTTGCTGTCTCATAATGAGTTAGTGCTTTACCTGCATACTTTTTAAAATCAATTCCTTCTGTGGTTTCAAAAGTTGCTCTTTCGATCATGTCATCAATAATACCCACGAGGCCCAGCTTCATTCCATCTTCAGGTGAATAAATTCTCGTAATCCCCTTTTCGTGAAGCGCTTTAATCTCACTTGGAGTAATCACTCCACCGCCGCCTCCGAAAATACGAATATGTTCAGCACCTCTTTCATTTAAAAGTTGGCGAATATAAGCAAAGTATTCATTATGACCACCTTGATAAGAACTCAAGGCCACAGCGTGGGCATCCTCTTGAATAGCGGCATCGACAACATCTTTAGCCGACCGGTTATGACCTAAGTGAATAACCTCAACACCTTTTGACTGAAGTAATCGACGCATAATATTAATCGAAACATCATGGCCATCAAACAAGCTTGCTGCTGTAACAAATCTTAGACTCTTCATAATTTACTTCCTTAAACCTCTAAATAGCTGAGTATGTGTACAGATAGGGGAATATAACCTATAACTAGTTCAAAGAAAAATATGCTATATTATTAAAGACAGAAAACTGGATTTAGAAGGTTAAATGATATGAGTAACCATGATGATGATGTCGTTTTAGTAGAGAACCCTTACCATACAGCGAGATTAAAGCCTGTGCGTAAAGGAAAAAAGCCACCAAAGCTTATCGCCGTCGTGCACCAAAGTGGATGTACTGGCTGTGAAGTTTGTATTGCCGGTTGTCCTGTAGACTCTATTGAACTCGTATCTGGTCCAAATCCCGACAACCCCGGCTTTCAACAAATGGTAGAAATCGACATCACAAGATGTATCGGTTGCCAAAACTGTTCTCAAGACTGCCCTTGGGAAACCATTACGATGTATCAACATGAAGATTGTTACACTGCTTGGGGTAACGAGACTTTAAAATCTGAATTGTATATTCCCGAAGTTCAGCTCAATCAGCTCAATGAAGATAAAGGCATCAATTTAAAAGCTCCTGAGCCAGAAGTTGAAGAAACATCTGACGAAGAAACAAGCGCATAACGCAAGCCCCAACCAAATTCTCTTGCGATTCAACACTTATTAAAATATGTTTTGCTCCTACAACAAGGAGCTCAAATGAAAAATCTATTTTTTCTATTCGCGTTTTTATCAACGACAAGTTTTGCATGGACACCTAGTTGGCTTCCGGCCATTGGTCTCAACAAGATGACTTCTAAAGAAGTCCCAAACCTTCTTTTAACTGAAAAAAATAAATCGGTTTCTGAAGTTACCTTTCTAAAGTCTGGAAGAGGTCTCTATAAAATGAATGCAGGAGCTTCTGAGTTTCGTTGGATAAAAGAAAGAAATCTTTTAACCTTAACAGACTTCTCTAACGATTTATCAAAAAGTACCTTTTATCATTTCAACAATAGACAATATTTTGTCACAGAAACGATTCAAAAAATTGAATATACTGTGTATCGCCTAAAGCTCGTTTCAAAGATTACGTACTCTAGAGAAATGGTTTCAGATCCTTATGACCAAGATGCTCTTGATGCTTATAATGATCCTGCATTTGAAAAAACCTTTACCAAGGAATTTATCATTTCAAAGGCAAACCCTAAGTTTTTAAAAGATAATTTAAAACTTAATACTAAAAAGAACCTTGTTCTTAAATTAAACCCAGAAGATTATTCACTTTCAACTCTCAAGGTGGATACTGCTGAAGGTAACGTTGAACTCGTTGGTAGCGAAAGCTTTGAAGACGTCTCTCAAGGAAGCGCTTTTGAATACAAGGCTAAAGCAGAAGGTTTCGAACTTAAGTTTGAAAACGGCGACTTATATGACGTAAATTTCCTCTCTATGGAAAATTCTGGTTTATACAGAAAAGCTCTTATTAAGAAAACAACGTCAACTAATGAATATGTCTACCTTTCAGACGTTGCTGTTTACAATAGACCTTATACACTTATGAAAAGTGATATTGTTGGAAGTCTTTATTTCGATGATGAAGATGAAACAGAATTTAAATTTTATGACAACAACACGGCTGAGCTAGTCTGGATTGATGAAGAGAATGATCGCATAGCTATCCCGTTTTACTGGGAACTTAAAAATAATACTCTCCAAATGACTCGATATTTTGAACATCAGGGCGGAATGGTCGACAGTATTCAAGGTATTAATGAATGCTTAAATGGCACTAGACAATGTACGGCCTTTCAAAAAAGAGAATACAACCTGATCGGTGATCAAAACGGCGAGCTACTTTTTATTCGTTATTTACAAATGAATAATGAAGCATTTTATCCAAACGAAGAATTTAATCCTCTTTGGGAAGTTGATCGAAATAAATCGGGAACAACGTTATTTGTATTCAAGAAATAAAAAAAAGCCGGCGTAAGCCGGCTTCTTAATATATACGGTCCCTTTTAATTAAAATAAAACGTTTTGAGTCGTATAAACTGGTTGCATCGTTCCATCAAAGTCTCCGCCTTTCATGATCATTCCAGCAAAACCAAATGTCGTCGTTACCTCTAAAATTTCTCCATTCTTTTTGAAATCACCAAGGAAAATATAACGTCCGCCTTCACTCACTGTAATTTCTTCTAGAGTTAAAGTGTTCGCTCCGATTCTCATATCTTTTTCAGTCACAAGAAAATATTTCTTTTCATTTTCATATTCAAAAAAGACAACTTCTAAATCTTGATGACCTGTAACCGAAGCAAAACAAGCTCTTAAGGGTGCGTTGATCGTCATAGTTGGAGATGTGTTGTCACCACACATATTGGCAACGATAGACCAATCTGGCTTAACTTCAGCAAATGTTGAAATCGATAACAATAAAGATAGAACTAATAGTATTTTTTTCATTTAAACCCCGTTTTTGTGTTTAAGAAAGATCTAGCATATTTAGATTTTTTTAAAACTAGATTGAAAAAATTACCAAAGTGGTTCTCTTAGGCCCTAGATGACTTAAGTCTATATAAATTAAAAAAAAGCAGAGTAATAATCAGCATAAGTGATAGTGCTTGCGAGCTTGAAAGATCAAAAAATAACGTCCCCCGAACCTTATCCCCTCTAAAATACTCTAAAACGAAACGGATCACGGCGTATGAGAAAACATACGTATTAAGAATAACCCACAGTCCTTCTTTTTTTTCTATCAATTTTTTTAATATAAAACCTACTACGATAAGGCTGAAAACTTCATATAACTGAACAGGATGTCTCGTTTGGTTATGTAAATGAACCGCCCAGGGAAGAGAGCATTGTGTTCCATAACAGCATCCGGCCAAAAAACAACCAACTCGTCCAATAGCGTGGGCAAAGGTGAACGAGGGTAAAGACAAATACAGATTTTTGATTTCAAATTTTTTAAAAAACAAACAATAGATTAAGATATAGGTAACTCCAAAAATAAAACCACCATAAAAAACAAAACCTCCCCCAAGCCAAAAGTTTGTATTAACAGTGTACTCATGTACATGGCCTGCTGAAGAGTTTATAAGAAAAAAGACTTTTGCTCCCACCCAGGAAGATATAAAGACACCTAAGAATAGTTTTCCAAAACCTTCTGTTGGTATCTTTCTTTTTTCGAGTTGATTTAAAGTGCCGTAATACCCCATTCCCCAAGCAATCCCCATCATAAGTGGATAAGCAAAAAGCTTAAATCCCCAGAGATCTAAGAGAATAGGTTTCACTAATAATAAGCCTTAGGATTAATTTCGTATTTTTCAATCTTACGAAGCAAAGTCTTCTTAGGAATATTTGCCTTAAGGGCAGTTTGATTAATCTTACCCTTATTCAGCTTCAAAGCCTGAATGATGAATTCTTTTTCAAATAAATCTTTAGCGAGCTGAAAGTCCATCTTGATTTCATCATTTTCATTAACTTGAGCAAAAGTAAATTGATAATCACTTGTATCCTGTTCTCCCATATTTCTATCTAAAACAGAATCTTTAATGCCCTTTAAATCAATCAAGCCATGCTCATCATCTTTATCAGCAGCTTTACCTGCACCTGCCGTCACGGTTTCAGGCAACGAAGATGCTCTAATAAAATCTGTTGGCTCGATAATAAAGGTATGCTCAATAACGTTTCTAAGCTCACGAATATTACCAGGCCAAGTATAATTAACAAGAAGCTTTTTCGCATCTTCTTCAAGGCCTTTTATTTCTAAGCCGTGAACGTTATTAAAATAATTTACATAATAATCAATTAGGTGAGGAATATCGGATTTTCTCTCACGAAGCGGAGGAAGATATACGGGAAGAACATTTAACCTATAAAATAAATCTTCTCTAAACCTTCCATCTTTTATCATCTCTTCAAACGGCTTGTGAGAAGCTGCGATTACCCTTACATCAACCTTTACATCTCTATTACTTCCGACAGGAGTAAATGTTTTTTCCTGAAGTACTCTTAAAAGTTTTACCTGCATCGATGGACTGATATCTCCAATCTCATCTAAAAATAATGTTCCACCATCGGCAAATTGAAATTTTCCGATTTTTCTTTCGTTGGCCCCCGTAAAAGCTCCCTTCTCATGTCCAAAAAGCTCAGACTCAATAAGCTCATCGGGAACCGCGGCCAGGTTAATCGTTACGAACTTATTATCTTTTCTTGGACCATTATAGTGAATTGCTTTTGCAACAAGCTCTTTACCTGTACCTGACTCTCCACGAATAAGAACTGGTGTGTTTACTCGTGCAAGTTTTTGAATCACGTTAAAAACTTTTTTCATTTCATCAGATTCACCAACAAACTTATCATCACTTCCGATTGATAATGTTGGCGCTGAAAACTTTGTCGTTTCAACGAGTGACCGTGCCCGCAATGCTCTTTTAATTAGAGCCACTAAGTTCTCTGATGCAATTGGCTTTTCTAAATAATTGTAAGCACCAAACTTAACTGCCTTAACGGCATCACTAACATTGGAATAAGCTGTCAGAATAATCACAATGACAGAGGGATCGTAATCCTTAATTCGCTCTAGTGCTTCAATACCATCCATCTCTGGCATATTAACGTCCATGACGACGAGATCATATTCGTTATTGGTAACAGCGTTTAATGCTTCTTTTCCATTATCCGCGGTATCAACATAGAAGTGATGAAATTCTAAAGCCTGCTTTACCGATTCTTGTAAAACTTTATCATCATCAACAACTAGAACTTTCTGCATGATTTTTCTCCCAATACTGCATTTATTCGTTTTTCAATTTTATCGTAAATTGCGTTCCCTGTCCCATTTCAGATGAAACTCCAATTGTTCCACCGTGTAATTCAACAAAGTATTTTACTAGGTAAAGGCCAAGTCCTGTCCCCTTGATACTGTGCGAGGCATCGTTCTTTACTCTATAAAACTTGTCAAAGATATGCTCGATGTCTTCAGGTGGTATGCCTACGCCATTATCTTTAATTTCAATATAAACCCATTTCTCGTCGTCCCATGTCTTAACATTAACGATTGAGTTCTCTCCCGAATACTTAATTGCGTTCTCAATCAGGTTTGAAATTACTCTTTTCATCAAATTGAGATCAAAGTGAATGGGATATAAAGGCGATAAATCTGTTTCAACTTGAACATTTTTGTCATTCATTTCATAACGAAGTCCACCAACAATTTCCTCAACAACAGTGTTAACATCTTTAGAAATTAAGTTAAGACCGATATTGCTCGATTCAACTTTGGCCAGATCTAAAATACTCGTAATAAATTTATTTAATTCTTTCGTTGAATCAACAATACTTGAAACAATCTTTTTACCCTCATCATTTTTACACATATCTTGAACAACCATTAGATCGGCAAGACCAGCAATTTTCGCAACCGGAGTTTTTAAATCATGACTCATAAGCGATATGAAGTTTTGTTTCAAGCTTTCTACTTTTTTTAGAAGCTTTGTTTCCTCTTGTATTGCAAATCGATGTTTGTATTCTCCAATCGCCCTAAAGGGAACCCAAATATAATAAACCACAAAAATTGTTATCACGAGATGGGAGACATAAAGCCATGTTCCAAAAAACGAAAAAAGAAAATAAGTAGAGAGTAGTAGTGCAACCATAACAGAAACAGTTACGATTAAGCCCTTAGCTGGATTTAATCTTGAGATAGCAAAGCTTAGAAAGATCGCTAAAAATATAGAAAGGATATAGCTAATATTTTTGTCGATACTTCTTACTGTCTTCCCTTGAATTAAAGAATCTATAATCGAAGCATGGACATTCATTTTGGAAGACTTATATTCTTCTTTATTAAAGGGAGTTAAAATATAATCCGAAGCATTTGATAAATAGGCTGGGCCAACAAGAACAATTTTATCTTTAAAAAAACCTTCCGGAAAGTTACCAACACGTACTCTATGAAAAGGAACTTTTTTAATTCTGGTTTTTGTCTCAACAGGATCTGTCCCAAACCTTAACATCGCAAAGGTAGCATCCCCTTCTCTCGAATAATATGAGCCAGGTAAATCTTTTGCCGTCAAAGGCGAGAGTCCCTGTGTACTTCGATAATTATTTGCCGTCCAAAGATGTAATGTGTCTTCACCCGAAATATTGAGGACAACCCTTCTCGCAACATCATCTCTAGAAAAAGCAGCATTATCTATATTAATAACTGCGGGTGCATAACCAAGTTGCTTTAACTCCATTGGAGGTAATTTTTCTCCCCAAAAATCTACCTCTGTAGCAAAATGAAAAAAACCACCCGTTTCAACATATGAGTTAACGATTGTTTTAAACTCAGTAATGATTGATTTCGTTTCTAGTGCCGGGTTATCGGGAAGATTTACAAAATAGTTAATGATCTTAGGTTTATCACGAATTAATTTTTCTAAGAGACGATTATGACTTTCATAAGTATAGGGATATGATTCACCTAAATACTCGTCCGACTCCTCATCGAGTACAATCAGAACCGTTTTATCTAAATAATCAATTCCAAAATCATACTTAACCCTGAAGTCATAAAAGGTAGACTCTAAAACAGAGAACGAATATTGAAATAAGATAAAAATAAAAATGATCGTAAAGAAAAGAGGATAATAGCTAGAAAGATCATGTTTTATTTTAAGCTTAGAAATTAAACTCATTTGCTACCAAATCTTTCTTTAAGTGAAAGTTGTCTCAGATACTTATAATCATACAAGATAGTAGAGCTTAAGCTATTTAAATCTGTTCTAAAAAAAGACAAGTCATTACAAACTCTAGATCTCGTAGAAACATCAGAAGGCAATTTAAATAGGCCTGATAACATGTATTTATTATCTTCTTTAATCATTCCCTCTAAAGCCTCATCATAACGAGAATGTAGAGAAAAAAGCTTAATCAACAATAAGGGAGAAAATAGATAGTAGAAGATGAAAGAGATATATTTTAAAAAGCGAAACTTGAGCATGAAAAAGATAGGGTATTCGATCAGATTAAAAATTAGTGAGATAACAACAATTAACCACAGCCGACCTTTTTTAAGCTCAATCAAAGCCTTAGTTAAAATTGGACGAACTTCTTCTTCGCTAAACTTTTTAAGAAGCTCTGGATTAATCGTAATCGATTGCCCACCCCAAAGAGACTCAAGCAGATAAAGTGGCTGATCTGAAGTCGATGTGCTGTAAACTGAGAGTTTTTCTAGCCCAATTTTGAAAGAAATAGCGTCGATTTCCCTCTTCCAACGCTCATCAGTCTTAAGTTTTCTCGCCCTCAGTATTGTAAGAACAAAGGTATCTCCATAAATCGAGAAAAAGATAATGAGAAAAATCGAGAGCGATAATCCGAATAAAAATCCAGTCTCATTGTAGATAAAATATCCGCCAATTGAGACGCAAAGCACAAAAAAGACAAGAATTGTTAGTTGCGACAATAACTTAATAACGATACTCCATACGATCCTATAACTATTACAATCATGCGGTAAATTATAGACAATATTCCATTCTAGGGCTATAACGCTCATCTACATCGTAAGCATCGGCGAAAGCCAAACGCGACAAATCAATGCTTATTGATGAAGGGGGAATATATGCAACAGCCGACTGATCGTCTTCTATTTGGGACCGCGGGCGTTCCAAACAGTACTTTAAAGAAAAGCAGCCCAATTGATGGCGTAAAAAGAATTCACGAACTAGGCCTTGACTGTATGCAGCTAGAGTTTGCACACGGTGTAAGAATGAAGGAAGAAGTTTCTTCAGGACTAAGAAAAGCTTCTTACGAATTGGGAATTCCGCTCACTTCACACGGCCCTTATTATATTAACTTAAACGCACGTGAGCAGGATAAAATTGATTCATCGGTAGAAAGAATTATTCAAACTGCTAAGATTTCTGATCTTTGTGGTGCTGAATCAATGACATTTCACGCAGCTTTCTACATGAAAGATTCTCCATATGACGTTTTTGACCTCGTAGAAAAAAGTTTAAACGTAATTGAAGAAAGACTAAGCCGTCTTGATATTGAGATTGAGCTTCGTCCTGAACTAACTGGTAAAACATCTCAGTTTGGTTCACTTGAAGAGTTAATTAGTTTAACAAAAAGCATTGGTAGTGTTCGTCCTTGTATGGACTTCTCACACCTTTTTGCTAGAACTCAAAAGTACAATACTGAACAAGAATTTAATGAAGTACTCGATATTTTAGCTGATGAGCTTGGTGCTATTTCATTAAAAAATATGCATATCCATATCTCTGGTATCAGCTCAAACTCTAAGGGTGACCTTAAACATCTAAACCTTGAAGATTCAAAGTTTGATTGGAGAGGGTTGCTTAGAGTTTTAAAAGAAAGAGATTGTGCTGGTTATATTATTTGTAACAGTCCTAATCTTGAAGAAGATGCTCTTATGATGAAGAGCTTCTATAACGAATTAGCTCAATAATTTAAGCGGCGATATTTATCCGGTCCACTCGGCCGGATAATTCTATTAGATATTCTAACGTTTCCTGAAAATCATCTTTATTATTAAAAAATATTGTTCTCGATTGCTTACCATTTAAATAAATGACCATTGAGTCTGAATTGAGAATTTCAGGATCAAGAGTAGAAAGAACTGAAATTAAACTATCCGCGTCTTCATTTTTTGATATTGAAACAACACCAGTCTGTGACTCTTTAAATGAAGTAATATTTTTTGGAAGATCAATTGTCCGTTTGCCTATGCTCATTCTATAAAAATGATCATAGTTTTCTCCTGAGAAAAAAGGAATTCCTCTTGTGGTTAAAAAGCTATCAATAAAGTTTGATTCTTTAGCGTTTTCAAAATAAGTATCAAAACCGCTCTCAACTTCTTCACCAAGAGAAGCTTGGTTATAAGTTTCTTCTACGAGTAGTTTGATTAAATTTCCGTCTTCTTCTCGAAATCCCATAAAAGAGTATCGGCAAATTTGACCTATCTCTTAACTGATTATTTTAGTTCAACCTTAGAATCGATGAATGTTTTAACTTCTGAAACATCTGATATTAACCAGTTATTCTCAATCTTTTCCAGCTTGGCAATTTTCTTTGTTTCAATATTATAGTCTGACTTTGGCTGTTCTGATTTTTGCCTATAACTGAGCGTATAGGTCAGGTAACAAATCTCTTTCTCACAGTTTTTAATATTAATCTTTATATTTCTCTTAGCCTGATTCTTAAGCCCCCAAAAGTTTTTAGATTCTTCACCCTTTAGTCCTTCCAGCATTGTACGAAGTTCACCTGTTGTTAAATCAATCGCTTTATCTTTTTTGCCTTCTCCATCAAACCTAAAATTGATGAACGTTCTCAATGTCGTTTCAGGATCACTTTTATCGACACAAGAAGAGATAAAAGTTGAAAATAATAAGAACAATAAGATTATCTTTTTCATGAATACCTCGGTTTATAACCTCTATCACTTAGTACGTTGTAAAGTTTTTTCCAGTTGAAATCATCATCGCTTTTTTTCAATGTTATCCCGTAACCATTACCGTACATAGTTCTAACAATACCATTATTATTAAATTTATTTCTTCCAAACTCAAATTCGAGATCAACTCTACCACTTAAGCTCACTCTTTCTTTAGAGTCTATATAGACAAAGATACTATCTGAATCCCAATTGGTCAGATAACCTTGATACTTTTTCTCACCATGACTTACATGACATGGGATTTTATATTCACTTTTATTACCTAAAAAATATTTTTTAAACCTTGGATCATAAACAGATTCACCTTTTTCGGATTTTAATAGTAGGTAGAACATGTATGAAACAATGAGAAAGAAAAAATTGAAAACTAAGACCAGTTTATCAAATGAATTACTAAAATAAGTAAATACGTTAATATTTGAAACAATACAGTATGCCACGAAGACGAAGTCCATATACTTCCAAAAAAAGTATACCCAAATAAAAGAAAGAATTCCCAAAGTTAGCTGAAGCTGATTAACGTTGATAAAACCTATCAACTTATTCAAATCAACTGCTGTTTCGCCAAGACTAATTGAGTAAATTACGTAAGTATAAAGAAATGAAAATATAATAAATCCCAAAATATTTTTTGTCGTTATACTTCGTTTTTTAACAGATACGGCCATTTATTTTCTCAATTTCGTAATATCCAAAATGTAGTATACTTCAATAGAGTCTTATTTGAAAAACTTTATGGGGACAGTATGCGGCCGGCCTTAGAGATAAATTACAAATGTATAAGCTGCGATAATTGCATTCTCATTTGTCCAGAAAATGCCATCCATCAAGTAAAAAACGAATATTTTATTGAGCAATGGGCCTGTACCTTATGTGGGCTTTGCCTACAAGTTTGTCCTGTCGATAGTATCGAAAAAAAGATGATTAATGACTTAGAAGAGTAATACTAAGACTTTCAAAAAGATCATGAAAATATAACCCGGACCCTTCAGACCTTATTGTTTTCTCACCCATAATTATTGAGCCTAAACTTAAATCTTCAATTTCATCATTTGATAGATTTATTATATTTTCGATATTACTAAAATATGATTTACCACTAAGGTTTAATTTATTTTTATTAATAGCACCTAAACTTATTAACTGCTCGCGAAGGGTAGATTCATGAAATACATTAAACATATTTTTGTAATACTCTTCTTTTGTTCCAAAGTCGTAGTAGAAGAAATCCTTAGGCGAATAAATGCAAACGTTTTCTTTTTTAAAGTTTGCCACTGTCTCAAAAAAACGTGACGGGCCTGAAACATAGTTTAGTTTTGAAAGATTAACCATCCCAATTCCAGCATATGTTTTATAGGGAACCGTGGAATCTTCTGCTTTAATAATACCTTTTAACAAATTATCTTGAATCAAAATTTGATTATAGATATTACTCTCTTCGACATTTTTTGACACAAGAACCAGCGGATGTTTTTCAAGTATCTTATTCATTCTTCTTATATCTTCTTTATTAAGTGAATGTAATATATCTCCGTTTACGAAAAAAACATGACTTTCTGCTAGTTCTTCAGGAAGGTTTTTTTTCAGATTATGAAACGCTCCTCCTGAGTCGAGTAGAGTTTCTTCGTGCAAGCATACAACATTAATCTTTTTATTCTTAACAAAGCTGCTAACAAGTTCAGCGCAGTAATGAGTGTTAAGATATATATGAGAGAATCCCAGTTGAACCGCTTTTTCTACTTGTAACTCTAAAAGACTTTTTTCAAAAATTGGCCAAAGAATTTTGGGTAATTTCTTGCCGATTTCTCCCATACGGGTACCAAGGCCTGCACCAAGGATAAAACATACCTTATTGTTCATAATAATGTTCTGTTAGTATATTTTTTAATTCTCTGTACTCTGGATACTTTAAAAGGAGAGCTCTTAATCTCTCAAAGCTAAAGCCTATGTATTTAAGATATCTATTATCATTTCTATTTAAGTAGATACTACCAAACGTACCGAGAGCCTTATAAATTCTTTGAATGGCCATTAAATCGTAACATTGCTCATATCGTTCTTTTGATTCTTGCAGTGATAATTTTTTAATAAACTCATTCCAGTAGGTTTCTTTAATTTTATTCTTATTATCCTCGTGAAACTTATAATAATTATCTTCTAACATCGAAACCAAATCATACTGAGGAATACCCATTCGTGCGTCTTGAAAATCAATTATCGCTTGCTTGCTCTTATTAACCATTATATTTCTTGTATGAAAATCTCTATGAGTTAACACCATTAACTCAGAGCTTAAGATAGTACATATCTTTATAAATGTTGATTCTACTATTCCTTTTTCCAAATCAGACAAACCGCTATTTAAATATCCGTTTAAAAAATTATCTGTAGTTAGATTTACTTCATACATTAATTTATCGAGATCAAATGATAAGCCCAATGATGTTTTACTTGATTCTTCTTCGTCAACCGACTGAATCTTTATCATTTCGCCAATTGCTTCCTCCAACAGAGAAAACTCCTGTTCCGTACTTTCTACTTGTCCTAATTTTTTAAGAAGTGTTTCGTCACCCAAATCTTCTTGCAAGAAGTAACCCTTCTCAAGAACAATATCGTATAACATGGGAACAGTGATTCCATTTTTATGTAAACAATTTTGAACTCTTATAAAATTCTCGTTTTGTTCTCTATTATTCTCTGGGTTAGACAAGCATACGATATAACTTTTGCTTGAAGTTTTAATACGAAAATATCTTCGTGTTGAGGCATCACCAACGAGTTTTTCAATTTTTATAATTTCACTCTCTAACGTAATGTTCTTTTTCGTAGAGGTCATAAAGAGCTCAGAGACGAGTATTGACTCTGTAGAATTCATCTTCATCGACTTTTCCTTTTAACTTCATTAAGAAGATAATAAAATTCTGGAGAGGAAGACGATTGACCGTTAAAATCCTCAAGCCCTTGTCCCGCCAGGAACTTTTTAAAATACAATTCTTCTTCGACGACAACTCTTCTATTACTATTGAGTATTGAAAAGTCTACAGCGTTTTTATTTTGTAATTGTATCCAATTTAAAACAGCAGACTGCTCATAGCCTGCCCTCTTCAAAGAATAAAATGATAGCTTATTTAATTCTCGCTTATATTTTAACGGTAATGTTGTTAATGAAAGAATTTCATAAATACTCATCGTACCCGTTGGTATCACAGTATTTTTTTTATAAATTCCTCTTGATGACTTAATCACCTCATAGGTTAAGGCTGCTAAGAAGAGAGACTCATTTTTAATGTAATTTTTTATCAGTCCTGACGTTATATAGATTTGCTGACCCGGCAAAGAGAAAATTATAGGCGCATCATCTTTAATGACTTTTAAGTTTATTTCCTCTTCTGTTTTTATCAATAGCTCATTATTTTTAATTAAGCGATTATGTACTTCTTTAAGATATTTTTTAGTTCTCTTTGAAAGCCTTATTAGTTTTACATTGTCACCATTCTCATAAGCATCTCCCAAACTTCTGAATTGATCTTTATAATCTTGATCTCTCATTTCAATTTGTTTAACCAACGAGGGATAATCTTTTTTAGGAAACAAGAGACTACATGATGATGCGAAGATAACAAGGCAAACAATTTTAATATTTAATACTTTATTCATTACTTAATTGCTTACTTTGATTTAATTGAATAAAAAAAGGCCCTCTTGCGAGGGCCTAAATATATAAAATATAAAGCTAAATTTTATTACTCAGAAGCAAGCTCTCTTTCAGGTATATAGTACAGTGTAAATCCTGCAAAAATCAAATTTGGATCTTTGATCAGTGGTCTATTGTTATTATAGATTTTTCTCCACTTTCCAGCAGTTCCATATTTATCTTCAGAAATTGTACCAAGAGTATCACCCATTTTAATTAGATATGGTAGGCCATCTGGATTCCATACAAATGCTGATTCTGGCATATTATATCTAATTGTCATACCAGTTCTGAGTTGAGTTGAGTCAACACCGTTAAGCTCAGCGAGATCTTTCCATTTTCTGTAATCACCATAAATTTGAAAGGCAATCATCATTAATGTTTCACCACGCTTCACAGAGTATTCTCCCATTTTTCCACTCATAATAACTGGAGAGCTATCTACAGCTTCATCAATACTTTCTTCTGCTTTTGCCATCATTTCGTCTTCATCAATTTCAGTTTCATCGATGATTAGATCCTCATCGTCTGCATCAACGATAAAATCTGAATCCTCTTGTGCAACTTCTGAAGTATCAGAGTCTGCATCCTCTGTTTTCTTGCTTGAACACGATGTAATCGCAAGTAGCAAGCCAAGTAATAAAATCTTAAATAGCTTCATTTTTGTCTCCTGATTAATTCCTATGATTAACCTATCGTCTTTCCTTCTATACAGTTTAATTTTTTTCGCAAAATAAACAAAAATGTTCTAGAATGGGAAAAGAATGCTCCTTTTTTCCGGAGCAAATTAGTCAGAGATTTTATGAAATTTTTTTTAATTCTTTTCTTTTTTTTCAGTTATAACGGGCTAATTCATGGCCAGTCAGTAACTGACCTTATTCGTGGGGAAGATAATAGCCTGACTGAAAACCTTACGAGTGAAACAATCGAGAAAGTAAGTGGTTCTCGAAGAATTTTAGTAATCACAAATAATAATTCATCATTTGATCGTGGCGACTTTGTCACTTTAGTTTTAGCTAACGAGCTCGCAGTCAGAGGCTTGGTTGCAAAACTTGATCAACAAAAAGCCGCTTTCAAAATTACCAAAATTTATTCCATTCCTCTGTGGAAAACAATAAGAGATGGTATTGAAGTCAAAGTAATCCGTGGTGATGATAGTTACTTCAATAAAAAAGATGATGAAGAAGATGCCAATGCTCTTGCCGACAGCAGCGCCATTCAATCCGAAGAAGATTTGTATAACAATACGACTCTTCTCGAAGAAGATGTTGTCATTGAAGATAAATCAAAAAGAGTTATTCAAACTGATAATGTTGTGACTTTAAATTATGGTTTTCTTACCGCTCAAGATACTGCAGGTGAATCAACGAACTACACTCACCCTAATTTAAACTGGATGTATCAACTTCAAGATAATATCTGGGGAGAATTTGGCCTTGGGTTTAACAATGTCAATGATTACCCAACGGCTGGTTTAACAACAACTCTTGCAAGTTATACCTTCAGAGTTAAGTATGCTTTTGCTACTCCATTTTTTACTTACACTTTACCCTATGTTGGTTTTCAAATTCGAAAGGCTTCAAGTGAAAGCGCTGGTGTGAGAGCCGATGGTGAATCTACCTCTGATCCAACAGATGCCGACCTTGCAAACGAAGTTGCCCTAGTTGAAGCACTCGAAGAAAATCAAGTCGTCTTTGGTGTCACAATTTTGAAAAGGCTTGTACCTGGCTGGTTCGCAAGACTAGACCTTGGTACAGATATTATAAATCTAGGGATTGGTCTTGAATTTTAGATCAATCATTTTTTCATTTTCTTTTTTTCTCTTATTGGGATGTGGTGTTAAGTCAGATCCCATCCCTCCTGAGGGCACCGCTCTCCCTTCCATCGTAGAGCAATACGTCGGTAAAGATCTCGATGATATAAAAAAAGAGGAAGAGGAAAAAAAGAAAAAAGAAGATAAACAATAAGTTTTTATGTCTTTAGTTTTATCAACTGGTACTAATCTTGGCAGCCGTGAACAAAATCTACTTGATGCAAAAAGTAGACTTGAAAATTATTTTAAACTGATAGCTTGTAGCAATATTTACCAATCTCCAGCTGTCGACTATCTCGATCAACCAGACTTTTTAAATCAAGTCCTAGAATTTGAATTACCAAATGAGCAAAAGCCTGAAAGTGTTTTACGAACAATCTTAGAAATTGAATTAGAAATGGGAAGAAGACGAGATATTCCCAAAGGCCCCCGAACCTTAGACATAGATATTTTATTTTGGGGCTTAGATAAATTTAAGGAGCCCAACCTAACCATCCCTCACCCAAGGTTATTTGAGAGAAGTTTTATTGTTAAGCCACTTTTCGAATTACCTTTTGCAGCAACGTTAAAAAATCATTTTCAATTTCCTAAAGCTTTTTCAAATACAGCCGAAATCTTCTCTTCCAACGCATAGCTATAACATGGGAGATGTCATTGTAATGGCTATTTGAATGCTATATAATCCCTTAGCGTTCTTCTTTGACAAGAAAAAACCAAACGCCTTTCACATTAGGAGTTTAAATGAATATTTTTGTTTGTATTAAGCAGGTCCCTGATACAGAGACCAAAATTACCCCAAACGATGACGGAAGTTTTATTGAAACGAATTCAATAAAATGGATCATGAATCCATACGATGAATTTGCAGTTGAACAAGCTCTATTACATAAAGCTGCTGCAGGTGATTCTACTGTTACCGTTGTTAGAGTTGGTGGAGTAAAAGATTCAGAAGCATTAAGAACAGCAATGGCCATGGGCGCTGATGAAGCAATCCTTGTCGAAGCAGAAGATAATCTCGATTCTTACTGTACTGCCAAAGCACTAAAACTAGCGATTGAAAAATCTGGAAAGACACCTGATCTTATTTTAACAGGTAAACAAGCAATTGATGACGACTGTCTTCAAGTTCCACAACTCTTAGCTCAAATGCTAGAGCTTCCCTCTGTTTCTGTTGTCGTTGGATTCGAAGCGAATGGAAATAAGTTAACTCTAAAAAGAGAAATTGAAGGTGGAGCTATTGAAGTTTACGAAGTCGATACTCCTTGTGTAGTAGCTTGTAACAAAGGACTCAATTCTCCTCGTTATGCTTCACTGCCAGGTATTATGAAAGCTAAAAAGAAACCTCTCACTCAACACTCACTAGCTGATCTTGGAATTACAGATGCAGACAGAAGAGTTGTTTACAGTGATTTTCAACTACCACCTGAAAAGCCACCAGGTAAGAAGTTTGAAGCTATGGATGAAGGCCAAGTAGACTCTGTTGTTAAAGAAGTTATTGGTCTCCTAAGAAACGAAGCTAAAGTTATTTAAGAAAGGAATTAGTAATGGCAAAAGTATTAGTATTTACAGAAACTACCGGTGATTCCGTAAAATCAGTAACCTTAGAAATTCTAGGGAAATTAGCAGGTCATGATATCGATGTTTGTGCAATTGGTGACATTCCTGCAGAAGGGACAAAAAAACTTGCAGAGTATGGTGCCGCCAATGTTCATACGTTAAAAGGAAGTGGACTAGATAATTATTCACCTGAAGGTTATGCCAACGCACTTCAAGGTTTTATCTCATCAAACGGATATGATTTTGTTTTCGCTGGTTCAACGTCACTAGGTAAAGACTTATTTCCTAGAGTTGCTGGTATGTTTGATGCCGGTATGGTTAGTGAAGTTACTAACTTTTTATTTGAAGGTGATAATTTTTCAGGAACAAGACCATTATTTGCTGGTAAATGTTTAGCAAAGGTTACAGTTCAAGGACCTAAGCCACATTTTGTAACCGTTAGACCAAATGCACTTGGACTTCCTGATACACCTAGCGCAGGAGCAGGAAATGCTGCTGACGCATCAGTAGACCCGGGAACGATGAGAGCAATCGTTAAAGAAATTATTAAAGGTGCTTCGGAAAAAGTTGACCTCACTGAAGCAAACGTAATTGTTTCTGGTGGTAGAGCAATGAAGAATGCTGAAAACTTTAAAATTCTCGATGAGCTAGCAGAAACAATTGGAGCTACCGTTGGTGCCTCTCGTGCCGCTGTTGATTCAGGTTATGCACCTCATGCGATGCAAGTAGGACAAACGGGTAAAACTGTTGCTCCTTCGCTTTATATTGCTTGTGGAATTTCTGGAGCTATCCAGCACTTAGCAGGAATGAGAACGTCAAAGATTATCGTTGCTATTAATACTGATCCAGATGCTCCAATCTTTACTAAAGCTGATTACGGAATTGTAGGAGATCTTTTTCAAGTTGTTCCTGCAATGACAAAAGAATTTAAAGCACTTTTAGGATAATTTTTTAAGAGAAATTTAATAAAAAGAAAGGGCCCAACAAGGGCCCTTTTTTATATTCAAAACTTGTAAATATTTTTACTAAGCCATGATGTCGTGAGGACGAATAGTTTTTCTACCATTAGCTTCACATCTCTTTTGAGCTTGATCTACTAACCAGTACATATACTCATTCATTGCATCTAATGTATCAGATGAAACATTAAAAGTTTTCTTTCCTGATCCCTTAAGGGCAGCTTTTAACTTTGATCCTACTACTAGTGTTTCTTTTGCTTTACCACGACTTGCTTTTTTCTTCGCCATTGCGATCCTCCAAAATGATAGTTGATTAACGTGATGATAAGAATAAGAAATTACGAATTTGTTTGTCTATTTCTTTTTACTGAAAAAACTATAGTCAGACTTTGTTAAGTACCGTCAAAATTTTAGACAAAATATCCTTTTTTTATTGGCACTAAATATCAATATTTAGCTCTTATTCTCTTAAGTAACGCCCCAGAATTACCGATAAATTTACTAAACTACCCAGAATCATCTCGAAACTGGTTAAAAATAGTATTATGACTTTGAGAACTAAGTTTATATATTTCGTAATTTTTGCTTCGTTTATTCTTATCGAGCTTTCTCTTCGTGCGGAAAACGAACTACCAGAGGGAACTTTTACCGAAGTTGGTGGTAACCCAAATGATGTCGATGATGATCAACAACAGCAGCAGGAAGAACAAGGCGAACAACCAGAAAGAACGGGACAAATTGGAACTCTAGAAAAATTTATTGATGAGATTCCCGAAGTAAATCAGGCCTACCAAGAATGTAACGTCGATCAACCTCCAATTACAGGTGGTCTTGGAAATTGTATTTGGGAGCGTCTTGGACAAATCGATCAAAGCATCCAAGAGCGTATCACCAATAGTTTGGCCGAAGCAGAATCTGAAACAAGTGATGGTAGAAGAATTGCGGGATTTGAAAGAAACGATCTTTCAACCGCAGCTCAAACCTCTGACTCTGTTACCAGAGCTTTTGGCGATCTTATGCATAAAAGAATGAAAGAAATTATTTTTGGCGATGCCGAAAAAGCAGAAGCAATTTATGACCATACCAAGTTTAATGAAATCTATCGTTCACAGCTTGGTAAAAACCTAACAGAAAGTATTGCTGCTTTTTGCCTTAACGTTAAATACGACAGTCCAAAAGACGGAGAAACCTGGGTAAGTGAAGACTGTGCTACACGTGGAGGCGGTAATATCACTTGCGCTAAATATCCAACACTCTCACGAGATTTTGAACCAAATAAACAAGCCAACAAAGACTTACTTAAAGATCCCGCTAGGCACCAAGAAGCTGAAGAAAAGTTTAATGATTGTTCCAAATTTATCGCCAACACATGTTCACATGGCTCAAGAAGAGCTGCTCAAGAAGCCTGTGGCGTTGTAAGACATCTTAAAAATACCAAACAAGCTCTTTTACAGCTTGATCAAATTGATGAGCAATGGGCGCAAAGGAGAGAAAGCGCAACAGCACAAGGCTTTGATATAGGAAAAAGACCAGAAGATTTTAAAGTTGATGATATTGTTAATGTTGCCTCTGGGGAAGTCGACTCTGAAGAAGTTAACGAAGCTGACCAAGCCAGAAGAGATCGTGCACAAGAATGTGCCGATGCAGGAGACCCTGAAGGCTGTGCAGAATTTACGATTACTCAAGAAAATAAAGATCGAATGTTATCGGAATACACGATTCGTAAAGAAGCTCAATATCAGCGTCTTAAAAAAGAGCTTGAAGAAAATGGTGAGGATGCTGCAAGAATGTACCTAGCTGAAGAGGGCCTAACAGAAGAACAAATCGATCAAATCATCAATGATCCCCGCAGAAATATCGTTGAAGAAATTAGACAACGTTACGAAAGCGAAAAAAATAATCTTATCAATAGTTTAAAAGATCGGCTTAATGAGCAACAAGCAACTGATCCCGATAGTCCTTTTGCTCAAAGAGAAGCATCTGCTTTTTTCAATACTATGGCACAACAAAGTCGGGCCGATGAAATTAAAGAAGTTATTCATTATTCAAACGTTGTTTCATCTTTCTTTAGAGTATGTGCCGCTGGAATGAGTGCAGATGATTGCCGTAATGACGACTCAAGAAGAAACACAGCAGCTCTCAGAAGAGAGCTCGAAAATAGCTTTTTTAGTCCAGACAACGCTTCAGGAAGAGATCCTTCTTCTACCGTCGGTGGTTATAATCAAGATGAATTTCAAGGTTTAAGTGAACTTGCCGATGGCGGTAGCGGTGATGATGAAACCAAGAACCTTGAGATCGATGAGATTAATAATCTTTTGTATGATCTAAGTAGTAACGGTCCCTAATTTCATTACAACATTCTAATACAGCTATTCATACTTAAATCACTACTAATATAAGTGTCATTGCTTGATTCATAGAGATAAAACTTTGAGCTATCAAATGCACTGGCATAACAGGTTTTACCATTGGTGCTTTTTTCTACAATCGACAAGCAAACATTTAAATCAAGGTTAACTCCCAGACTTTTATCATGCTTAATACTTAAAAGCTGGTAACCTTCAAAGGCACTTTTACTACAAACAAAGTCATGATTGCCCTTCTCAACAAGCTTTAAGCAGTCATCTTCTGAAATTCCAATACCGATCCCAACTCTTTCATCACCGTTTATAAGATAGTATTTATTATCGTAGTTTTTCTGGCAAGAGAGCATCAATCTTTTTAGGCCTAAAAGTTGATCTAAGGATTTTTCAAGCTCATTATAATTAAGCTCATTGTTTATATCAGCATTAATCTTTGTGAATAATTGTGAAATCTTATTGTATACTCTTTCTTTTGTATTAGACTCACTATGAGAAAAACCATTGATCGAAAAAAGTACAATAACGAGGAAACTAAAACTTTTCATCATCACTCCATATTATTTAAATTTTTAAATTATTCTTAGAAATTAAAAGCGTTACTCTCGTTTGCATTTCCAGCATCAGCTACTTCTTCTGCTTCTTCTTCTAATAACTCTTCTTCTTCAAGTTCTTCATCAGATAACTCATCTTCTTCAACTTCTTCGTACTCTACTTCCTCCATATCTTTGTTATCTTCAATCGTTCCCAGTTCGTCAGCAGGGTTAAGTCTTTCACCATTATCTTCTTCGAATCCACCTCTTTCGCTCATCATCTCTTCGAACTCTTGCTCTTTATCAGGGCTTAGTTGAGCGACAGCAGAGTCACATCTATCACCAATTCCGAAAGTTAGTGTTGCTTGAGCTAGTGGACCTTGAGCAAACATAATTCTAACTTCTTTTTTACCAATGATACTTACGTGACCACCGATACCATCTTGAAAGATTGTTCCGTTATCCTGAATCATACCTGTAAAGGTTAAAGATTCGCTTGATTTCTCTTTTCCATTAGCATCGACATGCTTTAGAGTAACGCCTTCAATACTGATTTCGTCATTATAAATAGAGATTGAACCCTCTAAAGCATTACCCATTAAAATCTTGTTTCCACGTTTAGGATCATGGGCCTTCAGAAAACATGTTTTATCATCAACATGAAAACCTTTTACAGCCTCTTCCTGAGCAGCTTCTTCAGAAGAAGCTACAGCTTTCTTTGTAGCCTTTTTCATTTTACGTGCTTCAATAATTTCAAATGTTTCACCAAGTGGACGAAAAATTTGAATCGTTCCATGTCTTGTCATAAGAGAAATATTAAAAAGTTCAGTTTCTACTTCATCAACCATTACTAAACTTTTTTCAATTAAAGATAATTTTACCGAGAAGTCAGCATTAAAATCATCAGGACGAGCTGTTTCGTTTGTTCTATCAAAGAAGACTCTACCCTCTAATTCGTAATGCTTAACAATTTCCCACTCACCATTAATAAGAGGAGCGAGGTTCATGTCTACTACTTGAATTTTGGGCTGGTACTTAACTTCTTCAGGAAGATCATTTTCTGAAATTTCACTCGTTTCAAATGCTCCAGCTCCGGGCTGTAATGACTCTGCAATTTCGAGGTCAGCACTTGAGATGTTTCTATTCGCATCTGTTAAAAAAGAGTCTGAATAGAATCTTGAGTCATATGCTGTTTCAACGTAAGCAAAAATTGATCCTACGATTAACAATCCCCCAAAAACTTTAGAAAGAGACCAGGCCCTTTTCATTATTCATACTCCTAAAAAATAATAATGCTGATTAATATGCAATGGTGATGCCAAGCAACACAGCTTTGTATTTTAGAAGCTTAAGTGTTTTTCATTGTATTTACAGATACTTATGGAGCTTTAAAATCACTGTCTAAATCTTTGATGTTAAGTTTTTATACACCTATCAAAATCTTTACCGAGTTTTTATATGACCTATTTTTAATAAACTGACATTAATCACCTTTCTAAGGAGGTTCTATCATATCGAAAATTCATGATTACACCGATCATTAGTACAAGGAGATTTTATGAACAAATATTTAGATATTCTTATTGATGAATTTACAAGCCCTGCACCAATAACAGTCGATATCAATGAGAGTGTCGAAAAGATTTTCGGTTTAATGACAGAAGAAGGGATTCGCCACCTTCCCGTTCTTAATAATGGTAAGCCCGTAGGAATCATTAGTGAGCGAGACCTAAGCATGATTAGACTACTTAATACCGAAGAAGAAGATCTCACGGCTGAAAGAATTATGACCAAAAACCCGTTTTGCGTAAATGCAGGTTCTCAATTAGAAGAAGTTGCTTACGAAATGTCTCGCAGAAAAATCGGTTCTGCGCTTGTTTTGAACGAAGAGAACAAACTCGATGGAATCTTTACAAGTACAGATGGATTAAACGCTCTTATTGAAATTATTCGAGGCGATTTACAGTAATAAAATGACAAATCCTAAATATAAAATCTCCTATTTAAACTCAGATATTTCCTCCGAAGATCAATCGGATATTGAGTCCAAAGTACTCAACTTCTGTAAAGAGTATAAAAACTGTACAAATATCAACTGCAAACATTATATAGATAATGAAAAGCATTTCTGGGATATTGTCATCCGTTTTGATCATGACTATTTCCATGCCAGAACCAACGATATCGACGCCAATTCTTCTATTGATAAGGCGATAAGAAAGATAAAAGAAAAGATCGCTTAAAAATTGCCATTTATTTCTGGCAGTAATCCACAATTTTTTCAATGATAAATCATTAAAAAGAGTCTGCTTCTCACATATCACATAAGTATTTCCGATAAGATGTTAAAATAATTAAAAATGAAAAAACTTATACTTATTACAGCTTTATTATTTAATGCATCCATTTTTGGAATGAACGCTGTTGAATATGAAGAGACGTTAAACGGCTGGTATGGCCAAGCCAATACTCAAATTTCAGAGAGCACTTGGAAAAATGCTGTCACTTGGTTTATCAATGATTGTGCAAGTAGTGGTCAGTGTAATGGTTGTTTACTTGCTGTTGTTGAAAACAAAACTTCTGGTTCCGGTGAAATGTGGCTTGGTACCTTCTCGCAACAAGGACCAAGAACTCTTTTAGTCACTCCAGTTGGTTTAAATACTGAAAGAACCGATGCTCAAAAAAGAAGACTCGCCAGAGATGGACAATGTCATACCGGAGGAACAACGATCAGCTGTAGTGGAGGTACATGTACCGGTGGCGGCGGTGGTCACTGGCAAGGTAGAGATTTAACTGCTCATGCAACTCACTATGCTCAAATCCTCAATACCTCACCTTCAGACATTACTCATTATATATATCAATACTTCTCTCTACAGACTTCTGATAGCCAAGAACTTTTTCATGACGGTTATATACACACAACGAGAGGCTGTATTACTCAACCCCTTGAACAGCAAATCGCTATGTGTAGAGATGTTATATCTCCCGCTGGAGGTATTTATCTTTATGCCGACATCAATCAACAATTAGGTCAATCAAGTAGTAAAGAAGCTGCCGCCAGAAGGCTCACTCAAAATCCAAACTGGTGTAATACATTAAACGTTTCTCCCGTTACACGTGTGACATCTTATGCTGGTCCAGGGGCCGTCTTTCAACAAGGAGGAACGGTTACTCCAAATAATGGGCCCTCTACAAGTACAACCAGAAGTGGTACGCCATCACCGTCCCCCTCATCTGGTTCAGTATCGACAGGAGGATCAGGCGGAGGAATTTTAGTTGGCTTACTCGGAGCAGGTGCTGCTGGTTATGCCATATATAGTTCACAAGACGACGAAGAGGAAGACGAAGAAGAGTCTGGTCCGAGCTATAGTGCAGGTTCAGACCTTGATCCTGGCCGATCGATTTCTGGTGATAGACCTGTCATGACTGGAAGTGAACGCTTCAGAGAATGCCAAGCTCTATCCACGACAAGTTACGCTCAAGATGTGACAGCTATAAATAATGGAGCTGAGGCCACTGGACGATTTCAACTAGCAACAGAATCAGGAAACTCGGCTGCTCCATTTGGAACAAGTCAAAATAACTTACAAGCGGCCATATTCGATAATATGGATCATGATTGTTTGGTTCAGGCTTCACTAGATTCCAGATCTGAAGCATTTCTTGAAGGAGATAGTCCACTTGAAGACTATATAAGAAGAGCGAGAGAAGATGGTCGTGATCCTAACGAGCCTCTTATCGTTAGTGGTGAAGAAGGTGAACGAAACTCACCTGTAAGGGAAATTACACCTATCGCAGGCCTAAGTCAGACTATAGATAATGAAGATGCACTGAATGTCGCAGATGCAAATCTTGAAATGGACATGGCGGAAGTTGCCCTATATCAACGTAATGAAAGTGATGCCATTAGTAGGTTCAATTCAGGGGCCTCACAATATGCTAACGATTCAGATAAACAAGCATCAGCAAATGAATTTGCAAATATCGGAACCGAGCAAGCAAGATTAACAGCTACAAGAATTAGAGACTTTCATGGCGCCAAAGCGACGGCACTTACTGATCACCTTGATAGCTTTACCACAACCAACTCTGCGCTTGAAAACTGTTTAGAAAAATATGAGCCCTATCGAAACAAACATCCCGTCTGGAACAGAGCGATGGCCCCTATTTTACCGATGGTCCCTCAAGGTTTTTATCGCCCACCACAGTATAACGGTGAGAGATGTCAATCATATCTAAACTGGCAGAAACCATATCTTTTCAAAAATCAACATGTGGTAAAAGAAGTTAACACAATTGTTGATGACTCTATTCAAATTGTAGATGGCATGAGTGAAGTTATTACAACATTAGGAAATAGAAATCTTAGTGAATCACAAAGAGCTAAGGCTTTTAATCATCCCATTTGGAAGAAAGTGGCAGCAAGAGAAAAGTATCTTAAGAAATGTCAGAAAAATAATTGTTTTGCTAAAAAAGAAAAAGCTCTTTTTCCTTTAACTCGTTATGAAGGATATTTAAGCTACCGCAAACCCAACCTACTCCAGCATCAAAACAAATTTACTGCATATATCAATGGAACTGAGCTACCTAAATTCAACACTACACCCAATTCCAAAACATCTAGCAGTTTAAAGAAATTAAAAGAGAAATTATCTCTGGTTAAAAAGAAAACCAAAAAAGTACCTGCTACAAGCAATCCACTTAATAATGGCATGAGCTCATCTGATCAAATTGCCGGCAGATATAGCACCTCGAACTCCTATAACAGAAGTAGTTTTGGAGATATCTCCCGAGGAAAAGATGGTATTTTAAGAAATAAATCTGGCAAACCTGTCCCAGGTTATGAGGCGGACAAAGGTCTTGATCTTTTTGAAATTTTATCTAATCGTTATCGCAAAAAACTAGATCTACTTAAGAAGTAGTTTTTTTGGCCGAATAAATCAAAAGTGCAAATACTAAAAATGGAATACCTGGAATGATTGGCAAAAGAATTCCTAATATACCCACAAACATCATTGTGAGAATAACAAGCATCCAAAAGGTTGGCATACTGAGTAAACCTCTACCGAACTTAATCCAATTCACAGAAATTCTTGAGATCAAACTTAAACAAAGATAAAAAAACATATTTCTTATTCTTTGAACTGGGGAAAATCTTTTATAAAAATTATCGACCGTAATTACGCTTGAGTTTTTTATAATATCTTTTTCAATATTATCAGATACTCTAGAAACAAAATTATGATCACTTATTTCTACATTCATTTCTAAGTTTCCGTATGAGCTTGTATAATTCAAGTTATGTGAGCCAAGTGTTATTATTTTATTATCGAAAATAGCCAACTTCCCATGAAGGTTAGAATGAGGCCACTTTAAGACTTCAATATTATTCTCAATTAAATCTTTATAAAGATAACTAGTTGCCCACACCCATGTCTTCCAATCGGAATATTCTGGGAGCAATAATTTTACTTTTACTCCTAATTTACTTTTTTTCCTCAGCAGTCTTAAAACTCTAGCGGATGGGAAAAAGTAGCCATGAATGAGAAGGATTTCTGACTCTGCTCTTTTAATAAGTTCATAATATCTCGCTGTAATTTGTTTTCTTTCATTAAACCAATCATTGACTATAAACTTAACTTTATCTTTTTCTTCATATTTTAAAATTTTCTTATCTAAAAATTTATTTGTATTCAGATTTTGTGTAATTTCATGACAATAATCACGGACATCAGATACACAAGAACCATGCACCAGCATAGCAAAGTCTAATCTTGGATGTTTAGGAAAATTGTGATCGTAACCATGAATCAGGTTAATTCCTCCAATAATTAATTTACTCTCATCTACAACAAGCAGCTTATGATGAAGTCTTCTACCTAACTGCAGTGTTTTATAGAATTTAATTGGGTTGAAAAATTTAAATTGTATTTTATTATTTAAGAGTTCGTGTATAACATCACTTCTAAAATCAAGAGATCCAAAATAATCGATAAGTATATCGATAATGACACCTTCTTTTGACTTTAAAATTAAGTTATCAATAACATCTCTTCCAAAGTTATCAATTTTAAAAATGTAAGTATGAATACTGATAGAGGACCTTGCCTCTTGAATTAAACTTAGATACTTCTTTTGATAGTCTGTTCCGTCGGTTAAAAGCTCGTAATAGGTGTCCAAAGACATTTTAATATCTAATATTCGCCAAAGCTTCGCGATCTAAAATAACAATTTCTCTTCTATTTATTTCAATAAGGCCATCACTTTTAAATTCACTCAAACAACGAATCATGGTTTCTGTTGCCGTTCCGGCCATAGAAGCTAAATCATCTCTAGTAATACGAATTACCGTATCATTCGGATTATCTTGCCTATATCTTTCCTCAAGATTGATAAGAGCCTCAGCAGCTCTTTTTCTTACGGTATCATAAGCAAAACTAAGTAGTTGTCTTTCTCTTTCTTCGACATAGTTTGAAAGTAATTTTATGAACTGACTTGAAACATCTCTATTTTTATAAAGAAGTGAGAGAAAGTCTTCTTTGGGAATTTTATAAACGTCACTGTCTTCAAGTACAACTGCGGAATCTGTATATTTAACGCCTTCTATGAGTGCTGGTATTCCAAAAAACTCATTATCTTTAAAAACATTTGTTACATACTCTTTACCATCATCATGGGTTTTAAAGACTTTAACTTTTCCATTTTGAACAAAATATAAAAATTGCGGATTATCGCCCTCATGAAAGATAACTTGTTTCTTTTTATACTTTGCTAATGTTTTTTTCCCTGCAAGCTCAGGTGAGTTAATAATCTCACTGGCTTTTTCTAAAAAATCATTAAGTCCATTTGAATCTTGAGTAAATTGTGTATTTACTTTTTCATGTCTCTTTAAACGTGCATCAATAGCATTGAGTAGGTCCATCTCCTCAAAAGGTTTAGTTAGATAATCGTCTGCCCCAAGCTCCATCCCTCTTCGAATATCACTTTTTTCTGCCTTAGCAGTTAAAAAAATAAAAGGAATTGTCGACGTAGATGGGTCTCTAGACAACATATGAAGAACACCATAACCATCTAGTTCCGGCATCATAATATCACATACAATGAGATCGGGATTAAACTCTTTTGCTTTCTTAACTCCTACCTTACCATTTTCGGCTACCTCAACTTTAAAGTTAGATAGCTCTAAAATTTCTGCGGTATTTTCCCTCATGATCTGATCGTCTTCAATTAATAATAACTTTTTCATTTATGCTCCACGGGGATTTTCAAACTAAAACATGTCCCCTCATTAACTTTACTAGTAAAACTTATTTCTCCACCAATAATATCAACATATCTCTTAACGATATTTAACCCAAGGCCCGTACCTTGAACAGCTGTAACATTTCCAGCCCTAAAAAACTTTTTAAAAAGATGTTTTTGGTCATCTTCTGGGATGCCGCAACCATGGTCTCTCACATCAAGAACAAAAAATTCTTTTTCAAATTTAAGCTCTAAATCGATAGGAGCATTTTCATCTGAATACTTAACAGCATTAGACATTAAATTAGCAATAATATTTCTGATAATTTCTTGATCTTGAGTAACAATTGAGTCTTCAGCGTTACAAGTAAAACTAACTTCATTATTCGCCCTTGAAGTTAGTTTAAACTCTTCAATTAACTCATTTAAAAACGCTGCGATCTTAAATTCAGTTGGGTGATATTGAGTACCACCTTGCTCTAACTTATCGAGCGATAAGAAATCATTCAATATAGATGTTAAGTTTCGCACTGACTTTTTAATATTTTTTAAATGCTTTTCTCTTTTTGGCTGCTCTTCTTCTTTTTGATATTTTTCTAGCAGAGAAGCCGATGTCATTATTCCTGAAAGCGGAGTTCGAAACTCATGTGAGGCCATCGAAACAAATCGAGACTTTAAATCATTCAATTCTTTTTCTTTTTCCAAAGCCTGTCTAACTTGTCTTTCAGTCTCTTCTCTTCTTTTAACTTCTGTTTGAAGATCAATATTCACATTATTTAATTTATTTAATGTATCTCTCAACTCAGACGTTCTCTCTTCAACTCTAGACTCTAACATCAAGGCTTGTTCTTTAAGAGCATCTTTAATTTTTTTCTTTTCAGTAATATCATTTACAAAAGAAATTACCTGAAGCTCATTATTCATTTTGTAATAAGATAAGCTAATTTCTACATAAAACTCTTCACCACTTTTTCTAAGAGCTAGCAGATCCAACCCTTTTGCCATAGGTCTTGAAATAGGTTTTTTATAATAAGACTCTCTTTGACCAACATGTTTTTCACGATATCTTTCAGGTAAGAGTAAATCTATTTTTTTACCAATAAGCTCTTCTGTTTTATAACCAAACATTTGTGCAGCAAAAGGATTAATTTTGCTAATAAGGCCTGACTCATCAGACATGATGATACCAACATTTGAATGTTCAAAAATTGCCTGAAAAGCAATTGTATCGAGTGTTTCTTTCACGAAACAAGTCTCCCTTTAAGCCAAAACTATCAACTACTTAGATTCGTGTCAATATTACTCATTTAGGCCTAAAGTTAGGATTTACTGTATTTTATTTCTTAACTTTTGAAGCTCAGCTTTAACTTCTTTAGGAATAGACATTCCTGCGGAACCAGAGAAGCTAAAGCTGATTGAATCCTCATATGCTTTAAAGCATTTTTTCGCATATTTAGACTTTGAGTAATTATTAACGCATTCTTTTAAGTACATGTCTCCAAGAGAAGATAAGTAAACTGTATCAGATCTATTCTCTATCAAACCCAACCAATATAATACTTCTGGCATTTTTTCCGATCGTGGATTTCTTACAGCAAAATTATTTAATTTACTTTGCATTTTAAAAATATTCACATCATTTTCATGTATATATGAGCTTGTAATTTCTTTTTCAATTGGCATTAAATTCTTTTTAATTGCAATACTTAAATTATCTTTTTCTGAAGATTTAGTATTAATAGATTCATACCATACTTTGGCAGCCCGCATAGCTTGTTTATCTAAACCTGCTAAGTTTTGTATTTTAAAAAGAAACTTTTTTGCACCTTTTGGATCATTTAAATTTACTAAATATATTTTTAAAATCGTCTTCGTTATTTCTTCTTGGTTTTGTTTTTTAGATGACATCTCTTTTTCAAGATAGCCTATTGCGCTTTTATAATCCCTCAGCATATATGCCAGCTGACCTCTTTCAAAGTTGGTATTCACATGTTTCTTAATGAGCTTTGAGTATTTTGTTTTTACTTTTGGGTACAATGTATTTGGCAATTGTGAGTGACAAGAAATACAAGTAGACACTACTTTTTTTGCACGATATCTCGCCCAATCATAATTACCATCAATCGAGTTATCTATTTCATCAAAAGTGTTTTTAATAATCTTAACAGATGGTGAAAAGTTAGCTCTCTTAAGCATTTTGTTATGACCAGCTTTTTCAAAAGAGTCCTGTAATTTTACTAAGCCTTTTTTTAGTTTTGTTTTATCTTTCTCACCATAGATCTGGGGAAGTAACTCAAGATAACTTTCCAAAACATTTCTCATTAGTTTTTTCGTTTCTGTACTAGCAGAAACACTTGTAGAAATTATCAACACTAAAAAAAGTACTTTTTTCATTAATTACGCCCTTACTATAATAAGTTCACAAGGTGCATGCCTGACCATATGTTCTGCAAAAGAACTTGAAAAGACACCAGCAATTCCATGCTTTCCTCTTGTAGCAATATACATCCTATCTATTTTCTGTTCATTAACATACTCAATAACCGACTCTCTTGGGTCTCTAGAGATTAAGCATTTGTTAATCACTTTCTTATTTTGTAAGTTTTCACCAATTTCTTTTTCAATTGTTTTCAACACATCAACAACTGACGATTCAATTTTTGTATATTCACTCTCTTGTGGGTAAGTACAAAAATAAAAACTATCTGCATAAACCTGCACTTGAAACCCATGAATAAAATGAATTTCATCATAACTTTCTAAATTTCTTTTGCTTAAATCTTTTTTTATGAGATCAACAGATTCATTACTTAAATCAACACAAACCATTAAATTTGCCATATGCCCTCCAATAAAATCATTATACTTTGAATTTTCCCTTCAAATCTGATTCCAATGGATTACAAACATGATATCCATCAGGTTTTAAGCATTATTAAGCATTTCTTTGATACAAGAGTTTATCCCAGCATAGATATCGCTGATTTTAGCATCATCAAACATATAGGCTGGTGTCGTAAAAATTTTTAGATTTTTATCAATACAAATTTCATTAGCCGCACAGTTTTGATGAATTCCACCGAGCTCTTCGATTACTCCTGCTACGCCAGAATCGTTTCCGATAGTTAGCGTAGGACCCTTATCTCCTAGCACTTTTGCCATGACGACAGGAGCTATACAAATAGCAGCTATTGGTTTTGAAGCATTATTAAAAGACTTTATAATATTTTGAAAATCATCTTTGACTGTAAAGGTAGCCCCTTCAAAGGCAAAAGAAGATAAGTTTTTTGCAACTCCAAAGCCTCCAGGAATAACCAAGCCATCAAATTTATCTGGATTTAAGCTCTTTAAAGGAGAAACCTTTCCTCTAGCGATGCGACCTGCTTCCTCCAGAATATTTCTAGACCCCGTATCCTCTTCACCCTTAAGGTGATTTACAACATGATGTTGTTTATCGTCAGGAGCAAATACTTCAATATCTGCTCCATAGGTGTCTAAGGCCAAAAGAGAAAATACAGATTCTCTTATTTCCGCACCATCTAAATATCCACATCCTGATAATACTACTGCTATTTTTTTCATCATTCCTCTTAATCTATGTTTGGAGTTTTTCCTTGGTAATCACCGTGACTTGCTCTAAATCTTTTTAGTGCAATAACCACCAAGTCTGCCAGGGGTATCCCAGATTTTTTTTCCATCTCTTTAAAAGAGTCTACAACCTCAGACTCGATTTCTACTTTTAACTCTTTTAATTCACCCTGATTGTACTTTTGTGACTTCATTTTATTCCTCTTATTTTAAAACAGTTAATGCATTTTTCTTTCTCAACGAGACAAGCCCATTGGTCACCTCAAAAGGTGGTATATTTGAAAACTGATAAAGCTCTTCAACCTTTGAGTGATCCGTTAAGCATTTTAATAACTCAAATTCACTTTTTTCCACAGGGAACCCTGTTTCTATAAATGTAGGCTTAATCAGTAATTTGATATGATCAGGTGGCCTAAGTTTTCTCGATTCTAAATATGTCCTTATAAAACGCGAAAACCTTTCATGAAGTTCTTCTACGGTTATATGAATTATTCCGATATTCTCTGCGATGATTTCAGGCTCACTAATAAATTCAATTGATTTTTTTTCATCGAGATCATCAATAAGGATTGAATATAACCCTGTTTCAGCGAGATGGTCTAGATACTTACAGTCTACAATTATTCCATCTTTCATCAAAACCCAACCAAGATGTTTTGATGAGTTACTCTCGAGAACGTTCACCCTTCCTGTGAAGTCGATAACTCTTTGCTTTTCTAAAAAATTTAAAAAATCCAATTATTTACCTTTTAAATATTCTAGAGAACAATCCCTTATCCTCTTTAGAATCTCCATCAGTAAATATTCTATCAACTTTTTGTGATAATTCTACAAAGGCTTTCCATACATGACGTCCCTCGTATGAGTTATTGGACATATACGGCTTTCCTTCGTCAGAACCTTCTCTTAGTTCAACCTCCATTGGGATTCCGCCTAGAAAGTCGACCCCTAGCTCGGTTGATAGAGCTTGTCCTCCACCATTTCCAAACAGAAAATATTTTTTATCTGAGTCGTCAGGTATAAAATAACTCATATTTTCAATTATACCCAAGATCGGAACAGAGACTTTTTCGAACATTTTAAGTCCCTTTTTCACATCAATTGTCGAAATAACCTGTGGTGTAGTAACGACCAACACACCATCAAGCTCACAGTTTTGTGCAATACTCAATTGAACATCTCCTGTCCCAG
>JAUHVL010000076.1 GCA_030425045.1 bacterium
AGTTTTTTAAAAACTTATCTCGATCAATTTCATCTCCCTCAAAGATAGTTATTTTTTGACTAGCGTATTCATCCGGAGATCCAATCCCATAAATACAACTAACTGAGGCAATAACAACAACATCATCTCTTTCGAGTAAACTTCTCGTACAGGAATGACGAAGTTTATCGATCTCATCGTTAATAGAAGAGTCTTTTTCAATATATGTATCAGAATTAACAACATAGGCTTCGGGCTGATAATAATCGTAATAACTCACGAAATACTCAACGGCATTATCTGGAAAAAACTCTTTAAATTCAGCATACAGTTGTGCGGCCAGAGTTTTATTATGAGCGAGAACTAATGTCTTCTTTCCTAAGTTTTTGATCACATGGGCCATGGTAAATGTTTTACCCGAACCGGTTACCCCAAGAAGAGTTTGTTCCGTTTTTCCCGATTGAAAACCATTAACTAAACTTTTAATGGCCTCAGGCTGGTCTCCCGTTGGTTGAAATTTAGATTTTAATTGGAAATTCGTCATGCCAGTAATTTACCTTACTAACATAAAAAGGCATATCGCTTGGCAGCTAGGGCCTAATTAAAACAAGAATCTATTGAGTTTTTAATCTTATCTGTTTCGTCACCACCAGATAATGAAATTTCTTGGGCAAGTAGATCTTTACATTCATCTAACATTTGTTTTTCACCAAAAGACAGCGGCTTTTTGGTCTTAAGAAGAAATAAAGCTCTTAAAACTTCTGCGATTTCAACGAGAGAACCCGTATTAATCTTTAATTTATACTCTCTATATCTTCTATTCCAAGTTGAGTTATCAATTTTAATATCGTGATCATTTAAAACGTCATAGACATTTTTAACTTCGTCTTCACCAACCAAACCACGGATACCATCACTATTAGTTGGAACCATGATATTCATTCCATTTGAAAGAATCTTTACTTTATAGACTTCAGTCTTAGCGCCACCAAAGTTCTCCTCTACAATTTCGTAGATTTGACCTACTCCGTGACCCGGACAAACTGCATAGTCGCCGATATTAAACATGATTCCTCCAAACACTTTAAGCTATTATTGCAAAGGCATAATATCGCGCATCGTCATAGATTTCAACAATCACTGTAATATTTACCATTATTTAGCTTCTTTGTTTTTCAAGACATAACAGTATGTTAAGGCCAAAAAAGACACAAAAAAAGGCCCATCTAGGGCCTTTTTGATTTTGATAATTTTAAATTAAATTATGACCAACGATTGAAAACTTCATTTCCATCGAAGAAGTAATTGATCTCTCTTTCAGCAGAGTTCGTTGAGTCTGAACCATGAACAGCATTTTCACCTAGAGATTTAGCATAAAGCTTTCTCAATGTTCCTTCTGCTGCTTCAGCGGGGTTTGTTGCACCCATAATTTCTCTGTTTCTATCAACAGCATTCTCACCTTCAAGAACCATGATCATAACAGGAGCACTTGTCATAAAAGTAACAAGTTCACCAAAAAATGGTCTATCTTTATGTTCAATATAAAAACCTTCTGCTTTTTCTTTAGAAAGGTGAACTAATTTTGCAGCAGCAATTTTTAAGTTCTCTTTTTCAAAACGAGCGATAATATTACCGATATTGCTATCTAAAATTGCATTTGGCTTAATAATACTTAACGTTCTTTCCATTGTCATAACGATCTCCTCTACTTCAATTATTTTAATACTTCTTCGATTTTTTGACCAAGCTCAGCTGGTGATCTTGCGATAGTAACACCACACTCTTCCAACACTTTAAACTTTGCTTCGGCAGTATCATCTCCACCAGAGATAATCGCCCCAGCATGCCCCATTCTTTTACCTGCAGGAGCTGAAGCACCAGCGATAAAACTAACAACAGGTTTATTCATATTCTTTTTAATCCAGCGTGCAGCATCGGTTTCGGCGCTACCACCGATTTCACCAATCATAATAACCGCTTCAGTATCTGGATCTTCTTCAAACAATTCGAGCATATCGATAAAGTTAGTTCCATTCACAGGATCACCACCAATACCAACACACGTACTCTGACCAATTTCTCTTTGAGTTAATTGAAAAACAGCTTCGTAAGTTAAAGTCCCTGAACGAGAAATAACTCCCACTTTACCTGGCATATGAATATGACCAGGCATAATCCCAATTTTACACTCACCAGGAGTAATGATACCGGGACAGTTAGGTCCAATCAATCTTGTTTTTGATCCTCTAAGAGCACCCTTAACTTTAATCATATCAGTAATAGGAATTCCTTCTGTGATGGCAATCACAAGAGGCATTTCCGCATCAATACATTCTAAAATTGAATCAGCTGCAAACGGAGGGGGAACAAAAATCATAGCCGCGTTTGCTTCCGTTTTTGCCATGGCCTCACTAACAGTATTAAAAACAGGAAAGCCTTCGTGAACCATTCCCCCCTTGCCAGGAGTTACCCCTCCAACAAAATTTGTCCCATAATCACGAGACTGGAGAGAGTGAAAAGTTCCTTGTTTCCCAGTATATCCAACAGTAATTAATTTTGTATCTCTTCCTACTAAAATCGCCATTGCTTATTCTCCCTGTCCTGCACCAGCTGCTTGTACAACTTTTTTAGCGGCATCCGCTAAATCATCAGCAGCAATAATTGAAAGGTCAGACTCACTTAAGATTTTTTTACCAAGGTTAACATTTGTTCCTTCAAGTCTTACAACGAGAGGGACATTGATACCAAGTTCTTTTGCAGCGCCAACAACACCTTCAGCGATAATGTCACACTTCATAATTCCACCGAAGATATTAACGAGGATCGCTTTTACATTGGGGTCACTTAAAATAATAGTGAATGCTTTCTGAACAGTTTCCTTTGTCGCAGATCCACCAACATCAAGAAAGTTTGCCGGATCACCACCATAAAGTTTAATAATGTCCATGGTCCCCATTGCTAAACCAGCACCGTTAACCAAACATCCAATATTTCCATCTAATTCGATATAAGAGAGACCATGCTTTGAAGCGTCCATCTCTTTTTCAGACTCTTCCGTTGGGTCACGAAGTTCTTCAATTTCTGGATGTCTAAAAAGAGCATTGTCATCGAAATTTAACTTACCATCGAGAGCAATCACATCACCTTGTTTGGTTAGAACCATAGGATTAACTTCAGCAATGGTGCAGTCTTTTTTCATATAGAGTTCATAAAGACCGGCAAAGAACTGACTTGCTTTTTTTATTTGATCTTTATCTTTAAGACCAATTCCGTAAGCTAACTTTCTTGCCACCATTGGTGTAAAACCAGCAGAGGGATCGATTTTTACTTTGATAATTTTTTCAGGAGTTTCCTCGGCAACTTTTTCAATTTCAACTCCACCTTCACTTGAAGCGATGAACGTTACCTTTCCTGTTGCTCTATCGAGAACAAGACCTACATAATATTCATGTTCAATTTCACAACCTTCTTCGACAAAAAGAGTAAGTACTTTTTTACCTTCAGGTCCTGTTTGATGGGTCACTAATGTTTTACCCAAAATATCTTCGGCGTGGGCCTTTACTTCTTCCATAGATTTTGCAAGCTTCACACCACCGGCTTTACCTCTACCACCGGCATGAATTTGTGCTTTCACAACCCACACATCTCCACCGAGCTCTTTAGCTGCGGCAGTTGCATCTTCAACTGACTTGGCCACTTTTCCTCTAAGGGTAGCAATACCAAACTCTCTCATGAGTTCTTTGGCTTGATACTCATGTACATTCATAGATTTCTCCCAAAACAACTGTTTGTATAATTTGTCCCCATCATAGTAGTATCAGGTAGTTCCTGCTAGGAGCAAAGCATTACAGATCGGGTATTTATTGGGGAAAATTTAATGAAAAGAGAAAACTATATTATCCAACCATCTTGGTTTCGTTTAGACGGCGGAGCAATGTTTGGCATCATCCCAAAACCTCTGTGGGAAAGAAAAAAACCGGCCGATGAACTCAATAGAATTAACTTGGCCTTACGGCTTTGGCTGATAAAAACCAACGATAATGTAATACTGATCGACACAGGTATTGGCGATTATCACGATGAGAAATTTAATAAGAATTTCGATGTGAGAACAGACGCTGACCCTCTTGAATCTGCCTTAAATTCTATAGGTCTGAAAACGACAGATATTACCGATCTGATAATTAGCCATTTACATTTTGATCATATTGGAGGCCTTGTTAAAAAAACAAGTGATGGAGTGACTCCCGCCCTACCTCATGTTCAGTGCCATCTGCATCAAAAACATTATGATTACTCTCTCAATCCTACGGCCAGGGATAAAGGTTCTTTTCACCATCATATTTATGATCCTGTTATTAACTACTATAAGGAGAACAATCAGCTCTCCTTATATAAGGAAGAAGAAGGTGAATTTTTTGCACTGGATAATAATGTCACTTTGAAATATCGCTGCTCCCATGGACACACTCCATGGATGATGCATCCTTATGATGATCAATTTATCTATTGTGCTGACCTTATTCCCACCAGTGCACATATCCCAATTCCTTGGGTCATGGGCTATGACATTTCGCCAGGTGTTACCACTGAAGATAAAAAGAGTTTTCTCAACTTTATTGAGAAGAAGAATTTAAAACTTATTTATGAGCATGACGATATTTATTGGGGTTCGACCATCATCAAAAATGAGAAAGGGCAAAATATTTTAGGAGATGGTTTTAACTCTCAAGATAAAAAGGCCTATCAAATTGATTGAGTCTCCTGAGTTAAAACATAAATTAGAAAAGAACATACAAAAAATTTATTATCTGAAATTTTTTACCATGTTCAATCTTTTAATGCCGGTAATTGTTCCCTTTTTTGAATCAAAAGGTGCTGGCATGAGAGGAGTTTATACTCTTCAAGCGGTTTTTGCCGCTACTGTTTTTCTGCTCGAGATTCCTTCAGGTTATATTTCAGATATCCTCGGAAGAAAAAAATCTTTGCTTCTCTCTGCTGCTCTCAAAGGAGTTGGTTTCTCCCTCTTTCCTTTGGCCGATGATCTTACTGTTTTAATTATTGCCGAAGTTATTTTAGGCATTGCCGTCTCATTAAACTCAGGTTCAGACACGGCCCTTATTTACGATACTCTTGAAGCTACGGGGTCTAAAAAAGCACAGATCAAAATTTTGGGCAGAAGTATTTCTTATTTCTCGTTGGGAGAAGCCTTGGCATCACTTCTAGCGAGTATTTTGATGATGTTGTCTTTTAATATCGATCATCTCGCGATCATATCCGCTTTGACTTCATGGATTGGGTTTATCATCACAGCAACGCTAGTGGAGCCTCCGAGACAAAAGATGGGAACAAAACATCAAGAGAATTTTAGTTATATTTATCAAGGACTCTTTAAACAAACTCGCCTTTTAAATTTAATCATACTCAACTCAATCCTCTCTTCTACCGGAACATTAATTGCCGTTTGGCTCTTTCAAAAATACTGGCACGATATCAAAATCCCTATGATTTACTTTGGGTTTCTTTGGGCCCTTACAAATCTTGTCGTTTCCTTTACCAGTCGCCATGCTCATAAAATCGAAAAGTTTTGGGGAAGCTCAAACGTTATTTTAATTATAGGAAGTCTTCCCATCGCAGGTTATCTAGGCATTTCTTTTATTGATCACTCTTTTGGCATCCTCGCCTGTCTTTTATTCAAAGTTTGTCGTGGTTGGGGACAAGTTATCTTCAGAGATGCACTAAACAAAAGAGTGACCGGTGACTTTAGGGCCACGGCCAATAGTATCACTCAAATGGGAGTACGAATCCTCTTTATCTTACTAGGTCCACTATTAGGGTTTCTTATCGATTCAAAAGGCTTACAAAATGCCACAACAGTAATGGCCGGACTTTATACGATCGTCTTTATTTTTGCGATTCTCCCTCTTTTAAGAGAGCGGCATAATTTTATTAAGATAAAATAACTCTTAAAAACTGATCCCTCTAATTGGAGATGAGTTTACGTCGAAAACTCATAATATTTGCAAAGTTCCAATTACTTACA
>JAUHVL010000077.1 GCA_030425045.1 bacterium
TATTTTGTGATTCCTTACACTCTTGGAAATTACTTTGCTTCTGAAGGTCTTATGACTGATAAAGTTGAAGACTCTCACCCAGAGTTTGATAAATGTATGCAAGAGTCTAAAGATCGTTTTAATAAGCTTCTTAATATTAAAGGAAAACGATCTGTCGATTCTTTTCATAAACAGCTTGGTCTCATCATGTGGGAATACGTTGGAATGAGCCGAAATGAAGAAGGTCTAAAAAAAGCTATCTCTGAAATCCAACAATTAAGAAAAGACTTCTGGTCAGATGTTAATGTACTTGGAACTGCTGATGGACTCAATGTGGAACTCGAAAAAGCGAATCGTGTTGCCGACTTTATTGAATTAGGTGAACTGATGGCAAGAGACGCTCTTGAAAGACCGGAGTCATGTGGTGGCCACTTTAGAGAAGAGTCACAAACAGAAGAAAACGAAGCTAAACGTGATGACGAAAACTATTGCCATGTTGCCGCTTGGGAATTTACAGGAGTCGAGAATACTCCGATTCGAAATATCGAAGAGCTTAGTTTTGACAACGTACCTTTAACTCAAAGATCTTATAAATAGGTTTGGAGAAAAAAGATGAGTAGTAATACAAATATGACCCTTAAGTTAAAAATATGGCGCCAAAAAGATGCTAAATCTAAAGGCCAAATGGTTGATTACACCTTAGAAAATGTTTCACCTGACTCTTCATTTTTAGAAATGATCGATCAGCTAAATGAGAAACTTATTGCTGAAAATCAAGAGCCTGTTGTTTTTGATCACGATTGTCGAGAAGGTATTTGTGGTATGTGTTCGATGATGATCAATGGACAACCTCACGGTCCGGAAGCATTGACAACCACGTGTCAGCTTCACATGAGAAAGTTTAAAGATGGCGACACCATTGTTATCGAGCCTTTTAGAGCAAAAGCTTTTCCTGTCGTGAAAGATCTTATGGTAGATCGCTCTGCTTTCGATGAGATTATTCAAGCTGGTGGTTTTGTTTCTGTAAATACAGGTAACGCTCAAGATGCGAACTCAATTTTAGTTCCAAAAGAAAATGCAGACCTCGCAATGGATGCCGCTGCTTGTATTGGCTGTGGTGCGTGTGTGGCCAGCTGTAAAAATGCTTCTGCTATGCTCTTTGCCTCTGCTAAGATTTCTCAACTGGCCCTTCTCCCTCAAGGTGAACCTGAAGCCGAGAGAAGAGTTCTTAATATGGTTCAAAAAATGGATGATCTTGGTTTTGGAAATTGTACCAACGAAGCAGAATGTGAAGCTGCCTGTCCAAAAGGAATCAATATTAGCAATATTGCCCGTATGAACAGACAGTATATTGGAGCAGCGATCAAGCTAGATAAGTAATGTTTCTCTACTCTGACACGATTAATACCTTTATCAAACGAATCAAAGGTAAAAGTCGTGATATCTTGAGACATGAAATGGGCATTACCTGTCATAACTCAAGGTTTGAGTGGAATAAGTACCTTATTCCTTTTCATATCGTCGTGTTTGAAGACCCTGTGAAAGTTGGTTTTTTTGATTATCGCTTTTTTCAAATTGGTCTCAACAAAAAGTTAATCTTTGAGACAAATAAAACAGTTATAGATAATATTCTTCGCCATGAGTGGGCACATTTTTATGCTTATTTAAAATATGGAAATTCAATTCAAGACCATGGAGTACAGTTTCGTAACTTATGTAAAAATTTTGGCTGGGGAGAAGAAGTCTTTAGCGCTACTATAGACTTAAACAGTGAAAATAAAAAAGAACAAGATCGTGAATTCGATCATATAACGAGAAAGATCAAAAAATTGATGAACCTTGCTAGTGGCTCAACAGGACCAGAAGCCGAAGCAGCAACTTTAAAAGCAAATGAGCTGCTGACAAAGTATAATTTAGAATCACCTGAAATTGATTTTTCAAAAAGTGATGAAGATGTTTATCTTCATCGAGTTTATGAAACCAAAAGAGTCAATATTCAACTAAACTCACTTTATGAAATACTCAAATTTTTCCAAGTCTTTCCTGTTATCTCAAAAGGTAAAGGAGTCTCATTTCTTGAAGTCATCGGAAGTAAACACCACGTAGAACTGGCAGACTATATGGCAAAATTTTTACTAAGTGAAATGGAGCATAGTTATAAAAACTTCAAGAAGAAAAACCCAAATTTGAAAGGCACCGTCGCTAAAAACTCCTACCTCAAAGGATGGTCTAGAGGGCTCTCACAAAAGCTTGCTGGACAAAGAAAGCAATTCCAACACTCTAAAAATCAACTGGTCAGTCTTGATAAGGCATTAGAAAAAAAGGTAGCACTCGTCTACCCTCGCTTATCAAGTACATCCTCAAAATCTTCAAGTTTTTGTCACCAATCAGCGGCACAAGGAGCAAAAGATGGGATGAATACGAATATCAGAAAAGGACTTTCAAATAAAAGACAAAATCTTTTAACTTACTGATTGATTTTTTATTTATTAAAGAAACTAACGAAAAAGAGATAAGTGAAACTAGATTTTTTTACTACGAGACTGACGCTGCATTCTTCTTTCGTTCTTTTGAACTCTTTTTACTGCAGCTTCGTGTTTTTCTTTCTTGCGAATAGAAGGTTTCTTATATTCTTTTCTAAGTCTGTATTCACGTAAAACTCCAAAAGATTCACAAAGTCTTTTAAATTTTTTGATTGCTCTTTCAGCGCCTTTTACGTCAATTGTCACTTTGACATTAGAATGATTACCCATAAACTCCTGATCCGTTTAATGTTTGAAATTACGTAAGTAACAATCTAACACAATATTATTTTAATGCAAATAATAGAGTTAAGTTACTGTTTATAGGAATACATTAGTAGACGATTATATTTGAACCCCAAGTAAAACCAGCGCCGAATGCTGCTATGCCAACAACCATACCTCTTTCAAGCTTTCCCGCTTTTAAGGCGTCATTCATTCCAATTGGAATCGTCGCAGCTGTGGTATTTCCATAATCTGCAATAGTATTAAAAACTTTACTACTATCAATTTCTAAAATCTCTGCGACTTTATCATTTATTCTTATATTAGCCTGATGAAAAAGAAAAAGGTCAACATCATCAATACTCATCTTATGGGAGGCCATTAATGTCGATAAACTTTCGGCCATTCTTTTAACAGCGTGGGTAAATACTTGTCGGCCATTCATATAAGGATAATGAAGTTTCTTATCTAGCATATTAGTTGAGATTCTCTCACCTTCCTCATTTCCTGTCCCCGGGGCGGCAACCCATAACTCTTTTGCAAAACGGCCATCAGCGTGAAGTAAACTTCCAAAAACTTTTGACTCTCCATCAGACCGCCCGATCACGGCCGCACCCGCGCCATCTCCAAAAAGAACAGAAACATTTCTCCCTTCGGGCGTACGATCTAATCCTTTTGAGTGAACTTCAGAACCCACAAGAAGGATATTTTTATACTGGCCAGATTTAATGAATTGATCGGCAATACTTAGTCCATAAACAAAACCAGTACATTGTTGACGAATATCCAATGCAGCGATACCGGCAGGGATATTTAGTTTTTCTTGTAAAAAACAAGCATTACCTGGAAAGTCATGGTCAGGACTTAAAGTAGCAAAAATAATCATATCAATATCATCATGACTAACCTTTGCCTTTTCCATCGCTTCTTTACAAGCTTCCACGGCGAGATCGGTATTGCTGACATTCCCCTCAACCCAATGTCTTTTTATGATACCTGTTCTTTGTTGAATCCATTCATCAGATGTATCGAGCATTTTTTCTAAATCAAAATTAGTATAAGCTTTTGCTGGTACAAAACTACCAACACCAAGAATTTTGCTTTCGTAGGCCATAGTCATCCTTTAGATAATGCTCTTAGGTAATTATATGTTTCCAAATAAGTAAAAGAAAAGGACTTTAAAAAAACGAGTTAATAGAAGCATCTGGCACGACACCGTAGATTTGCACCGCCATAATGCTCAGCAACTAAATACCAGGTTTTTAACGAATTACGGGTCGTTGGAGTTAAACGACATAGACCATTATCTCCCCGTTGGTAGAGAATTTCACAATAATAAAACTCTTTCGTTGTCTCAATTCGACTAGACTTATTTCCGCTGGCCGAGAAATCTATTTCTTCTGCTGTCAGTTGAAAGATTTCATTTTTATGAAGAGACTCCCACTTTTCTCCATTACAACCAGCAAATGATTTTAAAATTGTATGATAACCAACCATTCCTTCAATCTCACGAGTACACTTTAACCTATTTCTTAAAACGGTTTTCACTTTTCCGCGAACACCAACACCAGAAGAGTTACTGACATCTTCACCAATATTTATTCCAGGACGATTATACTGAATAACTTTTTTATTTTTGTTATACCATTTTGTTTTGCTCCCCTTAGGTCCTGAACTCCACACGAAAGAACCTAAGGTATAACAATTATCAATCATGCCGATATCATTTGTTTGAATATGAACACTCATGGTTTTAGAGCTGGTTTCAACTAAGGATAGCTCATTCACTTTTTCAAACTCCACATGAAATAAAGTCAAACCAGATTTTGGATTATATTCATTTTCAGATGACTCCAACCTCATCGATTTGATTCTAAGATTATTTTGTCCATATGTTTTTTTTGTTAAGGCAAATATTTCGTAAATATTCTGATTTTTTTCTTTTCCTGATCTTAAAAAGTCAATCTCATCGTAGTTAGCACTTTTTCCTTTAAAGCTTGCTTTACAATTACTGGTATCAGACAAGAAGCCTTTCATCTCATCCATTAAATAAATCAACTCAAAATCACTTGAAGAGTTTTCACTTATCTTCATTTGATTTTTTACCGTTTTAAAACCCGCAAGAAAGATGAGAGAAAATAGGCCCATACTGATAATCGTTTGAAGAATAGAAAAACCACGATTATTTTTAATAGATACCTCCAAATTCAAAAACTTGTTTAGATATACCACCACTACAAACTCTTAAATCACTACCTGTGACAAAAATACTTCCCTCATTGAAGTTTGCACAACTTCCCTCTGTGGGAAACAGTTGCAAGGCGCCTTCTATCGCCAATAACCAAGGAAGGTCATCATTAATCTCTTCTTTTCCAACAATCACTCTCTTTCGAGTTGAAGCATCACCATTTTTTTCTATTTCCCAAACACCACTATTTTGAGCCATGGTATAGCCAAGAGAACAATCCTTAATGCGCCCATCCACTTCTTTAGTAAAAAGCTTTATCGCTTTTTTTGCTACTCGGTCTTCAAAACTTCGACTAAAGGTAACGACTAAGTAAGTACCAAACTCGAAATCTTCCTCACCTAAACCAGACTTCTTAAGTTCATAACTTTTAATTTTTAATCCATGTTTTCCATAAATTTTCTCTTCATCAAAAGCTGAAATGGTATAAACTTCATTTTCCTGTCCATTTGATGCGACTTCAATTAACGAGTCGATCTCCCCAGCATCTTGGTTATGGAGCATATCTTCAAAGGAAGCACGACATGAATTGGGAGCGGCTAAAACTTTTCTCATAGAATTTACAAGGTCTACAATTTCAATATTCTGATTAGAAACAATAACGGCAACTTTTTGTCTTTCAAGAATTTTCCAAGAATAAATCCCCATTATGAGTAAAAAGAAAACACTCACTAATAACTCTGTGGATCCAATTCCCTTTTTTGTTAATCGTAACACCAAACCTCACATTTCATATCAACAATCCTATCGTTTGAAGAAAGGATAACACTATATTTAGATTGTTTTTCTTGAGTCTGTCTTTGAATTTTACAATTAGCGGAGCTTACATTTTTTTGTAGCCTTGTAATAGCACAAAGACGATGGGCCGAAATATCATAACTTTCGTTGAGCTTAGACTTCATACTAAATTTATAATCAGTATAGCCAGAAAATCGCTCAGAACCTTTACCAAGCTTAATCCATTGCATGCCATCACA
>JAUHVL010000005.1 GCA_030425045.1 bacterium
TGGAAGAGTATAAAAATGCGGTAAAAGGGATTGTGCTCACGCAATTTGCACCACCTGTTGAATAGTGGCTTAAGGCTCAATTAATCTTTCAACCCAAAAGATGGCCTCATCATCGTTGTCATATTTGTATTGAAACTTTTGACGATAAAATGCCTCACCTTCAAAACAATAACGTTGTCCTTCTTCTAGTGTTGGCATGACTTCTCTTTGAAATTGAGTTCTCTTTGTCGCTATATAAAATACGACATGAGGATATAAATCTGTATTTAAAAACTCATACCCTAAGACATTATGAATTTTCATAAAACGATCATTGTACTCATCCATAGAGGTCATTCGTACTTCATCACCGATGTGTCCACAAATTCGATCTTTGGGAAGGCCTTCTTCTTCAGTGGCATAAAGGAGAGATAAAAATAAGAATAAAATTTTCATAAGAGTAGTTTAGAGAAAATCAGAATTGATTCATAGAGAGCAGGTAAAAATGAGCTGGGGCGTTTAAAGATTAGACAGTAGTATTATCAAGCACTTGGCTAAGATAAGGGTTCGTCTTTTTCTCGTGACCAATGGTCGTCTCGGGGCCATGGCCTGAATAGACAACCGTCTCATCAGGAATATGCAAAAACTTCTCTAGAGACTTCATGATTGTTGGATAGTCTCCACCAGGAAGATCTGTTCTTCCGATACTGCCAGCAAACAACGTATCTCCAACAAAGATATGCCCTGGAGTATAAAAACAAACTCCACCAGGAGTGTGCCCAGGAGTTTCAATCACGATAAATTCGTGTTCACCAAGATATAATTTATCACCTTCTTTAATCAAATGATCGATGGTTGGGACTTCAATATCGGGAACCCCAAACATCCTACCGGACTCGCTAGCATACCCTAAAACCATTTCCTCTCCGGGATGCATCCAAAGCTCAACATTATATTTTCTCTTAAAATGCATAACCGCCCCGATATGATCGAGATGTGCATGAGTATTGATAATTCCCTTAACTTTTAAATTAAGCTCTTCTATTTTTTGCTCGATTGAAGCATCAAAGGCACCGGGGTCCAAAAGAAAGGCTTCTTTTGAAATATCATCCCATATCAACAAGGGGTGCTGAGCGAAGGCACCAGCGGTATAGACTTCTACTTTTATCATGTCCTTAATTTAACGTTATATTGATCCTCGGTCAAAAATTTGATACTTAGTGTCTATGAAAAAAGACCAGATTTTCAACAGTATTAAAGACACCATATCTCCTTTTGCATTTAATAGTGAAGTTGCTGATGTTTTTGATGATATGCTGGTTCGCTCTATCCCCTTTTACAAAGAAATACACAAGCTGATCATCGACCTAGTTGATAAGTTTTACACCGGAGAGGGTGTCATTTACGACTTGGGTTGTTCAACGGGAACCACTATCGAGATTATCGACAAGCATCTTAAAGAGAAAGGTATTGCTGGAAAATATATTGGGATTGACATGTCCTCACCCATGATAGAAAAGGCAAAGGAAAAATTAAAAAACGTCAATAATGTAGAACTGATCAATGGAGATATGACTGAAATTGACTTCAGTAATGCTGAAGTTGTTATTTTGAATTATACCTTACAGTTTTTAAAAGAAGAAAAAAGAGATGAGCTTTTAAAAACTATCTATCACGGATTAAAACCCGGAGGACTTCTTATCTTAAGTGAAAAAATAAAGTCACCAACTCAAAATATTCAAGAACTCATTACAGAGCTTTATTACGATTTTAAAAAGGCCAATGGATATAGTGAACTTGAGATTTCACAAAAAAGAGAGGCCCTTGAAAATGTTCTTGTACCACTAACAGCAAATGATCAAATTCACTTATTAAATCAATCTGGCTTTCATCATGCCGAGATGATTTTTCGTTGGTATAACTTCGCCAGTTTTATTGGTATTAAAGATGCTTGATTATTTAAAACCTTTAAAAGAAAAAGTTGAGTTCGAAAAACTTCTCGCTTTAAAAGAAGAAAGAGAGAGCTGGAAAGAACGTCCTCATTTTAAAGAAATAGAACAAGCATTAAAAAGTCTGCCTGATATCAATGGGCCAACAGATTATACACAAAGGGCCATTCAAATAATCTCAAATCAAAAGGCACCAACCGAGGTGAAGGCATTGGCCGAAAAACTCATTCCATGGAAAAAAGGTCCCTTTGATTTATTTGATCTCAAAATTGATGCTGAGTGGAGGTCTGATTTTAAATGGGAACGTTTAGAAAAAGCAGTCGGTAATCTCGAAGGCAAGAGAATAATCGATATTGGCTGTAATAATGGTTATTTTATGTTCAAGATGGCCCAGCATAACCCTGAACTGCTATTAGGGATTGATCCTGTTCTCCCTTGTTATGCTCAGTTTAGTTTGATCCAACATTTTGCCAAAACACCAAATCTCTACTTTGAACTTTTTGGAGTAGAACACCTCAGTTTTTTTAAGAATTGTTTTGATACTATTTTTCATATGGGTATTGTTTATCATCACCGCCATCCGATCCAACAGATGATCGATATCAGAGAGGCCCTTGCTCCTGGTGGTCAAGTGATTCTTGAAACAATTGGTATACCTGGAGAGGAGTCTTACGCCCTTTTTCCAGAAGACCGTTATGCCAATATGAAAAACGTCTGGTTTGTTCCCACTCTTTCTTGTTTTATGAATTGGGTAAAAAAAGCGAAACTTGTCAACGTGGAACTTATCTGTGATTCAGAGATGACAACAGAAGAGCAAAGAAACACTTACTGGGCGCCACCACCAAAGCCATCGTTGATCGATGCTCTCGATCCACATGACCACTCAAAAACAAAAGAGGGACACCCGGCCCCTCGACGTTTTTTAATCTCTGCTAAAAAGAGGTTTTAGTTTCTAAAACAAGTGAGTTTGATATCAGTCATGATTCTTCTAAGGTTATTTGTAAACCATAACGTAGCTTCACTATTTCGATTAATATTCTTAGCGAGCTTCGGTAGATTTAATAACAGTGTTGAGAAACCACTCAAGGTATCACCTAGCGGATAATCAACTCCACCAGTTGACGTTTTTTCTGCAGCAACATTTTTAAAAAAGACACTTCCAATCTCACCAAACTTTTCCGTTTTTCCATAGCTAATAAGTTTTGTCGAAGTGTAATCATATTTAACTACAACATTTTCAATATCACTCATACGATCAGCATTTTTTCTTGGAACTGTAAACTCGATAGTGAGATCATGGTATGCGAGTAAACCATTTGTGGTATCAAAAGAAACCTCTTCATCTAACTCGCAAGAGTAAGTTCCCGGAAGGGCCATTGTTGAAAAAGAGAAGAGAAAAAGTACTAGTGTTAATAATTTCATAAAGATACCTCATTTTTGTCTTGGCGTATCATACGTCAACTTTATTAAAATTCTAGTACTCCTTACCAATTTACATTCTCTTTTTCAAAAAACTCTATTGACGAGAATTGAGAGACCTTGATACATGCACTCCAACAACGTAACTAAGGGGATTTTCATGAAAACTCTTCTCATTACTCTTATTTTTATCACTTCATTTTCGCTTAAAGCTGAAGTGGTTGAGGGAACGATCAATGACGTTATCTGTGCTGAAATCAACCCATTTGTAATCGGTGATGCTTGTATTTTATTTTCTACCGATAAGAATACCGGAAATAAGGTCGGGCTCGTTTACAGCGACTATACTTGGGCCTACGAATATGCCAGTGAAAGTAATGACTGGAGTGTCTTTACGGGAAGAACTTTTAGCGCCTCTAGTTGTGATACTTTTACATCCTACGATGAAATTAGAGAGTTAAAAGAATATAACGCTGAATATTTTTATTATCGCTGTAATATTTTTGGTTTTAAATTCAACTAAAAAGGTTATTAAAATCACCAAGGGTGCTCTGATCAATATTAAGATCACCCTTTAAAAATAATTTTAAATGCTCTATAGAGTTTACTCCCCAAAAAACATCCACAAGCTCATCGTCTCGATAAAGAGAAAAGGAAGGGACACCAAAAAGCTTTTCCTCAATGGCCTTTTTACTATTTATTTTTAATGTTTTTCGAGAGTATTTATCATGACATTGAGTTTTAACTTCTTCTGAAAAATCACTTTTTTCTAAAATTGCGGAAAGGTCTTCAGGGTCCATGGAGTCACACCAAACAGACTTAAAAATTAAATCTGTTAGAGCCCATTGTTCATTTTTCATCTCACTTAAAGCGCAAGCAGAACGCAAAAGATCCGTTGAGATAAAAGGTAACTTCAGGGGAGCTTTGAAAGGTATATTCTCGATGGCAGAAATACGAAGGCATTCTTTTGTAAGGTAATCTCTTTTTACTGGAACTTCTGCGGGACCGACTGGTTGAAATTCTTTAATCACCATTGCCATCGCCACAGGTCTCAACTCAATCTCTAAGTCACTAAAACACTCTCGATCTCTTTTTAATAAATTAAAACAGAGATAAGAAAATGGCGAAAGAAAATCAAAGGAGAAAAAAAGCTTATACATTTAAAACAATAACGGCAGCACCGATAACGGCAACACCGATAAAGACGACAATATAGAGGTGTCCCCACTTTTGCTTTTCGAGTTTTTCCTCAACTGATTCGCCACTATTTTCTTGGGCCTTCAGTTGCTTTTTCTTTTCTTCTCTTTTTTTATTCTTTCTTTGTTTTTTGGGCATTTTAGGCATTGGTCTCTCCTAAATTCTTTTTACCTTTAAGAACTTTTTGTCCCATCAAATAGGGTCTTAAAATTTCTGGAACTTTAATTGATCCATCAGCTTGTTGATGTACTTCTAAAAAACTCACCATAATACGAGGTGTAGCAATAGCTGTATTATTTAAAGTATGGCAGAAACGTACGTTACCTTCACGGTCACGGTAACGAGTATTTGTTCTTCTGGCCTGCCAGCTGTAAAGAGCAGAACAAGAATGTGTTTCTCTAAACTTTTGCTCACTAGGAACCCAGCATTCTACGTCATACATTCTAACTTTTCCGGCACCCATATCTCCCGTACAACATTCAATCACACGGTAAGGAAGACCTAGTTTTACAACTAATTCTTCAGCTGTTTCTAATAAGGCCTTATGCCATTTCTCAGACTCTTCAGAATCATTTTTACAGATAATATACTGCTCAACTTTCATAAATTGATGAACTCTCATCAGTCCACGAACGTCTCTCCCATAACTTCCGGCCTCTCTTCTAAAGCAAGGCCCGATTCCGGCATATAAAATAGGAAGATCATCTTCTTTTAAAATTTCTCCTGCATGAAGGTAATTTAATTGCACTTCAGCTGTTCCAGAAAGATAGAGGTCATCTTCTTGTAAGTGATAAACCTGATCTCTCCCTTCGGGGAAATGTCCGGTTCCAAAAAGGGCGCCCTCTCTCACCAGTGCAGGCATTGATACTAAGTTAAACCCTTTTTCCCTAAGCATATCGAGGGCCACTCTGTGCATGGCATTTTCAAGTAGCACCATTTCATCTCTTAAACTATAACTTCGAGAGCCACAAACCTGTGCGACTTTTTCAAACTCGGCCCAACCATTCATCTCTAAAAGTTCAACATGATCTTTTGCAGTGAATTCGAAATCTGGCATTGAACCTACTCTTTTGATTTCGATATTATCATTTTCATCTTTTCCAATGGGAGCATCTGGTGATGGAATATTGGGAACGCGATACAAATAGTCTTTTAATTCTTCTTCTTTTTCATGAAGAGAAGGTTTGATCTCATCAATTTTTTTACCAATCTCTCTACCCTGCTCTATCAAGGCCGGTCTTTCTTCGTTGGTAGCTTTTGGTATTTTTTTAGAGTGAGAGTTTCTCTGCTCTTGTAAGGCTTGAAGATTCTTTTTAATCTCAGCGACTTCGGAATCGAGGGCAAGTAGTTTATCGAGATCGAGGTTTACTCTTTTTTGCTCGATTACAGATTTAATAATATCCGGGTTTTCCCTGACGAATTTAATGTCAAGCACAATAGCTCCAATTGTTAAGATAGCGATAGAATTATAGCTTTTGTGATGCGTTTTTTCGAATTAAAAACTGAGATTACTTGACGTTATCGAACATTTTTTTAACCGGAGAAACGGAGCGTCGTTTCCCTACTCGATAAGGGAGCACAATTTCTCTGGTTGAGTTAAGGTATCGAGGCTTGAGTTTACCACTCTTTTTTCCTCTCACTGGCGAACATTTAACTTTCAATTGCTTTTTATTGACTCCAATAACTCGAGAATAAAAGGCGATATCCTTATTGAGATCACTGGAGAAAAACTTCGTCGCAATCAGACCTTTTAGCTTTGTCGGGCAAGTGATAAGAGGAAAAGGAAGCAAGTCTACTTTATCTTTCAAATCTAACTCTACTGATTTTTTAAGGTAGAACTTTGATCTTATTTCACTCATCTCTTTAAGAAGTTGTCTAAAAGATGGCCTGTTAAACCAGTTATAATACTTCTCTCTGTCACTAAGTTCCTCTTTATCTCTTTGAGTGAGGACACCCGTGAGAACTCCTTGCAAGTCTTCAAGCTCCATAATAAAAGGAGAGCCTTCACTGAGAAGCACCTTGGCCGTTTCAATCTTCATATCGTTAAATTTTTGATCGAGATAAGAACCTACATTTTTATAAAACTCAGATAGGTTATTTTCGCTATTTTCTTTTAATTCACTTTCTTGAGAGCGCCAAAGAATGTTTTCAATCTGCTTATTGGCCTTTTCTTCAAACTGACCAAGGTGAAGCACCCTTTCTAATGATCTATTTTTAAACTCGTTTTTAATCCATTCAATTTCATCAATTGAAGGAACATGACAGCGCTCGAGTGAAGCACAACTGAATTTCCCTTTCTTGGCAAAAAAAGCTTCCTCAAAAGCTGTTATGTTTAGACTTGAAACAAGCATCACCAAACATAGGAAGAATTTTTTATAACCAACTGAAATCACTTATACCTCAATTTCTTTATAGGCTTATAATAGTTGATCGGAGTATTTTTATAAAGATTAATGAAAAATCTACTTTTATAGTCAAAAATTACGACAAAATTCCTAACTGGCTGTTTTTACAATCAAAAATCTTTACAACGACGAGTGATTTCTAGAATTCTTGGCATTTTAACTAGTTTATCGAACCGAAAAGCGACTTGAATATAATCTGGTTCATCCTTGATCACATTAGTGAAAATAACTTCAGCAGTCAGGTCCTCAATTTCAATGCCGGCGATATAGCGAAAAACAGCGGGATTTTCCTTTTTAAAGATTTTGCCATCCTCATATTTAAAAATAAGCAGGCATCCACCACGAGAAACATTTTTGATAAATCCTTTCACCTCTTCTTTTTTCTTTAAATGGATCACTCTTGTTTTAGAGTTGGGTGAAATCTCTTCAAATTCAAACCTGGTGTGAACACGCTTTTCAGTGAAGTTTTTAACTTTGGCGGTAATAACTGGCGCAGGGATGGTATTTTTTAAGGTCATCACTGCTTTATCAAACTTAATGATTAAGAAGTTTTTCTCCATGGAGTACTTACGAGAAGACACGGGAATATCGTAGTCGTCAAACTTGAGAATGATCTCTTTACCATTTTCCCCAAATAATAAATCTGGTGCCTCATCATCTTTACATTTTAAAATCGCCATACTTTCAGACTCTAAAAAGCAGACCATCTCGTAATAGCCTCTTTGGGCATAATGATCCAAATCTTGTTCGATAACGACAGTTTTTCCAATTTCTATTTTTTCGAGGGCGTTAAATAGTCTCACGAGACAGTTCCTTCAGCTTTAATTTTTTTGATATGGGACTCAATTGTAGCGATGGCGTATTTTTTCAATTCTGGTTTTAAATCAAAATAAACTTCAGAGAATATCTCCTCAATATCTTTTCCTTTCTTTAACAAGTTTTTTATATGTTCTTCGCGCATTTTGCGATGATTGAGTGTTTTTTCAAGTTTATCGACTCCCCCTAGAGCGATTCCATGAGAGGGAAAGATGGCGGCAGGTTTTAAATCGATCACACGTTGTAAACTTTGAAAATAAAGTGCCATATCAGCGCCTCTGCCCCCAACAAGCACAGTCCCTACGGTTTGAATAAGATCAGATACAATAAACCATTTCAAACTTTTTGGAGCAAGACCTAATTGCCCGTCCGCATGACCGGGCTGCTCATAAACAACAATCTCTTCACCAAGGTATTGAGAAAGACAGTCTCCATCTTTGGCATACTCAATTTCTATTCCTTCAAAATACTCTTGCCCATGATCTTTCGTTAACCAATAATGACAACGCTCACTCATGACCATAGGAAGTTTTAATTCACGTGCGAGCTCAGTTGAAAACTCATGATGATCGGGATGATGGTGAGTTAAAAAAATCTTTTCCGGTCTTTCTTTGCTAATACTATTTTTGAGTTTCTGATATTCAGCACTATCTTTTGGAGAAGGGTCAACAATAAGCTTGGGAGACTCTCCAATGATAAAACAATTGGTTCGATTAGCAGGTGGAAATGTATTACTAAGGGGCAAAAACTGTTTTACTCCATAAACGGTTTCAATCATAGGAACTTCTGTTTCCGGATCATAACCAAGTTTTAACTCAACCGTTTCTCCTCTCCAACCCTCGAGAATCCCTCGACATGCCATAATGGTAGGAGGTACGGCCAGGATTTCTCCCTGGTTATATTGATCGAGAACTTCTTGAGGATCAAACCAGCCATAACTTTGTGCCTCATCTTCAAGAGCGTGAATGTCGACAATTTCCTCTAGTTCAACCACGAAAAAAGAGGTCTCAAAACGAATGGGATTAAATTCTGGTGTGGTCGCCGTGGCCGATTTTTTTAAACTTTTAATATTGGCCTTTGTTAAATCAAACTCAGTCTCTTCTTTTAGTTCACGGACAAGAGCGTTTAATAGATGAAGAGGAATCGTCTTTTTATACTCTTCTAATCCCTTTAGCTCTCTATCATAGTCTTCGCGATCGACTTTTCCCCCGGGAAATGTGGTGTAACCGGGGAACGCCTTAAGATAGTTCTGCCTTTTGATCACGAAAATTTTACCTTGAGCACTAAGAATAACAATAACGGCTTCGGGGAGTTTTTTCATTTTATTCGCCTAAACATTTTTCAATCATATCGTAGATGCTTTCATCTTCAAAAGGTTTATAAATATACCCATCGATTTGATTTTTAAACTCTTTGCCCAAATCTAAGTCAACTCCTCCGGTCATAAAAATAAACTTAGGTTTTGTTTTTTGATCATTTTCTTTTATGGCGTTTAAAAAGCTAGGTCCATCCATCACAGGCATTTTGACATCTGAGATAATGAGATCAATTTTCTCTTCTGATAAAAATAGATCTAACCCCTCTTTTCCATTTTCGGCAGAGACCACATCGAGCCCAAAGTCTTCTAGGACAATTTTTAATAATTCGAGGATATGGCTTTCATCATCAACAATTAAAACTTTTCCTTTAAGATTACCACCATCAGAACTGGTACTCGTTTCAACTTTTTCCTGAGTTGAGTTAATGGGAAAATTGAGAGAGATCTGAGTTCCTTCATTGAGCTCACTTGAAATGGTAATCTCACCATTCATCTCTCTAATAAAGTTTTGCGCTAACGACAGTCCAATCCCTGTTCCTTCATTGACATCTTTAGTGGTAAAAAAAGGATCAAAGATTTTTTCGTGTAACTCCTTTGGAATCCCTTTTCCTGTATCCTTTATGATCACTTCTAAATGCCCATGGTTTTCATTACAAATAATATCGATTTGTTTCTTAGAGCTTTTTAAAACGGCATCCTTAGCATTTTTAAGTAAGTTCATGATAATTTGTTGGAACTTACCTGAGCTTCCATAAAGAAGAAGCTCTTTATGCTCTATTTTGTTATTAAAATTTATGTCGATATCTTGATTGCTATAAATCTCTCGAGTCATATTTAGGCAACTGTCGATAGCAATCACGGGGTCAAAGAGATCCATCTCAGCATCATCTGATATAGAAAACGTTCTTAATCCACCAACAATATTTTCAATTCGTGTTGAGGCTTCATCAATTTTTTCTAAGTACATGATAAACTTTTGGTCAACACCGGAGTCTTCTTTTTTTGATCTTCTTTTAAGGGTATCAATATAACCTTTTATAATGGTCAAAGGATTATTAATCTCATGTCCCACACCGGCAGCGAGCTCACCTAGTGAAGCGAGTTTTGCCTGATGCTGAGCAATTTTAATTTGCTCATTGGCCTTATTTATCGCCCTTGTCTCTTTTGTGACGTCAATACTTACACCATTTACCAAAATTGGTTTTTTTGCATTATCTCTTTCGACAAATGCTTTTGCTCTAATAAATTTATCTCCAGACTTTGTCTTTATCTTAAACTTGATATCAAACTGATGATCCGTCATTAAGGATTGATTAAATTCTTTTTCAACCCTATCCCTATCTTCTAGGTCGACATTTCTTAAGCAACTTTCAAAAGTGTTATCAAAATCGTTGGGATCAAGCTCATATATATGAAACATGCTTTTATCCCAACTTAAAGTTTTTGATAGGGGGTCATAACTCCATATTCCAACAGCAACATTTTCAAGAATAAGTGAGAGATCCCTTGCGATTTCTTTTCTGGCCGTCACATCCATATGGGTCCCGGTAAAGCGGATAGGATTTCCTTCGTCATCAAAATCTGAAAACCGTCCTCGATCTAAAATATAAACCCAATGGCCATCAGCATGTTTCATTCGATGGATATTTTCATAGCGATCAGTTTTTCCATCCATATACAATTTAATATCATCATAAGCTGACTGTAGGTCTTCTGGATGCACACGATCTTCCCAAGTTGAAAGTTCCATATCAATCGCGTTTACATCAAGCCCAAGCATTTCGGCCCATCGTCTATCAAATTTCACTTCATTCGTTTTTAGATACCAGTCCCAAATACCGAGTCCTGCTCCCTCTAATGCAAGATCACGATACTGATTACTTTGAATTAAATCTGACTCTAACTCAATTTCTTTAGACCTATTCCTGTGCTGATAAGCTAAAAATAAAAATCCGAAAAGAAAAACTACAAAGTAAACAAAGTGTCTTATCCAATAAGTTCTTCCACTTTTTTCCATAACGACAGTTGAAGGAATAACGGAAAAAGTCCATTCTGTATTTCGAATTGGTATCGTTTTTTTCGTAAAGTATTTTTTATGATGCTCTTTTTTAATTTGTTTAAAAACTGATTCGTTATCAATTGAAACGTCTACATAGAAATTCTCATCTACAAACTTCGATAGAATTCTTTTAGCTTTGAAGACTCCGACAATATATCCCGATGTCTGATTATCTTTAAATGTTGGATGAATTGTTAAAAAGCCTAGTCCTCCCTGAACAAGTGTCAGAGGTTTAGTGATTGCCCCTTTTTGATATTTTTTTGCATAACTTAAGGCAAGGTCTCGACGACCTTCTTTGTTAAGAATAAGTCCAATGGCAGACTCATTACCCTCAGTAGGATAAATCCACTCTATTTTTGTTTCACTATTTGCCCATTCAATGGCCTGAAAAGTTTGAAAATGGTCATAGTAATTTTCAGCATCACTTTTCCATAGTTGAAAAAGATAATTTTCAGTACCAAGATGTCTTGAGGCCATTCGATCGAGCGCCAACAACGTTTGGTTAATCGACTCATATAAAACATTTACATATTGCTCTTGTTGAAACGTTAGGTTGCGCTTAATTTTTTCAGACTCTTCTTTTTCTAAATAGAACCTAACTCCTAGGATTAATAAAAGCAGAAGGAGTACTTTAATAAAAAATGCTTTTTTTGAAATGAAACTTATTTTACTCATAGTTAATAATTTAATTAATTTAACAACTTATCGAGTTATTATTAAATTTACTTTATTAGTTGAGTAAAGTGGTTAACTAGGAAAGAACAGAAGCTTTTTGGTAACGAACTTCACGGTAACCTTTGATATTTTCGATTCGTTTTAAAGCGCTATAGATCTCACTTTCGGGCTTTTTCCAAAGATGATTCACAATTTGATCACGAGTTTTTCTTGCGATTTCTTTTTCCTGACTGTGCCAATTAGGTAATATGATTCTAAGGATTCTCATATGCCTCATCAACTTTAGCATCCAGTCTTTTGGACTAATATCAAAAGAGTAACGTTTTCCAAAAATATCAAATTCAGGACGATTGATTCTTCTTAAGTCGTAACTTTTTCCGAGGCCCTCATACTCCTGGCGATCAATAAAACGTTTATAGGGTGAAATCATAATATGAGAAACAAAAACCTCATCTTTGATAAAGTAAGTCTTGGCCAATGTCCTTAAAGCTATTTCTCGTTCGAGATCATTTTTATAATTATGTCTTAACTCCAATGCCTCTTTAACAAAGTTTTCTGAGTTAACTCCACGATCATAAATATAAATATCATGGAGATATTGAGCGAGATAATCTCTTTTCATTTCGGGATACGCTTGTGCGAGCTTTTTTAACTGACTTTTATAACGATCAATGACCGTATCAGATCGATGCCAACTGAGAAGACTTTCTTTTAAACTATCAAACATCCACTTTTCTTTGCTAGGAGCTTGTTCACCTTTTATATTTTCCAGAAATGATTCTCTGCCCTCATACCAGGCCATACGACCGAGTTGGAATGCTTGCCAATTGGTTTCATATTCTTCCGGACGCATAGTATTTTTAAAAGCGTCTTTCATATTTTTTAAACTAAAAGGGAGACGACCTGTTTGATAAGCAGCACCTAAAACCATGGCCGAGGCATAAACACTTTTTCCAAAAAGTTTATAACAGCTGTCTTTGAAAGGAAGAAAAGCGATATTTTCCCCTAATCTTTCCTTTGCCATTTCTTTTAACACAGCTTCATTCTCAGGTGGTTTTTCTTCACCATTATCAAGCATAATACTCAGTGGTACTTGAAACTTCTCATCAAAAATGGCGTATCCTTCACTGGCCAAAAACTGTATCTGATTCATCCCATCGAGAAGATCGGGAGATACCAAAAGATCAGCAGTACCAAGAGGGGTGACGGCACCATAACTTTTATCTTTTCCAAAAATTGAAAGATGTCCTGTCACATTACCGTTACGTTGAGCGAGCCCTTTTTGATCGACAAATTTAAAATTGAGATCATCTCGACCATCCATTTCTCTTGCTGCTTCAGCTAGCACACGAGAAATGGTGGTAACACCAGAGCCACCAACACCTGTCACAACCAATCGCCAGTCATGACCATTTGAAATTTCATCAAAGGTTTTCACAATTTTAGGTAGTGGAATATGAGTAAAATTCAAATTATTTTTTTTCTGCTTTGCAAACTTTGTCGGATGATAGTCGGTCACGATGACCTCTTCAAAAGAGGGACACGCCTTAATCATGGTGCAGTAACTATCGGCCACACAAATTTGAGGGTCAATTTTTACTTTTGTTCCGTAAGCATCAAAGACTTGTGTTAGTCCAGGGCATCCCGTAGCGTCGACACATGCACGACAGTCTTCACAGGCATCTGTATTAATTTGATAAAAGCTCTGCTTTTCAATCGTTTTATTTGCAGAAAAGATTTTTCTCTCTTTGGCCTTTCTTCTACCGTGAAAGGTAAGCGCACATTCTTTTCTTGAGACAATCACTTTAACACCAGGGCGTCTTACGTAATCACCCATTAAATTTTTATAAAAATAACGATCGCTTGGATTTACTTCAATAACGTCTTTTACTCCAAGCGATTTGGCCACTGAAACCATATCTTGCTTGGGTCTCTCTAAGCCTTGCACATTCATACCAGATGAAGGTGTCATTTGATGACCTGTCATAGCCGTATTTTCATTATCTAAAAGAATATAGGTAATATTATGTTCAGCTTGTAGAGAGTTTGAAACATCTGTCATACCACTATGAAAGAACGTACTATCTCCCATTAAGATCACAGAAGGATTTTTAGTAAAGAGATCAACGCCAAGACCAAGCGCTCCTCCTTGCCCCATCGCCGAAAGATTGTGCATTTCTTTAAAGGGCGGCAAAAAACTTAAAGAGTAACAACCAACATCACCGTGAGTAATAAGGTCCACTCCCTCTTTTTTTAAATCAGCTCTTAATTCTTTTAATAAACTTAACGTCTCTCTGTGGGGGCAACCCGGACAAAAAGTCGGTAAACGTCTGGGAAGTGCTTTATCCCAATTGGTAAGTTCGTGTTCAAGGTTTTGGCAGGTCGTAATTCCCAAATGGTGAAAGACTTCGCCCATTTTATTGGTAATAATTTCGTAATTAAGGCCACCATGCGCGGGAAAGCCTTCTTTATCCCCTATCTTTTTACCGAAAAGTTGGATTTGAATGCCATGGTCGAGACAAAATTTAGATAATTCTGTTTCTAAAAATTCTCTTTTCTCTTCGATCACAATGACTGTTTTTTTCGATTGCAACCATGGTTTTAATTTATGAGGAACGAGGGGGTAACTAGAAGCTAATTTAAATAACGAGATCGTTTCAATGGCATTGGACTCCTCCATCACCTGCTTTACAGTCTCAAAGATAACACCTGAACTGATCACACCGACGTCACTATTTTCTGGACCAAAAACTTTATCGAGATCCAAGCTCGCCATCACATCAATCACTTTTGGAAAGCGTTCGTTAATCATGGTGACATCAGCTTTTAGTGAGTTGGGTGGAACCATAACATTTTTTGAAAGATCAAACTCAGCGGGGTTTAAATCAACTTTACTGGAATCGACTTCCGCTTCTTGAAAAGTTTCAACTCGACCGCCCCCTTCCGCTAAAAAAGTGGTCAGCAAAAGCCCTTGGTAAACACTTGTTCTTCTCGAAATGTAAAGTGCGTGACCAATCCAATCTTTTAATTCTTGCGGATTCGATGGCTCTAAGAAGGGAATGTGGAGATGTTTATATAAGTAACGACTATCGGCCGGTGTAGAAGTTGAGATCGACCATGGATCATCACCCACCACCACAACAACTCCAGGACTTAACTCTTCCTTAGTTTCAGGATCGACAAAAGTCTCACCGGGATTGGCAAAGTTACCTACCGAAAGAGCATCTGAGGCCACATGAAGCCCCATTGATTTCATCGCCAAAAGACAATCTCTTCCCGCTTGTTTTGAACCAGAGGCCATCGCAGCAGCATTGGCCTCAGAGTTGGCAATACAAACCTTGATCCCTTTACCTTCGAGCTCATTTCTTTTGTGATAGAGAATATTAAAATAATCGGCAAGCGGTGAACCGGGATAACCTGTATAGAGACTAAAGCCCGCCTCAAGGCCCCCTTGGATAATTAACTCATTTCCATTTAATATCTCAAAATTACTCATGAATTCCCTCAAATCACCGAAAAATGCAATCTGCTCCTATATATAGCAAATAATTCTAAAGTTTTTAGAGAATTATCCGACACATATAGTCAAAGATACCTAAAGCCCGGAGCCAAGCCTAGTATGGAGAATCATGTCGAAAATGTCCAAACCTTTGAAAATTCTGAGGAATCTTTCAAAGAAAATACTAAGATTAATCTCCCAGACTACGGCCCCCTCAATAACTTTGACCTCTTGGTGCAAAAAAAAATCAGTGCGAGGGTCTACAAAAATATGAAAAAAGATCTCCCAAAACTAATCAACGAAGGCCTAACTTTCGAACAACTTCACGAATTGGTTCTCGATTACAATCTTCCCCATTCGCTACTTTTTGATTTTAAAAGAATTAGCGAAAGCAATAGTCAAAATTCTTTCGCTACTAGGTTACAGCTTTTCTTAAAAAATTTATTTAGGTAAAACCACTCCCGAAAGTCGATAAGTTGTTCCGGCAGTAGATAACTTTGTCTGAATAATTAGTCGATAATTTGTAAAACGTTCAATTTGATCGATCAACCTCACTATCATCGGATGAGTTGAGAGATCGCCTGGCATTTGTCTGGTATTTAAATCAAAAAACATTCTTCCAGTTGGACTCATGCGAGGAATCGCTTGAGAGAGGATATAACTTAAAGCAACAATATTCTTATCTGGAGACTCAGACCAATCCGCTAATTGCCATCCTCCCTCTGGCCTCATCGTTATTAAGTCCATAGACGTGATATTTCTTTGACTCATAGATTGGTCTAATTTTAACCAAGTATTGTGATTAATAATATCTCCTAATACTTCAGGTGGAACATCCTCAGGAGTCATCTCGACAAGTAATTCTCTATGGCTTGTATCTAATGGTCCCCAACGAAGTCCTGTTAAAGAACTCGCATTATCTCTATTGCTGACAAATAAAGCACTGCCAAAGAGATCGAGCACATGAGTACTCTCTCCTCGACTTTTTCTCTGACTTAAAAATCTTTCAAAATAGTCTTCACTCGGTCCCTCGCCGATTTTTTCAATGATTTCACTCATAGCTCTCTCGTAGCTTTTTTGAGCAAACTCTGGGCCATCAATAGACCATAATTCTGGTGGCCCATGACCATCATCAGGTTGAATATTTCTTCTTCTTAAAAATGCTAACGATTGTTCACCTAAGTCTTGATAAAACTCCTCAGCAGTTTCGAAATTCCGATCAGAACTTCCAAAAGAAAAAATACTTTTTAAGGCATGAGAACAAGTTGAGACGATATTACTTAGAGAGGATGGTTCTCTACGAGAAGAGTTTGACGAACAACTCGAAATTAAAATAGCCGACAAAAAAGATACGAAAACTATAGTTATCTTCACAATAGCTTAACGGTAAATTAAAGAACTAAATTTACTTCTTAGTAAGTTTTGCCACCAAACCATGATTCCATAGTTGAGAAAATTTTCTTCCCGTTAGGATTCTTGTTTGAAGAACATGCCAGATACGTTTTTTGTCGAGTTCAAACTTATCAAAAGAGCGAAGAGTCCATGCAACTCTAGGCCAGAGCGCTTCTGTTAGAAGACAGTATTCTGAAACTCTTGTTTTATTAATTTTTGAACAGTTGATTGCAGCTGCTTCAAGCTCGCTATCAGAAATTATTTTTCCTGTTTTTTTATCAGGTCTTAGGTTCACACTAAGAGTGTTAAAAATGCGAACTTCTGGGTACTGAATTCTTCTGAGTTCTAAAGTCATCAGCTGTTTATCGACTTCATCGAGGTTTTCAGGGATTCCCCCTCCCCACTCGATGGGCAGCGTAGAGTCAGAAATTGACCCATAGAGCATCTGTTCGAAACTACCAAAAGAGTTCACTATTTGCTCTAGCACCGCAGTAGAAGACATTTTCGTCGGAACCGCAGCATTAATGGATGTAAACTGGTAACCTGCTAATATTATGAGCAGATACACACCTATTTTTTTCATATAGGTGTCATATCGCCCCACGCAATAATCTGTCTAGCAGTGTCCACAATGCATGTAAAAATGACAGCATTCTAACAAATAACTACATCTTTTGTGTGAAATCCAAAGTCGGGAGAGAATAGTATTAAGCAAAATAACGATCAAACGAATTGACGTTCCGAAACCACAATCAAGGAGGATTTATGAAGTGGATTCTAGCGACGCTACTACTCTTTGGATTATCACATAACAGTTTTTCATGTAGTCCTGATGGAAGCACAGGATTTATGCCAGAAAATGATATGAATATTCCAGTTGGGCACAGAAGTGCAGGTGAAATGACCGAAGAAGAGTTTCACCAAATTATCGACAAAGTCGAAAACCATTACTCTCCCATTATCAAAGATATGGGGGCGAGATTAAAAATCAAAAGAAACTGGAAAAGCGGAACCGTAAATGCTTTCGCTCAACAGAGCTGGTGGTTTGGAAAAATCTACAAAGTAACCATGTATGGTGGTCTAGCTAGACACCCTGAAATCAACAACGACGGATTTGCCCTTGTTGTTTGTCATGAGCTTGGACACCATATTGGTGGAGCTCCTAAGAAAGGTGGAATGTGGGCCTCAAACGAAGGCCAGTCTGATTACTTCGCAAGCTTAAAATGTTTTAGAGCTGTTTACGAAAACGATAACAACATCGATATCGTAGCGAAGATGGATGTTGACCCCATCGCAAGAGCAACTTGTGAGTCTCAATGGTCAGGAGCGAATGATCAGGCCCTTTGTATCAGAGCGGCCATGGGTGGTTACCATCTCTCAAGAGTTCTAGGTGGAGCAAAAACTGGTGTTGCTTTCGATACTCCAAGCAAAGCAGTCGTCAGCACTACAAACCACGCTCACCCTCAAGCTCAATGTCGTCTCGATACTTATTACCAAGGTGCTCTTTGTACAATAGACCACTCAATCGATGTCTCAAATAAAAGTGCAACAGAAGGTATGTGTAACCGAGTTGATGGTGACGTCGTCGGTGTTAGACCACTTTGTTGGTATAAGCCAGAGGCCATCTAAAAACGAATACAATTGATCAGATCATAAAGCCCCTTTCTAAGGGGTTTTTTTTTGTCGACAAGTCGTGACAAACCTTTGTTTTACGCCACGCACATGCTGAATTAAATCAATTTTAGTATAACCTTCTCTATTCACTATAAAGAGAGGACCACTATGAGCTCAGTTATTTCTGCTGAAAACCCCTTAGGAATCATCGCTATCGATCACTTAGAATTTTGTTGTGACAATCTTAATACGCCAACAAAGGAATTGTTTTACCGGTTTGGTTTTTCCAAGGTTGCTGAAAATGATGACAAGACTTGTGAGCTTTTCACCCAAGGCCAAGTTCGTTTTGTTTTAAATAGCTCAAAAAATGGACATGCTCGTGATTATCTAAACAAACACGAAGAAGGTGTCAGCATGATGAGTTTTCTCGTAGAAGATTGTGAACATGCTTTTAACGAAGCCGTTAAAAGAGGTGCTGAAGCTGTCGGTGAAATTAAAGTTGAAGAAAATGAAAATGGTGTTTTTAAAACTGCGGCCATAAGAGGTTTTGGTGATGTTTTAAATGAGTTTGTTGAGAGGCCAATGAAGCAATTTCGTCCTTGTTATAACCATCTTGAAAGTGATGAAAGTGCTCAGCCACTTTCTGTGAGATGTTCTCGAATTGATCACCTCACAAATAATGTTCCCAAAGGGGAAATGGCAAAATGGGTAGAATTTTACGAACGTGTTTATGGTTTTAAACAAACACGTTACTTCGATATCAAAGGTGTGAAAACTGGCCTTGAATCTAAAGTTGTTCAGCTAACTAATGGCAATGTTATTATTCCTATCAATGAGCCTGAAGTTGAAGATGGTAAATCTCAAATTCAAGAATTTTTAGATCGCCATAAAGGTGCCGGAGTTCAGCATATCGCTTTGACCACTCCTGATATTATTTCAACGGTGGGAGATCTTCAAAAAAGAGATATTAAGTTTCTCGATATTCCTCATACCTATTACGAAGACATTCCCAAACGTGGGTTTAACGTTGAAGAAGACCTCGGTATTTTAGAGGAAAGACAATTACTCGTTGATGGCGATAGTGAAGGATATTTAATCCAAAACTTTACTGATACTTATGTCGGTCCACTTTTTTTCGAAATCATTCAAAGAAAAAATCACAATGGTTTTGGTGAAGGAAATTTCCAGGCCCTCTTTGATTCAATCGAGCGAGATCAGATGCAAAGAGGTTATCTTGAGTAATATTATTGTTACCCCTTCTTACCGTGATCATCGAGGTATCGGGCTGATACAATTAAATCGCCCCAATGTTCTCAATGCTCTCAATACAGAAACACTTGTAGACATTGTGGAAACACTGGAGTCTTGGAGTGATATTAGGGCCGTTATTATAACGGGTAGTGATAAGGCCTTTAGTGCCGGTGCCGATATCAAAAAAATGGCCGAAGCTTCAGCAATGGATCAATTATTAGATCAGCGTGAAAAACTTTGGAAACGATTTAGTATGATCCGCTACCCGATTATTGCTGCCGTCAATGGTTTTTGTCTTGGTGGAGGTCACGAGCTTGCGATGAGTTGTGATCTTATTATTGCTGGAGACAAGGCAAAGTTTGGCCAACCGGAAATTAATATTGGAACGGTCCCCGGAGCTGGTGGAACTCAACGTTTTACCAAGGCCATGGGAAAATCAAAGGCCATGTACTATGCTTTAACAGGAGAAATGATCAACGCTGCCGAAGCGAGAGAACTTGGCTTAGTGGCCAAAGTGGTTCCTGCCAGTACTCTTATGCAAGAAACATTTGTCGTGGCCAAAAGAATCGCAAGTAAATCTCCTGTTGCAAGTTCACTGATCAAAGAATCGATCAATCAATCTTTTGAAATGAGCTTGTCTCAAGGACTTATGTTAGAAAGGAGAAATTTCTATTTAACTTTTGCTTCTGACGATCAAAAAGAAGGCATGAATGCTTTTTTAGAAAAGCGAACACCAGATTATAAAGGAAACTAATGCAATACTTGAAAATTGAAATAAAAGACTCTGTTCAAACTATAACGATCAATCGTCCAGAAGTTTATAATGCTCTTAACTACGATGCCAAATACGAAATCATCGGGGCCATAAGAGCGGCTAACAAAGATGAAAATGTAAAAGCGATTATTCTCACAGGAGAAGGAAAAGCATTCTCATCGGGGCAAGATTTAAATGACCGGAAAGTATCAGGGGAAGATGGACCCGTAGACTTAGGTCATACATTAGAGACAGAATGGATTCCTCTCGTTGAGGCCATTCGAAATTCAAAAAAATTAATTATCGGTGCCATCAATGGTGTTTGTGCCGGTGCAGGCCTCTCTGTTGCTGTCGCTTGTGATTTTATTATCGCTAAACCCGGAGTTCGTTTCGTCTCTGGCTTTTCTCAGCTTGGTCTTATTCCCGATGCAGGCTCTAGTTATATCTTTAGTCGGGCCATGGGTTATCAAAAAACGTTGGAGTTTTTTCTCTTTAATGAACCTCTCTATTCCGAAGATATGGAGAGATACGGACTTATTAACTTAGTTGATGAAAACTTTATGGAAAAAGCTGAGCAATGGGCCAAAAAAATTGCTTCGATGGCACCACTATCAATTGAATTTATCAAAAAGAATTTACAAGAAGGTCAGCAACAATCGATGAACGATATTCTCAAGCTTGAAGTTGCCGCTCAACGTTTTTGTGGAAATAGTGCTGACTATCAAGAAGGACTCAAGGCCTTCATGGAAAAGAGAAAACCAAATTTTCAAGGAAAGTAAGCATGGAAATTAAAAAGGTGGCCGTACTTGGTGCTGGAACAATGGGTAGAGGAATTGCTCAGTGGTTTGCTCAAGCTGGAGTCAAAGTTCAGCTGGCCGATCAAATGGAAGAAGTGGCTTTTAGTGCGGAAACAAAAGTCCATGAATCATGGGAAAAGCTACAAGCTAAAAATAAATTCACAAGTGATGACGTTGAAAAATTCAAAAAAAACTTCTCTGTCGCTGATCCTGAAAAATTTGACCAAGATACTGATCTTTTAATTGAGGCCATTATTGAAAAGATGGAAATTAAACAAACAGTCTTTTCAAAATATGATTCTTATTTCTCTGAAAAAACCATTATCGCTTCAAATACCAGCTCTCTTTCAATTGATGAGATGGCCAAAGAGCTCACACATAAAGAGCGCTTCTTAGGGCTTCATTTTTTTAACCCTGCAACGATCATGAAACTCGTTGAGATCGTTCGTGGTTCTAAAACTGACAACAGTTTAGTTAACGATCTCTATCAATGGTTCGATCAAAAGGGAAAAAAACCGGCCATTTGTAATAATGCTCCCGGCTTTATCGTCAATAGAGTTGCTCGAAACTTTTACGGAGAATCCCTAAGACTTGTCGGTCATGAAAATACTGAAAAAATGCTCGAAGTCGATACCATTATGAAAGAAGTTGGTGGCTTTAAAATGGGTCCCTTTGAATTGATGGATTTAATAGGGATCGATGTGAATTACGAAGTAACCAAATCGGTATGGAAGTCTTTTTATTTTGAAGACCGCTTTGCTCCCCATGCTCTTCAGAGAAAAATGGTTGAAAGTGGTAGGCTTGGAAAAAAAACCAAAGAAGGTTTTTATAACTACAAAAAAGATTAAAAAGCAGGAAGTATGATTAATATAATTATAGCTAATAATTACCACCCTCTTTACTCAAAAGTTCAGGCCTTGGCCGATGTTTTTTTAAATATCAGTGATCCCGACTGGGAAAATCATGAAGCTTTTAAAAAGCCTCACCTCATCTTTGATTTTTGTGTGAACTCAGGAAGTGAAAAAGAGGCCATTTTTCAAAAGCTAAACTTTATCTCCAGTGCTCCTATTATTAGCGACCTCGCTTGCCACTGGGGAGATTACTTTATTAAACGATATCCAATAGCGGCTGCTCATAGTGCCAGTTTCTATTCACCAAAAAATAAAATTGAAATTAAGCTCATCGATCAAAGCCTAAAAAATCATATTGAAGACTTCTTTCAAAAGCTTGAATTAGAATTACTTTATGTCACTGAAGCGGGAATCGGTTTTCACTATCCCCGAACGATCAGCATGATTATCAATGAAGCTTTTTTGGCCTACGAAGATCATTTGGCAGAAACAAAAGATATCGATCAGGCCATGAAATATGGAGTCAATTATCCGCAGGGGCCATTTGAATGGGCAGAAAAAATCGGTCCACGACCTCTCGTTATGCTACTCGATGAACTCTATCAAGTGACCGGATCACCTCGTTATAGAGTGTCACCAAAGTTAAGATCTGAAATGCTACTAGGAAGTTATCTATAATTAAAAGACAGGATTAAATATGAAAAAATGTTATATCGTTCACGCCAAAAGAACTCCCATGGGAAAGATCGGAGGCCTGCTTGCACCGGTAAGAGTCGATGACTTGATGGCCGAGTTGTTTAAAGATTATGCTAGTCAGATAAACTTCGACCCCAAAGAGATTGATGATGTGGTCGTAGGTTGTGCCAATCAAGCAGGCGAAGATAACCGTAACCTTGCGAGAATGTCTCTTCTTTTAGCAGGTCTTCCCATCGAAGTTCCGGGAACAACAATCAATAGGCTCTGTGGTTCTTCACTCGACGCTGTTATCGATGCCTGTGGACGAATTCAAATGGGTCTCGCCGATTGTATTTTAGTTGGTGGAGCGGAAAGTATGACCAGAGGACCTCTCGTTATCAGTAAAGGATCAACACCTTTTGGTCGTGATAGTAAAATGTATGATACAACTTTTGGTTGGCGTTTTCCCAACCCTAAAATGGAAGAATTATTTACCCTTTATGGCATGGGGGAAACGGCAGAAAATGTTGTCGAGAGATATCATCTTTCTAGAGAGGAGCAAGATCAGTTTGCCCTCGCCTCTCATCAAAAAGCGTGCGCGGCTTGGGACCGAGGTGACTTCAATGACGAAGTCCTTCCTATCAACGTCAAACTTCGAAAAAAAGAATATACCGTTGATCGTGACGAAGGACCAAGGGCCGACACGAGTATGGAAGTTCTTGGAAAACTTCGTGCAGTTTTTAGAAAAGGGGGAACAGTCACCGCCGGAAATGCTTCAACAATGAACGATGGGGCGGCCATGGTGACGATTGTTTCAGAAGAGTTCCTAAAAAAATACAACCTTACTCCCCTTGCTGAAATAACAGGCTTTGGGGTCAGAGGAGTTCATCCCGACGTAATGGGACTTGGACCTGTTGAAGCAGTTAAGATGTTATGTAAAAGATATCTTAAGAAGATTGAAGATTTTGATTTAATTGAACTCAATGAAGCCTTTGCCGCTCAAGCGCTCGCTTGTATGAAAGACTTAAATATTGATCCTGAAAAAGTTAATCAAAATGGTGGAGCAATTGCTATTGGACATCCACTTGGTTGCTCGGGAGCAAGAATTCTCACAACACTTACCCATAATCTTATTAAGAAGAAAAAAGATCAAGGTTTGGCGACCATGTGTATTGGGGTCGGACAGGGAATTGCCGTCAGTATTAAACGAGTTTAATCGAAATAAAGTGATACCTTTAATTTGCGATATGTTTTGTACATAATTTCTTAAAGTTTAATAGGTCTAAATACTTACATAAAACATGTTAAAACATCCATGTTTTGCGATAACCAATATTCGGCCATCCATGGCCTCACCCTAACGGGCAAGTATTGGCCATCTTTATAATTTAAGCGAATAGATATTTAAAACTTGCCCACAAAGTGGGTGCGACCACGACGGGAGCATTTTAAATGTCAAAAAACAGGGATGTTTTTTAAGAGACTACGCTGGAATGGCTAAAGTTCAAATATGAATTAAGAACTATTAAGTCCATCAGTTATTAATCAATACTTGTGGCCGTCACTGTTATCGTATCTTGATACTGTCCTGCTGCTTTGTTTGTGGGATCGCCAATTTCAAAGTTTAAATTAAAGTTCACACCATTTTCAGGGGTCACGCCACTAGCTGTTCCGAGCACTAAAGGTGCTCCAGGGCCAGGAAAACTTTGATTGCCACCATTTACTTCTAATTGATAATTCACAAACTGTGCTTGAGAAAGGTGCTTCATGGAGCCGCCATTAGTTGACGTTATCTCAACGGTATAACCAGCATTAGAGCGAACTTTTAAGTCAACGGCTTGGCTTTCTCCTTGATCAAGGTTTCCAAAGTCCATTACATAAGATGTCGCATTTTTATCAAAGCTTCCTCCAGGATTAACCAAAGAAATATCAATTTCAGGAGGAATATTGACAGTTATACTGAAAGTATCTGTTTCACTTAATGTGGAAGAAAACACACCTGTAGCTGTTGCTGTAATATTATCGAGATAACTTCCTTTTGCTAAAAAAGTTCTTCCATCGTTGGGAACGGGTAACCTAGCTTCAAAAGTAGTATTAATCGTACTTTGATTATTTTGAAAAAAGAAAATAAAAATATTTTCATCAAAACTAGAGTAATCTGCAATTGTTTTAAGTTGTGTATTTGTCGTGCTGTTACGAAAGATATTATACTCGAGATAATCTGAGCCTTTAAACATTCTTCGGTTATAGTTTCCTGCCAAACCTTGGGAAAAACCGACTCTAAAGTATCGGCATTGATTATTACGTCGACCTCTTCTAAGTGAGATATTTCCTGTTACCACCTGTGAATTTCCATCCCAGGTAAAATTGATATCATCGACATTAAGAGTGAGACGACAATTAGTTTGGGCAAATAATTCAGCAGAGGCAAAAAGTACAAAAAGTAGAATTACTGTTTTCATTTATTCTCCCAGAAGATAAATCCTTCACCTTCACTTGTCACGTTGATCACACCAAGGTTTTGCTCATTAACGATTACGTTATATTCTCCAAGTTCTATGGATTCAATGAGAAAACGTCCTTTTCGATTTGTAAAAAATGGAATTTTCACACTACCCTCTTTACTTGATTGGAGATGGCCTACCACTAAAGACATGGCGCCTTTTTCGTTATAAAGTTTTCCAACAACGGCACGATTTAATTTGGCGGTAAGATCTAAAAGGACACCTCCTCTAAAAGGCGCCATTAAAACATACTCTGGTTTTGGTGAGTCAACACCGATAGGTACATTTCGCGTATCAATTTTAACAGGATAAAAACGATAGGCTTGTGCATGAGGTATGATGGCGGAGCCAAAAGGTGACGTTGAAGCCGTATAGTTTTCATCATTTCTATTGATAAAAAGTGGAACATCTTTTAACGCTTCTTTTGTATCGATCATAATAAATGATTCACTAATAGGTCTTGAAACACTCCAGTGATCTCCAACAAAGGCAAGCGCTGTATGAAAATTCAAGTTAGTATTATTTTGTTCATTTGATCTCGACCCATTATTGATTTCGTGACCTAAAGCAGCTGTGTACCATTGATCAAACCTCTCAACATCAAATTCATAACGTTGCTTTTTGGGAGCGTTAACAATATTGGCCCGTCCATTCCAACTTCCAGGGCGAGATCGTCCATTATAGGCCCAGTTCAAACTACTCTCCTTTGGAATGGAGTTGTAGTTCGCCGTTACAAACTGACCTCTTTCTGGAAGAGAATAATTTAACGTGAAGATTACCTGATGTTCATCTTCTCCACCTTTAAACTTTGAATAACTATACTGAGTTGAAACCTGATAGTTCCTTGAAATTAAAGCACTAAAGCCTGAATTGATATTATAAAACGAGCTAATATTGGGATTACTAAGATAGCGATACCGCGCACCTAATCTAATATTAATATTATCGGAGATAAATTGACCATAAGTCAGTTCTGGTGAGACCGTCGCATACTGAGTGAACGTAGTATTTCCAATTCCTGTAAATCGAGGAGACAAATACTCTAAAGAAAGCTGCACGTTTTTTAATCTTCTTTGATTGCTATAATCGGTAAACCGATGAGATAGTTTTCCCGCAAAGCCATGACCTGATTCACCATTTGTACCAGTAAAAAGTTGAGACCTTGAAAGATTTAACTCTGTTAGCCCTATCGCATTTTGCAGCCGTCCGACGAGTCCTGTGACATTTTGTTGTCTGGTTCCATTAATATTAAATCCAATATTGGAAAATTCTGTTGCTCCCCATATATGATTGGCGAGATAAAAAAATCGCTTATCTTCTTCGTTATATTTGATGAGGTTATTATCTTCGCGTGATGTTTTTCCAAGAGCATAAGAAAACTCATGAATATCTTTTTTGATGAGGGAATAACTAGTAAACCTTTCAAACTCAATCCTCTCCTCTCGCCCTCGGCCATCTAAAATTTCTAAGGTCACATTGTTTAGACCTTCATTGAGCGGGAGCTCATCAATAAGGTGTCTACCCGCAGGAAGTTTAATGGTTCTTATCAAAATGGAGTTCACATAAATTTTTACCGTTGAAGGACTCTCTAAATAGATCTCTCTGTTGGCCGTAGGATTAAATAATCGGTAGGGATTTAGACTAAAATCAGAGCTTACCATTAACCCTCCTGCGGGGATGAAGCTTTGATAAAGTTCTGTATTATATTTTAAATCTCCAAGCTGATATCGAATGAGTCTTTTTGGATCATCAAAGGATAACCTCATATCTTGTCTTGAAAACTTACGTTGCTGATCGTTTTGGTAGGTAGACTGAAGGTAAAAAGACCATTTCTTATAATTAATATTATAATTTTGATCACCAGTATAAAATGAGTTTTCTAAATCTCCTGTTTTCTTTTGATAATAATTAAAGAAATTTACGAAACCAGAAAAGCCACTTGGCATGATCGCATCTTTGGCCCATTCGGGACGCTCATTAAAAGCAAGGTTTGTTTCTTTTACTTTAAGTATTTTATTATCGATATCTAATTTCAAAACAAGGCTCTGAACATCGTATTCTAAAATCACGCCACTACCATCGAGTACGTTTGTATTTAAAAAAAGAGAATCTTTTTCAAAAATTTTAGTCGATACTTTTTTATCGATGATTGGAACAAGGATTTTCTGTAGCCCTTCTTTTTCAAACTCAGAAACACTATCAGTATTTATAATTTTTACTTTTAGATCACCAAGGTAGTTTCCACTATTAATTACAGGAAGAGAGACCAAACTGGTCGTTGTCTTTTTAAAAACCTGCTTAAAAAGGTCTTCTTGTGCTTGAACAGAACACAACATCATCAAGACAAAAAGAGTAAATATATTTTTACTTTGAGATTTCAACAAGTCTTAAACTTACCTTTCTTTTTCCACGTAAGGACTTAGGTGTTTTAATCCGAAAGTTTCTCACTTTCCCGGCCAGAAGGTTTTCACCAAACATTCCTTTAAGCGCCTTTTTCTCTAATAAAACTTTATTACCAGCAGAATTTAATTCGACATGATGTTTATTGAGAATATGGTGAAGCGCTCCTTTGTTTTTTACTTTGACAACAAAGCTTTCGGCATCTAAATCGACAGAGCTTGTGAGAAGCTCAAGTTCGCTCTCCCCTTTTACGGGAGACACATAAACCGCTGCCACATATTTTAAAAGGATCTTGATATTGGTTCTTTTTTTCTTATCTTGATTGGCCACTTCAATAGGTAATTGCTCTGCAATCAATCGATAGGCCTTTTCAACGGAAATATTTTTGTCTCCAAGATAAGTCACTTTGACTGTTCTTTTTTGTCCGGCCTTAATAATCATCTGATCCGGAAAAATAATAAACTGATCTTCAACTTCGGGATGCCTTTCTTTTCCCCACTCATCCATATTTCTTTGCGCGATCGTTAACTCAACAGCAATAGGAGAAGATGATTTGTTTTGAACATTAAAAAGCATATGCTGCTCACCATCTCCAGGAGTTAAGCTCTGGCTCATGGGTGAAAGCTTAAAAGCATAGGAGTTAAAAAAGAATAAAATAAGTAGTAGCGAAGAAATCCATTTCATCGAATATCCTTAAGATAAGTTGTCTTCTTCTATTGTAGTAAACTACTGAAAATAGCTGTAGAGGGAGGATTTTACTAGTTGATCATGATGGTGATCACACGTACTTTTCCACGCTTGGTTTTTTTAGAATTTCTAAAAATTTTATAGCGATTTTTAGGAATATTTGTTTTGAAACTAGCACCTAAATTCAAACGATTAGGAAAACTAAAAACAGGCGCGAAGCTGAACGTTGGAAAAACTCTTCCTGCTAGTATCAGATCTCCCTGATCAGCATTTAATTTCGGTCCTTGAAAGATAAGCAGGGTAAAAATGAAAAATACCCGACATAACATAGTGTTATTATCGGGTATTTCTCAATTATTCTTTAGTACTTTTTTAAGTAGTTGATTTTACGAATTAGATAGCAGAGATCGTAAACGTTACTGTGTCAGTATACGTACCTTCGACCATTTCTGCTGCCGCTTTTCCAGTATAAGCAATATCAACATCACTATCGTAATCATAAACACCGGCCGTACTTTGTGTCTTAACTGTCTGATCAGTCGTAGTTAAAGAAACCATAGAACCACCATCATAGCTAATTTGATAAGCTAATTGGTCAAGTGATCCGTTCTTTAAAAGAGATCCGTTAGTAGACTTGGCCGAAATTGTATAACCCGTATTTGAGTTAGAAACTTCATTAACAGTTGCTACTTTTAATGCTGTTGGTGATGCTGAAAGGTCTAGGTTAGAAGCACCAGCTTCAGCTGTAACAACAATAGCGAGCTCTTCAGCAACAGTTCCAGAAAGAAGTAGGTTTCCAGTTGTAGCAGCGTGAGCAGTTAAGGTTCCTAAAATGATTCCTGCAGTTGCAATTTTCTTTAACATATTCATCCTCCCCGATGATATTTCTTATGATTCGGTAACGATTCAAAGTCACTATATTACAAAGAAGAGTTCTGTGGCAGATAGCTGGTAATAATTACCCTAGGTGTTTACAAAGTCTGCAAACAGGCACTTCCTTGTAGTGATAATTACAATATCGGTGCCAATCAGCTTTCATTTAACATATGGATTTTACATGGGAAACTTTGTCCAGTATTAGACCAGTGCAAAGCTAATTGACTCCTGTACAAAACATTTTCATAATGGGCCCATGGAAGAAAATACTTATAGTGAGAAGATTAGTTTTGGAGCAGGTTGTTTTTGGGGCGTTGAGCTCACCTTTATGAGGCATGCTGGGGTTATTTCAACCAGAGTAGGTTATCAAGGTGGCCATACGGAAAACCCCAGTTATGAAGCTGTATGCTCGGGTAATACAGGTCATATCGAAGTCGTTGAAGTTTGTTTTGATACCACAAAAACAAATTTAAATAGTTTACTCGATCTCTTTTGGAGTATTCATAACCCTACTCTTGTTAATCAACAAGGACCTGATATCGGAACTCAATATCAGTCTGCTGTTTTTTATAATAATGAACAACAAAAAGAAATTGTTGAAGCTGATATAAAAAAACTCACCGAATCAGGCGAGTATGATAAACCAATCAGCACTTTTGTTAAAACCGGTTTTCCTTTTTACCAAGCTGAAGAATATCATCAACGTTATCTCGAAAAAAACCCAAACGGTTATTGTCATATTCAGGGATTATTAAATAAATAATTTAAACTGATCCCTCTAAATGAGGGATTAGTTTTCAATATAAATTCGTATCAATTATAAAGTTTCAAAAACTTACAAATAATAAATTAAAACTTCCATGTTTTGCGATAACTAATATCGGGTCATCCATGCCCCGCCCCTTCGGGCAAGTATTAGTCATCTCCTATTTTAAAACTAAAGATGTTTAAAACTTGCCCGCGAAGTGGGTGCGACCACGACGGGAGCATTTTAAATGTCCAAAAACAGGAGGTTTTTTATAGGGTTATCAAAAATAGTTTAAATTTCAAAAATGAAACATATCCATTTAAGTACATCAGTTTGTAAATAATTAGTCTTCTTGCTGGCAAGTTCTAATTTTTTCATTTACTCCTCCCGCTCCATCAAAAGAATCATACTCATAATAAAATCCCGTTGAGTCCGTTTTTAAAATCGCCGTTCTTTCTTCTACTGAGCTGGGAGCTGAAAAGCTTTCAAAAACAGGCTCTAACTCATAAGACACGGATAATCTCACTTCATCAGCATTGGCCTTCGCAATATCGATACGGTCAGGCAGATCATCTAAAGTAAGCCAGCTTAGAATACATTTAGGATAAACGGAAACAGCTGCATAGCTATTTTGCTCTAGAACTGTTTTATAAAAATCTTCACCTTCAAAGTTAAAATCAAAGATCTCGATCGACTGATCATAATTGCCAGAGATAAAAAAGTTCTCTTTTATTTTATTTTTAGTAACTTCCCAATCAATTCTTTGTTCTGCCATAAAACGTTCTTGAGAACTAAAGTTTTTTATCGCCTTATTAAAATATGTTATCCGATTTAAATTTGTACCAAAAACAACTTTTTTCACTTCTCTAATAAAACTCTTTAAAATCTGACCTTCAGCGCTATCCGTGGGGATATCATCGTATTCAATGATTGACTGAACCACACCAACAGCTTTTCCTGAGACACTATCAATCATGGCAGAACCAGAGTTGCCTGAGATAACATCACATTTAGAAAATTTTGATCGTGCAATTAACGTCACGACAATATCTTCAGAAAGAACGTAATCAAAAAGAGAATTGAACTTCGTTTTGCAACGAGAAACTCTCAGGCGAGATTCATAACTTTGAGTAGTATTATTGGGAAACATATTAACCGCATTAACGGTAATCTCTTTATTATTATCAATACCTTTAACGTCTATTTCGATTGGATTAAGGGGAACACTTTCTGTAAGCTCAATAATGGCAAAATCAGCATCACTTTTACTGGCATCACGAGAAGCCGAGATAACCTTTTTACAACTGCGTACATAGTGTTTTGAATTATCTCGAAAAACTATCCGAAAATCTTTATTACATCTATTGGCATCACTAAGAAAAGAACCATGGATACAATGTCGATTTGTCAAAATAACATTAGACTCTATTAAGTTTCCCGTACAAGTTCCAATTATATCGAGACCTGTTTTTTCATCTTCAGTATAGGAAATAATCTGCCCTACATATTCTGGTATATCGGAATCGAGCTTTAAATTTAAAGCAAACTCATCAACACTTTCAACTTCTTGTGGATCAACCCTTGTTATAGGTGTATCACCTGACTTTTCTTTTTTTCCACAAGCCGTGAGCAGAATTGTTATTAAAATTAAAACCTTAAACATTCTTTTCCTAAAAATAGTATGTGATTGTTTATCTTAAGATAAAAGTAAGATCAAAACCTTTAATTTGAATAATTTTTAGAGAATGTTAAATGTTTAAACAAAGAAGCCCCAATCGTTTTTGAGGCTTATGATTTTAATAACCTACTAAGTGATTACTTAATTGCTTAACGAGGTAATCGTAATTTTTAACTTCGATTGTGCCATTTTTCTCATTTTCATTACAGTCATTTGCGGCATGATCAATTCTTCTGTAGTCATAACCATTTCTATACTGACGTCCAGCTGCAAAGAACATACAGGCGCCAACAGCAATTCCACTCATCCAGCCAAGGGCCTCACCATCGTAATTTCCGGTATAAACAGCAGCACCAAGCCCAAAAGCAGCAAGCGTTCCAAAAATGATCGTGACAGCATCTAAAGTGAGTTTTTGAGTTCTCATATGCTTCATATAGTATTCATCTAATGCGGTTAGTGCATCACAGTCATGAGTACTAAGATCGCATAGATCAAAATGTAAAATATTATCAATCTTATGAACTTCTAAATAAGTATTGGCCTGTCCAGATTTATCAAAATACGTAATGTATTAAGTTCTACATCCGCTGCTAGAGCTGATTGAATAAGAAGAAAAAAACTTAACAGTGCCGTTATCACAACTTTCATTAATACCTCAATTTTTGATTTATCTCTTTATAGAGTAAAAACTCAAAAATCAATAGATGTCGTGAAAATTTTAGCCGACGACGATATTAATAATCTTTTTTGGCACCACAATTACTTTTTTAATATTCTTACCATCGAGATATTTCTGAGACTGCTCCGCCTCGAGAGCCGCTTTTTCTAACTGATCTTTATTCCAATCAAGTGGCAAATTGAGCGTAAAGCGCATTTTTCCATTGAAAGAAACGGGGTAATCCATAGAACTCTCAATTAAGTATTCTTCATTATGTGATGGCCATTGTACTGTTGAGATCCCAGCCTGATGTCCAAATAAAGTCCATAACTCTTCAGCAATATGAGGAGCAAATGGTGAAAGAAGAACTGTTAAAGTTTCAAAAACTGATTTATTTTTACTTTTAATCTTGGAAAGATCATTCATGGCAATCATAAAAGCGGCCACCGACGTATTAAAAGAAAAGTTTTCCATATCTTCACTGACTTTTTTGATACATGTGTGAAGTATTTTTAACTCTTCCTTAGTCGGCACACTTTCTTCAAGTTCTCCTGAAGCTGTATTCCAGAATTTATTGAGAAAACGAGAGACTCCTTCAATGCCGTTGGTGTTCCAAGGCTTCGATTGCTCAATAGGGCCTAAAAACATCTCATAGAGTCTGAATGTATCAGCGCCATATTTCTCAACCATGTCATCTGGATTGACTACGTTATATTTTGACTTGGACATTTTCTCAATGGCCCAGCCACATTTATAAACGTCCTGACCACCTTCTTGTTCGGTAATAAATTTCGCGTCTTTAAAATCAGGTCTCCAAGCTTTAAAGGCCTCCATATCCAATTGATCATTACTTACAATATTGACATCAACATGAAATTCCTGAACATCGTATTGATCTTTGAGACCATGAGAAACAAATGTATTGAGATCTGATTTTAAACGATAAACAAAATTAGATCGCCCTTGAATCATTCCTTGGTTTATTAATTTTTGAAAAGGCTCCTCTTCGCAAATATATCCACGGTCAAATAAAAACATATTCCAAAAACGAGCATAGATAAGATGTCCTGTGGCATGCTCACTTCCCCCAAGATAGAGGTCGACATTTTTCCAATAGGCATTCACAGACTTATCGACAAGCGCTTGATTATTATTAGGGTCCATATAACGAAGAAAATAAGCAGAAGATCCTGCAAAGCCCGGCATAGTAGAAAGCTCAAGTGGATCTCCTCCACTCGTTTTCCAATTTTTAGCACGGCCTAGTGGTGGATCTCCGTCTTCTGTAGGTAAAAAGGCATCCACTTCAGGAAGCTCGAGTGGAAGTTCATCTTGAGCTAACATTTGCGGCTCACCATCTTTAAAATAAACGGGAAAGGGCTCACCCCAATAACGTTGACGTGAAAAGATCGCATCTCTTAGTCGATACTGAGTTTTCTTTTTACCAAGTCCTCGTGTCTCAACTTCACTATTGGTTTTCTCAATCGCCTCTTTGACTTCTAGCCCATTAAGAAAATCAGAGTTAATCATTTTTCCTTCTTTGGCATCGTATGAGCCTTGCTCAATATCTCCCCCATCGATCACAGGAATGATTGCTAAATCAAAATGTTTAGCAAAAGCGTAGTCCCTAGAGTCATGGGCCGGCACGGCCATAATAGCGCCAGTACCGTAACCTCCAAGTACATAATCACCGATCCAAATAGGAATTTCTTTATTGTTAAAAGGATTGATGGCGTAAGATCCTGTGAAGACACCGCTCACATTTTTTTGATCAGCTTCTCTTTCTCGTAGGCCTTTTTTCTTTGTCGCTTCAAGGTAAGTTTCGACATCAGCTTTTTGAGAATCCGTAGTCACCTCATCAACAAGATAAGATTCTGGCGCCAACACCATAAACGTCACACCAAAAATTGTATCTGGTCTGGTGGTAAAAATATCAAACTCTACATTTTTATCTTTAACTTTAAACTTAACTTCAGCCCCTACAGACTTTCCGATCCAATGACGTTGCATCTCTTTTAGAGAATCACTCCAGTCAATATTTTCTAAACCATCAAGCAATCTCTTGGCATAGGCAGAAACACGGAGGTTCCATTGCTTCATCGTTTTTTGCTCGACCGGATGCCCTCCCCTAACAGAAAGACCATCTTTCACTTCATCATTTGCTAAAACTGTACCAAGTGCTGGACACCAATTCACTGGTGTGTCAGCAAGGTAGGCAATACGGTAATCATCGAGATCACGTTCTGTTAATTCAGGGTTTTTGGCCTTTAATTCTTCAATCGGCCTAGCACAATTTTTCTCACTATCGTAATAGCTATTAAACATTTCAATAAATGCCCATTGAGTCCATTTATAATAAGAGGGATCACATGTTTTAACCTCACGGCTCCAGTCAAAACTAAGTCCCATGATATCGAGTTGCTTACGATACGTTTGAATATTTTTATCTGTGGTAACAGCGGGATGAGTTCCTGTCTCAATGGCGTACTGCTCAGCTGGTAAACCAAAAGCATCATAACCCATTGGGTGAAGAACATTAAAACCACAATGTCTTTTATAGCGAGTATAGATATCAGAGGCGATATAACCTAAAGGGTGACCCACGTGAAGTCCCGCTCCAGAAGGATAGGGAAACATATCGAGAACATAATATTTAGGTTTTTCACTATTATTTTCTGCTTTGAAAGTATGGTTTTCACTCCAAAACTTTTGCCATTTTTGTTCAATTTCGTTGGTTGAATAGGCCATCGTCGTCCTCTATCGCTAATCAATTTAATATGTGAATTGCCCCATCTTAACTGGAGCTTTGCTCTGTGACAACAGTCTATTAACTAAATAATTTCAATTCTTTAGATAACCCAACACATTTAAATAATAGTAAAAAAACTAGTCTTGATCGAGATAAGTGATACTCGAAATCTCGTCTCGAAACTCACCTTCAGATATCCAGATATTTCCCTGATCACATTCGAGATCATATCGATAACTATAACAACCCGTTCCTCATGAATTTCTAATCATAAACTCACAACGACTTCTCTTCTCGTTCCATCTTCTCCCAACAACCGAACTCACATGATTTCCACCTTCACCAGATTGTTTGATAAAACTTGTGTGATAAGACGCTGAAAAAATCTGTTCATCATCCATAAGTTGATGGGCCAAGTCCAATCGACTAGAGGCTCGACTAAAAATTCCAAGTCCTGCAATTTCCCCTTCAAGAAAAATGGGGTTTTCACAACTGGCATTATTCATATTGGCCACAATCGAGCTGCGGCTACTATCGAGCACGACCTCAACTATTTCATCTAAATTAGCGTGGGGAAAAAATTCCTTAAAAGTAGATAGGTTGCTACAAATCATCGATCTAGAAAAATGGTCTCTCAAGGAGTCAGCATCATCAAGAGATTCGATATAAGTTCTCACCTCGGGAGGAACTAGAATTCTATCTAACAAACTTGGATTTCTATTTAATCTTCTTTCGATACTTTGATAACTTGTGACTCTTATAGGACTTTCTTCGGGATCACCTAGTCCTTCAACCACTAAGTCACGATAAAACTCATAAAGTGCCAACGTTTCCCAAAACTCATCTATAGCATCTTCTAATTCTGTCATTCGAGTATAGAGGTTAACATCACCAGCAAGTGTTCCCGCCATCTGATCTTCTGAACAAAAGCCTTGCTGAAGACCTTGCCTTAAAGCAATATGATCAAAACCACCATCATGTTCTGACTCGCCTCCTCCTGGATCAAAAATTCTTTCCATAAAAATACGATTGTATTTAATAGCAAGATCGACAGGAGAAATATTTTGTCCAGTATGAAAACTTGCAATATCAGCTGCTGTAAACGAATAACACCAACCAATGGATCCCTGACTTCGAATGGGAGGTAAACGATCTCTAATGTCTACTGAACCACACCGACCTCTTGCTTGCTCAAGATGAGGTCTCGCTCTTCTCTCTATGGCCTCGACTCTTTGTCCCGCTCTCTCAGCGGCAGCAAGTAAGCCCTCGAGGTCCATATTTCTGTAATTCATAAAATCATCGTGAAGACGAGTGTACTCTTGCATATTGCCACGTTGTCTTAAATTGCGAAGTCCGTTTGGACCAAGGCCAAAGTTTATGGGATTAAAGCCACATTGTTCAAAACTTAATTCTAGATTATCAAGATCCCAATTTGCTTCTCCATGCTCAACTAGCTCTCTAATGACTTCGATATTTCGATTAAAAGCAAAGCGATCACAGGGGATGAGAATATTAAACTCCTGAGCTTCTGTACTCAAAAGAAAGATGAAAAAAAGAAGATGGAGTTTCATGATTAGTTCAAAGAGCTGATGAGCTTTCTTTGTCCATAATTACATTGCGTACAAGTGGCGGTTTCTTTCACCACAAGGTTTCCGTAGTCGCAAGAATGAGTGAAGAAAAATTTTGAACCACAATGCGGACAGTTTTCAACAATGTCTTTAACTTTTTCTTCGCCACCAAAATACTTTTCGTAATATTCTAGTTCGAAGTCAGCTTTATTTGCCTGGTCCATAATTCTCCAAATAGTGCCTAATAACATTACGGGGAGTTAATCATGAAACTTTAATTTTTATCAAATAGTTGATGCTTCTCGGGGAGTGTATAATGGACTTTTTTCTTCAAGAATGGATCGTGAAACATCAACTCACTGGCCACAAGTTTTAGTCCCGATTCGTTTTTATTTCCTTTTCCATATTTGGGATCCCCCATCACGGGGAAACCAGCAATAGTGGCATGCCTTCTAATTTGATGATAACGACCAGATTTTAGCTCCACTTCCATAAGAGTTGTTTTATCAGTACTTGAGTGCAGTAGATAATCTGTACGACAGCTCTTTTCATCGAGAGGATATGTCCAACTTCCTTTTTGATCTTGAAAAAGACCTTTTATTTCGATTTGATATTTCTTTAATGTCTGATTACTTTGCCATTGTTTAGAAAGCCCTCTCGCAGCATTTTTCGAATAACCAATTACCATTAACCCGGAAGCCTCTCGATCGAGACGATGGATTAAAAAGACCTCTTTATTTTTGAGTTGCTCGACTTTTCTTAGAATAGAGTGAGAGTCGCCAAACTTGGTTCCCTGAGAAAGAAGGCCCGCTGGCTTATACCAAACACCATAATGTTTATTTTCAGCTATAAGTTCAGGGTTAATCTCTTCAATTTTGAGAAGTTTTTGATCGTAATAAAACTCTAAGCGATCACCTTTTTTAAGAGGCGACTTTGCTCGTCTTAGTCTGTATTTCTTTTTCCCATTTCCCGGACAGATCCACAGGGCACCCGCAATCATCGCCCTTTTGATCTCTGCCTTAGATATTTCCACTCTATCTGCAACAAAATCAACGACTTGAGGATGATTTTTTGAAATGAGTTTTTTTAAAGTTATCTTCATATATGCTCTCTCCTAAGATATATACATCTTATGAATGCACCCGTCATTAGAGCTGATAAACTCTCTAAAAAATTTATATCGTATAAGAAAGCCCCTGGAATAAAAGGTACTGTTTCTTCATTTTTTAAAAGAAAGCCTATAGAGAAATACGCCGTTAATAATTTTGATCTTACGATTAATAAAGGAGAGATCATAGGTCTACTTGGACCAAATGGAGCAGGTAAAACGACTTTAATGAAAATGTTTACCGGAATTATTGTTCCAAGCACCGGTGAACTCAATATACTCGGTCACCGCCCTTCTGATCGCAATTTAGACTTTCGACGAAAAATTGCTCTTGTCATGGGACAGAAGTCTCAACTTTGGTGGGACATCCCTGCGATGGATTCTTTTTTACTTTTACAAAAGTATTATGAAGTCAGCGAACAAAATTTTAAAGAGCGAATTGAGGAAATGGGAACCATTTTAAATGTGACCTCTCTCTTTCATATCCATGTGAGAAAACTCTCACTTGGTGAGAGAATGAAGTTAGAGTTAATGGCCTCTCTGTTACATAACCCTGAAGTTATTTTTCTAGATGAGCCTACCATTGGTTTAGACCTCGTCGCTCAAGAAAATATTCGTAACTTTGTTAAGCGCTATCATGAGAAAACAAATTGTACACTCATTTTAACATCTCATTATATGCAAGATGTTTTAGCTCTTTGCAAAAGGTTGGTCCTCATTTTCGATGGAAAAAAAGGATATGATGGGGCCATCGGCGATTTTGAAAAAATTCTCGGCAATAATAAAACTGTGAACTTTAATTTTTCAAACTCTCAAAATATAGAAGAAGACTTTTGGAAGCAGTACAATCCACTTTGGAATGAAGACTCCACTCAAGTTGAAATTCAAGTACCTGAAGATGAAGTTAGAGCGGTAGGATTAGAGGTCTTAAAAAAATATCCTATCACCGATTTTCAAACGGAAAAAATGCCTATCGAGAGAGTTATGAAAACTCTCATGGAAAATCCCGATATCCTTAGGAATCAAAAAACGCCATGAAAAACTATTGGCTAAAATGGTGGCAAACAATCAAGGTGACTTGGGTTAAGCACACCGCTTATCGTTTGAACTTTTTTCTTCAAATCATAGGGCCTGGTCTTGTTTTCTTTTTTATCAAATATCAGCTTTGGAGTTCTATCTATAGAGGTGACCAACAGACAATCATTGGCGGGTTTACCTTAGATCAAATGATTCAATATCATGTTTGGGGCTTTCTTGTAGCGCTTATCGCTCAGGCTAATGGTTCATGGAACTTAAGTGAAGATATCAGAATGGGTCGCATCAGTAGTTATCTAATTTATCCTTTTCAATTTCATGAGTACCACACAGCAAGTTTTGTCTCTTTTCAGTTCATCCAACTTTTTATAGCGACTTTTACTCTCGCACTTATTGTTCTCACTCAGCTCGCTTTTCTTCCCTCACTATACTATCTTATTCAAGGAACTCTTTTTACTCTGTTTATTAGCCTCTTTTGGTTTTTACTACAGTACCTTGTGGGTATCCTTGCTTTTTGGCTTGAAGAAACTTGGATTATTAGAGTTATTATCTCTATCGTCTCTTACTTTCTCTCTGGAGCAATCATCCCGCTAGATCTTTACCCAAAGTGGTTAACTCATATTTTGGACTACACTCCTTTTCCCTACCTCACGTATTATCCCATTCAAATTTTTATGGAAAGGCCAGTTCCCGTTTTTCAAGGTTACTTCGTTATCACTTTGTGGATGCTGATAACCATTTTCTTTATTAATTTCGTTTGGAAACGAGGAATTAAAATGTATACAGCGGCGGGTATGTAACATGAACTCGTTAATAAAAAGTGCATCTCATTATTTTTCAGTCTATAAAAACTTTGTTTCGACAAGCACACAAGTTCAAGCTAGTTTTCGTACCAGCTTTATTCTCCTCATTTTTATGGACTTATTTTTTTATATTTCATCTCTCGCTTCAGTCAGTTTTATTTTTGACCACGTCGAAACCATTGGCCCTTGGGGTCGTGAGCAACTCATGTTTTATATCTCTTATATGCTGGTGATTGATGCCATTCATATGATGATGTTTAGTCATAACTTCTGGCAACTTTCTCTCTATATAAGAAAAGGTGACCTCGATTTCATTCTATTAAAACCGCTCAGCTCAATCTTTAGCTGTTTTTTTAGACATTTTAGAACCCCTGCCCTCATCACATTCCCCGTTGCTTTATTTTTACTCATTTATTATGGAATCGCTGTCGACATCTCTGCAATCGATTGGATGCTGATGCCCCTTTACCTCACCCTATCCATTACACTTATCATTCTTATTGAGTTTATTCTAAGCACTGCAATGTTTTGGATGGTGGAAGGAACGGGAATCAATTTTTTAAGGATGCAGATGCAACAACTGGCGAGATGGCCGAATTTTGTTTTTAGTGATTATATAAGAAAGTTTCTCACAACAATTATTCCCGTTCTCTTGGTGGGCTCTGCTCCCGTCCAGTTTATTTACAACAAATCTCGTTTTGAATTACTCATCGTGATGATCGTCGCCCTAATTGTTTTAACGAAAGTCCTTAACACTCTTTGGAAAGTCGCCCTCAATAACTATGAGTCGGCATCATCTTAAAAAATCTTAAAAAAAATCTTAAAAGCTGCCAACAAAGATTGGCAGCACACTAGTATTAGGCTTGTACTAGTTTTAATAAATTCAAAACTTTATAAATAAGTTGCCAAAAAATTTGCACAGTATTGTTAAAATCTAATTAAACAAGATTGATTTGAGGAAATCAGAGAGGGGCATATGGTCAATTTAAATAAAAAAATAAATCTCCACAATTTAGTTGGAATACATAATAAAGATGATATTCACTCTCTTCTTATAACCTGTGCCAATGAAAAAAATGATCTTCTCTTTTGGCAGCAAATTGAAAACTCAAGAGAACGATTTGTCGGATCTATTTTAGAAATTGATAAAGGCTTAGAACAGATTGTCTTTAAGCTAAAAGATGGTGTTCCAAAACTCTGTGAACAAGCACCTCTTTATATTTATGAAGAAAAGAAGGGCTTTGTTACCAAGTCAGATTTATTCTTTATGAAAGATAATACACTACTTATCGGCACTCCTGATGAAATGAAATTAACGGAACTGAGAAAACATACTCGTTTTGATTTAACAGATAAAGAAAATAGGCTCGTTTATCATTCTAAAAAAATTGGCTTAGGTGAAAAAGTAAAACACTTCACATCAAGAATTAATGATGTTTCCCAGTGGGGAATGTCTCTCGAAATTCATCAGCACCAAAAAGGTCGATACAATATTGGAGATGAATTACAGATAAAAGAGATTGCCAATATCCCCATTAGCGACCTCAAAGGGAAGGTACTTTACTCATGTCCCCACTATAATCACCCCGAGGGAAAAAATGTTTTAAAAGCGGGAATTGTTTTTAATAGAATGATTGATAAAGAATTAATTAAAGATATTTTTCTGAATAAAATAAATGATGACTTATTAGCTGCTTAAGAGAAGCAAACTATAATTACACTTTGTCATAAATCCTAGGTCTGATGCCTAGGATTTATGGCGTTTTTACAAGTCCAGCTTTCACTGTCACCTCGTAATTTAAGGTACTTAAAGCAATTTTATAGAAATATAAGGATTTAGCTTAGTATAAGGTATCTTAATAATAATGGGGGCGAGAGCCATGGTTGATTTAAAAAAGAAGATAAACCTACATAACCTTGTGGGTGTAAATAAGAAAGATGATATTCACTCCATCCTGATTTCATGTGCAAAAGAAAAGCAGCAAATTTTATTTTGGCAGCTTCACAATATGGAGAGAAATAAATTTACGGCCAGTATTACTGAAATCGATAAAGGCCTCGAGCAAGTCATATTTAAGATTAATGGGGTGACCCCTACTTTAGATGAACAACTCGCGCTTTTTATGTATGAAGAAAAGAAGGGCTTTGTAAGTAAGTCTGATCTCTTTTTCTTAAAAAACGATACGCTATTAATTGGAACACCTGATGAGATCAAACTGACTGAGCTGAGAAAGCACACTCGTTTTGATCTCTCACATATAAAAAATAGACTCGTCTACCATTCCAAGAAGATGGGTCTGGGAGAGAAGGTGAAGCATTTCACATCTAGAATAAGTGATGTATCTCAATGGGGGATGTCTTTAGAGATTCATCAACATCAAATCGGTCGTTATGCTATGGGGGACGAGCTTGCTATTAAAGAAATTGCGAGTATTCCCATGGGGGATCTAAAAGGAACGATCGTTTACTCTAGCCCTTTTTATAATCACCCTGAGGGGAAAAACATTATAAAAGCGGGTATTGTCTTTGACAGAATGGTTGATAAAGAACTTATTAAAGACATCTTTCTCAACCAAGGTAGCGATGATCTCATCGCAGCTTAGCGCATTAAAAACCGTCAATTGAAGTACCACGGATGGTAGAGAGGATTAATTACAAGCCGTATTAAGTTTGTTAAATTGCTCTCATGCTTTTTCAACTGCTTTTTACACTTTTGATTTCACTAACTCATGGTCAATTCCAAACCATGCGTGGAGATGAAGGACCTCCTCTTTACGAACTTGGTGGTGGTGCAGTCTGGAGTCAAATCCCCGATTACCCTGGGGCAAGGTTCAGTAAAAAACTCTTTATCCCTTTTCCTGCCGGACTCTACCGTGGAGAAAGATTACGAGCTGATGAAGACGGCGGAATGAGAAGCCGTTTTTTCTATAATGACTTTTATGAAGTTAATTTAAGTATTGGTGGTTCCCTACCGGCCAAAAGCAAGGACAACCCCGATAGAGAAGGTATGCCTGGACTTGATACCGTTTTAGAACTTGGACCGGGATTAATTTTACATTTTTATAAACTGACACCAAAAAATAGGTTTAAACTTTCACTTAACCTCCCCTTTCGTTCTGCTTTTTCATTTGATTCAGATAGTTTAGTTGGGAGAGGTTTTATCTTTAATCCCATGCTCTATGGAATTTATGATCGAGTGTTTATAAAAAACCTCTCTCTTTTTACCAGCTTTGACTTCCGTTATGCCACTAAAAAAAATCAAGATTTCTACTATGGGGTAGGACCACTTCAGGCCAGAGATTTTAGACCTGTCTATACAGCAAAAGGTGGTTATATGGGCCTAGGTTATGGCCTTGGTTTTAATTATAATTATAAAAATCGAATCACCGTTTTTACTGGTGGTTATTATTCAAATTATCATGGTAGCGCTAATGAAGACGCATTTTTACTGCGAAAAAAAGATACCCTAAGTATCGCTGTTGGCTTGGTTTGGTGGTTCTATCACTCCCCACAAAAAGGGGTCGCCCTATGAACCTAACCGACAAAATAAAAAACCTCTTAAACGAAAATAAAATTGAATTTATCGAAATAGATCATGACCCCACTGTAACGAGCGAAGAATCTGCCAAAGCACGTGGAGAGGATATAAAAATTGGTGGCAAGACATTACTCATGAAAGATAAAACAGACTTCAGGCTTTTTGTTCTTTCTGCTGCCAAACAGGCTGACTCAAATAAGATGAGAAAGATACTCAACTCTCAAAAACTTAGGTTTGCAACAGCAGAGGAATTAAACGAACGAGCAGGAGTAACAAAGGGCGCCCTTCCCCCCTTTGGGAACCCCATACTTCCGTATGAACTCTATGTAGATCAATCCATATTAGAAAATGAAAAAATAGCTTTTAACGCCGGTCTTTTGACGAAATCAATCATTATGTCTGTTAAAGATTGGCAAAAACTTGTTACTTATCAATTATGTCAGTTTGCTAAGGAGATAGAATGAGCACGATATCGCCAATTTTTAATGAAAACGAATGGAACGAAGTCAGTGAGTTTAACTTTAACGATATCACTTATCATCGCGCCAAAAACCAAGGCACAGTAAGAATTGCTTTTAATCGTCCTGAGGTTCGCAATGCTTTTCGCCCCCAAACTGTCGATGAATTATATACCGCACTTGAACATGCTCGTACCGATTCTTCCGTCGGCTGTGTTCTTTTAACGGGAAACGGTCCCTCACCTAAAGATTCAGGTTGGGCCTTCTGTTCAGGGGGAGATCAAAGAATTAGAGGAAAAGATGGTTATCAATATCAAGACTCCTCAGGAAGTATTGACCCGGCAAAGCTAGGCCGCCTTCATATACTAGAAGTCCAAAGACTGATTCGCTTTATGCCTAAAGTAGTTATTGCCGTAGTACCTGGCTGGGCCGTTGGTGGTGGGCATAGCCTTCATGTGGTTTGTGATATGACCATCGCTTCGAAGGAGCATGCAATCTTTAAACAAACAGATCCCGATGTGGCCAGTTTTGATTCAGGTTATGGATCAGCCTACCTCGCTAAACAATGTGGTCAAAAACGTGCTCGTGAAATTTTCTTTTTAGGGCTTAACTATAGCGCTCAAGAAGCCTTTGAAATGGGAATGGTGAACAAAGTTGTTGAGCATGAACATCTTGAAGAAGTCGCTCTTGAATGGGGTAAATTAATTAATTCTAAATCACCAACAGCGATGAGAATGCTAAAGTTTGGTTTTAATTTACAAGACGATGGTTTAGTCGGACAGCAGCTCTTTGCAGGTGAAGCAACAAGGCTTGCTTATGGAACAGAAGAGGCGAAAGAAGGAAGAGAAGCCTTTGTCGAAAAAAGGGATAAAGACTTCTCAAATTTTCCTTGGCATTATTAATTAAAAAGTAATGAAGAAATTGTAACCACTATTCCAAGTTCTCACATTACTAGAGTTGTAATAAAGATTTCCTTGGTTGTGTTCAAAGCTATACTGGTTATAAGCTGAATCAACGAGTTTTCCAGCATAGTTATATTTCTTAACAAGAAGAACTCTGTACTGTCCTCTTGCGGCCATAAAGAGGTATTCATACTGTAAGTTTTGTTGAAACTCATTATCGTACTTAATACCTTTAACTTTAAAAAATCTATTTTGGTTGTTTCTTCTCTCAAGTCTTTCAACCTGTAGACTATTTAATTGAGAAACAATGGTGTTTACATTAAATGAGTCATAATAATCATTTAAGTTACCCTGATAGGCTCCATTAAAAGGCATCGTTGAGTAAAGACCACTACACTCACGTCGACCATCAATATTTACTTCATTCATATTGCTATTATTGGTAACCATCGTTCCGCTATAAACGTCGACAATTGTCATCGTTGAGTTCTTTAAAGCAGCACAACGGATTTCTCCACGACCAAAACCACTCATTTTCTTGAAATAAATTCTTTGTTGTTTGACAACAAGTCCTCGCTCAGCTGGAAGTTGACGTGTATCTTGGATGGCAATCATAAAATCGTTTTGACTAACAGGAGTCCAACGAGAATCGTTCATATCGACAGTTCTTACTCTATCTCTATTTACAAATGGTCTGACAAAAGAATTCGTCGCTTGAGTATGTCTATTAAACTGATCGCGATACTGCCAGTTAACAACAGCACTCATATCAACATCAACCCGATTCCACGGATCAATATTTCCACCAGAACCTAAGCCTAGCCCATTTCCACTTCCATTCCCGTTTCCACCACCGCCGGCAGGAGGAGGAGCAATTGTCACGTCCGCAGCTTCATTATCTTTGTCGCCACATGAAGTAAGTGAAAGACCTAAAAGTACAATGAGTAAAAGATTTAAAAACTTCTTCATAATTTCCCCAATTCTAAAAGTGGGGCTATTCTGCCACAAGACGAAGTGGCAGTGGTGTTTTCTAGCAATTTATGTAAAATTTACAGTTTTTTACATTCTGGCTGGTTTTCTAGGGGGATATTGAGATAACGAGTTTGCAATCGTATGTGCTTAGTTCTAGGTGATCCATCACTAAAAACATAAAAATATTCAACTTCAACTTTAGTGGATTCTCTTACACCGACATCACCACTAACCGATAGCGAAATCTGCTTTTGTTTTTTGGACTCATAACGGGCCATTATTTTCACGAGACGATATTTCTTTTCGCCAATTTTATACTTAAAAAGCTCTGACCAAATATGATTCTGCAGACCTGATTCTTCACAATACTTAAGATCCATATCTTCTTGATTAAACTCAATACAATTATCCTTTTTGAAAGCCATTCTCACCACACCACCAAGTTTATCAGCAAAGAAGTCTAAAAATTCTTTAACTTCAGGTACGCTTGATTGGTCAACATCTTCAAAATATAAGGCCCGATCACTATTTTCGATTTCTTCACATTTTGTATGATCGTCTTCATCACAAACCACATCATTAGGTGTTGAGCGACTGACGGCCGTGGCAAAATAAACTCGATTGTCCATTTCATGAACGGTGGTTTGAGATCGAGGAATCCCTTCAAAGTTCATATCATTTTCTGTACATAAAAATTTTGGTCTGGTGGTAATATACTTGGCATTTAAACGATAAGAATCGATTCCAGAGATATCCCCTACAGGTAAGGAAATATTCATTGGAAAGACAGCATACTTATCTAATGGTCCCTCTGTCTCAAGATCAGTACACTCATCTAAAAGAACATACCCTCCACGATCTTGATGAGTCACAGGCATTTTAGCAACGGACAAACGTTCTGATTCTAAAATGATTGTCCCCACACATGTATGTTTTTTTCCCGCTTTTTTAAACGAGACAGCATAAAACTCATGAACTTCGTTTTCATCAAAAGTTCTCGTTCTCGCTAACTCTTTAAACTTAGTGCTGACAAGTTCAGGTGGTGAGACAAGCGCCTCCACATCAGTAATATCTTGATATTTATTCACCAAAAGGTCCTCAAAAAATAGAGATTTGGTAACATAAGCTTGCGTGCTCGCAAGAGAAATTAGCGCCAAGAAAACTGATTGTTTAAACATAATTTGTCCTTTAATAGCGTTATTTTATAAGACAATAAGCTCTCATAGGGACGTTAAAGAGATATTTACAGAGGGTGTAAAAAGAGTTGCCATAAAAAAATGACGTTAAGCTATTGAAACTACTTAAGCATCATAAATAGATCCCTCTAATTGGAGATAAGTTTTCAACATTATTTCTGAAAACTTAAACAGTTCTAAATACTCACAAAAGATAAGTTAAAACATCCATGTTTTACGATAACCAATATTCGGCCATCCAAGGCCTCACCCTAAAGGGCAAGTATTGGCCATCTCTACGATTAAAGCGAATAGATATTTAAAACTGGCCCACGAAGTGGGTGCGACCACGACGGGAGCATTTTAAATATCGAAAAACAAGGAGGTTTTTATTAAGGATTTTTAATAATTTGTTTTAAATTTCAATTAAGAACCATATCCATTTAAGTACATCACTTTTTAAGCATCATACCAGGCTGGTTCTCTCGAAAGATAATAGACTCCATCAACTCTTTTCATCAATTCATAAAACCCATAACTCATCAGCACATTATTTTTGTAGATACGAATAGCAAAAGTATAAGCGATAGGCTCACCTAACTCATTAACCACTTCATAGACATCTTCATTTAGCTGATATTCAAAGCCAACATCAAAAAGATCAAAGGCAGTCGCAAATTCTATTAAGTCTTGATAGGAGTCTTGAGCTAGCTGATTTATTTCAAGAGGTGTTTCACTTGATTCATGTACTGTTGCCCCTTCATAATAAAGAGGAGTCCTTTCGACCATTCTTTCGTGAAAAAGCTGAAGCGAGCTTTCATAAGAAGCAAAGAGATTAAATACAAATAAAAAATTAAGAAATAAAAAAGTAATGTGTTTCATTGTGTCTCCGTGTTGGGCCAAAATTAACAGGAGACATAAGTGATGGCATCTAACTTAAGTTAACATCTCTTTAAATTTGATTATGTGAGTAAAGTTTATAGAATACGCCTTTTGCCGCGAGAAGTTGTTCAAATGGTCCTTCTTCAATGATCTCACCGTCACTAAAAGTTAACACCTTATCACAAATCTTTAGGGTATCGATGCGATGAGCGATGATAAGACAGCTTCTCCCCTTCATCATTTTTTCAATACAGTGGTGAATCACTAGTTCTAACTCGGGGTCAATATTGGCCGTGGCCTCATCGAGAACGAGAATACGTGGGTCACTTAAAAGAACTCTGGTCAGCGCCAGTAATTGTCTTTCACCGACACTTATATTGGAACCTCTTCCATATAAAACCGTATCAAGGTTCATATTATTTCTTTTTAAAATTCTTAATAACCCTGTCTCTTCACAGGCATTTAAAACCTTTTGATCAGAAATCTTTCTTTCACAAACGAGATTTTCTCTTATGGTTCCATTAAAAATAACCACATCTTGGCCAACAAAACCTAATGAGCTTCTAAGAAAACTACGGTTATAATCCCTAATGGAAAATCCATCGATCGTAATATCACCTTTTTGAAAATCATATAATCTAGCGAGTAATGATATCGTTGTGGTTTTTCCACTTCCCGTTCTGCCAACAAGTCCTACTTTTTCACCCGGCGATAATTTAAAAGAAACATTTTTTAAAATCTTTTGTTCTTCGCTGTAGCCCATTTCAATATTTTTAAATTCAATCACCCCTTTAAGCTGACCTTCTTTTATTTTACCGTCTTCCCCTAACAAATCTGTTTCGTCATGCTCTTGTAAAAAAGTCGTCACCCTTTCTGCTGACGTAAAGGCTTGCTGGATGACATGGATTTCTCTTAGAAGTGCCGTAAGCGGAAAAGAAAACCTTTCACAATAACGAATAAAGGCGACAAAAAGACCGATACTCATCGTTCCGGCGAGGACTTCCTTACCACCAAAATACAAAAGACCAATTGTGGGGAAAAGACATAATAAACTGAGAGGTGGTCGCGTAAAAGCATAGTAATGATTGGCCGCGAGAATACTATCTTTATATTTATTAACGACATTATCGTAGCGCTCTTTTGCCCAATTCTCGAGGGCAAAGTAACGAATAACGGGAAGACCATTGAGGTATTCACTTAGTTTTGAATTACAGCCAGAAGTATTAGCGCTAACTTCGCGATTAATTTCACGAATTTTTGCTCTACTTAAAAAAGTAAAAAGAGCTGCTGGTGTCATCGAAAGAACTAAAATAATCCCCAAACTAAAATCTGTAGCGAGCATCGCAATCAAAGCGAGAGTAAATGTTAAGCTGGCACTAAGGACCCGCCCAAGGCTTGAAGTGAAAAAGTTTTCGAGCCCTTCAACATCGTGAGTAATTCTTGTGACCGTTCGCCCCTGCGGCTGTTTATCAAAAAAAGACATGGGAAGGGCTTGTAAGTGTGAAAATAAAGTTCTTCTAATATTTAAAATAAAAGAACAAGAGGCATCGGCCAAAATTCTTCGCCCATTCCATATACTTAAAACGGCGAGAGCTTCTACAGCAATAATAATGACAGTAAACTTAATGGTAATATCCCAATCTTTCTGGGCCAAACCTTTTTCTACGAGCTGTCCGACAAACCAGGCAGAGGTAATATCAAAAGCACTTTTACAAGCAAGTAATATGAGAGCGAGAGTTATCTTTAATTTCTCACTAGCGGCATACCTTAAAAGATAGGTAAAAGAATGAAAATCTCTGATCTCACCTTTAACTTCGTCTTGTTCTAAATAACTAGTTTGCGCCATTATTCATCTCAATAACTCGATCACAGTACTTAAGAGTCGAAGATCGATGGGCAACCCAAATCAATGTTGTCTCTTTCATTTCTTTATCGAGTCCGGTTAATATTTTTTCTTCAGTAACGGTATCAACCGCACTTAAGCAATCATCAAGCATAAGAAGTTTTGGTTTCGAAGCTAATGCTCTTGCCATGGTTAATCTTTGTTTTTGACCACCACTTAAATTAATCCCCCACTCTCCAAGCGGTGTCTCAAGTTTTAAAGGAAATTGTTCGACATCGTATTTTAAACCGGCAAGATCTAAATAATGATAAACTTCCTCATCACTCATATCAGAATTTAGAGAAACATTTTTCTTCACCGTATCGGCAAACAAGAAAGCTTTTTGCGGTACTATTGCCATATATTCTCTAAGGGAGGGATGAGAATACTCTCTTAACGGACGACCATTAAAGAGTAACTCTCCTTGATAATCTGGAATAAAACCAGAAAGAATATTTAATAAGGTTGTTTTTCCGGTACCAACGGGGCCAATAATTCCAATACGCTCTTTTTGATTAATTTCAAGATTAAGCCTATCAATTATTTTTCGCTCACCTTCAGGATAGGTGAAGTCGATATTTTTTAATTGAAAAACTTTTTCCGTCGCTTTTACATCTCTTCCCGTTGTTTTCAAATAAACAGCTTGGGGACGATTATAAACCTCACATAAACGCTCTAAAGATGTATAGGATCGTTGAAGTTCTGAGATGATAAATCCCAATTCCGCGAGAGGGTCTTGCATAATATAGATTAAACTTTGCATGGTAATAAACTCACCGACGGTTAAACTACCATTCATCACCATTTGAATACCGATAACAAACATCACGATATAAGAAATGACGGTTGAACCACCAGTAAAAGGAAAGAAATAATAAGACGTAAAAAGTGCTTTCAATCGTCTCTTTCTAAATTCATCAGCAGAGCTGACTAATTTCTTTTCCCAAAAAGATCCTGTTTGAGTTAACCGTTGCATTCTGATAGTGGCAACCGCTTGTGATCCTTGATCGTTAAACTTTGAAAGATAGTCTTGTGCCTCAGCGTAACGTTCCCCTTCTATTTTTGTTAGCTTTTTAACAGCAAAGGGTAAAAAGAGAAAAACGGCCATCGTCCAAAGAGTCATCTCCAAACTAATCGTGATCATCGTAATGAGAGTGAAAAGTCCTAAAAATAAAACATCGAAGGCACCAATCAAGGTAAAGCCAAACATAAACCTGGCGGTATTCACATCACTGGTAGAGTTATTCATTAAGTGACCAACGGTATACTTTTCATCGAGGTCTTTTTGGGTGAAAAATCTTGCCTTCTCCCAAATCTTTTTCTTTAACTCCACTCCAGCTTTATGAGTCTGTCTGGCAATTGTTAAACGCCATCCAATCCTCGCCACCATTTGTAATAAAACGACAACGACAAAAGTTAAAAACATAGTTTCAAATGTTTCCATCTTAGTCGTTTTTAGAAAGAAGGATGGAATGTGATCACCCCTTAAAAAATCGATGGCCCACCCCATAATACGAGGAATGGAAACTTGAGTAGCACAAGCCAGAGCGACAAAAAAGCCACCAAGAATATACATCCAGATATTATCTGCTAGATAATGACGCCATATTTGCCCAGGGGCCTTACCCCTGATGGCCAATTTATGAGAAAATGAATTTAATTTTATATATGCCTGCCTTTTTGAACTCTCAGATTTAAGCAAAAATTTCTCAATAATAAAAGTGATGTCATAAGATATAAGTGTTCAATTTTAATCAGGATTTTTATCTCACTTTCGATGTAAGAACTTAAAAGCCCTTTGGTGATGGTTCCAACGCCAAATCAAGGTATAACTTCTCAAGGAGAAAATAGTGAAAGAATATCTGGCCCTCATTATGCTTCTTTCAATAATGATGTTAATGGCGACCGTCTACGGGAGCTAAAATATCATAAACTGATCCCTCTAATTGGAAATAAGCTTTCAATGTAAACTCGTAACATCTATAAAGTTCCAGGTACTTATAAAAAATAAATTAAAACTTCCATGTTTTGCGATAACCAATATCGGGTCATCCTGCCCCGACCCTTCGGGCAAGTATTGGTCATCTCCTAATTTAAAACAAGGGATATTTAAAACTTGCCCACGAAGTGGGTGCGACCACGAAGGGAGCATTTTAAATGTCTAAAAACAGGGACGTTTTTTTATAGAATTAACTAAAACAGTTTTAATTTCAAAAATTAAACATATCCATCTAACTAAATAAGTTTAAAAGTTTCAATTCCAAAACTGCTGCTCTTTGGCATTAGATTTGCTTATTAAATAGTAGGTTTAACGCAAGGAAGAGGAGTTAAAAATGGAATTTATCGCTAAACATGTCATTAGATCGACAATTGTCTTAATTTTACTCATTACAGCTTTTGGATGCAGCGAAGATGACTCCACTGCAGGCACTCAGACACCAGGAAATGGCCCCACTGAAGATGTCATTTCAACTCCCCCCATTGAGCCAGCTCCAGAAGATACAAATACCGTCATTATCGGAAAGAAGAATATTATGATCGATAATAGGGCCAATAGTGTAACGGGGAAACCTAAAAAAGATCATAAAGGTTATGATCAAGAAGGAGTTTGGGAGCAATCAAATCTTTCAGGTCATAAAAACTCTATTTCTCGTTATTCATCAGACCCCACGGCCAAGGTGAGCTACATAACAGATAAAGTTGGAGAGCAGCGCTATTGTATTTCAGTTTATCGAGTCACTCACGGTAATAGTATAGACAAAGCAAACTATGAAGTTTTTGACAGTGGGCAATCCCTTTCCTCAGTCGTTGTCAATTATAAGATGGATCAAGCTCATTCTGGCTGGTATCACCTTGGAGAATTTGAGTTTACCGGTACTAATGCCAAGGTTGAACTAACACGCCATCAAGATGCGGATAATGGTTATTTGCGAGCCGATGCACTTCGTTTTAAAAAGTTAAAAGAGGGTCATGATTGTTTGGGTAAAACTTTTAAAACCGTTAAGAAAAACGGCATTATTGATAACAGAAAAGATGAAAATAACCCGAGCTCAAAACGAGACACCGATGGTTATCGTGAATCAGGTTCGTGGGAGCAGTCTTCACTTGCTGGTTATAAAAGTTTTATCTCTCGCTATACTAATGAAACGGATGCCTTTGTTACTTACACCGCAAAAGTACAACAAAGAGAATATTGCCTTGGTGTTTATCGAGTGACTCACCCTAATAGTGTGGCAGCAGCTGACATTGCAATTAGTCAAAACAATACTTTGCTAGCCGCAATGCAGGTAAACTTCAAATTCCAGGTGAATCAAAGTGGATGGGTTGCCCTTGGCCGTTATCAATTTAATGAAGATGATATCGTCAGTCTTAAGATCAGTAGGCCTCAAGGTGAAGCAGGTGTTCTTCGGGCCGACGCAATTCGCTTTAGCTCCAAACTAAGCCTTTGTGATTAACAATCATTGGAATTTTCTCTGATAATGAGTATACTTCTGTCACGTAAATATTCAGCATTAGAGGATACCAATGGAAGTTGTTAAACAAACAAAAGAATTTACAGTCGTGAAAAAAAGATCTGGACGTTATGGTGTAAAAAACGCTCAAAACAAATGGATCAATGGTGATGAAAAAGTAAAGATTTTACTTGGCGAAGGTCTGATTAAAGCAGCGGCCCCAGCTCCAAAAGAAGAAGCACCTGCAGAGGAAGCTCCAGCAGAAGAAGCAGCTGCCGAAGAAACGACTGAAGAGGCTTCAGAATAAATATGATCAGGGATACCTTTTTTGAAAATTATTTCAAAAAAGGTATCAGGATTAATCGGATACTTTTTTTTCTTGTCACGAGTACACCTTTCATCGCCATTACCATCATGGCAAACGGACTCGTTCTCTTTTTCTCTTCAACATTTTATTATATCGAAGCGGCAACCAACGACAAGGTCCAATCTTTTCTCGATGCACTTTGGTGGGGATACGCCACGGCCACGACTGTTGGGTATGGCGATATTATTCCCGTTACTCCCACGGGAAAAATTCTCGGAATCATTTTAATGGTCAGTGGAACAGCGCTCTTTGCCACCTACACCGCGCTTTTTGCTAACGCTATTTTAGAAGATGAAATGATTAAGTTTAATATCTATCCCAAAAAGAAATCTACCGATGACATCTTAAAAATGCTTGATAAACATAAAAGGGACCTCGAAGAGCATATTTCAGATCTCAACGCTCAAAATAATTCAGATACTTAATTGCCACTGTGTAAAAAATACACTGATTTCAAAACGAATAGCTAATTGACATCCACTCCTGTAATTGAAGAAGCTCATACATTTGTTGAAGTTGTTGTTGACCTTTTTTAAAGGATGTTGTCATGTTGAAGTTGTTATTGGCCCTGTCGCTAGGGGCATCTGTGTGGGCAAATGTAATGGTAAGCCCACGTCCTCAAAAAAGACCAGAAAATTTAAATACGACGAAGCCTACGGCCGAAGGTGTTTTAATTGATGGCAAAATGAAGTTATCGATTCCTCTTATGGATGCACTTTATTATCAAAGAGATAATAGAGAGCAAACCATTCCTCTTATCGATTACCTTCTCAATGAATTTCCCTCTGTTGATTTTAAGAGTTTGAAATTCAAAAAAATTATGGTTGTTGCGACGGCAAACTCAGACGCCGCAAATCTTTCTTTTATGTCGAGTAATGGCGTAGAGATTTTAAATTATGAAGTTCCAAGAGTTGCTGATCCCAATATTGTTTTTGGGGAGTATTCGCAAATCGTTCTTGAAGACTATCAAATTTTTAGTCCTCTAAGTTACCTCAGCGTCTCTGGTGCTCTTTGGATTAATAATATTATTATCGAAATGGAAACAGGGATTCCTAATTTTAACTTTGATGATCTTCCAATCGCGGGAAGACCAACGGGAGAGCTTTCAGGTGTCTTAAGAGCTGAATTTAATGAGCAAAGATACGATGAAATTTATAATGTCATCAATGGAATTGAAGACACTCCTGTTTTTAATCCACTATTTAACGAAGAACTCTTTATTGAAGAACCGGTTTATAATCCAGAATTTTCGGTATCTGTCCAAATGGGAAATATTAGAAATGATCGTGGTCGTTTAAATATTAATTTCACAAGTGGAAGAGCTGATATTAAAGGTTTTGATGTTATCTTTGCCAATGGCTCACGTCAGACAATCGATATGAGTTATCAATTTCCTGCTGGAACCAATAGCGTCGATTTTGTTTTCAAAAACAGCTTTCGTAATGCTTGGGTTACGGTTTTATTCACCAACGCGACTGCTGATGCAAGAGCGGAAGTTACATTCAAAAGGTAGGAGAAAGAAATGAAATACTTTATATTATTATCAATCTTAATAAATATTGCCCATGCTGCGGTTTGGGACGCGAAGCCAGGTTTACACTGGGATCCATACTGGGAAAAGAAGTATCAACAGTGGATTAAAGAAGACGTCGAAGGAGATTTCTTTAAAAAGCTTGGTGGTGCTTACGAACAACTCCCACTAGATTGTGCCGATGCTGCTTATGGATTAAGAATTTATTTTTCTTTCAAACATAAGCTCCCTTGGAAATCAGCAGGAGCTAAATGGGATCGTTACTACTCAGGTGAATTTAGTAATCAAATGACGGAATTTGATCACCTAGAAAATCCCGATGATAAAGTTGCGGCCTTAATTGAATTTTTACTAGACCGTATTGGAACCCATAGTTTAGCAGAAACAGATTCCTACTCTGTCGGTTTTAACGATATTAAACCTGGTGACGTCTTTATGTATAAATACTGTAAAGATGATAGCTGTACTCGTCACACTTATATTATTAAAGATATCAATGCCGATGGTACTTTCGATGTACTCTATGGAACTCAAAACAGAGCAAAAAAGAAGTGGCCCCTAGGAAGAACCAAAAGAGAATATCTTCAGCATAAGCCAGATTATTATGACTGGGGATTTAAAAGATTTAAAACAGATGTGGATGCTTACACCAGCTCTAGAAAAATCCTTCTCAATAACGATGAACAGTATACGGTAGCAAACAGGTTAACTGAAGATCAATTCTTTGATTATGTAAACGCCTCGGTCAGAGTAATCGAAGAAACGGCAACGAAAAAGCTCGTTCGCTTAACAGAGTCTCTTTGTTATGCGCTTCAATCGAGAAATACTGTAGTTAGCGATGCCATCACGTATATGGAGGAAGAAGGAAATCGCTGTATGGATGAAGCGACCTTTGATATCTACTCTACCCCAAGTCGAGACTCAGGCATTTATAAGCAGTATAAAAAATTAGAGCAGTATGTAAACTCTCTTACTCCCGAAACAAAGGTCAATGCTTGGATGCTCGATCTTGCTCAAGGAATTTTTCAACCAAATAGAACACGAAAGAATGAAAAAAGACAAAATGAGTTTTGTAAGTTGAATATCTCAAATGGTTATATGAGTAGAAGTATCAACCTCGCTACTTTTTATCATAAACTCATTGATGGAATGGTCTCCTATCACCCGAATGATAATGTTTTTTGGAGATGGGGAATTCCCGAAGGGAGAAAATCGACCTGTCATGCTTGGTATACCAGTGAACTCGATGGTGGCGTCAGTGGAAACCAAAGAAGCAGAACAAATACAGGAAGAGGCTTGTTTGGACTCTGGTAAGATTTAAAATAAAAGTATAAAAAATGAAAGGTCACATATTCTGTGGCCTTTTTCATCTTATCGATATTTAATATTTCGATGAAATCCATAATACTTTTAGTTCTTCTTTCAACCTCAATTCAGGCACTTCCCTTAAGAGAACATAACCCCGTTACACTGAGATTAGGAAAATGGGTTTTTAGAGAAAACAGCGGTCACTACAAAAAAGTTAGAAATATTATCAAGGTATGTCATGATTCTGTTTTAAAAGAAGATCAGATCATATTTAAAGATTGCCCTCATAAGGTTTCACTTAAAACGATTGGTCATCAAACTTTTTTTGACGTGAAACTAAAAGATACCTCATTACAAGCAAACCTCACCTTTCATTTTAATCAACAAAAAGATGAGATTTTCTACGGTGCTGGTACTCAATATACTCACCTCTCTTTGAATGGAAAAAAAATAGAATTTCTCTCACAAGAGCAAGGAAATGGTCGAGGGATTCAACCATTAAGTTTTTTTCAAGAGCTTCTCTTGCCAGGCCTCAGCGGATCTGAACAGACAACTTATGCCACAAGCCCCATTATTTTAAGTTCAACCTATTATGCTCTTATTTTAGATAGCGATAACTACGCCACAGCATCTTTTGATAAAACTCATCATTTTGATTTAACTGTCTATGATAAAAAGTTTTCTCTTCATTATTTCAAATCTCGTAACTGGTATTACCAGCTCAAAAACATAAGTAGTGTAACGGGTCGTATGCGCGTTCTTCCAAGCTGGATTCAACAAGGGGCCATCATAGGTCTTATGGGAGGAGAAAAATCTGTCAGAAAAAAACTTGAACTTATAAAAAAATCTAAAACCGAAATTGCTGGAGTTTGGACACAAGATTGGGTTGGAATAAGAGAGACATTTCTTGGAACGAGATTGAAATGGGATTGGCAAAAAGATGAAAAATCTTATCCCTCGCTTGATTTTGGGTACCCAACTCTCACCTATTTCAATCCTTATATGACAGAAATTCCAAATTCAAAAAATCGCGTCTCACAATTAAAAGAAGCAAAGGAGAAACACTTTCTTCTCAAAATAGATAATAAATATGTTTTGTCTAACCAAGGCGGTTTTCACGCCTATTTAATAGATCTTTTTAACCCCAAGGCTTACCTTTGGTTAAAAGAAAAAATGAAAATCGCTATAAGAAAGCATAATGTAAAAGGATGGATGGCCGACTTTAGTGAAAACTATCCCATAACAGAGTTCGGAGGACAGCATCACCGCTATATTGAAAAATGGATTAAGCTCAACTACGAAATCGTTGAAGAAATTGACCCCGAAAACCTCACCTTTTTTAACCGCGCCTCCCATTTAAAAGTACCTGGTTTTTCGACTCTCTATTGGCTTGGCGATCAAACAAGCACCTGGGATAAAAACGATGGACTTCATTCTAGTTTGATAGGCCTCCTCACAAGTGGACTCAGTGGCAAGGTTTTTAATCATTCAGATATCGGAGGTTATGTCAGTTTAAAAATCTTTCCATTTGTTAATATCAAACGAAGTAAAGAACTTCTTCTACGCTGGATGGAGCTGAATGCTTTTACGGCACTTTTTAGAACGCACCCAGGTCTTAACCCTGAGTTGGCCGTTCAGGTTTATCACGATAAAGAAACTCTGCAAGCCTTTTCAAAGTGGAGTCGTGTTTACAAAGCACTTTATGAATATAAAAAACCCTTTATTCAGTTGGCCTCAGATTTTGGATGGCCTTTAATTAGACCGTTATTCTTAAACTATCCCCAAGATAAAAAAGTTCAATTGATTGATGACCAGTTTTTACTTGGTGATCACCTCATGGTGGCACCAATTCTTAAAGAGAAAGCAACAAAAAGATCTGTTTATCTGCCGAAAGGTTATTGGACTGACCTTTGGACGAACCGAGTATACATGTCAAAAGGAAAATATGTAGAAGTCAGTGCCCCACTTGGAAAACCTCCTGTCTTTGTCACTCCTAAGTTTCCAAAAGAGCTGCTAAACAGTATCCGCTCAATTAGATAGGAAAATATCTCCCTTCCAAAATACTCAACTTATAAATCTTAAACAACTCTCCGAAATAACTACTGAAGAGGAGAAATTTTGAGACTTAGTTCAACAGTTATGAAAATACTGCAAGTGAGCTTAATCGTTTTTGCGATTTTAATCATGGGTAGTATTGGCTATTGGAAAATCGAAGATTACGAATTTATCGATGCGGTCTATATGACGGTGATTACTCTCACCACGACAGGCTTTAGAGAAGTTCGTCCTCTCAGTGAAAATGGAAAAATATTTACTATATTTCTACTCTTAATGGGAATGGGTGTGGTTACCTACTCCATTTCAAGTATTGTTAGTTATATTACGAGTATCGATTTTTCCAAGAGGCGGAGGGACAAAATGGAAAAAAGAATTAATCTCTTTAAAAATCATACCATTGTGTGTGGTTATGGCAGGATGGGTGAAATTATCTGCAAAAGACTCGAAGAAGAAAACATCCCCTTTGTGGTCATTGAAAGAAGAGAAACTTTAGTTCAACTATTAAAACAAAGATCTTATCACTATATCGAAGGTGATGCCGCCCACGATGAACATTTAATAAAAGCTGGAATTGAAAGGGCCAAAACTCTAGTCTCCGTGATCGATAATGACGCCGATGGATTATATATCGCTCTTGCGGCCAGATCTTTTAATGCTAATTTACAAATTATTGTTAGAGCTGGTGAACAAAACGCAAAGAAGAGAATCCTAAGAGCAGGTGCTGACAAAGTCATCCTTCCTTTTGTCATGAGTGGCTTAAAAGTTGCTGAATCAATCATCAATCCGGCCGTTGAGGACTTTCTCAATATTCCAGATGCTCAAGGTGCGGAAGGAGAACCAATTCAATTAGCTGACCTCTACGTCACAGAAGAATCAACCATCATCGGAAAAGAGCTCGCAGAAGTTGGCCCGCTTGTTAAAAAGATTATTATTGTTGGCATCAGAAAAAAAGATCATACCTTTATCTTCAGCCCTGGAGGCGAGTATGTTTTTGAAATTGGAGATTGTCTGATTGCCATGGGTGAGCAACTCGCTTATAAACAAACTCAAGAGAAGTTTAATTTGAGTACTCATACTCCCCATCGAAATGCTGTTTAATCTATGACCCCTAACGATTTTGGTCCCATCTATCGTGAAACAAATATGGCCGGCTTTCCCGTGGAGCCATGGAATACGGCCAGTAATTTAATTTTTCTTTTTACTTTTTTCTACTGGGCCTACCGAATCAGACATAGCTTTAAAGAACAGTATATGGTTGCTATTAGCTTACCTATCTTATTTATTGGTTGGGTTGGTGGAACCATTTATCACGCAACCAGAAGTCATAATCTCTGGTTGTATATGGACTTTCTTCCCATTTATATTTTGGGTTTTATGCTGGCCTTTTATTTTTGGTATAAGCTCACAGGAAATGTTTTAAGAATTTTTATTCTCACTATTATCCCCTATTTTCTCTTAAACTTTGCAACTGTTTATATCGACATGTCTCAAAATGTTCGCGCCTCAACGGGCTACTTTCTCATTTTTGTCATGGCCGCTTACCCTGTGATCAAATATGCCCTTAATAATAAAAGTAAGGTTAATACCAATTTAGTTTATGCCGTCATCTGTTTTGCACTGGCCATAACGGCAAGGATTGGTGATCAGTCTTTTCCTGAAACTTTTCTCACTCTTTTTCCTCAAGGAACTCATTGGCTATGGCATACCATCGGCGGGCTCACGACCTTTTTTATGTTTAAATTTGTTTTCGAAGATCGACAGCGAGAACTGAGCGCTATAACATCATAGAAAATACTTTTCCATAACGACGAGGTCTTTTTTCTCCTTCAACTTTCTCTCGAATAAGTGAACAACCATAGACTTTATTTTGCTCAAAAATCAGATCGCCGCGAAACTGCACATATTGAAAGGTTTCACCCGCGGTGTGAGATAAACTATGCCACTTGGGAACAACAGTCTTTTGAGTCAGCTGTGCCTTATTCATTTCATGAATCCAACCACCATTATTTAAAAAGACAGAACCATCGACATAATATGCTGATGCATAATTATCGACGTAACCTGCTTTTATGGGATCAAACTGTACATAACGAATAATATTTTCTTCGACCGGACTATAAACGGCGAGTCCATTAAGCGAGCCTTTTACATGACTTGATAGGGCAATATAAATATTACCTCGAGGATCTCCAGTCACGCTGACGGCCAAAGAAGGCCCAGCAAAACCATTGGCAGAAAGACTCAAAAGCTTATCAAATTTTTTAGTATTAAAATCAAAAACAGAAAGTCCTTCAGACTCAGCGGCAATATAAACTTTATCTAAAAAGGGATGATAATAAACTCCCCTAGCTGAATTAAAATTTGAATATTGTCTTATCTGATTTCCAAACTCATTAAATTCCACGAGACCAGTTTCGCCAACAACCCAAAAAGATTGATCGATCACGACAAAATCTAAAACCCTTTTAATCTCACCTTTTAACTTAATTTTTCCAAGTTTACTTTTGACAAAGAAATCTCTTCCCTCTTTCTGAATAAAGTAATCGACACCATCAGACTTAAAATGATGGGCCTGATTAATTCGATAAAAGCCTGGCTTGGCCCCTTTTAAAATAACCTCATCACAAATATTTTCCTGAAACCAAGTTTGATCAAAAGCATGAATTGAAAGAGAAAAAGCGAGAACGCACAGCAATATATATTTCATTTAAAACTCCATTTTCTTCTATTAGGACAGAAAAAAACGAAGCCTCCAAAGCGCACCGCAATATTCAAATTGAAATCACTAGCGTAATTTCAATGATCTAAAAAAAACCGATGAAGGTAGCAGTTTTACCTGACAAATGCACTCAATTTAAGTCTAAAAAACTCTATCAATTTAGTGTCAGGGTTATGCGATCAAGAATTTTTGTGGTGTAATTCTTTGCCAATGGAATATTAACAAGACCTTAACTTGAGGAGCGGTCATGAATTCTTTAATCTCTTTTATCTTTTGCGCGCTCGCATTGATTGGCGTTAATGCGTTTGCACAATCCAGTAGCGGTACGATTAATATCAATACCGAAGATCTAACTCCAGATCGTCCAACCACATCAACAAGAAAAATTGAAAAAGTTGAGGTGATTGGTTCACACATTAAACGTGTCGACATCGAAGGGAACTCTCCTGTTCAAACACTCGACCGTGAATACATTGAAAGTTCTGGTTACAGTACTGCTGGTGATATCCTAAGAGAAATTACCGCCAACACTTTTGGTTCTTTTAGAGAAGCCTCTGGTTACACAACAGCTGGTGCTTCTACAGTGAACCTAAGAGGTTTAGGTGCTTCAAATACACTAGTCCTACTCGACGGAAAAAGAATGGCCAAAGATGGTGTTCTTGGTGCTGTTGATATGAGTGTTATTCCTGCCGCTTCCATTGAAAGAATTGATGTACTTAAAGACGGTGCTTCTGCCGTTTACGGTTCAGATGCCCTCGGTGGTGTGATCAATATCATCACCAGAAAAGACTTTGTTGGTAACGAAGCTTCTATCAGACAAGAACTAACAGAGTTCTCTGGTGGTGAAAGAAGAGTTATCTCACTTGTTCATGGTAACTCGACAAACAGAGCTAGTTACACAACTTCTTTTCAGTACAGAAAAGTTGAAAAAGTAATGTCAAAAAGTAGAGGTCACTTCAAGGAAGGAATCAGTGAAGCTGCTCCTACTGCCAACTACTATACTGCCGGTGGTGACTACTTACCTTCACCGGAATGTACACGTTTCAAAGCAAACGGTGCTTGTGCTTACGGTTATGCTGACGAATCTTCCGCTCTTCCAGATATTCAACAATTTAATAACATCACAAACTTTAGCTACGACGTTGCCTCTGACATGCAACTTAAAGGTTCACTAAGTGCCAGCTATAAAGAAACAAACTGGAACTTTGCTCCAGGTGTTGTCGTTTCAACAGTCAGTGGTCCTGTTATTGATAGCTATAATCTTCCTGGCGTAAACCCCGGTGAGGCCGTTACAGCAGTTTGGCGTTCACAGTCTTTAGGAACAAGAGATAATGAAGATATTGAAACTTCTTATGCTGGTAACGTTAGCTTAAATAAAGAATTCCTTGCCACTTGGGACGTTGAAGGAACCATCGGTGCCCAAAGATTAAAAAGAAGAAACCAATCTATTAACGGTTATGCTCTAGCAGACGTTATGCAAAGAGCGATTGAATCTGGTCAGATTAATCCATTTACAAACGAGATCACATCGATTCCTGAAGACTTAAAATACAACCCAACAGAAATCATGAGATCACAAAATACTTATGGTGAAGTTAAAACTTCTGGTGAATTATTTGATAACTGGGCAGGCCCGGTTAGTGTCGCCTTTGGTGGTGGTTACTCTTATGACAAATTCTCTAACGAATTTGATGCACAATCATTAGCAGGAAACGTTGTTGGTGGTGGAGCCGGTGCAACTGGTTATGGTACTCGTCAATCGCAGCATGCTTTCACAGAGCTTGCCTTTCCTCTTCTCAGTAACTGGGATTTAAACATTTCAGGTCGTGCTGATAGATATAGTGACTTCGGTAACTCTTTTAACCCTAGAATCGCTACTAGTTTTCAACCAATTCAAGCTCTAAAATTAAGAGCGAGTATCGGGACTGGTTTTAAAGCCCCAGATCTTATTGATATGTATCAAGTATCTTCAGAAGGAAACCCAACAGTTGAAAGGCTTGATGGATCTGTTGGTCAAGTTAACGCTATTACAGCGGGTAACCCTGAGTTAAAAGAAGAGACATCAAAGTCTTATAATATCGGTATGATTGTTGAGCCTAGTAAGCATTTCAATATGTCTTTTGACTTCTTTAGAACAGATATCGACGATCAAGTTGGTGTAAGTTACCAAGGAATTGTTGATGCAGTAGCAAGAGGTGAAACAGCAGCTCTCGAGGCTTCTGGGACAACCATTGATTACAACACCAATGGATCTATTAGAACTATCAACACTCGTTTATCAAACGTTTCAACAACAAAGATCTCAGGTTTTGATATCGAAGCCCAAGGGCGTTTTCATATTAGAAGAATTGGTAGTTTTGTTATCAGTGATCAGTACACGAGAATGTTAAAGTACGAGCAATCAAACTTTATCACAGCTCCTGCAAAAGACCTTCTCGGAAGTGAAGGAACTCCACGTTGGAGAAACCAAGTTTCTGTTTCCTACGTTCCTACTGATAGACTTGTTATTCGTAATAGCTGGTTAACTACGGGTAAATCAGACAAGAAAGTTGAATCAGAAGGTGAGATTCCTCATTACACAAGATGGGATACTCAAATCTCTTTTCAAGCGTGGAAAGGAAGCACAATCGCCGTTGGTGCTATTAACGTTCTTGGTGAAGATCCACCATGGGATAGAACTGATGCTACGAACTTTATCGACTCTGATCTTTACGATCCAGTAGGTAGAAGATTCTTCGCTTCATACAAACAAAGATTCTAAGAAAAGGATAGATAGAACATGAAAAAGCTAATCGCTATTTTAACGTTAACATTATTGGTACAGGCAGAGGCTAATACTGACAAAGTGGTCAACACTCAGATGGGTGCCGATAATGATGCCCGTAACTCTCAAAAAAGAATTAATACTCTTGCTGATAGCAAAGACGAGCTTTTAAGAGAGTATCGAGTAACTCTTAAGAAAATTGAGAATGCTAAAGTTTATAACGATCAACTTCGTAAAATCATTGCTAATCAAGAAGTCGAACAAGAGTCGATCACAAAACAAATTGAAACATTAAAAGAAACAAATGAAGGGATTGTTCCTCTTACCTTAAGAATGGCCAAGAACCTTGAAACGTTTGTTGAACTTGATGTTCCTTTTTTACCAAAAGAAAGAAATAAGCGATTAGCTGATCTCAAGCTCATGATGGACCGAGCGGATATCTCTACTTCCGAGAAATTCAGAAGAGTTCTTGAGGCTTACCAAGTTGAAAATGAGTACGGAAGAACGATTGAAGCCTATAGAAGTGTTCAAACAAGAGAAGGAAAAGAACTCACTGTTGATTTCTTAAGAATCGGACGAGTGGGTCTTTTCTATCAAAGTTTAGATGGCTCTATTACGGCTCGTTACAATCCTGCTAATAAAACATGGGAAGACCTTGGTAGCGAATACAGAAAATCAATTCGTGAAGGCCTTAAGATGGCCAGAAAACAAATGGCGCCTCAGTTAATTAAACTTCCTATTCAATCTCCGGAGGTGATCTAAATGAAATCCTTATTAGTATTACTTTTAGCCACTAGTCTTAATATTTTTGCCGCTAATAACCTCGATGAACTTTTAAACCAAGTTAAAAAAGATCAAATTGCTCAACGAGCTGATCTTCAAAAAAGAGAAGCTCGCTTTAAAGCAGAGAAAAATCAACAAGCGGCCATGCTTTTAAAAGCTCAAAAAGAACTTAAAGCGCTTGAGGCTCAAACCAAACGTCTTACGTCAACATTTGAAGCTAACGAGAAGAAACTGAGCGTACTTGAGGAAAACCTCAATACGGCGATGGGAACTCTTGGAGAAATGTTTGGTGTCGTTAAACAAATTGCAGGTGATTTCAGAGGTCAATTTACAAACTCTATTATCACGAATCACTATCCAGAAAGACTTACTTTTGTAAGTGATCTGGCAGAAAGAAAAGCTCTTCCGACCATCACTGAGCTTGAAAAACTTTGGTTTGAAATCCAAAGAGAAATGACAGAGTCGGGAAAAGTCGTCAGCTTTAAATCTGAAGTGGTTAAGCCCACGGGAGAAAAAGCCGAGGCGATGGTTACCAGAGTTGGACCATTCAACTTGGTAAGTGATGGGAACTACCTTAACTATCAAGCATCTACAAAACAAATCGTAGAACTTCCTCGTCAGCCACAATCAAAGTTTCTTGGTTGGGCCGCTGACTTAGAGGGCTCTAAAAACGAAATTGTTCCTTTTGGTCTTGATCCTTCAAGAGGAGCGATCCTTTCACTTCTCGTTCAAGCTCCTAGTTTATGGGAAAGACTTCAGTACGGTGGAATCGTTGGTTACGTTATCCTCTCACTTCTTTTCTTAGGACTTGTTCTTGTGGCAGAAAGACTTTTCACTCTTAATAAAGAGGGAAAAAAAGTACGTGCTCAACTTGAAAGAAAAGAAATTACTGAAGACAACGCTCTTGGTAAACTAATGAAAGTTTACAATGAAAACAAAAATAAAGACCTCGAGACATTAGAGCATAAACTCGATGAAAGTATCTTAAAGTCACTTCCTACTTTTGAAAGAGGAATTCCGACGATTAAGATTCTTTACGCTGTAGCTCCCCTTCTTGGTCTACTCGGTACCGTAACTGGTATGATTAACACGTTCCAAACCATTACACTTTTTGGAACTGGTGATCCGAAATTGATGGCCGGTGGTATTTCAACAGCTCTCGTGACCACAGTTCTTGGTCTTGTTTGTGCGATTCCACTTCTTTTATTACACAATCTTGTTTCATCACAATCAAAGTCAATCATCCAAATTCTTGAAGAACAAAGTGCTGGTATGATGGCCCTTCGTTCAGAGCAGGAGGAAGCTTGATCTCGACGTTTTTTGAAAGCATCGGAGACTTTTTAGCTTCAGGTGGAGACGTTCTCACGATCATTTTCTTTACCACTTTATTGTTATGGGTATTGATTGCTGAACGTTTCCTCTTTTTCTCTAAGGACTTCCCAAAAATGGCGACAGAACTTAAAGAAATCTGGGGAGCAAGAACAGATCGCTCTAGCTGGAAAGCTAAAAAAATCCGTGAATACTTTATCTCTAAAACAAATAGCGAATTAAATCGTTATATTCCCTTTATTAATACTCTGGTTGCCGCCTGTCCTTTACTGGGTCTATTAGGAACCGTAACCGGTATGATTGCCGTTTTTGATACCATGGCGATCTCAGGGACTGGAAACGCACGTTTAATGGCCTCTGGTATTTCGATGGCAACGATCCCCACTATGGCGGGAATGGTTGCGGCCCTATCGGGAATTTACTTTAGTCGTTTATTTGAAGGAAGAATCAAAAAAGCTCTTCGCCAATTAGAAGATGAGCTCGATTTGAATATTTAAAAGTTAGGAATTAATAATGAGAAAAAGAATTGCAGCCCCAGAGGAAAATAATATCGACCTTACGCCAATGCTCGACGTGGTCTTTATTATGCTTATTTTCTTTATTGTGACCACCTCGTTTGTTAAAGAAGCGGGTATTGATGTGAACCGCCCAAGTGCGGCGACGGCGCAGAAAAAGCCAAAAGCATCGATACTCATTGCGATCAACCAAACTGGTGATATCTGGATTGATAAAAGAAAAGTTGACGTGAGATCAGTTCGTGCCAACGTTGAAAAACTTCATGCCGAAAGCCCTGAAGGCTCTGTGGTGATCCAAGCCGATAAGAGTTCAAACACTGGTGTTCTCGTTCAGGTTATGGATCAAGTGAGACTTGGTGGTGTTACCAATATTTCAATTGCTGCTTCAGAGGGCTCTCCACAATGAGATTGGTTTACGCTGGAGCGATTGGGCTCCCCACGACTTTATGCTTATTTGCTTTAATGGCTCACCTTATAAGTGGTGGAGCAAAAAGAGGCAAACTTAGTGATAATGAAAACTTCATCGAGTTTGTACGAGTAGCTAAAAATAGCCAAACACAAACCAGAAGAAGAACTCTCCCTAAAAAACCTGAAACACCTAAAGCTCCACCGAAAATGCCAAAGATGGCCGTTCAAAGTGAAGCTGCGAAACCTCAAGCTCCATCGCTTGCCATGAATGTCCCTATGCTCAACTCTCCTCTTAGTTTTGGAGATGGACCGTATGTTGGTTCTGCTGCGGCCGCTGCTGCTGGTGGAGGAAATACAAGTGCTGTTCCGCTGATTAGAATTGAGCCGCAGTATCCTGTGAAAGCAGCTCGTGCTGGAACAGAGGGTTGGGTTCAAATGAAGTTTGATATCACACCTCAGGGAACTGTCGAGAATGTTGAGGTAGTAAAATCTCAACCAAGAAGAATCTTTAACCAAGCAGCGAAAAGAGCACTTTTAAAGTGGAAGTACCGTCCAAAAATTATTGAAGGGAAACCTGTTGCTCAACCTCAACAATATGTTCAACTGGATTTTAAATTACGATGAAAACAATATTAGCTTTTTTTCTTTTATTTAATATTTCTGCCAAAACTGATTGGAAAGCACTTAAAAGCTCTATTGATTCGAGGGCATCAAAGGCCATGAATCCTCAGATCCATAAGAGAATGAAAAGAGCTCAAAAGTATATTGGAAGTAAAGACTATAAAAATGCCATTAGCATTTTAGAAGGCGCTATTACTTCCGCAAAAAACTATCCTTATGCGAGAGCGTCTGTTTACCAATCTCTTGGTTATGCTTACGCTCAATCTGAGAACTACAAGAAGGCCCTACCCGCCTTTAGAAAAGCTCTGGAAATTAATGTTCTTCCTAAGCATACAACTCTTCAAATTATGTTTTCTCTCGCTCAATTAATGAGCATGAATGAAGATCATAAAAATGCTCTCGATTTAATGGAAGGTTATTTCATTATCAATGATAAGCCAGTTCCAGCAGCTCACGTTTTTGTCGCCACCCTTTATGTTGGGATAAAAAACAAAGAGAAGGCCCTCTTTCACGTAGAAAAGGCCATCTCAATGGATAAAAACCCACAAGAAAACTGGCTCACCTTTGCTGTTTGGTTAAACTATGAAAAGAAAAACTACAAAAAAGCGGCTGGTTATTTAAAGCAACTGGTAGGAATCGACCTAAAGAAGAAAAACTACTGGACACAATTAGCGGGTAATTTGATTGAACTCAATCGAGAAAAAGAAGCCCAAGCTGTTTTAGAACTAGCATACAAGCTTGGCTTACTTGATCAAGAAGGTGAAATTAAAAATGTGGTCGCTTTAATGCAAGTATCGGGAATGCCTTTTCAAGGAGCTTCGCTTTTAGAAAAGGCCATTAAAGATAAAAAAGTTAAGGCCAATAAAGATAGTTACCGTATGCTTTCTCAGCTCTATATCGCAGCGAGAGAAAATGATAAGGCACTAGCTCCCCTGGCCAAAGCAGCATCACTATCCAACGATGGTAACCTGTATGCTGATCAAGGAAGAGTTTATCTTGCTAGAGAAGATTGGAAAAAAGCGCTAGAAGCTTATAATCTCTCTTTCAAAAAAGGAAAGCTTAAAAATAAAGGGCAAGTTCACGTTCAAAAAGCGATCGCGCTTATAAACCTAAAACGTTTTAAAGATGCGACTGATCAGCTTAATATTGCCTTGAAGTTTAAAAATGCAGAAGACTCCGCAAAAAGCTGGATCTCCTACATTCAAAGTATCTAATTTTTAGTATTCGTAGATATCAAAGCCCATCTTCGCTTCTTCGGCGAGTAAGTTCTCTTCACATCTTAGAACTTCACTTACCGTAGCAACAACTTTGAGGGCCTCATATTTCTTAGATCTTTTATTCCACTTCGAAAGCTTAACAACCGATTGTCCAACCGTATTGGCCATCGAGTTTGAAGAATAAATGGCCGCCGCACAGAAATTAAGAAGAACGGTCTCTCCATTCATCTCACCAATAACGGCATTAATTTTAAAATGCTCATCATCACCACCGCTAACGATGTCTAAGGTTACTTCTGTGAAAAATGGGATCGATTTAATGGTGTAGTAATTTTCATCTTGTATAATTTCTACATCAGCAGAAGAGTTCATCAAAAAGACGACGGTTTCTTCCATTCCTTCAAAGTCTACATCGAGTTTGTATCTTCCGTAAGAATTGGTCGCCGCTGTTGTTAATGAAAAAAGTAAAAGTAAAAGAAAAGATAAGTATTTCATTGATAGTCCTTAGTGTTATTTCAACACCTTCCTATCAATTGTGATCAAAAAGTTCAAATGATGATGAACTTTTTACTTATTTGTAACGATTTTAATTATTTAGACTCTAAAAAATCCCTCAAGCCTTTGATAATATCAAAGCTTTCTTCACACCATTTCTCAATTTTATCGAGCTCAACTTTTTGCTCGTCAGAAGCCGTTTTACGCACCTTGAATAACTTTCCATGAATCATGGTCAGTTTATTATTAATATCGTGAATAAACTCTCTTTCTTTATCTTGCATAAAACCAACTTTACTCAAATAGAGATTTTACTAATTTAATCATTTCTTTACGATTAAACGGTTTATAGATACAGCCATCAAATTCTTCTTTAACGTCACCATTTTCTTTATCAAGGTTTAAATTTACCCCACCTGTAATGAAGAGAAAGCGAGGTTGCTTGATATCTTGATTTTCCCTTAAGACTTTTAAAAAGGTTGTTCCTGTCCAACCAGGCATTTTGACATCTGAGATGATCAAGTCGTAGTCTTCAGGATGTTCACAGTATTCAATATAGGCTTCTTCTGCTCTTGAGAAACTTGAAACACTAGCACAGAGATCCTCTAACATTTCTCCCAGTACATCTCGAATCCCATCTTCATCGTCGACGATGAGTATTTTATTTTTTATTACCGTGCCACTTGATAAGTTAGTCTTCTCATTCACTTCTTTCGTTTCTTGAAAAAGTGCTTTTCTCTCAACGGGCAACGTAATGATAAAACTCGTCCCCTTATTTATTTCCGAGTTAAGGCTCAAACTTCCTCCAAACTCTTCAATAATACTTTTAGAAAGACTCAGCCCAAGCCCTGTTCCGTCCCCCACTTTCTTAGTGGTAAAAAAGGAATCAAATATTTTTTCTCTTAACTCTTCAGGAATACCAGACCCAGTATCACTAATTGTAATTCTCACTTGTCCTGGTACTTCATCAAGTATAACGTCTATACTTTTATGTGAAGATTTTTTCATGGCATACTTAGCGTTCGTAAACATGTTTAAAAAAACTTGCTCTAAACGACCTTTTGAACCACAAATAAATAAATCTTTAGATAAATTATTTTGAAGTTGAATTTCAATAGCATCAGAGTGAAAGACTTCTCTAATCATCGTAATCAACTCTTCGACGCTCTCTTTAATAGAAAATAATTCTTTTTTCTCAGAATCAACATGAGCAAATTTTCTCAAACCTTCTGTAATATTTTTAATTCGAGATAAGTTAGCATCTATTTTTTGAGCAATCTCTTTTGCTTTATCAGATTCAAGATACTTTTCTTTTAGTAAATCCAAATACGACCAAGCCACAGAAAGAGGGTTATTAATCTCGTGACCGACTCCGGCAGATAACTCTCCAAGAGAAGCGAGTTTAGCTTGGTGCTGGGCCATCTCTTTTTGCTTCTGTGCTAACTTTTCAAATTCAACTCTTTTGGTAACATCTTGGAACGTTCCGATGAGTTTAACGACATTACCCTCATCATCACAAATAGGTTCTCCATAACTATGGACCCACTTCTTCTGCCCTTTAGCATCACAAAATTCAAACTCACCAAAGAAAGGTTTTCTCTGCTCTATAGAATTCATAATCATTTTTGCTAATCGTTCTCTTTCTTGAGGAGCATAGAAACTCACCCCTTCATCTTTAGATAGTGAGCGAGTGGAATCGAGGCCATAGATTTTATAAACCTGCTCACTCCATTTTGTGAGTTCTGTTTTTAAATCCAGCTCCCAAATGCCAATATTGGCGAACTCTTGAATTTTAGAAAGTAGATTCTTATCAAAAGAAATATCTTTTTCAGAATCATTATTGATCACGTTCATAGCAATAAAACCTACTAAAGTTATTTAATTGTATTAGACATTATAGCTTAACGGCATACTGAATGCATTAGAATAGAAATCATGTCACTTTATGACGTAAGAATATTACTACAAAGTGGTCACACCTTTGTCATAATGTTTTTAAATATTCTCTTAAGTCTGCTTTTTGAGCTTCAGAAATTTTTGCTGAGCCATCTTCATTCCAGAACATTTCATCATGGCCTGTATTTCTGAGCCCTTCTTTTCTGGCATCAAAAATAGCATCTCTTTCACGCCACCACCTTCTTGGAATCTTATCTCCTGTTGGATAGCCCAAACAATTGTCGTCATAATCTTCCTCAACTTCAGATGGACCTTGCACCCATCTAGTCGGTCTTTTACTTGGATGTTCCATTAAAGCACATAAGTTTGGAATAGAATTATTATGCATATATGGGTATCTCAAAAAGATCCCCACCAAGGGTGAAGGAACATATCCTTTTTGAAGCTCCATATTGAGCCCCATATATTTAGAGATCTTAAAACTGTTGAGTGACTCCGCTAATTCATCAGTTCCCAAGTAACGGTTTGGATCAGTACCAACATTTTTGATCGGTGTTTTCTTATGATAAAGCACTTTGGTGGTTTTAACTTTCTCAGCAAAACTTAATTCATCTGCATTAGCAGCAGACCAACCTTTTTGATAAACACCATGACACTTCATACAGGTATTATTAAAAACAGTTTCTCCTCTTTTGGCGGCCACAATATCGATGGAGCTTTCAGGAAAAAAATCTAACCAATGAGGTGGCTCATTGGCAAAAACGGCCGTCGTTAATTCTTTTACTTTTGTCTCATTATTTTTCATCCATTTTTCTAACTCAACTAAATCCGTGCCTCGACCAATTTCGTTCCATAAAATATTCATTAAAATAGGATTACCTGAAATTATCGATCCATCTGAAAGCCATTTTGTTTTATATTTTAAATTCCACCAAGGCATTGGCTTTGAGTCTGCAACAAAATGCTCTAAGCGATGTGGCCTCGGTCTTTTGGCAGCCTTAGGGTCTAACGTCGCGACATCATCTTTGGCCCTTCTTGAAAGAGATAACGCCACATGAGCAGACGACGTATCCAAACCTAAGACTTGAGGTTTTCTCGTATTGATGTATTTAAGTCGATCTTTTGTTCTTTTAAAAATTTCACGTTCATCGTCAGTCGCTTTTGTCGAGTTCTGAAACATTTTTTCACCAACAAAAGGAATATATTTTTTCGCTAACCAAAAAAATTCATTCGCTCTAGAGCGTTTATTTGTCAGGCCCATTACAGACTTACCCATAAAAGTACCAGAGTGGCAGGTAGCACAGCTAAAAGTCATGCCCTTACCTTGAGGTGTCTCTAAAATACTTGCCCCCATTCGATAATCAGGTCGGTAGTCGTGAGGAAAAGGAATTTGAAAAACTCCTGTTTCATTTTCCTCGGGGTATTTATTTAAACCTAACCAATCATACATCCCATCCATCGAGTAATAACCAAGTTGAGCTTTGGCCACTTGTTCTAGTAAAAACCTTAAGGGATTACTTTTTTTATCCTCCATAAAAAAGCGCAGTGGCTCATAGGGAATCATCAACCCTGTTATTTCAACAGGCCATTGAAGGGCGTGGATATAGCCTTGCTTTTTGGCCATTTCCAGTTGATCTTCCGGCAGAGAATAAATATTTCCTCGATGAGTTCCTGGCTTAATCGAAGCATTCACCGACCAGTCAGGCTCTGACCAATCGTAGGCCGTGGTTTGAGTAATAAAAAATACTGTCAAAAAGAGTGTTATTATGTTTTTCATAGCAAAATGCTAAAGAATAGATCTTTTGTTGTCCAAAGATAGTGGCTTACTTTAGTTGACAATAATGATAGAAATGACTCATGAAATTAAAGATTTTATCAAGGCTGATTTATTTCATTGTTCGTTTATTAAATGGCACATACCGTTACCGTTATCTCGGTAATGAAAATCTAGAAAAGCCCCGTTCAAAGCATATATTAGCGATCTGGCACCAAAACCTCTTTCCAGGTATTTTGGCGCAAAATAACCAACATTATGTTGTCATCGTCTCCAAATCAAAAGACGCTGAACCTGTGGCCTATACTTGCCAAACTTTGGGCCATAGAGTTGTTCGAGGGAGTTCCAAAAGAAATGGCGTTGATAAGGGCGGAAAGGCCGCTAAAGATGAAATGATTACAGTGCTTCAAACAGGAATACCCGGAGCTGTCACAATTGATGGGCCTAAAGGCCCCGCCAAAGAAGTTAAGCCAGGCATCATTGATATGGCCAAAAAAGCGAATATTCCCATTGTTCCCTACGTGGTCATCCCCGATCGCTACTGGAGTTTTAATAGTTGGGATCGCTTTCGTATGCCAAAACCTTTTTGCCGAATCATCGTCTGTTATGGAAGCCCCATTGATCAATCACTATCCTTTGAGGCCATGGCAGAGGCCCTCAAAAATCAGCTAAATCAACTTGAACAGAAAGTTACCCAAAGCTTTGAAAACTGGTCAGAGCTGGATAAAAATAACCCTTAAAAAACCAAACCTTTTTACTCAACTTTATTTCATTTTATTCCGATACGTTTCTAATGAAATGGAGAAAGAACATAAAAATACATGAGTTTGGTGATGCCATGGAGTCGAAGTCTTATAGCTTTGTTTCTAATTGGATGAACAACTTACTCGATTCATTTTTCTTATTCAAAAAAAGAAAAGGTGATATTGTCGCTGGTAGCGCAACCTTCTTTGCCATTCTTTCTTTCGGTCCCATTTTATTATTAATGATCAGTCTCATGGGTCAATTCTATGGAGATGTGGGAGAGGCCAAAACTCATGTTCTCAATTCAATTGAAAATAATATTCCTCATCTTGCTCCATGGATCTTAGAGTCGTTTTCAAAAATTATAGATACTCAGCTTAAACAAAAAAGTGGAATGAATATACTGAACACATTCTTTTTACTGTACTCCGTTTTAGGTGTGGTTAGTTCGATGATGTTTGGAATTAATACCATTGCTCAAAAGAAAACTCGGGGTGGTTTTTATATTGAAGATTTCCGCTCGCTCATTCTAGGAGCGACATCTGCAATTTTTGTTGTAGGAATGCTTTATCTCAGTCATCCCCCATCACTTAAAAAAGTTCTTGGGGTGGGGTTAAACCACACTGGTTTGATGAATTTTTTAATTGAATACCAAGTTATCCCAATGGCCATGAGCTTATTATTTTTTAGCTTTCTTTACAAAAGTGTTATCCCGTTAAAAGTGAGCATAAAAGATTCTTTTGCTGGTGCACTTACCTTTGTCGGATGTTTTATGGCGGGCAAATCTTTTTATTGGGTTTATCACCTCTACAGTAAAGATGGACTATCTCAAGCATATGGAAATTTCTATACAATGGTGATTGCAACATTTTGGATATATTTTCTTATGAGTTCTTTTTTCTATGGAGCCTGTGTGGCCAGTTTAAAAACTCAAAAAATGATGGATCAGAAAATGAATGCCGATGAAGATAATTCAGTGGCACAAATGATAAAAGGACAAAGTGGAGAAGAACCTCCTCCACTTCACCTCGTCCCTCCTATAAAAGAAGAGACGAACGCATCAAAACAAGCAACATCTTCCAAGAAGAAAGCCGCTTAACTTAATCTCGACAGAGAATCATTGAGTTCCCTGAATTATCACAAATGACATAAGCACTTACCGTTCTACGGTCTTTTGATGTTCCTAGAACATTTTCAGAAAAAGGTGTCCCGTCTGAATATTTAATTGTTAGCTTTTTAGCTGTAATCGATTGCCATTGAGCGACTCCCCCTCCACTTTCTGAACAATTTTTACTTGAAGTACTATCGATGATCACTTCTTTACCAAACTCAACTTTTAAATCATACAAGCTCAATTCAATTTCATTTTCTGTAACCTTACCGTTGTTATACTCTCTTTCAGTTAAGACCACTTTGTTTGAAACATGGCCGCTAGTAAACTTAACGGTTCCCTCAGCATTAGAGCAGCTCTCTTGAAAAAAAGAAGCTGATCCTGCAAAGCTAAAAAGTGCAGCAATAGTAATGATCATCTTTTTCATTTTATTCTCCTTCATGATTAACCCTCCCATCATGTTGAAGACTTTTTGCCACGAACCGTGGCATATGGAAATAGTTTTTGAATTAAAATGTGGCAGACCGTTGCCACATATAAAGCTTACAAACTGATTTACTTAAATGGATATGTTTCATTTTTGAAATTTAACATATTTTTGATGATCCTATAAAAACGTCCCTGTTTTTAGACATTTAAAATGCTCCCGTCGTGGTCGCACCCACTTCGTGGGCAAGTTTTAAACATCCCTTGTTTTAAAATAGGAGATGACCAATACTTGCCCGAAGGGTCGGGGCAGGATGACCCGATATTGGTTATCGCAAAACATGGAAGTTTTAATTTATTTTTTGTTAATATTTGGAACTTAATAAATATTACTAGTTTACGTCGAAAACTTATCTCCAATTAAGGGGGTCAGTTTATAAGCTTTAAATAAAAAAACGAAGTTTTATTAGAGTAACAAAATAAGTAAAAACAAACTTAAAAAGATTTCTTTTTGTGAGACCAAACATTCTTTGCTTAAAGGAAAAGGGAATCTCTTTTATTGAAATACCTTTATTATTTTTAATAAGTTTATAAAGAATTTCTTCGACGATATCAAAATTATCACAACGAAGTTTTAGTTCTCGCAGCTGATCACCAGGATAAAGCTTAAAGCTATTGGATATATCTTTACATTTAATATTGAGAACGAAAGAGAATCCCCAGTTAACCATCTTACTCATTAAAATTAATATCGGAGAGTTTTCCGTATTTCCGCCTTTGATATAGCGAGAAGCGATGACGATATCGAATTGATCTTTAAGATTTAGTAGCTCTGGAATAAACTCTGGGTTATGAGATCCATCGGCATCCATGAAAATAACATGCTTTCCGCGGCTGGATTCAATTCCTGTTCTCACCGCTGAGCCATAAGAATTATCACCTTTTCTTGGGATATACCTAAGTGTGAATTCATCACAAAGTTCTTTTGTCAGATCCATCGGTTCTTGTGTATCGACAATAATAATTTCGAAAGTAAGGCCCGTTGCCCCGGCCGTGGTTTTTAACCTTGGGGCCAATAATCTTAGGTTTTGTTCTTCCATATAAGCTGGAATCACAATCGATAAATCAAATTTTTCCATAATAGCCTCGGATTATAGTGTTTTTTATAAACATGAGAAAGAAATGTATAAAATATATTCTTTTGTGCGTGGCACTTTTAGAGTCCATTTGTTTTAGAAGTAGGTTGAATTTGCTAAGATGAGGATCAGTTAATTTAATTTGAAGCGATGCGTGGTACTACGATGGCAGTTGAAAGAGAAGACATAATTCACTTAGCGAGATCTTTTCAGCGAGAAAATAACAATCGAGTTATTGTTCCTGGAAAAGATTATATTCCTCCTTCCGGAAAGGTGATGGATGAAGAGGACATGGGCTATTTGATCGATAGTTGTTTAGATATGTGGCTAACCGCTGGACGTTATCATGACCAGTTGGAGAAAAAGTTTGCCGAGTTTATGGAGCAAAAATTTTGTTTATTAGTAAATTCTGGTTCTTCTGCAAACTTGCTGGCGCTTTCAGCATTAACGTCGCCAGTTCTTGGTGAAAAAAGTTTAAAGCCTGGTGATGAAGTCATTACGGTTGCAGCAGGTTTTCCAACAACTGTAAATCCAATTTTTCAAAACGGACTCGTTCCCGTTTTTGTGGATGTTGAACTTGAGACATATGAAATTAATACGGACCTTCTAGACAAAGCACTATCAAAAAAAACTAAGGCCATTATGATTGCCCATACCTTGGGTAATATGTTTGATGTTAAAAAAGTGAAAAAGTTTTGCGACGAACATAACCTCTGGCTCATTGAGGATACATGTGATGCCGTTGGTGCTACATTTGATGGCAAAATGGCGGGAACATTTGGTGATATCGCGACGGTTTCATTTTACCCTGCTCATCATATGACCATGGGAGAAGGTGGAGCTGTTCTAACGTCAAATCCAAAGTTGAATAAAATTTTACTTTCGTTCAGAGACTGGGGGAGAGACTGTTGGTGTCCCACAGGCAAAGACAATACTTGCGGTAAAAGGTTTGGTTATCAATTAGGAGATCTTCCAAAAGGTTTTGATCATAAATATATTTATTCTCATATTGGTTACAATCTTAAAATTACAGATATGCAAGCAGCACTAGGAATTAGCCAGTTAAAAAAACTTCCCGGCTTTATTAAAAAGAGAAATAAAAACTTTGATTCTCTCTACAAAAAACTCCTCCCGCTAGAGTCTCAACTCATGTTACCAAGAGCGACTGAAGGAAGTGAGGCTAGTTGGTTTGGCTTTCCTATTTCTGTTACTGAAAACTGCAAATTATCTAAGCAGGAGCTTTGTGAAAGGCTGGAGGAAAAGAAAGTTGGAACAAGACAGCTCTTTGCTGGAAATCTAATTAAACAACCTCTTTATCGTGGAAAAGAATACCGAGTCGTTGATGAGTTAAAAAATACAGACTTTATTATGAATAACACGTTTTGGGTTGGTGTATGGCCTGGATTAGATGAAAAGCATCTAGATTATATGGCAGAAGTTTTTATGGAGTTATTAGCTTGAAGTTTTTAGTGACCGGAGGTGCCGGCTTTCTCGGAAGTAATTTAGCAGCAGAAGTTTTGGCCCGTGGGCAAGAGCTCGCCATTATCGATGGCCATATGAGAAAAGGCTGCGATGAAAATCTAACTTGGCTTAAATCACTAGGATCGTTTCAAGAATATATAATTGATATCAGAGACAATAACGAGATCAATAAAGTTTTTGAACAGTATAAGCCCGATATTGTTTTTCATGTTGCAGGTCAGGTTGCAATGACCACATCGTTAGAAAACCCAAGAAGAGATTTTGAAACAAATGCTCTGGGAACTTTTAATATTCTGGAAGCTGTAAAAAATTATTCTCCTAACGCAAAGTTGATTTATTCCTCTACAAATAAAGTATATGGCGACCTTGAGCATCTTACTTATCTGGAAGGAGAATCGAGATATACGGTTAAAGAATATCCTGAGGGGATGCCTGAATCGATTGGACTAGATTTCACAACTCCTTATGGTTGTTCAAAGGGCTGTGCAGATCAGTACATACAAGACTGGGCAAGGTGTTACGATTTGAATACTGTCGTTTTTCGCCATTCTTCCATTTTTGGTGGTCGCCAATTTTCTACTTTCGATCAAGGTTGGATTGGTTGGTTTGTCGACAGGGCCATAAAAACTAAAAGAGGGGAACTCGATCAACCTTTCACTATTGCTGGAAATGGAAAACAGGTAAGAGATGTTTTGTTTGCCGAGGATCTCGTTAAATGTTACTTCAGTGCCCTTGAAAAAATGCCTGACATAAAAGGCGAAGTATTTAATATTGGTGGTGGGTTTGAAAACAGCCTTTCACTTTTAGAATTGTTTCAACATTTAGAAGAACTATTAGATATTAAACTTAATTATACAAAATGCGACCCTCGTAAAAGTGATCAGAAAGTCTTTATCGCTGATGTAACCAAAGCTCAGAAGATGTTTGGGTGGAGACCGACGGTAGATAAAGTGCAGGGCCTAAAAAAAATGATCTCTTGGGTAGAGTCTCTATAGAGATTGCTTTTTAAAAAAGGAATTAAGATGAAAGTATTAATTTTAGCTGGTGGTTATGGAACTCGTATCAGTGAAGAAACTGGCGTAAGACCTAAGCCAATGGTTGAAATTGGTGATAAGCCAATCCTTTGGCATATCATGAAACAATACAGCTCTTTTGGTTATAACGAATTTGTCATTCTTTGTGGTTACAAAGGGCATATGATCAAAGAGTACTTTGCAAATTACTATCTTCACAGTAGCAGCGTTACCTTTGATTTAAAAAATAACTCTATGGAGTCAATAAGCTCGGATGTAGAACCTTGGAAAGTGACACTTCTTGATACAGGAGTAAAGACTTTAACCGGAGGAAGAATAAAAAGGGCACAAGAACTTATTGGAGATGAGCCTTTTATGCTGACTTACGGGGATGGGGTTTCAAATATTAATATTAAAGAGTTGGTTGAAGGACATCAAAAGTCCAACAAGCTTTGTACGATGACGGCCGTTCAACCTTCTGGACGCTTTGGAGCATTGGATATTGAGGAAGACGGAACCATTAGCGCTTTCAAAGAGAAACCCCAAAATGAAATTGGTTGGATTAATGGTGGGTTTATGGTCTGTCAGCCTGAGGTCTTTAATTATATTAAACAAGGTGATGAGACTATTTTTGAAAGAGATCCTCTCGAATCACTTGCAAAAGATGGCCAACTGAATTGTTATAAGCATTTTGATTTTTGGAAGTGTATGGATACACTTGCCGATAAAAACGTTCTCGTAAAAATGTGGGAAAGTGGAGAAGCTAAGTGGAAGACTTGGTAAACCAACACCTTTTTGGTGGTATCTATAATAATAAAAAAGTCCTTGTTACCGGCCATACTGGTTTTAAAGGTTCTTGGCTTTGCTATTGGTTAGATAAAATGGGTGCGGAAGTTTTAGGTTATTCCCTCCCTGCTCCAACGAATCCTAGTCATTTTGAATTACTCAACTCAAGTTATGAATCAGTCATTGCTGATATTAGAGAGACAAATCTTTTGAACGACACGTTCAAACGTTTTCAACCAGATATTGTTTTTCATATGGCCGCTCAGCCTCTCGTCAGACTCGCTTATGAGCTTATAGACGAAACTTATGAAACAAATGTAATGGGAAGTTTGAGGGTTTATGAGGCTTGCCGACAAACAAAGAGTGTAAAATCTATTGTTAGTATTACGACAGATAAGGTTTATGAAAACCTCGAAGAGGATCGAGGCTTTGTCGAGTCTGATCCTCTTGGAGGAAAAGATCCCTATAGTGCTTCAAAAGCGGCAATGGAAGTGATGACGAACTCGTATCGTCACTCTTATTTTCATCACGATAAATTGTCAGAGCATAATAAAGTCTTAACAACGGTGAGAGCAGGAAATGTTATTGGTGGGGGAGATTGGTCTAAAGACAGGCTCATTCCTGACCTTATTCGTGCCTACCGTGAAAAGGAAACCGTTCTCATTCGTTCCCCACAAGCTGTTAGGCCTTGGCAACACGTTTTAGAATGTTTGGCCGGTTATTTAGTGGTGGGACAAAAAAGTTTAAATGATGAAAGAATCGCAGATGCTTATAACTTTGGTCCCGACCTCAATGAAAAAATTACAGTAGAAGAGGTCATAAAAATTTTTAATCAATTTATCGCTGTCGATTATAAAATTGAAGCGGCTGATTTATTTGAATCGACAATGCTGAGACTTAATTGTGAAAAAGCACAACAGGATCTTAAATGGAAACCCATTTGGAGCGCTGAAGAAGCCTTAAAAAGATCTGCAAGATGGTATAGAGATTTTTACGAACAACGAGAATTAACTACTGAAAATGATCTTATGGATTATATCAATCAAGCTAAGGAGAGTGGACTTGAGTGGTGTAAGTAGGGCCTTGGTTTCGGGGGGGACCGGATATCTCGGAAAATACCTTTGCGAGTTATTATTAAATAAAGGTATTGAGGTTGTCTGCTTAGTTCGTGAAACCTCAAATATAAGTTCACTTCCAGAAGGTGTGGTTACCATCTCTTCTTTAAATAAGATAAAGTCATGCCATTACTTTTTTCATCTCGCCACTTGTTATGGCCGTAATGGAGAATCAGATCAAGAAGTTAGAAAAGTTAATGTTGAATATCCAACAGAAATTTGTCAGAAGCTTGATGATGAGGCGATTGTTTTTAACTTTTCGACGTCATTACCGGCTAACGTAAATATCTATGCCCAAACAAAATTTGAATTTTCAGATTATATGAATCATCTCAATAGGTTTAAAAAATTTATTAATCTCGAAGTTGAACAATTTTATGGACCTGCAGATAAGACTTTTATTGGAAGTATATTAAAGCATCTTCAAAAGAACACTCCAGAAATACCATTAACAGACGGAAGACAAAAAAGAGATTTTATCTATATTGACGATCTTCTCAACGCCGTAGACTGTCTTCTTAATAACTTAAAGAAAATTGATTCGGGATATTCGAATATTTCGATTGGCTCCGGAAAAAGTTATTCCATTAAAGAAGTCGTAGAACTTCTAAAAGAATTAACGGGTTCATCGTCTCGTTTGGACTTTGGAAAAATTCCTTACCGAGCAAATGAGCCCTTAGAGCTAAAGGCCGATATTACTTTTCTCCAGTCTCTGGGTTGGGACACCAAAGTAGATCTTAAAGACGGTCTTCAAAAAACGATACAATATTAAATTTGCCTTGAATGTAAGGCTCCAAAGACTTCTCCAAAGATACCTGACAGTCACCCAAATATATGAAATTACAATTATTTCTAGCTTTGCGCTCGGGTAAAGACAAAATCAAGATAAACTCTTAATAAGTCGATAAGTACTAGAGATTTATACGAATTGAGAATGAAAAATATTTTGTTTCACCTTTTATTGCTTTGCCTTTTTTCTCAGCAGGTGCTGGGCCTAGGCTCCTCTCAAGAATTTGGACTTGGTCCAAGGGGTGAACTTATTGTGAGTTCGACTCCAAGAACTCACGACGAAATTGATTTTAGAGCATTTTTAGATTTAGAAACGTCAGTAATTCATCATGCTTTTGAAAGTGATGATGAAGAGCTGGTCGATATGATTGAAGAAGTCATTATTGATTATGAACAATATGACCCTATTGGTTCAAGCGAGGAAGATAAAACATATCTAGCGAACCGAATGAGAGAACGTCTTTTACACTTGAGGGAAAATCACCCTGATGTCTTTAGAAATATTCAAGCAGATAGGCAACGAAGGGAAGGTTATGACTTTAGTAATGAGGGATTACCAGCTTATTGTGAAAATTTTCCTTCGATCACGGGTGATGATCTTGAAATTTTTTATTCAGAGGCGGCGGGTAATCCAAATGATCCCATTTGTAGCCGAACAGTAGGCGAGCATATTGTCCATAATGATATTGGCCACGTCTCTAAAGTCATGCGAGAAATTCAAAATGAAGCACTTGCTCCACAGCTCGCAGATTTTCGCTCGGAAATGATGAGTGAGGTTGCCAAAGGTATCTTTCAACAAAGAGGAATTTATGGAGGACTTGAAGGGAACGCAAACTCTCTCTACCCAGCTTGTTTTAGTCCTTCTTCTGAATTTAATAATGAAAGTTTTCAAGCTTCCTTAAATGAATCTTTTAATGAGGCTCGCACGGCTGGCAGTAGAGACAGCGCCTCGAGAGAAAGTCTGATCAGATCAAGTATTGAAAGTATGATTTATCAAGAGGCACTTCGGGCCTATCAAGAGCACGCTCTTCCACCGCCTCCTGTTACGGCAAATCCTGGTGTCTTTCACTGTCGAACAAAATACGCCTTAAGTGAGGGAATTAGTTTTGAAGGGGTTGCAATGAATCCCATTTCAAATTGTCATAGTAATAGAATTGTCGTGCTTTATTTTCAAGATAATGATCAATGTGTAACTGCACATAACTCACTTATAAATGGTGATCGCCGTGAAGAATTTGAAACCTGTGTTCAAGAAAATCAAAATGCCACAACCCATACTGAAGCTCATACTCAGGTTGATCAGCTCTTAACATCTCAGATCGAAGAAACGCCACTTCTCTTTGGGCGAAATAGGCAGGGGCTTGGAAACGATTATATTTCGAGTATGGGAAGAAGTATTAAATCTTTGCCTGGTATGAATGATATTATTCGAAATATGGTTCCCCATATGCAAGGTGGTCTTTTAAATTTTAATAATAATTTTAATGCACTTTTAGGTGAAAATAACTCACAACTCGAAAGCATATATCAAGCGGCTCTTGATAATCAGGAACTTAATGGTGTGATTGATACTGAGATTGCTGATTATCAACAGTCTCTCGATAATTCACTTAATGAGATGTGTGAAAATGGTGGTGAAAACCTTCATCATATTCCTGAGTTAGTTGAAACTGTACGACAAAATATGGTTGCAGATGCTTCAGGAGAAAGTGGTAGGGAAGAGGCCCTTGTCCGCTCACAACAAGTCGAATGTCATCTTTTAAGAGAAAATCCTCCAAGTGATACTGGAGGACTTCATCCTGCAGTTTACTACCTTGGTATTGCTGGTGGTATTGCTCTTAGTTTTGCAAACCCACTTGTTGGAGGGGCTGTCATTTTAGCTGTTGAAGGTGCCAACGGATACTCTGCAATTACAACGACTCAAGGTCAACTAGAAGATATTCTAGCGTCTGCCCATGCGGGATTTAGTTCTCAAGAAAGAGTTATTGAGGCCCGTGATGCTAGAGATGGTGCTGTCATTGATCTTGTTTTAACTGGTGCCGGTGAAATTGTCGGTGTTGGAATCGGTGATGATATTCTAAGAGGCATTCGAGCAACAACAGGTGGAACAGATAATGCAACCACTACTGTGATAAGAGGTGGTGACGAAGCTACTGTTGCAACCAGAGCTGAGATACCCACGGGCCGTAATGCTGATCAAGCTCCTTTGAATGCATCGACTATCCAACCAAGCTCTTTTAACAACCTAAGATTTAGTGCTCGAAACTCAAACCATCCTGAAGCAGAAGCATTGCTTGCTGGTTTTAATTTTGATGTTGTTCCAGATGCATTTGGAGAAGGACAAAGAATGGGAGCAATGAATGTATCCTCAAGACTTGAAATGAAAAGAAAAATGGAAAAATATTACGAAAGTATCGGTAATGAAGAAGCACTAGTTAGAGTAAGAGCTGCAATGAGAGATAGGGACGCTCCAAATATTTATGTTCAATATGACTTAGAACATCCCGAATTTCCTGACTCTGTATATATTTACATGTTAAGAAATGGTAGTGCCTCTCGCACTAAAGACGCAAATTTACCTATTCCAGGGGCAGGTAATTTCTTTTTACGTAAACTGGCGCAAGAACACCCTGGAAAACCGTTTATTTCCACTATGGGCTATGATAATGCTGCTGGTTTTAAAAATACTTTTCTAGAAGTTGCCAAGAACGGAATTGAAAACGTAGGTCCTGAAGAATTAACTCAAATGTTACAACGAATTCCAACGGTTAGAAGTTTTCCTGGTACTGTTCGATTTCAGCCTAAGTTTGATGAAGCAGGAGAGATTGTAGATATTTATGTCATAAGAGTGCCGGATTTAAACTCAAATACAACTACTATTGAAGGAGTTGATGAGCTTCTTTCTGATTCAAATTTTAATAATTGGATTAACTCTTTACCAGATAGACCTGAGGATTATTTTAATAGAGAAAATTCTCTTTTTAACTAACTAATTATTGCAATAAAAGAGACTAAAAACTTTTGATCGTTTTCTATTTTTCTCAGGCATAAGATTTAAGAGCCATTCAGGATAAGACAAATATTTGTTGGTACAACTTTCTTTTGTTTGAAGAGTTTTAAAATAGTGAAACTTATTGGAGAAAACCCAGCCTTGAAAGCTTGTCTCTTTTGAAACCTTACGAAGTGTTATTGTTTGATCTCTAAGATATAATGTTAATGGTTTGGGGAAGTCGCCTAAGACCTGTACCTCTCTAATCTGATTATCCCAAATAAAGTGATAAAGGCCAATAGCACTAAAAGCTGGCTTGAGGCTCGCAACGGGTAGTAAGATGAAGTTTACAGTCATCGCAATCTTGAGAATGATATCTCTTTTCGGAATACGCTCTATCCAGACAGCAGAAATGAGAGGGAAAAACATGGCCAAGGGATATAGAAATCTCAGTTCTTTATGAGCGATAAAGCAATGGACAACAAAAAAGGGAATCATAAGCCACGTGATAAGACTTTTTGGTTTCTTTACCCAGTACCAAAATATCGAGGCAAACATAATGATACTTAATGGAGGAATGCCTTTAAGAAAAATTTTCTTAAAATAAAAATGCCAAGGATCTTCTCCAATTGAAGAGGCCACACCATCAATGATATTAAATTTCCAATAATTCCATGGGGTAAAACTAAAGCCACTATAAAAGTAACTATCGATGGCAATCATCAATGCTGAACCAAAGAGACCACCTAAAATAATTTGATGAACACCATCTCTTTTGAAAATGAATAACCAAAGAATGAGCGGTCCAATCATCGTTACCATTTGAAATCTCATAAAAAAACAAACGGCGAGAAAAAGTCCTGCATATAAAAAACTTTTTCTGTTTAAGATAAAATGAAGAGCGATGAGAAATAGTGAAATTCCAAAGTTTTCTGCGGTTGATCTGGCGTGAAAATAAGGAAAGAACCAAAAAAGTGTAAGAACCAAAATAGATATCTTTTTTTGAAAGGAAGTATCTAAAAAATAATCTTGGATCTTGATCAGTGACCAAATTCCGAAAAGGCCAAAAATAGAGGAGATAAGCCTCATCATTGTATTAATGACAAAAGGGTTTTCTCCTCCAAGTAAAGTATAGGGTGAGATGGGAATCATATACAAAAGAGGTTGGATCCAGGGACGTATTTGCGCGGGGTATTCCCCTGGATTGAGAAAGCTCTCGTCCCATAAACCTAGTCCATATCCCGTATAGGCAAAGATACCCCCATACTCATCGAGTTTATGATGACCCTCTGAAAATATCACGGCGATGAGGTGGAGAAAAATGGTAATAAAAAAAGAAATTTTAATTGTCTTTTCAACAGGAGTAGCTTGATCAAAGATAGACATGATATGCTTAAGCATGCTTAAAAACCGTGTTCAAATTTCGTTATTACTAGCAATAGTTTTATCATTTTTAGTCTTTTTAGGAAATGCTAAGTTTTTGATGAATCACTGCTTAAGTGTCTTTAATTACGGAATTTTTCAACAGGGCGTTTTTGAGCTCGCTGCAGGCAACTCCTTTAATCCAATGATGACTGTCCGAGGCCTTAAGCTTTTTAATGATCATTTTCCTCCTATTTTATTTTTAACCGCACCTTTTATAAAAATCTTAAATTTTCATCCTTTATCATTATTGATTTGGGAATACTTATGGTTTATCGCATTACTCTTTTTTGTCTATCGATCAAAAACACAGGAAAAGTGGCTCGCGCTATTAATGATTGTTTTTAGTAAGGGATTGCTTAAAGCTATGGAGTTGCCAGGTCATCCCGGAGTTTGGCCAGCGGTTATTCTTGCTTTTATTCCACTTTTTATCAAAAGAGAGCAATTTAAATATATAATGGTGGCCTTATGCTCACTCATGCTTTTTAGAGAATCGTATGTCTTTATGTTTTTTGGACTATCTTTGTCCTATCTTTTTATCAATCGAGATCCTAAAAAGTTTTTGATGTTATTTCTTTTTGGGGTGGGCTTTTATCTTGGAATTTATAAAGGTAGGCCTTATTTTCTTGGGGAAATTTACGATTATGGTAATGAATTTATTAGTCAGCTAACGACGAGGCCATTCTCATATATTTGGGAAAGAACAGTAGGCTTTGATTATAAAGGACTTTTCAAAACATTTTATCCGTATCTCATTCCGCTTTTTTTAATTAGAAGCCGAAAGCTCGTTCTCCAAGTCTTTTTAATGCTATCACCTTTATTATTTTTGCATTTTTTGGCCAATAAATTTTCATTTCAGTACGGACCAATGTTTGCTGCTCCTATCTTAGGGTTAATTATTTTTTCCGGAGTAAATAAGAAAATCTGTGAAAACAAAAAACTCTTGTCATTAGTTTTAATCCTTTTTCTTGCTTCTTCTATGGGACGCTATACAAAGATGGTAAAACGTTTAACTGGTAATTATTTTGGAGGGTGTGAAACAAGTACAAAAAAAGCTCTCTCAAGTGAAAAAATTTATCTTTTATTAGAGAAAGTTCCCCTTGAAGCATCCTTAATGGCCACGCCGGGTATCATACCGAGAATTTTAAAACCCGGGATGAATCTATATCACCCAGGAAGAGGGCATAATATTATTATTCTTGATCAATTTGAATATATGCTGATTGAAAGAAATGAAACAGGAGGAACATTGCCTCTTAAAAAAAATGATCTAGAAAAAATTATTAATCAATGTCGTCCTTATGAGACAGAGCAATTGTATAAAGACCATTATTATTATTTTGCAAAAGGAAATTTTCCTAAATCATGTTTTTCATACTGAGTTCTGCTATCAACTGATCTGGTCCAAATTGATTGAGGCATATCATTTCAGGACACACACTTAGTCCACAATAATGAGCTTCTCTTGTTCTGCAGGTTAACCCTTCAAGGTAATAGTAGGGGTTCTTTTCCGTATCATAAGGGTGCCATTCCCCAGGAGGCTCTGGTCCAAATAATGTATAAGAGGGAATACCGAGCGCAATGGCGAGATGTTTTAAGCCTGTATCATTTCCTATATAGAGTTTTGATCCAGCAAGTGCTTCAGGGAGTTCCTTGAGGGGTTTCTCCAAAAATTCGGCTTTAATATTATAACTGATAAGTTTTTCTTTAATTGCTTGATCAACCTTAGAAGGGGAAAGAGGAATAATGATGTCTTCTTCTAATTTGTGACTTAGTTCTGCAAAAAACTTTAAAGGCCACATCTTTGTTTCTCTTGTCGCCACAACTCCAAATATTATTTGATTTCTTTTTTGAGAATCGATTGTGAAAACAGGTTTGTAATTTAAGTAATGTGGTATTTCTCCCCCAGAAAAAAAAGTCCACGCACCATCGAGATCTCTTTGAATATTTGATTTTATTTTTCCTTGATCTAAAACAGGTCCAGTACTTGTGTGATGATTATGATAAAAATAAGGTATTCCTTTCAGTTTACAATAGAGAGAAAAAAACTTACTCGTTCTTCCTGATTGAAACATTTCAAAGACACAATCTGGTTTGAGCGATGAGATGACTTTATAGTTACGCCACCAATCAGATAGACTTTTGAAATCTAAACCAATGACATGATCAATCCTCGTTGCAACTTTTTCAAAAAGAGGGGCAATCCATTTTGGGACAAGATAAGATATCGTTGCATTTGGGTAGAGCTCTTTGAGGTATTGTATCGTTGCCGTTCCGATAATAGCATCACCCATGGCCCTATTTTTAACCACTAAAATATTAGAATAGGAGTTTTTCTTCATGTATAATTATACTAATTCAACTAAGTAAAAAAGTCTCTAGGTGACCATGGTTAGTCTAAGTGCAGCAATAATTACATTAAATGAAGAGCAAAATATTGCCAGATGTATAAATTCACTTCAGGGAATTGCAGATGAGATCATCGTTGTCGACTCTTTTTCTTCTGATAAAACAGAAGAAATTTGCATGAGCTTTAGTAATGTAAAGTTTTTTAAAAATAAATTTATAGGTCACATTCAGCAAAAGAACTATGCTTTCTCAAAAGCCTCTGGAGAATTTGTACTAGGTATTGATGCAGATGAAGTTGTAAGTCCAGAGCTAAGAAATTCGATTTTAAAAGTTAAAGAGAACCCAACGTCAAATTTCTATAGCTTTACGCGATTAAATAATTATGGAGGTCACTGGGTAAAACACTGTGGTTGGTATCCGGATATCAAGTTACGATTAGTAAAAAAAGGAATGGCAAAGTGGGGTGGAGTTAACCCTCACGATATTTTATTACCCCAGACAAACGATGATACATCTTTTTTAACGGGAGATTTACTTCACTATAGTTATGCTTCCATTGCAGATCATATAAATCAGACAAATAAATTTTCATCCATTGCAGCAGAATCTTTTTTTCGTGAGGGAAAAAGAAGTTCCGTTTTCCATATTTTAACGAGACCTCCACTCAAATTCTTGAAAGACTATATTCTAAAAGCGGGTTTTCTCGATGGTTGGAAAGGGTTAGTGATCTGCCTCATTAATGGTTTTTATACTTTTTTGAAATATTCAAAAATTTATGAGTTACAACGTAAAGAATGAAAGATACTTTTTATTTTTTCAAGCTCAGACTCAAGGTGTTTGATACATTCTTCGTTATCTTCTTCATCACTATTTCGTAATAAATCATAGATAACTTTTATTTTCGTAAGCGAATTATTAATTTGATGAGTTTTATCCATGAGATGTCTCGTCTTTTGAAAGAGAAGCTAGTCGATAATAAACACTTTTCGATATTCTTAATTCTCTTGAAATTTTATTGATTCTTTCTCCATATTCTTTTTGAGCATGATGAAAAGCCTCTTGTTCAATTTTCTTTATTAAGTCAGGTAAGCCATGCTGTTTAATATACGATAAGTTTTTTGGAGATAAAAAACTTTCTATTTCATCACTTGAGCTATGTGGACCTTTTAATAATGCTTGAGGTAAGTCAGACACTTGTATCGCCCCAGAATGAGTTAAGATAAGAGACTGAATGATATTTTTTAGCTCTCTAATATTACCAGGCCAAGAATATTCATGAAGTATGTTTAATACTTCGTTAGTTAAAAATATTTTTTTAGAACTATTAGCTATAAAAAAGTCTATGAGGGGAACTATATCGTGTATTCTTTCTTTAAGTGGAGGAATCGTAACTTCGTAACCTTTGATTCTAAAATAAAAGTCAACTCTGAGATTACCTTGTTCAATATTTTTTTCAATGTCTTCACAAGTCGCGGAGATAAGTTGAAAGTCTACTTTGAGAGGCTTTGTTCCTCCTACAGGTGTAAACTCTTTTTCTTCAATAACTTTTAATAACTTTTTTTGAATTGATAGAGGAAGGCTTGCAATTTCATCCAAAAATAAGGTGCCACCATCGGCCATTTTGAGTAACCCATCTTTGTCTTGAGTTGCTCCGGTGAAAGAACCTTTAATATGTCCAAAAAGCTCTGACTCTATTAAGTTTTCATTAATCTCATTGAGGTTTTTTGCAATAAAAGGACCATTGGTATTAGTCATATCGTGAATGATTTTAGCTACCGTCGTTTTTCCAACACCGGTTGGTCCTGTTAAAAGAATGGTCTTATTAAGTTGAGACTGTTCGACTGCGAACTCAATAGACCTAATCAGTGGTTCATGGCGAGTAATATATTTTTGTGAAAAGAGGGTCTTTGTTGTCGGCTTTTTCTTATTTTTTAAAAAAGATTTAAGTAAAAAATCAATGTTTTCGCTTAACTCAACTTTTGTAAAGTATTGTTGTGTTCCGAGTTTAAATGCCTGTTCAATGATGTTCTTATCTTCATGACCAGTTAAAACGGCGCATTTAATATTTTTTTTCACGCACTCTTTTAAAACATTAAGCCCATCGAGCTTATCCTCATCATTGAGGTTTAAATCAATAAGGGCGAAATCAAACTGATGATCTTCTATGATCGTGAGGGCAGCCTTTAAATCACGGCAAGCTTGAGTCTCCCCAAATTGTTGACATTTTTTGGTAATAAATTTTCTTAAAATGAGGTCATCTTCAACACATAATATTCGCAATTTTAACTCCGTACCTTTTTAGACTGTACGTTCTATTATCTACCTTGCGATAAGTCAAAAGACTGTTTCATAAATGAAATTATTTTAGTAAAGCTTCGAAATTTTCCATAGTTAGCTTACCTGTAAAGAGCTCATCACTACTGTTCTCAGGTAATAACTCTTGAAAGAGCTCTCGTTTTGTTTGCTGGAGCTCGAGGACTTTCTCTTCAACCGAGCCTTTCACAATTGGCCTATAAACAGTCAGATTATTCTTTTGGCCAATTCTGTGAGCACGGTCAATTGCTTGGGATTCGACAGCAGGGTTCCACCAAGGGTCCATGACAAAGACATAACTAGCTGCCGTTAAATTGAGACCAACACCACCAGCACGAAGTGAGATTAAAAAGACTTGGCTTTTTCCACCTTGAAAAATTTCAACTTGTTCTTGTCGTTTTTTTACACTTTGAGAACCATCAATTCGAGATAGCTTCAAGTGCTTCTCATGTAAAACTTTCTGAATCAAATCAAGATAAGTCGTAAACTGAGAGAAAACGATCGCTTGATGACCTTCTTCTATAATTTGATCAAGTGTTTCAACTAAAAACTCAATTTTTGTTGAATTGATATTGGCCATTGAAAAAGTGGGGTTATCTTGTTGCGGTTGCCATAAACATCTCTGACGTAACTCAAGCAGACCTTTTAAAATTTCTCCGTATTTTCTTTTCGAAGGAGCATCGTCAATTTTCTTTCTCACAGTCGATAAGGTTTCAATATACCTTGTTTTTTCATGAGTAGAGAAATTGAGATAAACATTATTTTCAATTTTCGGAGGTAGGTCAGAGAGCACTTGTCCCTTTGTTCTTCTTAAAATGAATGGACTCGCTGTTTTTCTTGCCAGTAATCTCGATTTTTTATTAGAACTCGTTCTGAAAAAATGCAAATCACCCCAGATCCCTGGAATAGATAAATCTAAAATATTATAAAACTCGGCAAGATCATTTTCTACTGGGGTACCCGTTAAGCAAATTCTAAAATCGGCTTTCAGTTTCCTCGCAGCAAAGGAACCTTGGCTTCTGATGTTTTTAAGGTGCTGTACTTCATCGAGAATAAAGATATCGAAATGAACATCAGCAAAAGTATCATGGATTTCTCTTTTTAATATTCCATAACTGGTAAGGATAATTTTAGAGTCTTTGTCATAGCTTCTTTCACCACCGTGATAAATTGAGACATCGAGATTTGAGAACTTCTTAAATTCTTTTTCCCAGTTGAGAAGTAATGTCACTGGACAGACAATTAGGATTTTATCGACTTCTTCATATATAGAGGTGATGAAACTAATTGTTTGAAGTGTTTTCCCAAGTCCCATGTCATCGGCAAGACAAGCTCCCAGTTTATTTTCATAAAGAAAGCGTAGCCATTGAAATCCCGTTTTTTGATAAGGTCTCAGTACATCTTTTTGATTAGATGGAATTTCGTATTCGGGCATTTCTTCAAGCGAAGAGAGCGTTTCACAGATTTTGATTTCTTCCTCTGTTAAAGCTCCCTCAATCCCCATCTTCTTTAGTTCGAAAAGCTCAAATATTCTTGCTCGTTGAAAGGGGATGACAAATTTATTAGTGGTTGTGTTGTCATCTTTGGTTTCTTTGTAAACTGATTGCTTTTCATATTCAGTATATTTTTTAAGAAACTTCACGAGCTCTTTTTGCTCTCGATTTAATAGAATGAGCTTGTCATCAGTAATAATATAATCTTGTCCGATTTTTGCTTGTTTTAGTATTTCGAGATCTTCGTCATTAATCTCTAGCTCAAGATCAAACCAATTAGATGCTTTTGATTTTCTTTCAAACCGTACTCTCGAAGACCAGTGACCAGCTTCACTATTTTGATAAAGGATATTGAGATGATAAGTATTGAGAGCATTGTGAAAACCATGAAGACCCTCAAGTAATATAGTTGTTCCCACTTTGTAATTAAGTTCATTGATTGTGGAATCAAAAGTAGAAAATCTAAAAAAGGTTTCACCAAAAGATTTTAATGCTTGAGAGATATACTTTTTAATAAATGTATTTTCGTATTTAAATAGTACTTTTTCGTGAACATGGTAAACATTAGTTTCTTCAGTGTCCCTAAGGCTATCAATGAGATCGATTATTTTAAACTTTCTACTCGTGCTTGTGAGTTCTTTTTTATAATTTTGAGTATTGAACTCAAAGTCATTAACTAATGTGTGAATAAACTGATAAGCATCGATTTTTCTTTTAAAGCTAGAAAGCTCACCACCATTAAAGTTAAAAAGTTTTAAAACGGCTGGTATGGGAGCTTTGACACCATTAGAACCTTTAAAAGAAATAGCTATGTCAAATTGGCTATTGCCCTTTTTGCGATCTATTTCAAAATAAGGTGCTGCAGACATGATAGGAACTTCTTCAAGGGGAATCCCATCGAGAGAAACTTTAAAGTTATCGCTAACATAGGCTCCAGCGATAGCAATAATGTCATTGATATTATAGCTATGAATATTATGTCTTATCTTTTGGATAAGTAATTTAATATCACCATCGATATTATAAGCCTCACCATTTTTCCAATTGAATATATAGATATGCTCAAACAGTGAAATTTCAGATGTCTTTTTTCCCTCACTATCTTTTAAATAAAAAGTTAATTGAGGGATACTACTAATATTTTCATTTTCCTCTGTTTTAATAACGGATTGTATATCCATTACCAATGTATGTTTAAAATTTGTTGGAAGAGGAAAGTTTTTAACTTCTCGGTTTTGGAGAAGATATTGGAGTGATGAGTAGGTTGAATTAGGTTTGGCCCCCACAAGTTTATGTGGCCCATCTAAAATTTTTCCATATTCATAGACACTAACAGCGTAATGAAAAAGTGTATGACTAGGTGGTAGGGGAGATGATGAACTTTCTTCAGAAGCTTGTTCGTTGAGTTTAAGTTTTATGCAATAACTTAAAAATAGAGCAACGACATGATAGCAGTGCCCATGCTCTGTCCACTCTTTACAATTGCAATCAGAGCTGACGGGACTTTCATCAGTATCTTCGAGTCTTTTTTTATAGGTAACTTTTGTCTCGTAGTTTCCACTGTCACGAACGAGACCACTACAAATGAAATACGTATCGAAGTTTCCTTTACTAAAAGAAATTGAAATTTGTGATTGTTCTACTAATTGTTCTGCTTTTCCAATTAGTTTGGTATCGAAATATTTACTAGCTTTTGTCTTTAACTCTGTTGTTAGTGACCTTCTGCTATAGTCAGGTATCATTGCTTTCCTTAAAAGATAAAGACATATTATAACTTAGTGGGAGAATGTTTTCTCCCACGCAATTTTTTCGTTTCAATTTTTTTTATTCAATAAGAAGTAATTTTTCTTCGAATTAATGATTGTTTGAACCACCGTCTCCATCGATATAGGCTTTCAATAATTTTGCCCTAGATGGGTGACGTAGCTTTCTAAGAGCTTTGGCTTCAATTTGTCTAATTCTTTCTCTGGTAACGAAGAAATCTTGACCAACTTCCTCGAGCGTATGGTCAGATTTTTCACCGATACCAAATCTCATTCTGAGAACTTTTTCTTCACGTGGAGTTAAACTTGATAAAACTTCACGTGTTTGTTCTGAAAGAGTAATTGAAATGGCAGCATCAGCTGGTGAAATAATTTTCTTATCTTCAATAAAATCACCGAGCGAACTATCTTCTTCTTCACCAATAGGAGTCTCAAGAGAAATAGGTTCTTTTGAAATCTTTTGAACTTTTTTAACTTTCTCAACGGGAAGTTCCATTCTTTCAGCAATTTCTTCTGGAGTTGGCTCTCTTCCAAGCTCTTGAATTAGTTGTCTCTGAGTTCTAACCATTTTGTTAATGGTTTCAATCATGTGAACAGGAATACGAATCGTTCTCGCCTGATCAGCAATGGCCCTTGTGATTGCTTGTCTGATCCACCATGTAGCATAAGTAGAAAATTTATAACCTCTTCGGTATTCAAATTTATCAACGGCTTTCATAAGGCCGATATTTCCTTCCTGAATAAGGTCGAGAAATTGTAGGCCACGGTTGGTATATTTTTTAGCAATAGAAACTACAAGTCTTAGGTTCGCTTCCACAAGTCTTGCTTTGGCTTCGTCAGCTTTCTTTTCACCGATGAGAATAATTTTATAAACCTCATGGATATCATCAAATTCCATTCCTGCTTCCATACTCACACGACGAAGTTTTCTAATAATATCTTCTTGGTTTCTTACAAGTTGTTCAACTTTTGCATCAGTGGTGAATAGGTCTTTTGCAAACTTTCTTTTGAAAGCATCGCTATCCATAATTTTGTCATAGAGAACTTTGTAATCATCTAGATTATCGACTTCTAAAAATTTAAAAATTCGATCTTGTTGATCATAAAGTGATCTGAACTGTAGGTAGTATTTTTTTACGGGCTCAACGAAGCTGTTGATAATTTTTCTGTTGAAAGTCAGATCGGCAAGTGTTTCGGCCAGATCATCCATCTCTTTTCTTTGTTCTTTAGAAAACTTCTTTAGCGTCCCATCTTCGTTTGCTACTTGAGCGAGAAGCGCTTCTAATTTGTCACAAGTTTCAGTGATTAACTTTTGAGTCTTCTTGATATCTGCTTGAGATGATTCATCATCAAGACCACGAACAAGCTCTTTTACAAATTCAGCTTGGTTTTCTTGAGTATTAATCTTGTCTCTTAGTTTTACGATTTCGCTAAGGGCGTGAGATGACTTAAGTGAAGAAAGAATAATTTCTCTTTCACCTTCTTCAATTTCTTTTGCAATCTCGACTTCTCCATCTCTTGTTAAGAGTGGTACTGAACCCATTCTTTTTAAATATAATTTAACAGGGTCTGTGGAGGCAGATCTTAATTCTGCTTTTTCTTCTTTCGACAGAGTTTCTTCGATAATTTCGGTTCCGTCTAAACGAATTCCTTCTTCATCCTCTTCGTCGTTTTCAACTTCTTGAACTTCTATTTCAAGTTCTTCAAGTTTTTTCATAATCATATCGACATCAGTAAAGCCGACAATACTTGCAGGGATGGCGTCGTTAACTTCTTCTGGAGTAAGACTTGATTGGTCTTTTCCCTTAACGAGTAGTTTTGAAAATTCTTTTGAATTTAGAAATTTTTCAACAGCGGACATTCAGACTCCTTAAATAATTGTTGAAGATTTTTTTCTTGAGTTCTTTTTTAGTTGGGCCAATCTTTTTTCAACAGTAATCAACTCATTGAAAAGTTTTTCTTGAGACTCTTTGTCCAGAACATTCTTTTGTTGATTCTTAATTGATATTTTTTTGTCCCTTAACATTTCTTCTTCCAATTTTGCGCTTAGATCGGTGAGCATCTGATCGACAACTTTGTCTTCAAGTGGATGAGGTCGGTAAGTCCATAATGCGGCACCTACTGTTCCTGCTAATTCTTTAGAATATTGATCCCCTGAAATGATACTCCTAATGACTGATAAGTACTCTGCTTCGTCGATTTCAAAATAAATATCTTTAACTGCGCAAACAAACCTTTTTACCTCATTTTCACCAATAAAATCAAGCAATTTGCCTAGCTCGTCATGACCCAGTAGTTCAGGAAATTGGATCAGATTTTGCATTAGAGTTTTTTCAACTTTTGTAATTTGCGCCGGTGGAAGATCAACATGTTTTTCTTCCGATTTTAGAGTTGGATTTGTTGTCGTCGTTTGAGTTTTTGGAGCTGTTCTAGGGGCACTTGTTTTGTTGCCCTGCAAATAGTTTTTATAATTTTCTAAAATAAGATTTGAGTCACTTTTTAATCCCAATTCAGAAGCGAAATTCATAATTCTTTCAGTAGCTTGCAAAGAATCTTTCAAGGGTGAAACAGCTTTATAAGCATCTTGCAAAAGGGAGAGGGCCTCGTCAGTAGAGGCATCTTTACCACTATCAATCAGATCGGAGAGAATTAAATCAATCATAGGGCCGGCACTTTCTAATTGGTTTTGAAAGGCCAAGCCTCCTTTGGCGACGATAAACTCATCAGGATCTTTTACATCCATCAACGAGACAAATTTTGGCGTAATGCCATGGGCCATAAAAAGTGTATTAGCTTTAATGGCCGCTTGTTTACCGCCTTGATCATTATCGAGACAGAGGTAAATATTTTTAGTCAGTTTTAAAAGGTACTCCACATTGTTTTCGGTAAGCGCTGTCCCCATAATTGCGACACAATTTTGAAATCCTGCTTGAAATAGTGAAATTTGGTCCATATTTCCTTCAACCAATATGACAGCATCCTGCTGTCTAATAGCAGTTTTTGCAAAATTGATTCCATAAAGGATCTCACTTTTATTGAACATAAAAGATTCAATTGAGTTTAAATAACGTGGTTTTTGATCAGGTCTGGTAATCTTGCTAGTGAATCCAATTACTTGGCCACTAACATTCCAGATGGGAAACATAATCCTCTCTCTGAAAGTGTCATAATAGGCTTGGCCTTCATATTTTGAGGGACGAATTAGCCCCAGCTGACTAGCAATCGAAAGGGCGAAATCTCGTTCTTTTTGATTAGGGATAGAGTTCAAATATTCAAAGAGAGCATTATTCTTTGGACTAATTCCTAATTGATAGTTTGTGGCCGTTTCTTCATCAATTCCTCTTGTTTTTAAAAACTCAGTGAAAGCGGGAAAGTTTTTTGTTTCAGCACATTTTTTAAAGAGGTGAGTGGATTTGGTAAGAATTTTTTTGGCCATCTCAAGTTTGGGGGACTGTTTAGTTTTGCTTTGATATTGACTGAAGTCCCAACCCATGGCCCCGCAGATATCTTCGAGAGCATCGACGTAATTAAGGTTTTTATAATTCATGACAAAGGTTATAGCGTCGCCACCCATATTATCGACGAAGCAATACCACATGCCTTTTTGATCATTAATATTTAAAGACGGATGACTATCATCATGGAAAGGACATTTTGCAAGAGTCTGAGCACCTTTTCTCGTGAGTGTTAGGTACTGCCCAATAATCTCCGATATTGGAAGATCTTTTATCTTTAATTTTAAGTCGTCTAAAGTTCCGGTCATTAATTACTTTATATTCTCAAGGACAAAAGCCTTAATAGGAATGTTTTGACCCAAGAAAATTTTTTCAAATTTTGTAATATGATTAGCTAGAAAATGTTCCGGGAAATGTTCGTGTAGATCAAAAGTTTTCAGTTGCAGTTTAAAGTCTTTATTTTGTTCAATCCGTTCGGCCATCCAATGGGCGTAGCCTTCGTGATCTGTTTTCACATAAAGTTTACCACCTGGCTTGAGAACCTTAGATGCAGCTTTGAGAAAAGGCTCTTGAAATAATCTTTTTTTGAGATGTTTTCTCTTTGGCCAGGGATCAGGAAAGAAATAAAAAATGGCATCGAGTTCTGAGTCGGCAAACATATAGTCGATTCTTTCTCCTCGTGCTCTTAAAAATCTAAAGTTTTGAGTCGGGTGCTGTTTTAGTTTTCTGGCCAAATTAAAACTTCTTTTAAAGCGAAAATCCATTCCAAGGTAATTCACATGCGGATTTTTTTCACAGAACTCCAGCATAAAGTGGCCATAGCCTGAGCCTACTTCTAAATATAGTGGAGCTTCTCGATTAAAAACTTCAAGGTTCCACTTCCCACGATACTCTTCAGTCTGTTCATCGCGAATAACGAATTCCTCAAAATCACTGAGTTTATCGTGATAAGGATTTCTATGAGAATATTTAAATGTTGGAGATGTCAGAGTCACCGATTCACTTTCCATGGCCTTCTGTATCAAAAATAATGTGAATTTGAAACTTACTTACCTAAAAATTCTTTTAGCTTAGTGCTAACGTATTGAATTTGCTCAGATGAAAGAAAGGGGTGCATCGGCAAACAAAGTAATCTACCTGCTAAGTTCTCTGCATTTTCTCTTTCACCAGCATAGTCTTTAAGGGGTGGCTCTTGAGTCATCGCCTTTTCATAAAAAGGAGCCGAGCCAATTTTATTGTCATTGAGAAAAGCTTGAAGAGCTTCTCTTTGATTTTGATCTTTAAGAAAAATGGGAAAGAGATGCCAGGCAGATTGTTTTAGCGAATTTTCTGGCAAGAGTTGAACTCCAGTATCTTTTAATAAATTAAAATACTCTCTAGCAATTTCACTTCTTTTTTTATTATGCTCAATAGTACTTTGAAATTTTGCATCAAGGACTGCGGCTTGGATATGATCACAACGAGAATTTCTTCCCAGAGCGTGATCATCGCCTCTACCGTGGTTACGTATGACTTTAATTTTTTCAGCGAGTTGATCATCTTGTGTGAGAATACAACCAGCATCACCAAAAGCGCTTAAATTTTTTGTTGGATAAAATGAAAAAGTGGTTAGACCAGTCATACTTCCAACGGGATTTCCGTTTTTATAATGCCCTCCAAAAGCTTGAGCAGAGTCTTCAATGACAGCAATCTTTTGTTCGTCACAATACTGATAAATATTTTCCATATCAGCGACGTTGCCATAAATATGAACAGGCATGACTGCTTTAAGTTGTTGAGCTTGATGAACTCTTTTTAATGACTCCAGAGAAAATAGAGCATCTTCTAAATTGACATCGATATGAACAGGAATGGCCCCAATATTGATAACCGCTTCTGCCGTCGCATAAAAAGTAATTCCGGGAACACCTACTTTTTCTCCAGGTTTTATTCCAAGAGCGAGGAGTGATACTTCGAGAGCATCTGTTCCGTTAGCGACCAGTAGACAATGTTTAACTTTATTATGTTCGGCAAACTTTTTTTCAAATTCTCGATTGTAAGGACCTTCAACAAAAGATCCCTCTTGAATGATGTGATCAACACGATTAACGATATCTTTTCTAAGAGAATCGGTATGTAATTCTTCAAAATTATAAAATGATACTTCCATAGGCACCTCACGAGAGAATGTGCTTATTGTACCTTAGATGACTTTCTTAGTCTTTGTTTTTTGATTAGACTCATCACCTAGCATCAATGAAATAATCATCGCGGCTTTCTTTTGAGCCGCCGGGTCGTTTTTCAATTTGTCTTTGATTTTCTTTAAATAAGCCTCTATTTCTTTTTTATCTTCAATTTGGCTCCGCTTGCTATTTTTTTCTCTAGCAGAGCCCTTTTTATAAGACATACTCAAAGTCTGAATGCTTTTTCCCTCGAAAATATGTTGAAAGGGTTTTTTCTTTGCCATTTTAAATCACAAATTAAATGGCTTCAGGTTGTTTTCTATGACGAGCAACTTTATTCATATGCTCCTCAATAACATCAAACAGTTCTAGTTTAATCGAAAAGGGATCCATTCCATCAGGTAATGTCGAGTAAACAACTTCGTCATTTATTTCAGAGAAAACAAACCATGTGCTTCCTAGCTTTTGAAATAATACTTCGTTCTCGATGATGTCTTTGATTTCTTTTTTCATGCCTTCCCTCCTGGATAATGGCAAAAACGTTAAATATATTAAGTCATCCTGACTTGCCTTGATAAACTTATCGCTGCAAAAAGATTAATCTTTAAAAAAATTACTAAAGTTTTAAAAAAATAAAGTTTTACCTATATTGACAAGGGTAATGTTGATTATTTTACTCAGAAAGAGCTGCATTGATTAATATTGAAATTGAAAGCCAATCATCCCATTCCATATAGCGGTAAGGGGGTAAGCTAAAGTATCTTCTGAAGTCCCGTATTGATTCCAAAGATCAGGTGCATTTGGTTCCGTATTTGACGTAAGAGTGGTTGGCAAGATGAGTTGCATATCAGCTCCAATAAAGAAGCTGCCACTTTCAAAGACATTTATAAAGTGAAAGGAGGTTCCAATTTTTGGAGATACAGTGAAGCCGGTAAAACTTCTTTCTTCTTTTAACTCATCCCCTCGATCTTCTCTTTTGATAAGCACTCGATTGTAATCAAACGTAACTTGTAAGAGTAGGTTGATCATATAGTCTTCTGTTTTCCAAGTATCGTAGGAAAAAACAGGACCAAAGCCGACTTGTCCCTTGTTTTCTGTACTATTTGTTCCATCGAATAGATCATACTCCGCCGTTGAGGCCCAGATATGAAAAGTTCCGCCCCAGTAAACTCTATCCTGTGTATCCCAATTTGCTCTGGTGAGGTAATTAAGCTGGAGACCACCTCTTTGAGAAAACTTTTCTTTCTCCATAACTGAGGTATAGGGATAATTTGATTTTAAGTCAGGACCAGCAAATAAAGAGATAGCAGAACGATAAGAGTTTTCTCTTAAGACGGGATAACCTTCAGGCAGTGGCTCCGGTAAACGATAGTCAAAAGGATCTGGTTTAAAGGGAGTAACGGACTGAGTGATTTCACGACCATCTCGATAAATAAGCTTAGCATACTCCTTTGGAAGGTAGGCATCTTCACCTGTATTATCCCTCGTTAAATAATAACCCGGATGCTCATCTTCTTCATATTTAATGAGATCAGGATAATGTTCTTTAAAGTAACGGCTATCTAAAGGACTATTGAGAAAATGTTTTTTATGAATATAAATATGCTGACCTTTTCGAACACTTTGAACGACTTTTGCATCAACTCTAGGTTCTTTCAAAAGTTGAGCTTCATGAACAACAATCATCGCTTCACCAGCAGTTGTCGCTTTAATAAAAACAAAGAAGATTGAATGAAGAACTAATTTCATAAGTTAAGTATCCATGGTTTATAAAAGCCAATGGTGGCACCGATGCCAAAGACAGTATCTCTGTCTCGATTTGTCTCAAGATATTCACTTGTTTCTTTGATCGATGATTGCGATAAATTGATGGCACCACCGAGAGTGAAACTTCCGTATCTCATCTTGAATGATTGACTAATTTCAATTCGAAGCATGTTCGTTGAGAATTTATGTTCATCGGGATCAAACTTTGATTTATGGCTTAAGGATTTTAAAGCACTGACGTGAAGATGTAATGCCCCTCCCTCGGACTCCCATAGGTTGGTGTGAATGGTAGGTCCAATAAAGGCAGAACTCCAAGTGATTGTCCCGACATCATCATTATAAAAACCTCTATGAATTGAGCCGGCAATTCCAAAATCAATGGGAATCGTGGGGTGAGAAAAATATTGCTTTATACCTAATTGACTCTCGACCGCAGCAGTGGAAGTTCCTCGATAGATTTCAGCGTAGTAATCAGTCGAAATAAAACTCAATTGATAATCGATAAAAGATAGAGTTTGAAACTTACTATTATAAAGAATTTTTTCTCCAGAATAATCATAGACGGCGAGGTGGTCGACTTGTGGAGCTAATTTCTTATCGTCTTCTACTGATACAAGGTATTCCGTGAGGGTAAAATATTTTTTCTTTCCGTCAATGGTATAGATATCTGAATAGAGGCCACCGATTTTATGTTGTTTTGCTTTCACTTTAATGGTGGCCGGAACCATCATTTTTTGTTTCGTTTTATGATCGACGACAATGGTGCCTTTCTCTAGAATCGCTATGAAGGGAGCGTTTAAACTCTCAAGAACTTTCTTTGAGCTGTTTTCCTCCTCTGCCAAGATGGAAACATTAAAGAAAAAACAGAGAGCGACTATTATTCGTGAGAGGATCATCCATGTTCCTATAAGTGATATTTCTCTTAATTGTACTACAATCTGCCTGAAAAATTAGGCATAGATGACCCAACTCTTGAAAATTTTTTTGGTCTAAAAACGAGCAAAACATCATTTGACTTCATTTCTCAGCCAGCTAATCTAATTTTAACTAAATAATTTACTAAAACGGTCCGATATAGGCAGAACAACGAGTTTTTTATGTTTAATTCCGCACCAGTCGCTATTTATGAGTTTGTTGGTAATGGTAAAAGGTTGAGATATTACAACTCTGTTAAACCAGATAAGGCCATGCTTACTCCTGTCATTTTTATTGCAGATAATATAATTACCGCCGATTTTTACTACGAAAATTTTAAAAGTGTCGCTAAAGATAGACCTTTCTACGTCATTGAACTTCCCGGCATGGGCACAAATAACGAAAGGCCTAATAAGGCCATCGATCAAGATATTAACTTAATCAATAATTGGGTTGAGTCACTTGGTTTTGAAAAAATTAATTTAGTTGCAAACTCCTATACAACTTTGTGGGCAATTGATTTTGCCCTCGGGTTTCCTGAAAAAGTTGAAAAGCTTGTTCTCTACGGAACAACATCTCGAATTAGAGAGTCAACTCGCAAGATTTTATCTTATCAGCTTGATCAGCTGAGAGAAGAAAACTATAAGGACTTCGCTATAAGTATGGCCCATACGATGACGAACTATCATAAGATTTTAGATCGCGATAAATTAGATCACGCTATCGATAAGTTTGTTGAACTCGCTCATTTACAAAAGAAAAACCTAGAGGCCTATCTTGAGAAAATTCTCGCTTGGGAAGATATTTTCCGTGGGACGGAGTCTTCGACCGATGTTTTAATCGTGACCGGAGAGTATGATCCTCTTAGTGGCCCCTACGAAAGCTTTCTCATATCTAAAAAATGTGTTTCAAGATCAATGGCCATTATTTCAGAAACAGATCATCAATGTTTATGGGATAAGCCCGATATTTGTTTGAGGTTATGTAAAAGGTTTTTAAAAGGTCAGCCACTTGGACGAATGAAAGATATTCAGCTTTATCAAAAAACAGAATATCCCATGGAAAAAATTAGACAATCAAATCGCTGGTTGCTCGATACCAAAGGACATCTTGATTTAGAGATTGGACTGAATGTTCCTGTTGAAATTAAAGAGATTAGTGCAGGCGGCTTTCACTTCACTTGTCGCGATGTCGAACAGAAATTTATAGCAATGAATCACGATGCAGTTGCGCATATTCCTAATGAGGACATTCTTATCAAAGTGGCGATTGTTCCTGTTCCAGATAAGAAAGGGCATTATATTGCGCATTATAACCCTCAAGACTTTAATCATTTAAACAATATACATACATTAATTGATCGTCTTGCAATGCAGGGTAAACCTTTCTGGAAAGCTGCTTAAACGATTGTCACACGATGCTCCCAAGTGATATTAATATAGGGAGATGAACACTCAAGCATTTATAGAAAATTTTTCGCTCAGTGTCCCCGGTTTCTTACTGGCCATTGTTTTTCATGAATACGCTCACGCGTGGATGGCAAAACGTTTTGGTGATAACACAGCTGAGCTTTCTGGAAGGATGACTTTTAATCCCATGGCCCATTACGACCTCATGGGTACTGTGATCTTCCCTCTTTTTGGGGCCCTTATTGGTGGAGTCATGTTTGGTTGGGCCAAACCTGTTCCCGTCGATCCTCGTTATTTTAAAAATGTTCGTTCTGGGGTTTTCTGGGTTAGCTTTGCTGGTCCTCTTGCGAATATTTTACTGGCCGTTATCTCAACTTTTATCGTTGCTTTCATTATGGTTTATTACCCAACAGCTGACGGTATTTTAGCGACAGTTCAAAAGATGGCCCATAAGAGTTTATGGATAAATATGATCCTCGCTGTTTTCAACTTAATCCCATTTCCACCACTTGATGGATCAAAAATGGTTTCGACATTTTTAGACTATGAAGCTGCAAGAAAGTACGAAGAACTTGGGCGTTATAGTTTTGTTTTTATTTTGTTACTTTGGTTTACCAATATCTTTAGTTATTTATTATTGCCAGCTCAGTATCTGGCGCAGGGGATGTTGGTGGTATTTTTAAGTGTGCTTGGTTGATCTCTAGGAAGGAAGAATTCTAATCACATAAATTGAGAGGCGTATGTTAAACACTGAAATTAATATTCAGACGCAGCAGTTTGATGGTCCACTGGCCTTACTACTTCTTCTTATCCAAAAAGAAGAAATGGATGTAAGAGAGTTAGATCTCGTCAAAATTACAAGTCAATATTTGCAATACCTTTCTCTTATGAAAGAGCTCAATTTTGATGTTGCCGGTGATTATCTTTATTTAGCTTCAACATTAATTTATCTAAAATCAAAAACGGTAATTTCAATTGAAGATCAGGCAGAGTTAGCGAAGCTTTCGCCTGACTCCGCAGTTAATATTGTCTCTCAAGAAGACTTAATTAGAAGGCTAGAGGAACTCCAACGCTTTCAGAAATTAGCAAAAAATCTTTGGGGCCTACCTAAAAAAGGTCATGAGATTTTTGTTAAACCAAAAATTAATAGAAAAACTATTATCGATTCTATTCTCACTCCACTAGCTCTTGATGAGTTAACGGGAGCGATGATGGATTATCTTGAGCGTGAAAGACGTAAATATACTGTCGTTAAGCGTGATCGCTTAAGTATTAAGGAAAAGCTCGTTTCTCTTAAAAATAATTTAAAGATGGGGGAGTCTTTCTCTCTAAGAGGGTTACTCAATGAGTCCGCAGAAGATGGTATCTCTGATATCGTTATTACATTTATTAGTTTGTTAGAACTGGCTCGACTTAAGAAAGTAGAAATTAATCAAGAAAATAATAAATCAGATGTTCTTGTAAATGTTGTGAGCTCTTTGGATGATCTCGATGTCGATCAGGCAAATGGATTTGATGATGAGAATGCATCAGCTTCTGAATCAGAAGATGAACAAGTTGAAGTACAAAAAGAAGAAAATTTAGAAGAAACCCCTGTGGCACCCGAAGTTATAAAAACAGAAGATGGTGAAACTCCGGTTTATCATTAAAAAGGTTTAGTTATGGATGAAGTTCAAATGGAAAATCAAAATACTGAAGAGTGGGAGTTGAACCCGAAGTTTCCTGAAGGGGAAGATTCACTATATCCAGGCGAAGAAGCATTTGAGTTCGTACAAGAATATTACGATGATCAAAAACAAGAAGATAGTCTTTGGATGGCCAGAACGGGGCTCGACTATGATTCTCTTTGTGGCGCTATTGAAACGCTAATTTTCATGAGTGATAAACCGCTTGCGATTACAAAAATTAGAAACTTAATCGATGAAGAGTTACCTCTTAGAGTTGTTCATCAGTCTCTAGAAAGACTAATGGAAGGATACGAAGAAAAGCATCATGGTCTTCGATTAGTTGAAGTCGCTGATGGTTATCAATTTAGAACCAAAGCTACTTATTCTCGCTACGTTCAAGATTTATTTAAAGTAAACGCACTTGTCTTAACGCCTTCTGCCTTAGAAGTTCTGGCAATTATTGCTTACAGACAACCTGTATCTAAAGTTGAAGTGGATCGAATTAGAGGTGTAGACTCTGGTCATATTGTTAGAGTCCTTATGGACAAAAGACTTGTAAAAGTTGTTGGTCGATCTGATGAAGTGGGAAGACCTGTTCTTTATGGAACGACTCCAGAGTTTTTAGAAGTGTTTAATTTACCAAATATTGATCAACTTCCTCCAGAGAGTGAACTTGAAGCATTGGCGACAGATAAGAAAAAAGAAATCTCAGAAATTAAGAGTATTGTTGCTGAGGGTGATAAAGCCAAATTTGTTTTTGATGAAATTGAAGAACTCGATCAGTTAAGTGAATCCATTAAAGCTATCTCAGCTGATACAGAGTTTACAAAAACAATTAAAGGTAATGACGAAGAAAAATCCGCCTTTGATATTCTCGAAGAGTTTCTTGGAAAAGAAGTGACAACTAAGTTTAATCAAGAAGCTGTAGAGTCTGAACTTGTTAATAGTGCCTTTGATCCAAAAGTAATTTCTGATTTAACGGCGGGTCCATTTAATCTTCCAGAAGAAGAGGAAGAGTTTGAAATGATCGATCTCGATACTGGTGAGCCCATCGAAGCTGATGCCATTGCCGAGTTTAATGAGTTATTTGGTGATTCAGATGACGAAGAAATTGAGCTCGATAAAGCGCTAGATGACGCTTTTGAAAAATTAACTGGTGAAAAGCTAGAGGCCTTAGACGAGTTGGTTGAAGAAGTTGAGGAAACTGCCAAAGATCTTGATTTGGATTTAAGTTTTCTTAAAGGTGAGTCTAATCAAAACAGTGAGTTAGATGAACCTACTGATCTTCAGTAAGTTTTTCTAGTCTACTTGACCATTTGTGGACAAAAACATAGTTTGAAAGCTCATTAATTATAACGGTCGTGAGATCGATAGGAGTCAAAATGATCAGATTACAAAAGTATATCGCCGATGCCGGCATTACATCTCGTAGAAAAGCAGAAGTTTTAATTGAAGAAGGAAGAGTTGCTGTAAACGGTAAAAAGGTTACTCTTCTTGGAACAAAAGTCGATCCTTCAAAGGATGTGGTGACAGTTAAAGGTGAAGTTATCGATCCCGATGCAGTCGATCGTGTTTATATGGTTCTTCATAAGCCTCGTGGTTATATGACGACGGTATCAGACCCAGAAGGAAGAAAGACAGTCATGGATTTAATTCCAGCATCTCTTGGGAGAGTTTATCCTGTAGGGCGCTTGGATTATTTATCAGAAGGGCTTCTTATTATGACTAACGATGGTGAGCTGGCCAATGATATTATTCACCCTTCTTCAAATATTACTAAAGTTTACGAAGTAAAAGTTTTTGGTGGTGTTAACCACAAACTTCTAAAAGAATTAAGAGCTGGTTTTGATGACCCTGAAGTCGGAGCGATCAGGCCACAAAGTGTGCGCGTGATTAAACAGCTTCCTTCAAAAACTTGGTTAGAAGTTAGAATTAGTGATGGGAAGAACCGTGAAATTAGAAGACTTTGTGAAGGACATGGTTTAACAATTGATAAGTTAAAGCGTGTTTCAATTGGTGGTCTTGCTATTTCGGGAATTGGGCCAGGCTCATATGAGTTTATTACTAAACGACAATTAGAAGACGCTATAAAAGAAGAGTTTCAATCAGATAAAAAATCGATCAAAGTTAAAAACAGACCACTGCAAGCTGGCCCTCATGCTGCTGATAAAACGTTTTTACGTTTTAGAAAAGAAAACTACTTCGATACGATAAATCAAAGAAAAGAAAAGTTAAGACAAATTGAGCTTCAAAAGAAACAAGAAAGAGAAGAGCAAGATAAAGAATACCTTAGAAAAAGAGAAGCTCGTAAGAAAAGACTCGATAAAAAGCGTGAAGATAAAATGCGTGGAGTTCACGCAATGGTCGTTAAGTAGTTTTAGTTATCGTAAGAGACAACTTTAGATGACGTCATATGTTCTTGAAGAACGTCTAATGAAAATTCTAAAGCTTGTTCTTCATAGGGGATTGAACTGTCTCTCTCTTGGTCGAGAAAGTTAGCTTGTTTAATTAATGAAGCACAGATTCTAATGGCCTCAGCACTGTTATCAAAATACTCTGATTCGCTTTCTGTTGTAAGAACATGCTGGAGGAGATGGTTTAAAGTTTTGATCGTTCTGATTTGAGCTTGTGTAAGTTCAGCAGAATCTAATTCGATAAAAATTTTGTTTTCTAGTTTTAAATCTTGAGACATAACTTGTTCCCCCAACTCCTGATCTTGGTCATTCTAATTAAAGTATCGACATTTTTTTCAATGATTTTAGTACTTTATGTTGGATCAAATTACTCTGGATGGCACAAAAAGTTGCAAGTACTAGACATAAGAGAGTAAATAGATTAGTTTACTAGACCAGTTACTAACGTAATTTTAGTCAATTAGCGCGGGGTGGAGCAGTCTGGTAGCTCGTTGGGCTCATAACCCAAAGGTCGTTGGTTCGAATCCAGCCCCCGCAACCAATTTTTAAAGTCCCTCAAATTAATTAGTTTTAGCAAAATAAGTGCTCAAACGACCTTTGGTCCTGCAGGCTGAATGCTCAAGCCGCATTCAGTGGTTCGAATCCAGCCCCCGCAACCAATTTTTAAAGTCCCTCAAATTAATTAGTTTTAGCAAAATAAGTGCTCAAACGACCTTTGGTCCTGCAGGCTGAATGCTCAAGCCGCATTCAGTGGTTCGAATCCAGCCCTCGCAACCATTTCCCTTAATTTACCTTATCATTACTTTCGTCATCGATCTGATTTGGTCACGTACTTGCGTACGCTTCCGGCATCAGCTCTCTTCCTCAAGCAAGCATGAGGGAAATTAAGGAAAATGGTGTTGTTATTAGAGAGGGGATTTTGCTGTGATTTTTGGACTGATAGCTGGTGTGTTGGTACAAACGATTTAATTATTTTTTATAGAGAAGAGGGTTCTATGAGTTTAGAGATTACGGGAATTACGAAAACGTATGCGAATGGGGTGAAGGCCTTAGATAATGTGAACTTGTCGATGGAGAAGGGGATGTTTGGTTTACTTGGACCTAATGGTGCGGGTAAATCCTCTTTGATGCGTACTTTGGCCACATTACAGCCACCTGATAGCGGTGACATTAAGTTTAACGATATTGATGTTCTCAATTCTCCAGAGTCACTACGAGCTCAGCTTGGTTATCTTCCGCAAGAGTTCGGTGTTTATCCAAAAGCGACAGCAAATGATTTGTTAGATTATTTGGCCCAGCTAAAGGGGATTGCTAATGCTAAAGAGCGAAAAGAGCTGGTGGCACAACTTTTAGAAATGACAAACTTAACGGATGTAAAAAAGCGGGCCGTCTCGACCTACTCTGGTGGGATGAAGCAACGTTTTGGAATTGCTCAAGCGCTAATTGGTAATCCTAAGCTCATTATTGTCGATGAACCAACAGCGGGGTTGGATCCGCAAGAGAGAGTTCGTTTTTATAATATTCTAAGTGACATCGGTGAAGAAGTAACTGTTCTTCTCTCTACTCATATCGTAACGGATGTTTCTGATCTCTGTTCAAATTTTGCCATCATGAATAAGGGAAAAGTTTTGGTAAAGACGACTCCCGAAAAAGCAATTCAGTCTCTTGAGGGAAAAATCTTTAGTAAGCTTATGAAAAAGAATGAAGCAGATGAAATGGAGAGTATACATAAAGTTGTTTCTTCAAGGTTTAAGTCAGGGAATATCTTATTAAAAGTATTTGCTGATCAATGCCCTGAGGGATTTGATGCAGAAGAAGTTGATTTAGAAGATTATTACTTTGCTCACATAAAAGGGTTTATCAATGCTTAAGATTATAATAGCGAATATTCTTTTTGAGCTAAATCTTAAAAAAAGACTGATTTCAACTTATGCTTATTTTCTTTTGTTTGCGGCTTTTAGTGCTTTGATGATGGTCATTGCAGGGGGTGGCATTAAAGGAGCGGTTGTTAGCTTTGGTCTTTCAAATAAGGTCAATATAAATTCCTCCGTATCACTAACAATGATTACAGCTTTTATGGGAGTTTTTGGGCTTTTTATTATTGCACCTGCTTTTGGTCAGGCTTTGTTTAAAGATTTCGGAAATAAGTTTGATCAGATTATTTATAGTTATCCCGCTAACAGGAAAGGCTTTTTAATTGGACGTTTTCTTGGGGCTCTTCTCGCTCAAATTTTTATTTTTTCTAGTATTGCCTTGGGGCTTTGGATCGGTACATTATTTCCTAACGTGCAAGCGGGACTGGTTGGAGAAAATAAGTTATTTCTCTATATTCTCCCGTATTTTACTTCACTGATTCCAAACTTTTTTATCTTTGGGTCTATGTTCTTTTTGATTTCCTCTAAAACCAAAAAAATGGCTCCTGTTTATATTTGTTGTATTATTCTCTTTATGGCATGGATGCTTTCCGGTCAGTTGCAAAGAGAAATCGACAATAAGTTACTTTCAACATTAATTGATCCTTTCGGGCTTGAGGCCATTTCTCAAAGTATCCGTTATTGGTCAGCAGCTGAGCAAAATAATAACGTTGTTGTTTTGTTTTCATACTATCTTTACAACCGTCTCCTTTGGGGGAGCATCGGTTTAATTCTCTTCATCTATAGTATTTTTACATTTAATCATCAGCTCAAAGTGAAGAAATCTAAAACCGTGGATGTCAAAGAAGATATTAAAAAGGTTGTCGTGGCGAAATTAAAAGATATGAATCCTGTTTTTAACTTCACAACATTGATAACAATGACGAAGTTTGAAATCTCTCAGGCCATTAAAAATATTTATTTCCAAATGATTCTTTTGGCGGGAATTCTTTTTGTCTTTGTGAGTAGTACACAGATTGGCAAAATGTATGGAACAAATACTTTTCCTGTAACAGAAAATGTTATCTCCTTAGTTGGTGGAAGTTTCTCGCTCTTTATCCTTATTATCCTAACTTTTTATGCTGGAGAAGTGGTTTGGAATGAAAGACAGGTTAAAATAAATGAAATTTTAGACTCTTATGATACGCCAACATGGATGAAAGTCGTTTCGAAATGGATGACGTTAAATCTTATTATCATTATTTTACTAACAACAATTTTCTTTTGTGGACTGATTGTGCAAACGGTTATGGGGTATCATCAGTACGACTTTTCTCAATATTTCTTTAGATTGTTTGTCGTAAAATTTATTAGTTATTTTAATTTGGCCATGTTTGCTTTTTTTATTCAAGTTATTGTGAAGAGTAAGTATTTGGGTCATGCCTTAATGATTTTATATTATTTACTTTTGACATGGTTACCTTCTCTGGGATTTAGTCATAAGATTTATCGGTTTAATGCAGCTCCTCTTGCAACATATTCCGATATGAATAAGTTTGGTCGATTTATAGAAGGATATTTTGCTTTTAAAATTTATTGGTTCTTCTTAGCGTTTGCTCTTCTAATTGTTGCGGCACTTTATTGGCAAAGAGGATCTTTAAGTAATTTTAAAGACAGAAAACATCAATTCATTCAACGATTGAAGTCTTCATTTTTGAAGTGGCCTCTTTTCATATCTCTAGGCATGTTTTTTGTTCTCGGTGGTTTTGTTTATTATAATACGAACGTTCTTAATACTTATCGTACTTCAGCGGAACTCAATCAGCGTAAGGCAGATTATGAGAAAAAGTATAAAAAATATGCTAACGAGCCAATTCCTATTATTACCAGTGTTGATGTAAGAGTTAATATCTTCCCCAAAGAAGCTAGAGTTGAGTTTGACTCAAGCGTAAAACTTGAAAATAAAACAAACCAGCCAATTAAGAAGTTTTTGTTTCATGTTATTAGTGATCAAATTACCTTCGATGCTAAGTTTTCTAAAAATGGTAAATTTATTGAGGATGAAAACCTTAAAGGTATATGGTTTTTTGAGTTTGAAGACCTTTTTATTCCCGGAGAAAAAATTGATTTTTCTTATAAAGGAAAAATTGAGTATCTAGGTTTTGCGAATGAGGTAATAGGAACTGATATTGTTGAGAACGGAACATTTTTTAATCAATGGAGTTTTATGCCAAGTTTTGGATACCAGCCAAACTTCGAACTTAGCTCAACCAAAGATCGAACCAAGTATGGTCTAGAGAAGAAAAAACGTATGCCACCTATTGATGATGAGCATGCGCTACAATTTAATTATATTTCAAACAACGCATCTTGGATTGATTATCGTGCAGTTGTTTGTACAGATCCTGATCAAATAGCTATTTCTCCAGGTTACTTACAAAAAGAGTGGGTTGAAGAGGGTAGACGATGTTTTGATTATAAAATGGATCAAAAGATATTAAATTTCTATTCGTTTCTTTCTGCACGTTATGAAGTGAAAAGAGATAAGTGGAATGATGTCAATATCGAAGTTTATTACCATAAGGGACATGAATATAATTTAGATGGGATGATCGAAGCAACGAAGAGCTCGCTTGATTATTTCACAAAGAACTTTAGTCCATATCAGCATAAACAATTTCGAATTTTAGAGTTTCCTAGGTATGCAACTTTTGCACAAGCTTTCCCTAACACCATTCCATTTTCTGAGGCCATTGGCTTTATTGCAGATGTTGACGACACTGACCCAAAGGATGTTAATTTTCCATACTATGTAACAAGTCATGAAATGGCCCACCAATGGTTTGCTCATCAGATCATCGGTGGTGGTGTTGAAGGTGTTACGATGCTATCAGAAAGTTTCGCTCAATATGGTGCACTTATGGTGATGAAGAAAAAGTATGGTCATCAAAAAATGAGAAGATTTTTAAAACATGAATTAGATAGATATCTCTTCGGTCGATCTCAAGAGCACGAGTATGAAAACCCACTTTATCTCAATGAGAATCAACAATATATTCATTATCAAAAGGGAAGTCTCATTATGTATGCTTTACAAGAGCATTTCGGTGAGAAATTGGTTAACTCTGTTATCAGTGAGTTTATTTCACAAAAAGGATATCAAGAAGCTCCTTTTACGACCTCATTAGAGTTTTTAGATTTACTCTATTCAAAAGTACCGCAGGATGATCACCCTTTTTTAGATGATTTGTTTAAGAGAATTGTTCTCTTTGATAATAAAATTGTCAGCGCTAAGCAAAAGAAATTAGAAAATGGAAAAATCGAACTCGAAGTTGAAATCGAAGGAAAAAAGCTAGTAGCCGATCAAGACGGTCAGGAAAAGGAAGAAGACTTTGAAAAAGAATTCACTTTTGCCGTTGAGCAGAAAGAGGGTGAATACATTTATTTTCAAAAACATCTCATTAAAAATGGCATGAATAAAGTAAAGTTTGTTTTAGAAAAGCCGGGAAAGAAGTTTTATCTTGATCCAATCTTTATTAATATTGATAAGAGTCCAACAGAAAATGATAAAAAAATAGTATCAATATAATTTTATGGCCATTAGAGAAACTGTTCCAAAAGAGATACCAGCACTGATTAATTTTGTAATTATGTTAATTGCTTGTACAACAGCTTTAGTTGCACTTTATATTTTTGAACATAGTGGCTCTGTACTTGTTATGGTTTCAATGGCCATACTCTTTTCTTTTGTTTCAAATACAATTTTTTCACTTTTTCATGAAAGTGTTCATGGTGTTTTATTTCCTAATCGTAAATTGAACTATTATTGCGGCGTTTTTGTGGGAGCATTTTTTCCCACAAGTTTTACACTTCAGCAAATTTTTCATTTAGGTCATCATCGTCGTAATCGCACAGATGCAGAGATTTTTGATCAATACTATCCGGGTGATAACTTATTTATTAAGCGATTTGTTTTATTTTATCTTTTGACAGGACTTTATTGGACAAGCCCTCCAATGGCGAGCTTACTTTATCTCTTCTTTCCTTCTGTGCTTAATTCTTCCAAAATTCGTGGTGCTGACTCTATGAAAAAAGGTGGCTTTTCAGATATGTTATCTGGACTTGATCGAAAGAATATCCCATCAACAAAAATTAGATTAGAAGTACTTGCCATAATAATATTTCAGGTTTCTCTTTTCATTTTTTTAGATTTGAGCTTTTTTACATGGATTGTTTGTTATTATAGCTTTGCTGTTAATTGGAGTGCTCTTCAGTATGCTGATCATGCTTGGTCTGAACGAGATATAAGAAATGGCGCTTGGAATTTGAAAATTAATCCAATCGTTGAAAAAATATTCTTAAATTATCACTTTCATTTGGCCCATCATCAATATCCAAATGTTCCATGGATACATCTTCCTAAGCTTGTTGATGAAACAAGAGATCGACCTAGTTTTTGGATCATATACTTTAAATTATGGAGAGGGCCTACTGAGATAAAAGAACCTTGCCCAAGTATTTCTAGAGACTTTGAAGAGGAAATTTATAAAAACACATCTCTTAAGTTAGCTTCTTCGACTCAAAGTAATGAAATAGTCTCATAGCTGCAAAGCCAAGCATAAAGCCTGTCACAATATCGAGTAAATGATGCTGATGAGTAAAGAGGACAGAAAGACTCATGCCAATCATCCAAATATGAGAAATGAAATTAACGATTGTATTTTTCCCAATACTATATTTCATAACTTCTAATGTAATAAAAGTATAAGTGATATGAAGTGAAGGGGCGAGGTTATGTGGTTTATCGATACTATAGAGGATATCGTATAAAAGCTTAAATTGATCAACTTCTTTGGGCCAAACATAACCAATCTTTCCAGGAAACATTATAAAAAAGAATGCAGCAATGAATACAGTCGTTATCATCGTTTTGAAATAGCTTTTGTAGTATTGATGATGAATAAGAAAAAGAGCGAGAAATAAAAGCAGGTCCAGAGATCTATAAACCAAAATACTGGCGGGAATAAAAGGAGTGTTCTTTTCAAACTCAAAGTACACACGATAAAGGGATTCGGCGGGGAGTGAAGAAGCGTAGTAGTTACAACTGCCATAAACGATGATGAAAATTCCCATAAAAAGCAATTCGCCAATAAAGTAACGTGATATTTGTTTTTTTGAGAGTTCTACAAAGATAGTTTTGGGCATTATCATACTTTCTATATTAAAATATTATAAAAATATTTTGCCTATGAAGATTGTAGATATCAAGTACTCTCATTTATTAATTATTAGTTTAATTTTTTTATTCCAGAGCTGTTCTAAAAAGCTTAACTTGAGAGAAATCGAAGAAAAAAGAAAGGGGCATCAGCAATTTCTTACTGAAAATGCTCAAATGGCCAGTTTAATTTTAGCTGATGATTTTAATTTTCATGGAATCGAAGTTCTTTATGTTCAACCTGGTGAAAGTTATTACCAATGGTTTGGTCACTCTCTTTTAAGGCTCGTGGGGAGTGGTAAAAGTCCTTCAGAAGATTTAACTGTTAGTTTTATTGCAGACTTTAATGATGATGAGCTCGATCCTGTAAAGGCTTATTATGGCGGTTATGAGGTTCTTCCTGTGATTAATACATGGAGGAGGACATTTAAAGAATATGCTATTGATGAAGATCGTTATATTGACCGTTATGTTTTTCTTACCTCTAAAAACGGTCGTCAAAATATATTAACTCATTTGAAAAGCTGGATTGAAAACCCACAAATTCCAGGTACGTATTCTTTTAGAAGAAATGGGTGCACAGCACTTTTGTTAAGGCTCCTTGCAAAGGGGTCGATTGTTGATGGCGACAAAATCGTCTTTCCCGTTGAAGTTGTTCCTTATTTATCGACGCTTAATTTAATTTCATGGCGTTTTAAAAGGTTAAATAAAAACAGTACCTTTCATGATAAGTATCGAATGATTGATAAAACGGTCTATCAGGGAGTACGAGATGATTAATACAATCTTTTTTTGCTCTCTTTTGACTTGTTATTTGCCGCTGTTTTTAAAGACGTCGTCTCACTCTTTAGAGAGTAAATGGATGTTCTCAAAAAATGTTTTTTTTGTCTTAGGACCTCTTGTGCTTCTTGCCTTAACTCATATGCACAATAATTTAAAAATTGTAATGGCCGTACATTTATTTATTTGGTTTTGTTATCTTTTAAAACGGCTGGAAAGCTATCTCATTTTATTAAAAATTACTCACCTTGTGATCTTTTTAGCGAGCTTTTTATATTTATGGCCACCTGACATTTCTAGAGCGAGTCTGGCTTCTATTATTTATATTTTTAGTATTTTATTAGTTCTTATTCTTGATCTCTTTACAGTATTTATTAAAAAAAAGCTTGCTTATGTTTTGAGTTATTCTTTATTAACATTAACAATTCTTTTTAATGGATTTATGTTTTTTGAGTTAGCGTTTTAGCTAAGCAAATATCGCCAAAAATTGAAAAAAGAAATCCGATGGCCATTATTGGGCCAAACTCTCTTGGGGGATTAAAATAACTTAAAAGGAAAAAGAGGCAGCTGAGACAAAGAAGGATACCCATTTGGAAGGCACATTTTTGATGATAGTGAATCCCGTCATGACCTTTTCTTTGGGCATAAATAAATTGGATGGCATTATCTCCTGTTAGTCCTACCATCATGGTCACAAAGACACAGCTAAGAAAGTTAATTTTGATTTGAAAGATCCAAATCAGTATCAGTAAGATTGAAGGACCCCATAAACTTGCCAAAGAAAAGAGAATTGGACGAGGAAATCGAAACCTTAGTGCTAGTATAATAATAAAGATGGCAACTGTGAGAAGTGATAGACCTAGGCTTTTCATAAAACCAAGAGGAATTTTATCTGCAAACTCAGTATAAGAAATGATTTCGCCAATTATTTTACAGTTCTCTTGGCAAATATTTTCAATTTCATATTTTGTTTGCTTAAGAGTATTAAACTGTGAACTTTTAAAATAAAGAATATGTCTTTGTTTATAATACTCAGATTCATATCTCTTATTTAGTTTGGATCCTCTAAAGTCATTTTTAACAGCTTCTTTATATTTTTCGGGGATACCTGTTGTGATGAACCTATTTAGCTGATCTTGATTTTCAATATATTTAATATTTTCGATTTTTTGAATTTTGTTAATGATTTTTTCTTGTGTCTTAAGCGTTTGATTTTCATCAAAGACAAGTGAAGAGTAAGCTTCCCAATCTCGAGATTCAGAAAAAAGAGAAAAATCGTATTTTATAGCGTGGTTTTTAGGAAATAAGGAAAGGGGGGAGTCAGAAACTTGTAAATTAAATAAAATGGCTATCGAGAAGGGAAAACATAGTAGCGTTAAGTAACTAAGTATTTTTTTGGGTTTGATCTTTTGTAAAAAATGATCCCATTTAGGTGATGTGATAAAATCACGACTTTTATCTATGAGTGTTGTGACTTTTAATAACTTAAATACCTCTGGTAACACGATAAAGACGGCAAACCACTCTAGAAGAGCTCCTATTGCGGCCATCACTCCAAACCGAGCGACTAAATCAATACCACTAAAATACAAACTTCCAAAGCCTAGAACAGTTGTACAAGAAGTAAGAAGGCTTGGCATTTTAAGAGATTCAAAGGCTTCGTCTAGAGATTTACCTTTTGCATTTTCATGAAGAATAAAAAAGTAGTCTTCAAGAGATGAGACGGCAATCATGATAAATAAACCAGATGAAAGAATTTCTAGAGGAATTTTAAATGTCGCCATGATGGCGTAAACAATAATTCCTACCCAAGAAAAACTTAGGAGAAGAAAAAATCCACTTTTAAAAGTACCAAATAAAAACTTAAATAAAACAAATAAAAACAAAAGGTAAGCAATATTTAAAAGAGTATTTTGTTTCACACCAACAAAAGCATAATAGGTAAAAGCCGCTGGCCCAATTACCAGTACTTGATACGTTTGTGAGAATATATCATTGGCACTTTTGATTATTTTTTTTATGGAAAATGGGTCAAAAGAGCCAAACTTTTGTGGTGGAGGAGCATCAGCAAGTTCAATCTCCATCGAGAATTCATTCCCCGCTTCATTGGTAATGATGTTTTTCCAAGGTGTTTGATTAAAAAAATTAAGATTACTTTTTTCATGATCTCTTTTGATTATTTTCTTATAGAAAATATAATCTTCGTCTTGTATTTCTGTTTTTAGAAAACTAAATGGTGAGGTAATTTGCTCTGCGAGATTTTTTTCATAAAGAATTTCGTTTTGCCAGTTTTCAATTTTGTTAAATTCATCTTTTGACCAATTTCTGGTCTTCTTTTTTAAAATGATAGAAAAAGTATTTTTGAGATTAAATTCTTCTTTAAAATGTTGATAATTTTGTGAACTTGGTAGGTTCTTATCAACCAGTTCAGACATGGACACAAGGATTTTTAAGTCTTTGAGTTTTGGTACAAGTGCCACTGTTAATAGGGTAATGATAGTGCAAATCGCAAAACTTTTCCGAGTGGAATGCTTGGGTACTTCTTTATTTCTCATAGGAAAATTTTATTTATTTCATAACTGGCTACAATGGGGGATAATTCCATAAAATAACCTTACTGAGTTAGTGTATAGCCTTGGGGAACATCATGAAAGTCATTGTATTAATTTTAAGCTCATTATTTTTTCTTGGTAATTCTTTTGCCGCAAAAGAGAAAAATTCTGGAAATCACAAGTTTAAGTGGATTAAGGGAAATGAGATGAAGGGCCTCATCATCAAGGCAAGAAAAAGGTCGAAAAAACGTTCTGTTGCAAATAGCTCAATCAATTTAAGCCGTATGTCTAAAGAATTTAAAGAAATTCAGGCGGGAATTTTTGCGGCAGATACTCCTGAAAAAATCGATCATATGCTTAATGAATTAGAAAAAAATATTGATTCCTTACCAAATGATGCAAAATTTTTAGCGACTCAACTTCTTTTACTCAAACCTTTTAGAGGTTTAACCTATAGAATGATCCCCTTGGCCGAGAAAGAGAGAATTTCTCATTCGTTTTTACGAACTCAAGTTAAAAAGACAGCATCTAATATGAATGTTCACTTACCAGAGCTAGTGTATTGGGAAGCAGGATTTAAGTATATAACAGAGCCTTTTAAAGTCGAAGGTGAGGTGGTTTCTCAGTTTAAAGACAAGTTTAGCATGACTGGAAATGGGACAAGCGGTACCTTAGAGTTCCAAAAGTATATAGAAAACGAAATTCATAATGCACTAGCTACGGCAATATCAAGAATAGAGTCAATTAATCTCGATAATGGAGAATATATTATTTGGGATAATAGAACTCTTTTTGGTCAAAATTCTTTTCAAGATGATATTGAAGATATTCGTTATAGAAAAATTACCAAAGCAGAACTGAATTTGGCGTTAAGCTCTCTTCATATGGGGTTACATTATATAAACTACTTTGTTTCGTACGATATTAGAGGTCTATTAAGCCTTTCAAGAGATATTGGTAAACTATACGGAATTGATGGCTTTTTATCGAGAGACCCTAACGGTGTCTCTTCTAAGCAGATCACAGATGTCATGAACGAGCGCCAGTATAGAAATATTTTTACCTTTAAAGATGGTTATGAAGAAAAAATGAAAACAAGTTATCTTCATTTAAAACAAGGTCTTCGCTATTTGAGAATTGCTAGAGAAGAAATAAGAAATAAGCCTGTTGATCGTTTTCTTGCGATAGACCCTTCGAAGGTTAACGTTTTTGATACAGACATTGAGAAGCAACTTAAAAATATTGAATGTTTAATTCAAGATCAAAATGAAAATAACTCTTCAAACTGCCCTATTAGAAGTGCTGTGACTGGGCATACTGTTGTTGTTGATCTGAAAAGGTTTTATGATAATCCACCAAAAGACTTAAAGGCATTTCTTCCTACGAGTCATGAAACAGGAAGTAAAAAACTATCAAAGCACGGTGTAAAATATCCCAATTATTATATCGGTAGACCAAATGCTTGGAATTTAGAGCCTTATAAAAATCACATTTTTCCAACTCTTGGGAAACAAGAAGATGTCATGAAGTATGTGAGAACGTTAAGGCAATCTTATGGTGGTGAAGCTTTTGGAGCTCCCCTAACTCTCTTTGTTCAATAAAGAGGCTATTCTTGGGTGGTCATACTTATATTTCTAAAGAGTCTGATCGTGACGGTTTTGTTAAGTGGACAAATATAGAGAATGAAACCTGGTCAAAGTTAATAGCAAGACAAAATGAAGTCGCAAAGACCAATGCTTCTGAAATCTTTCTCGATGGTCTTGAGAAGTTAAATTTTCCAAACGACAGAGTCCCTCAAATACCAGATATTAATAAAACTCTTAAAGAGTTAACAGGCTGGTCAGTTGTTCCTGTGCCCGCCTTAATTCATCCATCAGAATTTTATGCTCTTCTCGCTGATAAAAAGTTTCCAGCGGCCACGTTTATTAGAATTCCAGAAGAGCTCGATTATATTGAGGAGCCGGATATCTTTCATGAGATTTATGGTCATACACCACTTTTATGTTCAAAAGAAGTGACCGACTTTATGTATGACTTTGGTAAATTGGCTGAAAAGGCAGATAAAAAACATAGAAGAAGATTGTTTCGATTGTTTTGGTTTTCAATTGAGTTTGGAATGATTCGTGAAAATGAGAAACTAAAAGCGTTAGGAGCAGGAATTCTATCTTCGATTGGTGAAACCAAATATTGCTTAACGGACAAACCCGTTATGCAAGACTTTGTACCTGAAGAAGTAGTGAGAACTCCTTACCGAATTGATATCATGCAGCCACTATATTTTGTTCTCGACAATATTTATGAACTTGCTAAAGCCCTAAAAACAGAGCCTCTTGCTATGATTGAGCAGGCCATTACCTTGGGGGATCATACCCCGTTATTTGAATCAAAAGGAAAAACGCTAGATACTGACTCTGGTGCTATGGAAGATCATAATTGATTGTTACTTAGTGATCTAAGGTCTAGAATATGATCTTCTTATGAAAGGAGCTCAGATGAAGTTTTTAGTGGTAATGTTTTTACTCATGTCTAATGTCTATGCAGATAAAATAATTAAAATTGAAATCGGAAAAGATTATAAAAACTACTCAACAGAAGAACTTAGACAAAGAGTTTGGAGATTAGAAAAAGCTGTATGGCAATTACAAAGACGAGTATTTGAACTTGAAGCGACCTCTCAAAACTCTGAGAAAAAAGACTGGATTTGTAAAATTACGGCCATGGGGCAGACCTATACAGGAATTGGTGGCTCACGGGCCGTTGCCGAAGCCTATGCCTATGAAAACTGTAAAAAAGGCCAGAAGGGATCTACTTTCTTTTGTAAAGTACCCAAATGTTCAAACTAAGACTGATCTGGGTCAATAGATTTTTTGTGACCATGATGTAGACTTTTCTTATGAAGAGTATAGAGCTTGAAGCATTCGTTAGAATTGTTCCTTTTTTAAGTGGTTTGATAATTTTCAGCCTAATCGGCTTTATCAAACCTTTTAGAAAACAAAAGAGAAAACTATCGAGTTACTTTTCAAATATTGTGCTTACATTTTTAAATTCATTTCTCGCAAAATTGATTTTACCGCTTTCTCTTGGTGCTTGGGCAATAGAGGTTTCAAGTAATGGTTGGGGGCTTTTCAATTTCCTAGGGCTAAATTTTTACGTGAATATTATTTTAACAGTAGTGTTAATGGATCTTGTTGTATATTGGCAGCATCGAATATTTCATCTCGTTCCAGCTCTTTGGAGATTACATAGAGTACACCACACAGATATTCATTTTGACACGACAACAGCATTGAGATTTCATCCCCTTGAAATTCTTCTATCAATTCTAATCCAAGGATTTTTTATAACACTTCTTGGAGCGAGCTTTTGGGGTGTGCTACTATTTAGTAGCCTATTAAATTTTTCGGCTATGTTTAATCACGGAAATTTTGCGTTACCTCGTGTCGTTGAAAAACTCTTGGTCAGCATGATTGTGACACCTGACATGCATCGTGTTCATCATTCTGTCGTTAAAAATGAGACAAATTCTAATTATGGATTTTTCTTATCAATCTGGGATAAAGTGTTTTCCTCTTACGTCGAAATGCCAAAATCTGATCCTCAAACGATGGATATCGGTATAGAGTATTTTCGTGAAGAAAAAAATAGCAGGCTAGATCAATTACTAATTCAACCCTTTCGGAGATCATTATGAAAATTGTTTTATCAATTCTTTTATCGCTAGTTATGTTCATCTCTCAAGCTGGAGATCTCGATTCTTGGAAAAAAATGTTAAGTGAAGATAAGGCGATTGGATTAGACATAAGAAGTTACCCTGAGTTGAAATTAAACCCTGCAGAGGGAGCAATTCATTTGTCATATTTTGGTTTTAGTCAGGATAAAATTAAGGCCCTTAAAATGGATCCGAATAAGACGATTCTTGTTTTTTGTGAGTCAGGAGGAAGAGCAAGTAAGGCACTCGATGACTTAAAAGAAGCAGGATTTTCTAAAGTAATTAATATCAAAGACTGGAGAACTTGGAATAAGATTAAAAACTAAAAAGTATGTTTTTTCCATACTCTTAATGTTTCTTCATTAGAGTTTGTTATGATAAAGCTAATACTACCAATTTCAAGGCCTGACTGTGTTTCAACGTAAGCACGCCACTTACCCTCAGTGTAATTTTCTTTATAGGCAAAACCTCTAAAACCTTTCTCTCTTCCGCCTGTAATACGGAGAGGAATTTTGTCACTTTGTTTCCACTTTCCTCTGATTTCTTTTTCAAAGCGTAAATAGATTTTATCCTCAAAACCGCGAGGGGCAAAAATGCTGGCAAAGAAATAAACTTTATCTCCAGCTCGAGCAGAAAAGCGTTGATCTCCTCTGTGCCAAAAGCGATACCAGGGATTTTGGTGATAGAGGTGATATTTTCCCTCAATCTTTTCAAGGTTGTGATAGATTCCTGCATATTGAAGACTGAGTGGAATTGGTGGAATGACTTTCAAGAGATATAAAAAGAGAAAGAAACATGCTGTGATAAGACCTGGTTTTAAATAGAGGTTTTTAAGTTTAACGATGTTACTTGTTTTTAACTTACAAATCAGTTTGAAATTAAGATAAATAAGAAAACAGAAAACACTTACCGATAAAAAGAATGTCAGCATATTCATTTTGCCAATAAGCTGGGGGATGACGGCAATAATAAAGCTAAAGAAGTTTAGGTGAAACAAGATACTTTTAACAAGGGGACCTAATCTTTTAAAGAAATCAACTTCATTGAGAATTAAAAAAGTTGTAATGATTAATATAAAAATAAATGACGATATTCCGCTAGCGCTTTTGAAGTAGAAAATACTGAACGCACTTAAGAGGGCCCCTTGGCAAAAATGATAGGCTTCATCGAGATAAGGGGCAATAAATCTAAGAAACTTTGGAAGTTTTAACTCCCATTCCCATTCTTGAAGGTGTCCTAATAAAATAACCCCAGAAATGAGAAAGTAAGCGATGAATGAAATCAGATTGAAGGGGTCGTCAATTCTTCCAAGAGTTAAAATATCAAATAAAAAACCACCAAGAAAAAAAGCAATATTGTAATAGCTATGATACTTTTCATGGAATTGTTTTATTGCTGTGTTCATGGTTCCCCTTGGCCTTGAACCATTATAAACTAAAAAAATGAGAATAAATTTTGAATTTTCTTAAGTCCATCAATTTTGTTCAATGCCTTTTTCTACTGATTTGGATTGGCTTAATCTTTGTTGGTGGTGTCTATCCCGACTTTTTTAATCATGGATTCATGTCCATTACCATGCTTTTTGGTTCTTTTATTGCTGGTGCAACGAGTGAAGGAGGAGGGGCGGTTGCATTTCCTGTAATGACATTATTATTTAATATAGCCCCTCAAGATGCGCGTGATTTTTCAACCTTAATTCAAAGTTTTGGTATGACGAGTGCCAGTTATATAATTATTAAAAGTAAAATTAAGATTGCTAAAAATCTTATTTTGATTTGCCTTGTCGGTAGCTTTATGGGGCAGCTTTTTGGTTTTCACTTTTTGGAAAAAGTTATTTCTCCAGTATCATTAAAAATAGCCTTCACCTCTATTTGGATGAGTTTTGCTCTTGTTTTATTTCTCCAACTTAAAAAACAAAATAAAGAAGAGGATATTTCTTTTACTCCATTAAGTATCACTTTGTGCTTGGTTTTTTCTTTGTTTGGTGGAGTCATCACGTCCTTGACTGGAAGTGGTGTTGATATCTTTACGTTCTCTATTGCTGTACTTTATTTTGGGATTTGTGAAAAGATAGCCACACCGACGTCCGTTGTTCTTATGGCCATTAATTCAATTATTGCCTGTCTTCTAAAGTTATCACTTTATGATGGGATTTCTTCAGAGGCATATTCTTACTGGCTGGTTTGTCTACCCGTGGTTATTTTTGGTGCGCCAATTGGAGCACTTTTTATAAACAAACGATCTAAAAAGTTTATTATCTATTTTTTGCAGGCTTCGATCATTCTTCAGTTTATTTATTCTTGGATAATCTTGCCTTTAAATCAAAATCAAAAAATATTGAGTCTTAGCTTGCTGATAGGTGGTTTGTTGATCTTTTTTATGATGAGTAAAAAAGAAACAAACCGTCTAGACAGGGGGGGGGTCTAGACGGTCTGTTTTTTTTGATAGACTTTTAAATCTATCAATTATTGATTAATAACTCTTCTTGTTGTTGTTGTGGTTCCTTCCCATACTCTTCTAAAGAACCTTCCTGTATTTCTAAGCCCATTATTTACATGGTCAATTACAGGAGCATCAGGATCCTGAACTCTTGTGTAGGCCCTGTCTGTAATATTAACGTGATCGAGTTGATTAAAGGCGGCTGGGTTACATCCGTCTCCAACGCTTTCGTCTTCACGATTTGAGTAGTAAAAAGATTGATTTCTCAGTGCTGCTAAATTTCCTTCAGCCGTATCAACAACCAAGTGACCTTCTTCAGTTAGCTCTACACCTTCAAATTGAGGAATTCTTAATTGCTCAATTGATTGTCCTTCTAGATCATGTCCTTCAGGGTATCTCTCAAGAGCGATACCATTCATCTGTCTTTCAAGGGCACTTGCAATGCCATTAACACAAGCACTTCTCGCCATTTGGTCAGGCACAGCTGCTGAAAGTCTTTCGTGCATTAATGGTCTGGTTACGATAGTGTGAGGCCCATGCTGTTGACCACTATGATCGTCGTTATATGTAAAGAAAGCATTACTGATAACATAGTAGTAACATCTTCCTCTATCTTTCCTATCCCATTCTCTTTGTGTGTAATTAACTCCGTGTCTATTTAAAACACATTCTGTTTCTCTTACTTCAACATTGGCATCACCAGAGTAAGTTAAGAGATCCATTTTTCTTCCCATTCTAAGCTCATCAGCTGATGTTGCTGGGATAAGTAAAGATGCCACCAGGGCAGTTTTCAATATTGTTATTGTTTTCATCGGGTCCTCCCTTTTTAATTCTATTGCCTTTTAATAAGCATATTCCGTGCCAAAAAAAGCGCTTAAATTATTGAAAAAGTGAGGAGGAAATGTCGCAATGATGACATTGTAATGATGACATTGTATAGAAATTAGACGATTTTTGCATATAAAGCCGCCAGATGAGAATAATAATTGCCACCTTCTTGAATTCAACCCGGAAATAACAGTTAACAACAAGCAAAATAAACCTAGTAATTTCAATTAATTAAGTACAAATTAAAGATTTGGCCTTGTTTTACCGAGTTAACGGTAGTAAAATTAAATTAACAAAAGTAAACAATTGTTGATCGGTTTACTTTTATATGTTAGAAGGATCTGGGAATTATTTATGGAAAAAAGGTTAAACACAAGATTGGTTTCTTCAAGAATGTTAGAGAAAGGATTTTCTCAACAGGATCTTGCTGACAAAATTGGTGTATCAAAAGCAGCTATTTCAAAATGGTTGAAACCGTCTTCTTTCCCTAAACCATCTTATCTTTTAAAACTAGGAAAACTCTTAAGCATTAAGCATGGTGATCTTGTTATTAATGATGCTGGCCTTATTCAACAAGTTGCTTTTAGAAAAAGTGGGAATTATAAGATTAAAGAAGAACATATTGAGCAATTTCAATTCGTGGCGAGACTCTTAAAAAGATTAGTTCCACAATTACCATTTGATCAATTCAGTGACCCTTCGATTTTGTCTAAGCCTGAGGTGAATTATAAATATATTCAAAATGTTGTTAGAAACACAAGAGGTGATATCGCAGAGGAAAATGGAGAGATTAAATATACTTCTTTAATTAATTTATTTAATAACTTAAAGGCAATTTTAATTCCTGTTCTATGGGATAAAAAATCAAGAAAACACGGAACTCATATACATTTATCAGAATCTAAAACGACTTGGATCTTCTTGAATATTGATTCTAGTATTTTTGATTTCAAGTTTTGGATGGCACATGAATTAGGCCACGCTAAAGCTCCACAACTTACCGGAGATGAGGGAGAAGACTTTGCTGACCGATTTGCTGGTGCTTTATTATTTCCAGAAGAAATGGCTAAAAGTACTTATGAAAAGCTAATTGGTTTAGAGAATGTATGGGATAGAGTAAATAGTGTCGTTGAAATTGCGAAAGAGATAATGATTTCTCCGTTAACAATTTACTATCAATTAAAATTTTATTGTGAAGAATATGATTTAGCTTCACTTGATTTAGAACATGATAAGAGTATTTTTAAGGCTACTGCAGACCTAAACAAACAATATAAAAACGTAAGTGAAAATATATTTAATACTGATAATCCTTCTGTAGAGGATTATTTAAGTTTTTCTGAGAATGAGTTTGGATCGGTATTTTTTCATGCCTTGAAAGGTTTATTAACAAATGAGGGAGATGTTTCTCCTAAGTTTATCTCTAATGTATTAGATATTCCTTTAGCTGATGCATATGAGATAATGAGAGAGTTGATCAAGGATGAACGACCAAGCGAAAGTACGACAAAATAGAATTCTTATAGATTCGAATGTATATTTTAGGCTTGCCCAGTCGGTGCATCCCTTACTTGGAAATGAGTTTGGAGATAACCGGAATTGTTTATATATTATTGATGGGTTTGAGTATGAGTATTTCAATAGTGCGAGATTAAAAACATCATTTACTTGGGTTCAAGGTGAAGAGTACACATCTAACCGAAGCCAATCAATAAACCGTTCACGAAAAGAAAAACAAGAAATTAAATTCAATTTAGATTACCTAAAAGACACCGCTAAAGAGAAGGAATTAACCACTTCCCCAATAGATATAGAGGCTTTAGCTGTTGCATTAACTTTAGAAATACCAATTGTCACAGATGATAGCGATATGCTGGATCTTGCAAAAGAATATGAAATTACCACAATGAAAACTTTAGAACTAATGAAGCTTATGCATGATCATGAACATATAGACGATGATAAAATCGACTCTATAACTTCTTATTGGGATTATTCTAAGGATTTTCCAAAAGACTTTCTAAAAGATTTTAAAGCAATCTTTGGTAGAGATCCAAAAAGATTTGATTACTAATTTCTTCTTATTCATGGCCCAATCGTGGCCCAATTCTAAAAACATCAAAACGAAAATAAAATACTTAATATCTAGAGTTAAAATATTACTACTCACTTGGGTCAAAGTGGGTCAACTTAATATAGAATTTCTTTTTTGTAATTGATGATGAATTTATAAATGATTTTAAGTAGTTGATGGTGGCCCGGGCGAGACTTGAACTCGCACAGTATTGCTACCGGCGGATTTTGAATCCGCTATTCCCAGACACTGAATGTGAGTCATTTTTTTAGCATTAAACATTTTAAGAGATTGTAATTATTAAACATTGAAGAATCAATCATCTTTAAAAATCGCAATAACAATTAGCTCTGTTGACCTCAAACCGACGTAGAAAAATCGTTGGAAATTCGTTCAGTGGTTCAAGAGTTTGTTACCTATTTGTTACAAATTCGAGAGAGAAAATCTTGTTACAAGTTGTTTTTGTAACAAGATTTCTCTTTTCTTTATTTTGAATAGGGAACGGACTCTATTCAAAATAAAGAAAACTTACTTTTAATTTGGAGGTCAATATGAACTTGATTGATGATTTATTTAAAGGATTAATTATTCTGGGAGTCTTAGGAATGGGTTCCGACTTATTAGATATGAAACTTCTTTCTAAGAATGCGGCCAAGGCTCATCAAGGAAAAGGATTTCATTTTCGGGAATGGAATAGCCGGTTATACAGGAAATATCCGGCTAATAAGACTCATAAACATGATAAGTCCCTAAATCTTTTGAAAAAGAGATAAAAAATAAGGGGGATTTTATGTCCAATTCTAAACAAAAGCGCGTTTTTATTTATACTCGTTGCTCGACCGAAAAACAAAGTGTAGAAAGCCAAGTCCACGCTCTCAAAAAATATTGTGATGATCGTAATATTGATAATTATGAGATGTTCACCGATGAAGGAATCTCTGGATCGAAGTTATCACGGCCAGGGTTAAACCGGATGATGGCCGCTGTTGAAAATGGTGAGGCATCAATGGTGGTCGTATTTAGTTTTTCTAGGTTTGCCAGGAGCACGACGCATCTGCTATCCGCCCTTCAGAAATTCAAAGAGAAAAAAGTAGAGTTCATTTCCTTGACGGAAAATATAAATACAAATTCTCCTATGGGGCTGGCATTGTTCAGCATTTTAGCGGCCTTGTCGCAAATGGAAAGGGAGATTATCGCATAGAGAGTAAAAGCTGGTTTGGCCAATGCTAGGGCGAAGGGAAAAGTTATTGGTCGCAAGAAAGAACGTAATTCTGAGCTAATAAGGGCACTTCTCAAAAAAAATTTAACCTACCGAATGATATCGTCCATCTCTGGAGCTTCTCACGGAAGTATCTATGCTGAAAAGCGGCTAATGTTACAAGAGGAAAAAGTAGCGAAAAAGAAAAAGCTTGAGCTAGAGAAAATGAAAGAAGTCCCACCATCGTTGCCCCCGTTGCCGGTGGCATCCTAAAAAATAAAAAAGCCGTCGTTTTTAGCGACGGCTTTTTTTTTGGTCTATTTTGTTCACTAAAGCTTGTCTTCTGGACTGATCGACATTTTTGCTCAGGAAGTCTGTACTTTAATGTCGATCAGTTCACCCAGAACGAAGTGTTATAGATATAAAAAAATGTATTTTATTTCCAAGTACTGATTTTGCAAGAAGACCGACCTTCATATGATGAGTTTGGCTTAAGTGAGACATTTAATTCAAAAAGCTCTTCCGTTGCAACATTCTTGCCATCAAATGGCTTGATCATATCAGCATTTATCGTTATCGAATTTGACGCCTCTGTTGTTAGAACTTCTTCATTTTTGGAATTTTCTTCATATCTATAAGTAAGAGTTGCATAAATACGATTATCATAGGTACCACTAGCTTCGAGCTCAAAAGTATATGACCTTCTGCCATAAGCATCTAGTGACCCTGAATCTTTATAGACTCTAATGAGATTATTATCTACAATCTCTAAGTGAGGAAAACCAGCAATTTCAATTGCTTCATCACCATCGCAGCGTATAAGAAAAATAGTATTTTTAATTTTTCCATCTTCGGTTTTATGTTCTGTAATAAACCTTTTAAGGCTTGGGTGTAATGTTCTTATCTTCGATTCATTTTCAATATCAAAAAATATTGCATAAGCACTATTTGTAAAAAACATAGTTAGTAGTAAAAATGATGCAAGTTTAAACATAGCTTTCTCCATAATGGTTAGTTTAATTAATAGAAAGTAACATTATCTTTTTTTGCGATGCGGCACAATAAGGACTGGAGAATGTTGTAAAGTTTTCAATGAAACAAGCTTTTCAATTCAGTTATTAATCTTTTTAAGTCGAAATCCGTTCATTAAGTCACTATAGATTGTCCGCCCCCTCAATATGCGTTCGACAAAGATATGGAATTAGAAAACTATTGAAATTACGTTAAAAAGGGCCAGGAGCTTGAGGCGAAATTTTCTTTCATCATCCCGAAAATAGGCCAATGTTGATTAAGACAGTACATTTGGGACGATTTTTCAATTTTTCAACAAGATAGGTATCATTTAAGAACGGATTTCAAGTAGTTGTACATCTAAACAGGAAATTGATAGCAAGTTTCGACTTAAAAAGATTCGGTTTTATTTTATATAAATATTAAAATAGATGATTAAACTTTTTTTCTTTTTTGTCGATAAGTTAATATTGATTAACTACAGAGGTGTAAAATGTTTAATAAATTTTTAATATCCCTGATAGCTTTGCTGCTAATTTCATCCTGCTCTACAGTTTCGCCAGACAGGCTTCCCGCGAGCTCAACGCCAATGGCTGAAACTAAAATTGTAAAGTTATATGGTCCTCCTACTTTTGTTGAAAGAGGATTTAGTAATAATCCAAATTTTCAGCTTTTTACAGAAGACGGTGTATTTTCAATGAGATTCTATTGTTTTTATTTCATTGATAGAGGACGTGTTCTAGAGCTTTATACGACTGCGGATCCAGGTAACGAGCCTGCATTTGCACAGATAAAAGTCGAAAACAAAGAAGAATGCCAATCAATTACTAACGAACTTAAAGACAAGGTTGATGCAAATGGTTTTGTTGAGCTAGAATTTACTGATTTAGAGGAATTCGGAAAAAATCAACGTTATACTAATATGACAGTAAAATAATTTTTTAAAGTGCTCGAATCTAAATAAATTAATCGACGATAACTTGACAGACTCTGGACTCACTCTGGAGCCTTTTCTTTTAAAGATATCTTTCATCACGATTTTTGAACGAACCCTAGTGCTTTAGTAACCACACAAGGAATTTTGGCTGCTTGGATGCCAAAGAGACAGAAGGCTGAATCTTAGACTTTTTCGTGATTTCAATAAGGTTCTAAAATCATATAATTGATTGTCAGTATTTTAAAGCCGCTTACGACTATGTATTTTAATAAAAAATTTTGAGGTCAGAATGATTAATTTCATTTAAATGAGAAAGATCAAGCGAAAGAAGATGTAAAAATGCAAATCTTTTTCACAACTGCAAAAAAATACGACTATTGCGATACTACTTCGTAAACTCTTCCCTCACAGCTAGGATATAAAATTATTGGAGGTTTTCCATTTTTTACGCTCCAAGAATAATCGCTTCGCAAAGCTGGTGATATTAGAACAGTCCCTTCCCATCCTTCCTCTCTGGAAAAAAACTTCTCCAGTGCAATTTTTAAATCTATGGAATAGGACTCACTTCCAAGAAAATATCTTCCATAAAGGGAGTCATACTCAAATATATTCAAAGACGCCAAAGATTCATCCAATCCATCAACCGAATAAGTATCCTGACCTTCAGGAATACTGACATCAAGAAGTCCACACCTCATAATATAGGTATGCATATTTTCCAGTACCTCTTCTCTAGAGATACAGCTTCCCTCACTCTTCCACGGAGTGAAATTTCTCTCACTCTCAAATTCATTTTTTGGACAACCATGCCAAGCAGAAAGGTAATTTTGAGCAAGTATCGAAGAAGTGAATAATACAATACAGATATAGATCAGTTTTTTCATTTGTTATCCCTTATATGTTGTAATTGAGTTGTTAACAGTTCCGACAGCAATTATGAATATAGTGTGTAAAGTTTTTACAATTAACTGCCATAAAATCAGCCAAACAAAACCTAAGGATGCATAAATTGTCAATATTAACAATTACTTATGCTCTTACAAATCATTGGGTTTGCTGGCATCAAGTTTGCTTATAATTGTCCGAGGAGTAATTGGATAAGGTATAGAATGTCTCAAGAAATTAAATTTTTAAAAATTATTATTTTATTGTCACTGTCCTTGAATTTGAGTCTTTTTGCGACTCCATGTGATCAAGAAATGCTACCAGATAACGATATCACTAAAATGATTCAAGCGGATTTTATAAATATTAATTGTGACCTCATTGGATTTATTATGCAACAAGTACAACTCGATAGTAGTTTACTTCATCATATAATTCAGCAATACGATGTAAATACAATAAAAACATGTCATGGTAACAGTTTATTAGATGAAATGATTCAGAATGGAAATTTAGAGGCAGTAACAATTCTGCTCGATGCAGGTGCAAATCTATCTAAACAATCTGTGAATATAAGTCTTAGTGAAGTTAATAATGGTGGAGATCGAATAGAATTCGAAATTTTAAAAATGCTTCTTACCAAAGGAGAAGGTCTTGGTGTTAATCGACAAGATGTACGTGGTACTCCTTTACATTCTGTTATTTCAAACAATCTCAATTCAGAGTTCATTGAACTCCTTCTTGAATATGGTGCAGATATAAACAAAAGATCAAACTTCAACGGATTTACACCGCTTGATGAGGCAGCTTATAGTGGAAATGAAGAATTAACCCGTTACTTAATTAGTAAAGGAGCTAAACTATCTCCTTCTTATAGAGATTCAACAAATACTAACAGAAGTAGAATGGGAAGTAGAATAGATGCTTTTATTTCCAGCTTAAATCTTGATGAAGACGTTAGTCGAATTTAATTCGTATTGTGTAATTATTAAAATAAACTTTTTTATTGATATATGAGATTCAGTTTTTCTACTCTTGTTCTTCTAGTGCTTTGATTTGAGATTTAGTCAAAATATTATTTTCGACCTTTGACCAGTCCTCAAGATGTATAAGTCTTTGTTTTTTATTTTCGAGATCATGACGAATCCAAACACTACAAACACCTCCTAGGCTGATATGGGAGATCTTCTTGGTCCGCAGTGGTTAGCTTCGAATCAATACTAGTTTTAAAAATATTGATTACCATCTTGGTGAATTTGTAAAAGTTAATCGACAACGTGTGGGTTTAGAATGGACCACTTGAACAGTGGTGCCGGGGAAGGGACTTGAACCCCCATGATGTTGCCATCGGCGGATTTTGAATCCGCTGCGTCTACCATTTCGCCACCCCGGCGTTAGTAAAGTGCTGATATCACTATAGATTGATGGATCATTTTAGGTTTGTGAGAAAGAGCTGTCAAAAGGTTTTAAGATCAAAAGATACTTAACTTCTCAAAATTAGGTCATTACATTATAATTAATGCGATCGGAGTCTTTATGAGAAAATCACCTCGTTGGCAAAATAGAGTTCAAGAAATCTTTCAAGTCTGTCAGGACGAATTAAAGAGAACCACCCAGATTGGAAAAAAGATGCTTTCCGCTTCAAAGACCAGCACAGATTTACATGATGCCTATGAAGAATTGGGAGCACTTGTTTTAAAAGAGATGAGAGAGGGAAGGCTTGAGTGGGATCACCCAAGGGCCCAAGAATTACTATCTCAAATTGATACCTGCGAAAAAGATTTGGAATTCATTGAAGAAGAAGTCAACAAAATCAGATTTGCTGCTGGAGGTCCGGTTGATATCTCATCTCATACTGAAGGTGACGTAGGGGAAGCAGAGGATTTAGAGAAAAATTCCAAGCCGAAAGGTCATTGATCAAAACTTTTTAAAAATTTATCCAATGTGTTCATAAGAGGCATGACTTTATTTTTATCAAGCGCTGAAACAGAAAAGAATTCATCCACATTTTCATACTCAGATTTCATTTCTTTAATAACTTTTTGTAATTTACTGCGATCTTTTTGAGTTTTTAATTTATCAAATTTATTTAAGCAAAGAAGAAGATGAAGTTCTTTGTCTTTAAAGAAACTATAAAAATGCTGGTCTGTTTTTTGCTTTGGATGTCTAGAGTCTTGAATCCAAACGAGGGCCGTTTTGTAAGAAACATTTTCAAAAAAATAGGTCATGAGTTGATCCCAATTTTTTTTCATTTGTTTACTAACTTCTGCATGGCCATAACCTGGAAGATCGTAAAGGAGATATTCCATTGGCTGATCGTTTATCATCATTTGAAAGGTAAAAATATTTACTTTTTGAGTTCTTCCGGGAGTTTTTGATGTTTGAGCTGTTTTTTTTCCAAATATTGTATTGATTAAACTCGACTTTCCTACGTTTGAACGTCCAACAAAGGCAACGCCAGGCATATCCTTATTTTTAGTTAAGAACTCTTCTAGTTGATGCATTTTATCGATGCCGTATTGAAATGTTGGTGTCGTGATAATGTCCATAAGGCTTTCTAACATCGAAGTGATGAAAAATGAAATTATTCTTATTTTGAAAAGTAAAAAGTAATGAGTTTTGCTAGCTAGGGGCTAGGAGGGCGATTATGCTTAATGAAAAAATATTGAGAGATGGACTAAGAATTGGAGATATCTGTACCATTATTCCACCACAGGGAAAAAGAAAAGATATCATCTTAAACCGAAAAAAAATTGAAATCATATGCCAGGGGAATGAGGTCGGTTGGGATTATCATCAACTGTGTCTCCCTAGCTTTACAAAAAAGAGCTCTCGCTGGATTCTAGAGCTCGTTGATGTAGGAAAAGAGCAACGCTATAAAATGATTTCATTAGACGATGACTTTCATCATAATGGACTTCCTATTGAAAGAGGATGGCCTCTTCGGAATTCAAAAGTAAAATTAGAATATAACTTTCTTAATTTTAGAAAAGAGAATGAGTCACCAGTTCCCCGTCCATTAATAAATCAAGCTTTAGTTCAATCAGATTTACCAATATTACTACAAGGTGAAACAGGGACAGGAAAAACAACTCTTGCTAGAGATATACATCGTGATAGTGGGCGAATTGGTAAATTTGTCCATATAAGTTTGAAATCATTTAATGCTCAGTTAATCGAATCGGAACTTTTTGGTCATGTGAAAGGTGCCTTTACGGGAGCTATTAAAGATAAAATGGGTGCTGTGACTCAAGCTAATCTAGGAACATTGTTTTTAGATGAAATTGATAGTGTTGATTTAACAATTCAATCTAAGCTTCTTTTGTTTTTAGATAATTTTAGCTTTCGTAAAGTTGGTGCAGAAAAAGATGAACGAGCAGATATCAGATTGATTGTTGCTAGTGCAGCACCTCTGTTGCCTCAAGTTGAGAAAGGAAGTTTTAGAAAAGATCTTTATTATAGAATTGCCTCAAGTGGTCTCGTTCACTTAATGCCCCTAAGAGAAGATAAAAAGAAACTTCAGTACTTGTTAGATTCTTTTTTAAGTAAGAATAATATTTCGATAGATTTTAATTTGAGAAAATTTTATTTAGATTTTTTATGGCCAGGTAATATCAGGCAATTAATTTCCCATTTAGAATATAAAAAGGTGACGTCGTTAGATAGTAATTTGATTTTTGATGATGCGGATAAATACCTAGAAAAAAATAATAGCTTTTTATCACCAAGTGAAGATGGTCATCTGGTGACATTGGATGATATGAAAAAGAAGTATGTAGATTGGGCGTTGAAGTATATGGATGGAAATATTACTCAAACGGCCCTTGCTTTAGAGATTAGTAAAAATACATTGAAAAAAATGATTAACCACCAACAATCTTATGGATATTGACTTCTGTGATTTCGCCTTCAATTTTTAGAGATTTTAAAAGGATGTTTAATTCATCTCTAATTTTATCTTTAACGATGATTTTACCTTCTTCTTCAAGTGGAAAGTCTACAGAGATGGGTTCAATCTTTGAATTTAAAACATCATTAACATAATGAGGATTTTCTAGAAAAAAAGCTTTGATATATTTGTTTGAAGATTCAATTGAAAAATCAATAACGAGTTTACTGATTTTATTTTTTTCAAAATAAGCGGGGAGAACAATATCATAAACGATAAAAGTTCTCTCTTGTTTTTTGTGATAGCCGGGTCTACTACTAATTGCCCTTGCGTTTTCAACTTTTTCAACCAACTCTGCTTGAGCAGCTTTTTCATCTGCAATTTTTTTACTTTGTTTATAAATATTAAGACCGGTTAGGGTAACAACTGTTGAGACTGTGACGAAGCCAACAATCGTCGTTGACTCAAGTGAAGCAAACCATTGTTTAAGTTTAATAACCGTCGGGGTGGCAAAGGCGATAAGCGCGACGATGAGGCCTTTTTCTTTTATTTCGGAGAGGCTTTCAGATTTTGCTTTTTTTACAAACTCTTGTGAGTTCGATTTAAGCTCTTTTGCTTTAACGATTGTCTTTTTGCTATTTTCAACAACCTTGGTTTTGAGTGCCAAGGAGTTCTTTTGTATTTTATCTTTGAGACTTGGCTTAGGTTCACCTTTGCTCTTTTTGAGTCTCTTGGGAGTTTTCTTGGCGACCATATCACCAGACTTTGAGATGGCCTTCTCAAGTAATTCATTAATTTTATCTTCAATTTGTTGCCATTTTTGCAAAACTCAAACTCCGCTGGTGCTTAACTCCATTAGTCTTATCGGAAATTCATCGCTTAAATAAAGTTTTTTTCTACGTAGTTTTAAGGGTTTAGGACGGCGAAAGGGTAAAAAATTCCACAAATTGACGGCCCTGTTGAGCAAGACCTCGCTCATGGCGATGAGTAGGGTGGAGCTTATGATGAAAGTATTGAACACACTCTTTTTAATGTTTTTGGTAACCAGCTGTGCTGACTTACTCACCCATAGAACTTTTATTGATCAGATGGATATGGATAATGATCCTCTTTTTGTTCCGGGACAGGACTTTCAAGTTTTAAGCGGAGACTCGGGAACTCCCCACCGAACCCATAGTGAAATTATGGAAAGAACACCGTTATCTGGTCTTACTAAAAAAGAAGTACTCGAAGAAAGAAGTTTACATAAAGAATTAAGAAACCAAGAGCTGGCCCTAGGTCCTAAAGAAAGAGAAAGGTATTTTGAGTTGATGCCTTATTTTGAATCAATATCTGAGAAAATCTATTATTTGAGATTGAGCTCGCGAGAAAAAATTGAATATGAAGATAGCCTTCTCCCTGAGACGGATCGCTATGATAGATCTTATGCTGTCGAGAGAAGTTCAAGAGCTAACACGCTTCTTAATAGTTATGTTCCAAGAGGCGATGATTATAGTTCTGGAAGACGTTCTCCTGCTTCAGTTACACCTTATGAGTATCTTGAAGATGACTCATCAGATGAAATTTTTGTTGGGATGACTAAGAGTGAAGTGAGAAGCGTTTGGGGCGGTCCGAATCGGGTTGAGGTAGCTGGTAATCCCCGTGAAGAGAATGAGCGCTGGGCCTTCTATCATAACGGTGAAGTGAAGTACGTTTACTTTGAGCAAGGGATTGTTCAGGGTTGGCAAATAGACTAAAACGGCTAATTTCAGAAAATTCAAAATAAATCCTTAATTATTAACACCTTACAAAGCATGTAAGCATTTCCTATAAAGGTGATGTGCGTCGCATTAGTATTGTATTTATGTATCAGAAAGATTAAGCTGCGAGCTATTTCCAATTTACGTGGAGGAGCCGCTTGAGCGATTTATTAAACGACTTTGCCCTAGAATTTGAAAAGCCAGTTAGGGAGCTTGAAAAACAAATTGAAGTTCTTCAAGAAGCTGAGAAAAAATCTGATGTCGATATCTCGGGTGAGATAAAAGCGTTAAAGAAAAAAGTTAGTAGTCTTGTGGATGAAATTTACAACAACTTAACTCCATGGGAGAGAGTACAGTTATCTCGTCATCCCCAAAGGCCACATGCTATCGATTATATAAATAAAATGATTACAGACTTTCATGAAGTCGCAGGTGATCGTCACTTTGCAAATGACCAAGCAGTGATCACAGGGTTTGGTTATCTCGATGGTAAAAAAGTATGTGTTGTTGCTATTGAGAAAGGTCGTAAGACGAAAGATAAAGTTCTTCGTAACTTTGGTATGCCAAGACCTGAAGGATATAGAAAAGCACTTCGCGTGATGAAGACTGCGGCCAATTTTAATATTCCCATTATTACCCTTGTCGACACTCCGGGTGCCTTTCCTGGAATTGGGGCAGAGGAGAGAGGCCAGTCGTGTGCTATTGCTGAGAACCTTGCCGAAATGTTTGATCTTAAAACACCAATTATTTCTTTGATTATTGGAGAAGGTGGTTCTGGTGGTGCACTTGGGATTGCTATTGCTGATAAAGTTGTAATGATGGAGTTTTCTGTTTATTCAGTTATTTCTCCAGAGTCTTGTGCCTCGATTTTATGGTCTGATCCTAAAAAAGCTGAGGTTGCGGCGAACTCACTAAACCTAGGGCCGGAGAAAGCACTAGAACTAAAAGTTATCGATGAAATTTTAAAAGAGCCAACAGGTGGTGCTCATCGAGATAAAACGAAAGCGATCGAATCTGTTAGCGAGTTTTTAAGTAATGAAATTGCAAAACTTCAAAACTTAAAATTAGATAAGCTTTTAGAAGGGCGCTACAATAAATTTCGTCAAATGGGTAATCACACCATTCAAGGATTATAGGCTACGTTATGTCGATACAGTCGATGACCGGATTTGGACGAGCAGAGAATCATAACGAAAACTATCAAGCGACCGTTGAAATAAAGTCAGTGAACAATCGTTACAAAGACTTTCGATTTAAAATGCCTTCTCTTTTTAATTTTATGGAAATGGATCTTAAAAAGATTCTCCTTAATGAATTTAAAAGAGGGTCTTTTGAAATTTTTATTGGCTTTAAGGCGCTTGAAGAAAAAAGTAAACTAGCTTCGTTAGACTTAGAGAAAGTGAATGCTTTTGTGGAACTTTTTAATAATAAAGTTGATAGCGATAAAGCTTCTCTTCAACTTTCACCAGTTGATTTTCTTCGAGATGAGTTTTTAATTGAACGAGACTTTGCTTCTGATCCAGAGTTGATCGATATTGTTCAGCAATCGTTTAGAAATGCCGTTAATGAATTTAAAGAGAGTCGCTCCATAGAGGGTGAGAAGTTAGTGGCCGTTATAAAAGATTATAAAACAAAATATGAAAACTACGTTGCTGTCGTTCATGAGCAAAAAGACCAAGTGAAAGAGGCCCTAGAAGAAAAGCTCAAGCAAAGGTTTAGCGAATACAGTAAAGAACTAAAGATAGATGAACCTCGCTATCTTCAAGAGGTTATCTATTACCTTGAAAAGTTAGATATATCAGAAGAGTTAGACCGTATTTCTGTTCACTTGTCGAAGCTAGACTCTTTGGTAAATGGTGGTGGAGAAGTTGGAAGACAGCTGGATTTCTTAATTCAAGAATTAAATAGAGAGACAAATACCATTGGCTCTAAATCTAATAATCAAAATGTTTCTGAATCTGTTGTGCAAATGAAAGTTTGTCTTGAAAAAATCAGAGAACAAACTCTTAATTTGGAATAGGGTTAAGCATGGAAAGAGGAAAAATAATTGTCATTGTTGCTCCCTCTGGTACTGGAAAATCTACGCTTATTAAAAATATAAAAGAAGAGTTTCGCGATCTTCATTGGTCAGTGAGTTTTACCACAAGACCAATGCGCCCGGGTGAAGTTGATGGAAAGCACTATTTCTTTATTTCAAAAGAAGAGTTTTTCAAAAAACAAAAGCAAGGAGACTTTATCGAATGGGCAGAAGTCCACGGTAATTATTACGGAACTTCGAAAGGCTTTGTTGAAAGCAAAATTAAACACGGTTTTTCTCTCTTGTTAGATCTTGATATCGTTGGTTCAGACTCGATGAAAAAAGAGTTTGGTGAAGAAGCCAATGTCATTTTTATTGCGCCACCTAGCTTTGAAGAGCTTGAGAAAAGATTGCGTGGACGAGGCACAGAAAATGAAGATGTGATAAAATTGAGATTACAAAATGCCAAAAAAGAACTTGAGCGAAAAGATGATTACGACTTTTTGGTCATAAATGATGATTTAGAGCATACACAAGTTGAGTTAAAAGCTCTGGTTAAAAAGATTGTAGAGGAAAGTTAGCATTGTTTCAGACACTTGATTTTTCCCATGAAAGAGATATTAGTTATGAAGACCTCGCCAGAAGGGTAGAGTCGTATTACCCAGAAGCGGATTTTGAAAAGCTAGAAAAAGCTTATCATTATGCTGGCAAAGCTCATGAAGGCCAAAGAAGAAGTTCGGGCGAAGACTATATTATCCACCCCATCAATGTATCTGCAACGTTAATCAAGTTGAGAATGGATCTCGACTCTATTATTGCGGGCCTTCTTCACGATGTGATTGAAGATTGTGATATTTCTGCGGAAGAACTTGAAAATGAGTTTGGAAAGAATGTTGCCCAGCTTGTGGTTGGCTTGACGAAAATTTCTAAAATTAAATTTAAAACAAAAGAAGAGAGCCAGGCTGAGAACTTTCGAAAGATGGTTGTGGCGATGGCAAAAGATATTCGTGTCATCATTGTTAAGCTCGCTGATCGTATGCATAACATGAGAACTCTTCAATACGTATCAGAAGAAAAGCAAAAGAAGATTGCGCAAGAAACCCTTGATATTTATGTACCTCTGGCAAGTCGTCTTGGTATCAACTCCGTTAAGTCAGAACTTGAAGATCTTTGTTTGAGATTCCTTCATCCTGATGTCTATTATCGTCTCGCTGAAAAAGTGGCGATGAAAAAAAATGAGAGGGACTTTTATATCAATGACACCATTGAAGTGATTAAAGAGCAGCTCATAGAGTTTGGTATTAAAGCTGAAATCAAAGGACGCCCAAAACATTTTTATTCTATTTATAAAAAAATGATTTCTCGTGGTGTTGATTTCGATCAGATTCAAGACATACTTGCGTTTAGAGTTATCACAAATAATATAACCGAGTGTTATAAGATCCTTGGTATTATGCACTCTGCTTTTACTCCGATTCCTGGCCGCTTTAAGGACTATATTGCGATACCTAAAGTGAATGGTTATCAGTCCCTTCACACAACGGTTATAGGCCCTCGTGCTGAACGAATTGAAATTCAAATTCGTACCATGGAGATGGATGAAGTTGCTGAGACAGGGGTTGCCGCACACTGGAAATATAAAGAGGGGATTCATAGCGGAAAGGCGAAGCTCGACTGGATCGAGCAATTACTTGAATTCAATAAAAACGTTGAAAGTAATGCTGAATTTCTCGATGTTATCAAAAATGATCTCGATGTAGGTGGAGTTTTTATCTTTACACCTAAAGGGGATGTGATGGAGCTACGTTATGGCTCAACACCTCTCGACTTTGCCTATTCAGTTCATACAGAGGTTGGTCATCATTGTGTTGGGGCTAAAGTGAATGGGAAAATGGTTCCTCTTCGTTATGTCTTAAAGTCAGGTGATACAGTTGAGGTACTTACAAGTAAAAAGCAAACTCCAACCAAAGACTGGCTTAATATTGTTCGCTCATCTCGAGCAAAAACAAAAATTAAACAGTGGTTATTAAAAATAGAAAGAGAACGTAACCAAGAAATTGGTCGTGATGTTTTAGAGAAAGCATTTCGTGTTTATAATACTTCTCTTAAGTCTGTTGAAAAAACAGGTGAATTAGAAAAAGCTGTTTCTGAATTAAATAGTGCAAATATTGATGACCTTTTTATGCAAGTCGGAGCTGGTAAAGTTGCGGCTAAAGAAGTGATCACAAAAGCACTTTCTCTTGATCTTGAAGAAGAAAAAGATAAGAAAATTAGTGAAATTGATAAGTACTCAAAGACTGTTACCCAAAAGGCGCGGAGGCAATCTCATAAAGATGATGCCGTTATCGTTGATGGGCTTGATAATATTATGGTTCGGATGGCGAAATGTTGTAATCCAATTCCAGGAGATCCTATTGTCGGTTATATCACGAGAGGAAGAGGGGTTACGGTTCATACATCTAACTGTAAAAGAATTGACCAAGGTGAGCTTGACCGAAAAGTTTTCGTAGAGTGGAACCCTGATTTTCACTTCAAGCATCCAGTTCAAATAAAAGTAATCACTCATGATCGTCCGGGGATTCTTTCTCAAATATCAAATACAATCAATGGCACCGGAGTCAATATTAGATCAGCTCTGGCGAAATCTCTTCCTGATAGAAAAGGATCCTTTATCTTTGAAATTGAAGTAAAAGATTATTCGGAGCTTTATAAGGCCATTAGTCATATTGAGGCCTTAGAAGAAGTGATCGCTGTTAATAGGGTGTAATTTTTCTTTTACAAGTTGAAATCATTAAATTTAATTGATACTAAATGTGCTCGTTGGAGGCATCTATGAAATCTTTTACTAAGTTCTTTTTTATCGTTTTATTATCAGTTAACTCGTTAAGTGCTTTAAATACAGAAAGAATTTTTGAATCATTATATTTAGTAGACGCCAATTACTTTTATGGTGATGATGGAGTTGATTGTCATACAACGTTTCAAATTACAAAAATTGAACAATCAAGATTTCCCGATGCACTTGAAGTTTTTTACGAAGCTCAACAAGACTACTTTGTTCATGGTTGTCAGGAGAGAGGGATACCGTGCAAAATTTTAATGCGCTCAACGGACTTTTTCCCCATTGAAGAATCTCTTGAGTGTGAAGACTCTTGGTGGGAGTAATTAAATTTCGTTTGAGTCATAATCCCATACAAACAAAAAGAAATAAGTTCTAAAAAATTTAAAAACTTCTCGGTAAAGAATTTTAATATTTCTCCAATTGCCGAAGTCTGTATCAACACCTGTATAATAAAATTGAAATAATTCATTATCCTGAGTTGTCGCAAGAGATCGCATAATCGTTTTTACTCTCAAGATATGATAGTCGTGAGAAATGATGAGAACTTGAGAAGCATCCTTTTTTTCTCGTAAATAACGTAACGTCGAGATGACATTTTCAAAAGTATTACGGGCGAGATAGTCAATATCAAGTTGATTTGTATCCACTTGTCCATTTAGTGTTAAGGGACGAATGAGAGTCTCGACTGAGTTTCTGGTGTTGACTCCCGTAATAAAAATACGAGATTGTCCAAACTCTTTCGCTAGCCTTAAGGCGTAAGGAATTCGCCCCTCTTGTCCCGTAAAAACCACAATGAGATCAGGCGACTTACGAAAGAATTTTTCGAGAGATCTGCTTTTTTCTTTTTGGCTAAAAAGAACAAAAAAGTATCCTGATAAAAGGTAAAGAAATAAAAGAGCACTGGTCCAGATCGTTATATTAATACAATAACGATAAAACCGTGTTCTCTTAGTTTCAAAAATATAGCGACTACTGAACATGATCCGCTTTTATTTTGCGGCCATAACCTCAATTTCTATAAGGGCACCTTTGGGAAGAGCACTCACTTGTACACAGCTTCTGGCAGGATAAGGTTCCTTAAAATATTCGACATAGGCCTTGTTAACAATATCAAAGTCTTTCAGATCGACCATAAAGATCGAAGTCTTAATAATATTTTCTCTTGTGAGATCTTGTGATTGTAAAAGTCCATCAACATTTTTAAGTATTTGTTCTAGTTGAGCAGATACTGTTTCTGGCATAGTCATGGTTTTGGGGTCGAGACCAATTTGTCCTGAGAAATAATAAACTCCACCATACTCCACTCCTTGTGAGTAGGTTCCAACAGCAGCAGGGGCAAGTTCTGTAGAGATAATATTTTTATTCATCATTTATCCTTTATACGTAAGTTCTTCTTCTTCAGAAAGAAGAGCAGTTAAATTACAAATATTAACAATTTCCGTAACTGAAGCTGTTCTTTGTAAAATATTCACAGTTCCTTTCATCGGAATAAGGATCGGTCCGATGGCAGTATTTTCTGTAAGCTGACTTAAGAGCTTATAACTGATGTTTGCAGAGTTGAGTTCTGGGAAAATGAGAACATCAACATCACCATCTAGTTCATGGAAGTTAAAAAGTTTATCTCTAATTGCACGATTGACTGCTACGTCCGCTTGCATTTCACCATCAACTTCTAAATGAGGATACTTTTCTTTCGTCAACTCTACCGCTCTTTTTACTTTCTTTGGTCCGTAGCTAGAGCTTGATCCAAAGTTTGAGTAACTGACAAAGGCAATACGAGGATCTCTTCTCATGAGATGCTTAAAAAGAATGGCGGTATTACCGGCGATATTACTGAGTTGTTCAGAAGAGGGATCAATTTGAGCCGTACAGTCAGCGAGAAAGAGAACTCTGTTTTGAAAAACGAGAATATAGATGCCTGCAGCTTTAAATTTTTCTCTTGTTCCTACAACATTGATTAAAGGGTTTAGACAGCTTGAGTAATCAAGTGTTGGTCCGGCGATGAAAGACTCCGCTAAACCTTTTCTAACCATCATCGAGCCAAAATAGTTTTCTTGTGCCATGAGATCTTCTGCATGATAAACACTAATACCTTTTCGCTGACGAATTTCAGAAAACTCCATATAGAAATCTTTAAAGTAATCACTTCTATTGGGTTTAATAATTTCTAAATCTTTGAGTGTAGAAAGACCAAGCTCTTCCATTTTTTGATGAATTTTTTCTTGATCACCTAAAAGGATAGGTTCAATTCTTCCTTCCGTTCGAAGAATTTTTGAAGCTTGAAGTATTCTTGTGTTGAGTCCTTCAGCGAAAACCATTCTCACTTTAGCGTTTCTTCTTTTTACGTGAGAAGTAAGTCTATCTCTAAGAGACTTCATGAAGTGTGCGGCTGTACCTAATCTATTTTCTAAGTTGGCCGCATATTCATGAAGATCGTTGATATCAACTCTGGCCACCCCGGTTTCCATAGCTGCTTTGGCAACTGCGGGAGAGAGTCTTGTGAGAACTCTACGGTCAAATGGTTTTGGGATGATATAATCTCTACCAAATGAAAAGTCTTCATTTCCGTAGGCCATTTTTACTTCTTCTGGTACTTCTTCTTTTGCCAGTTCTGCTAATGCTTTAACAGCAGCAATTTTCATTTCAACATTTATCTTTCTAGCTTTTACATCAAGGGCCCCTCTAAAAATAAAAGGAAAACCTAAAACGTTATTTACTTGATTTGGAAAATCAGATCTTCCCGTTGCCATAATGGCATCGTTTCGAACTTCTGCAACTTCTGAAGGAAGAATCTCCGGCTCAGGGTTGGCCATGGCAAAGATGATGGGGTCGGTGGACATTGTTTTAACCATATCTTTACTAAGAACACCTTTAGCCGAAACACCCATAAAAGCATCGGCACCATTCATGGCATCACCAAGAGTTCTGTTTTTTGTATCAACGGCAAACTCTTCTTTATAAGGATTCATTCCCTCTTTTCTGCCCTTGTAGATCACACCTTTTGAGTCACACATTGTGATATGTTCTCTCTTGGCCCCCATATCGATAAAGAGCCGAGCACAGGCAACGGCAGCTGCACCTGCTCCAGAGAAAACGATTTTTGCGTCGGCAATATTTCTACCTGTTAGTTCTAAGGCATTTAAAAAACCTGCTGCTGCAATAATGGCCGTACCGTGTTGGTCATCGTGAAAAACAGGAATGTCCATAATTTCTTGCAGCTGTTTTTCAATTTCAAAACATTCAGGAGCTTTTATATCTTCTAGGTTTACTCCACCAAAGGTAGGCTCTAGCGCTTTTACCACTCGAACCATTCCGTCGACTGTTGGTTCATTAACTTCAATATCAAAAACATCGATATCGGCGAATCTTTTAAAAAGAACACCTTTACCTTCCATCACAGGTTTACTTGCTTCGGGACCGATATTACCTAGACCTAAAACAGCTGTTCCGTTTGAAACAACGGCGACGAGGTTTCCTTTCGCTGTATATTTAAAAACATCGTTGGGGTTGTTTGCAATTTCTAAGCAAGGGTACGCAACTCCTGGACTATAGGCCTTGGCCAAATCAGACGAACTGAAAGTTGGCTTGGTTGATCTGATTTCTATTTTTCCTGGGCGTCCTGTTTCATGATATTCTAGAGAGGAAGCTTTTAACTCTTCTGCTTTTTTGTCAGTCACAATATTTCCTTAATTTAGTATTCTTTAAGATTTTGATTTTACCAGTGTGGACTTAGAAAAGAAAACCAGAGAAGCACTTGTGACTAAGATTCCTACATATATCGCGTCAATATTTTCCCATGGGGAAAAGGTCCTCCATAACGTTACGCAAAGTACGCCAAAGAGGCTGGTAAAGAGGAATTCTCCATCTTTTATCTTTCCCGGTCTCAGATGGCCGTAAAGGACGGGGATCAAAAGACATGAAGCACTATAGCTACCCAATGTCTTCCAGACGGCTTTAATATTACCTTCAAAAATAAGCGCCATTAGGAAGCAGATAATAGCTGAAAAAATAATATTGAGCTTATAATAATGGATAGTTTTTTTACTTTCACTCTTTTTCCAGAGATCAAAAGAAAGAGTACTTCCTGCCAAGAAAAGATAAGAATCGAGGGTCGATAATATAGTGGCGAGGATACCAGCTAGAATAAAACCTCTTAATCCTTCGGGCAGAGTTTTGACAGCATAAATTAAATAAGACTCGTTCGGATCTAGATCAGGCATGGTTGCCCTTGCATACATTGCTCCAAAAGTGGTGCAGATATCAAAACAAAACCAGATGATTGTTGCGATGATAATCCCTTTTTTGGCGACACGAGGTTCTTTGGCGGCAAAACAACGTTGATAAAAATTAGGGTCCACTAATGTAGATAGAGCAATGAAGCCCCAGACTAAGGTGTTTGCTAAACCAACGTTACCTGTTAATGAAAAATGGTTTTTAGGTAAATTTGCTTTGAGAAAATCGATTCCACCAAAAGTCGTCACGCTAAAAAAGAGGACAAAAATGACGGCAGCACACATAACAAAAAACTGGACGAGGTCCGAAAAAACAACGGCCCTAAAACCGCCCACCAGTGAGTAACTTAGGACGACCACGATTCCGATCAGCATACTCATGGTAAAGTCTAATCCAAAAAGGATTTGGATAAAGAGACCGAGGCTAATCACATAGGCGATAGGAAGAACATTAAAGAGATTAAAAATAGCAGCTAGTCTTGCAGACTTAGGACCAAACATTTTTTCAACCATGTCAGGTAATGTGAAAGCACGATAACGAGATATTTTATCAACGAGAAAAAAAGCGAAGAGGAGATAAGTGAGATACCAAAAGAATCCTTGAGTGATAAAGTTGAAGATCCCTTGTTCAAAAGCAATCGCCGTCACTCCAAAAATTCCACCATACCAAGTGGCAACAAGGGTCGCAATAAACATAGGAAGAGTAAGTTGGCGTCCCATGAGTAAAACTTCTAGAGGAGTATTTTGCTCACCTTTCTTTTTTAAATGATGACCATAAAAAACACTGATGATTGTTACTACCAAAACCGTACTAAAAACAATCCAATCGAATGTACTGATGAGTTTGACTATTTCTTGGGTCGAGGAATTCATGAGCGCCATTGTCCAATATTTCCGATCGTTTAGAAAGTTTTTAACAAAATTACTAAAGTTATCCCGTTAATTTCCCGAAAAACCGTATGAGATAAAGCGTTGTACGCCAAAAATTTATACGCTCTTGGAGAACGTTATGAAGTTTTTAGGAACGAAGTTAAAGATCCTTACCCTATGTTTGATGATGGCCCAAAGTCATCTCTATGCTGACTCGATACCGGGAAGTATTTTCGATGATGGTGGAAATACTGGTAACGATAATAGCGGCTATTACGATGACGAGGGGGGAAGCCCAAATCCAAACTCAGGTGCATACCAAGATTGTTCTCATATTAATCAATCATCTTATCGTGATGCCTATTTGTTTTGTGTGAATGCAACAACAGCGAGAGTGAATGGAGTTGATTGTGTTGATTGTCTTCAGCCAAGAAATAGAACAGCTGAAATTTTAGGAACGATTGCAGGTCCACTTGCTTACACTATTACTGGACTTGGAAGTGCTTACTTCAACTATAGATCAAATCGTGCTTGGGCAAATGCTTATCAGCATGGCTTTGATGCTTGTACGACTCAACTTAGTGATTACCAACAATATAATATTACTCGTGGGTCTAATCCCATTTTACCAGCAGAGCAACAAGGTCTGATGGATTCTTGTAATGGTTATGCTTATAACCAGTTTGCAGGTATGGGTGGACTTTATGGAAATGGTTTTGGTGGCTTTGGAAATCCATGGCTATCAGCTGGTTATAGTCCGGGCTTTATGTCTGGGATGATGGGTCCTTATGGTCATGGACTTGGTATCGGTGGAGGTATCGGTATTGGTCTCGGTGGCATGGGCGGCCTTGGTGGAATGGGCGGCTTAGGTATGGGCGGCTTAGGTATGGGCGGTCTCGGAATGGGACGAGGTATCGGTTTTGGAATTGGAGCTGGTATCGGTCTTGGTGGTCCAGGCATGGGTGGCATGGGCGGCATGGGTGGTCCATGGGGAATGGGCCCAGGCTGGGGCATGGGTGGTCCAGGTATTGGTATCGGTGGAGGAATCGGTATCGGTGGCGGACTAATGGGACCTGGCATCGGCGGTGGAATTGGAATTGGCGGTGGCCCTTGGGGCGGCGGTGGAATGATGGGACCTGGTATCGGTGGTGGTATTCATGGTGGCATCGGAATAGGCGGCGGCCCTTGGGGTGGCGGCGGAATGATGGGACCTGGTATCGGTGGAGGAATCCACGGTGGTATCGGAATTGGCGGTGGCCCTTGGGGCGGCGGCGGAATGATGGGTCCTGGTGGCGGAATGATGAGTCCTGGTTGGCCAGGTGCTGGCGGCGGCGGAATGATGGGCCCTGGTGGTATGTGGGGAATCAATGGTGGTCCCGGTGGCGGAATGTGGGGTAACGTAGGTGTACCTAACGGCGGAATGTGGGGACATCCAAGTGGAGGCTACTGGAATAATGGTGGCGGTTGGGCAAACCAAAACTACTGGCAACAACAGCAACAACAAATGGCCCAAGCTTATGCGCAAGCACAAGAAAGAAATGCTTTTATGCAAGACAGAGGGATGGCAAACTACCAAGCAAATATGGGTGCCGCTCAAAGTTTATATCAAAACTACGCTTTAGCAGGAACGCATTATAATCAAGGAATGCAGGGAATGTATGGCGGAGGAAACTGGGGTTATAACGGTTTTGTTGGTGCACAACCTTATGCTGCTGGTAACTTGGGATTGAACTTCTCTGCTGGTGCTTACGCTGGCATGTATCGGTGGTAAAAAAAGTTAAAGAGAAATATAACAATAGTGAAAATTAAGGAGGCCAATGCCTCCTTTTTTTATTTGTTGTGAATAAGAGTTTTAATATCTGATCTAAAAATAACTTGAATTTTATCGTGATCAATTAATTTTTCAATTAGGCCAGCACCAAAAGTTGGATGCTCAATAACATCGCCCTCATGGAAGGCCGTTCTCGGACTATACTTGTGATGTTCTTTGGTTGGATCGTTAACAGCTGCTTGCCAAAGGTCAGCAACGGCGGGGCCCGTTTTCTTTTTCGTCACTCGACGTGATCCCGACTTTTTAATTTTTTCAAGAGTAGCATCTTTAAATGAATGTGTTCCATTACAGGTTTTACATTGAACTTTGTGAGGAACTTTATCCGTCTTCATTGTTACAATAATATGAGCAAGAGTGAGCTTACATTTATTACAAAGAGAGAGTACTTCTTTTCCTACTCCGAGAGATGACATAAAAATTCCTTGGCAGTGAGTAATTGAGGTTGTTAGGTTAAGGGGAGGTTTGATGAAAGTAAAGGCAAGGTGCCATGGCCGAAGAGAAATACAAGAGTAAATTACTTGATCAAGCAAAAGCATTACCAAAGAAGCCTGGTTGCTACTTGATGAAGAACTCAAAAGATGAAGTCATCTACGTTGGGAAGGCGAAAAATCTACGTGCTCGGGTTTCGAGCTATTTTCAAAATTCTGCTCATTCGGCAAAAACGACAATTTTAGTCTCTCATATTAGAGATTTTGACTTTATGTTAACTGAGTCAGACTCTGAAGCGTTTGTCCTTGAGAATAACCTTATTAAGAAGTTTACTCCTCGATACAATATTATGATGAGGGATGATAAGTCTTATCCCTATATTGTACTCGATACCAATGAACCTTACCCACGTTTTCTCTACCAAAGAAGGTTTAAGCGTTCTGAAAAAAAGAAAGTTTTTGGACCTTTTGCCCATGGAAGTAATATCAGTGAAGTTTTAAGAATCTTAACGAAATCTTTTGAGTTGCGAGATTGTACTTTGCGAGAATTTAACTCGCGGAAAACACCTTGTTTACTCTATCAAATAAAACAGTGTAGTGCTCCTTGTGTAGGGCATATCAACTCTAGTGAGTATGATAGAGATTTAAATAATGCTCTTGGTTTTTTTGAGGGACGTGGAGAACAGTCATTATCGATTTTAAAACAAAAGATGGAAAGTGCCGCTCATAACGAAGAGTTCGAACTGGCAGCACTTTTAAGAGATAATATTCAAGTTTTAGAAGAGTTTCTAAATTACTCAATACAAAAAAATGTTGAGTTTCAGGGAGAGTATAAAGACATCGATATCATTGCTTATGTCAAAGGTGATGTCGAAGTCGATGTTGCCCTCTATAGCATTCGTAATCGGATTTTAATTGGAAAGAAAAACTTTCATTTCCCACTTGTAGACTGCTTAGATGATTTAGAAACGGAAGTGATGTCTTTTATTTATCAATATTATAATAAGACCATTGATACTTTTCCCGAACTTTTAATTTTCTCGCTTGAAGATGAAAACGAAAAGGTTTTTAAAGAAGCCCTCGCTTCGATGTCATCAATTCGCATGAATGAAAATTTTAAGCAATTTGAATCTCTATTAAAGCTAACAAGAGACTATGCTTATGAACAACAAAAGATAAGGTCAAACAATGCTACTTCTGTCTACTTAGGCTTAGAAAAACTACAGCAACTCATTGGGCTTTCGGAAAGACCAGTGCGACTAGAGTGTTATGATGTGGCGATCTTCCAAGGGAAATCTCCTACTGCTTCTTGTATTGTTTCGATAGATGGCAAGTTAGAAAAAAGTGATTATCGTTATTACCATTTACAAGAAAGACCTGAGGGGAACAACGACTTTGCGATGATGGCCGAAGTTCTAGAGAGAAGATTAAAGTATGGTAATTTACCGGACGTTTTTATTGTTGATGGTGGTAAAGGCCAGGTGAATATTTTTATCGAAGTGTTGAAAGAGAAAGAAATTGATATTCCGGTTGTTGGTATTGCTAAAAGTAAAATGAAAAGTAATTTTAAAAAAGATACTCTTTCAAAGAGTGAAGAAAGGCTCGTTATTCCTGGGCGATTAAATGACTATATTTTAAATAAAAATAAAGCTCTCTTACAGATCGTTACGGGGATGAGAGATGAGGCCCATCGGTTTTCAAGAAAGCTTCACCATAAAAAAGAAAAGTCGCGACTTTTTTCAAGTTGGTTAGATCATATTCCCGGTGTCGGACCTAAAACCAAAGAGAAGGTTTTAGGAAATATTAAAGTATCCCCAAGCGCCCTGAGAGAACAAGATGTCGATCAGATCTCCCAAGAATTAAAGATAAGCCCGAAGATGGCAAAAAAAATAAAAGATTATTTAGAATCAGTTGATGATGTGAACAGTCTTTCTGACTGAGTGATCACACTTAATACATTTTGCTGTTTCTTGAACATAAAGGTTTTTAAAATCTGAAAAATGGTTAAAGCGATAGGGAGCGTCGCAAACGGGGCAATGGTTTACTTGCTTTTCAACTTCTTCAACTTCTCCAAAATACTCTTCAAATTTCTCAAATTTATAGTCAGCGTCATATCTCATGGCAGTTTCCTCTTGGTTGCAGGTATCTAACTCATCGGGAGTAGGTAAGAGATATTTAATTTGATGTTCAGAGTGCTTATCTTAAGGTAGTTTTTGCATATGGAAAAAAGGGACAGAAAAGAAAGTTTACTGAAAACATTTGAAGGGCAAATCTTTCAGTCGACACTGGACTATATTGTAGGTCTTGGGCTTGAAATAAGAGAGAATACTAAGACACCTGTACTTTCACCTGAGGAAGATATTGTTGAGAAAATGCAGGATGAGCAGAAGGTTGAAGAAAATTTTCAACAAGAAGAAAAAGAGCTTAGTCTAACAGTTGATCGAACGGATTTTAAAATTGATTTACTCTTTATTGGTGAAGTTCCTGCCGATTTTGTCGAGGGAGAAACTAACGATCTTCTCTCTAAAATGATCACTGCCTTAAATCTTGCTCCAGAGAAAACGGAAACATTACTTTTAAATAGAGAAGATGAGAATTCTCTAGCACTTATCCAGTCAAAAATGAAAGAGTGCTCTCCGCATGCAATGGTTACCTTAGGAGCTTATGCGACAAACCTATTACTTGATAAAAAGACAAAGTTATCTAAAGTGCACGGAAAAGAGCAAAAGTATATTTATGAAGAGAAAAACTATAGTTTCTTTCCGGTTTTTCATCCTGATTATTTGAACATCAACCCAAATATGAAAAGAACAGCTTGGAATGATCTTAAGTTGGTTCTTGAGTTCCTGAGTAAATAATTCCTGTTTTTATTCAACTTGAATCAACTTTAATGAAGCGATAGACTAAGGTATCGAGTAATGTCAACGTTACTCTTTGACAGGATGTCTTACCATGATCTCAAAGATGAGATGTTTGTTTATTCTCAGTGCACTTAGTTTTTCTTCACACGCAAAGATCGCTAGAATTTATGGATCAACTCATCCTTATGAAGAGAAAGTTCCCTATATCAGAGTTAAGATGCCCTCAACTCACTCCAAAGTGAAAATAAAAGGTCTGGATATTAAAAGGAAGTTTCATTTAACTAACGACATTAAGTTTTTTCCAGGTCGAAAGGGAATCTCCATTAACTGTAGTCTGCTTGGAAAGAGACAGCAGTTTAAAAGACCTACCTTGGTCGCTAGTTTCGCTTCAAGCACGGGGCTTTTGACTGTTACTAATGATAAGTACCAAGGCCTTGTTCATGTCGTCGCAAGAGAAGATAGTCGAAACTGTAATATTATTAATGAGACTGATTTGGAGAGTTATCTTGGTGGACTTTTATCAAAAGAAATGAACGCAAAGTGGCCTCTTGAAGCTTTGAAGGCTCAAGCTGTTGCTGCTAGAACATATGCTTATCACAAGATAAAAACCCTTGAAGCTTCTAAAAATAATGATGAGGGAGATCATCTCTATCACATAGAGAATTCTGAAAAGCATCAAGTTAGTGGGGATTTCTTCGATATTACAAAGTCGACAAAAAAAGCGACAGAGCAAACAGAAGGAGAAATTCTCATTGGTGGAAAGGGAAAACTAACGTCTGTCTTTTTTCATGCCAGTTGTGGAGGAAAAACACTTTTGCCTAATCAAGTTTGGCAAAATCGAGTTCGAAGTTATAAATCTGTTAAGTGTAATTTTTGTAAAAAAAGTAAAAAGAAGCATTGGAAGCATCAATTTAAATCTCGTGAACTGGGGAAGTTTGTTAATTGGCTTATAAAAGAAAACCATATTAGTGATGATGCAAAATTTCATAAGCATAAAAAGATATTTATCGTAAAAAGTAAAAAGTGGGATCGTAACTTACGCCTTTATTTAGGTGATAAGCTTTATAAAATTAAAAAGTCTCATATCAGACGTTACTTTGGACGTTTTAAGGTTCGTTCAAATAATTTTGTTTTGGCGATGAAAAAAGGAAAGGTTTATCTACAAGGTAATGGTCACGGACATGGTGTAGGCATGTGCCAGTTGGGAGCATTAGATTTGGCCAAAAAGGGATGGAGTTACAAACAGATTTTGGCCCATTATCTTCCTGGTCATAAAATCCAAAAAATTTACTAGTTCACATTCGACGAGCTATTTTTAACTCGCTATACTAAATTTAATGAAGGTTTTCAGCACAGTACTCATACTCATTTTTAATTTTAATATTGTCGCTAAGACAATTGTGATCGACCCCGGTCATGGGGGAGACGATCATGGGGCTAAGAGGTTTTTAAAGCTTGGTAAGAAAAAAGTCTTGATTGCTGAAAAAAATTTGGCCTTAGATTTGGCAAAAAAAATTAAAAAGAGATTAGAGCCTACACATAAAGTTTATCTTACGAGAACAGTTGATCGAGAAGTCGCGCTAATGGATAGAGCAAGTATCGCTGAAAAATTACAAGCCGATCTTTTTATTTCTGTTCATATCAACGCAAGTTCAAAGAAGAAGCCTCGTGGATTTGAGACCTATTATTTGGATAACCATAAAGATAGTGCCGTTAAAAAAGTTGAAGAACTGGAGAATAATACGGGAACATTTGAAGGTGAAGAACTCATCATCCGTCAGATCTTAACAGAATTATTGATTTCAAAAACAGTAGATACTTCCAAGGCACTCGCTCGCTCGATTCATGGTCAAGTTCATAAACAAGTTGGAAGACCTTATAAAATGATAAACCGTGGGGTTAAACCTGGTTTGTTTTTTGTTCTCGCCCTGGCCAAAAGACCTGCCGTTTTACTTGAAGTAGGGTTTCTCTCAAACTCAAAAGAGCTCAAAAGAATGTTGAGCTCAGAATTTCAAGATCGTTATGCCCAGGCAGTAGCTGATGGGATCAATCAATATTTAAAAACAAAGAAGTAACTCTATAAACACTGAGTACTGATTGGTTGAAAAATAGTTCTAATTGTTCCGTATGGATAAGTTGAAGAATTGAAGTAGACTTCAGCTCTATTGACCATCCCCACAGGACAATTAAATGAATTTGAAACAACACCTTGATAAATCTGATGTGCTGTCATATTTGCAGAGGCACTAATAAAATTATTCCAACCACAAAATGATGTTGTGACGTTAAACTTTGTAGACGCACCGTCGCTTACCTGGATAATTCTTAACATATCTTTTGTTGTTGGGTTAATTCCAAAGTAGATACCAGTAATCGATCCACCAGCGTGCCCATCGGCCATTGATCCTTGAACGTAATATCCATTGGAAGGGACATTAAAGTGTCTGTCTGCGAGCCTTGCTCCATATTGACTTCTACATGGGTGTTGAGCTTTTTGTTGCTCCCATAATGCGCTTGTATCGTTACCGTTAATAATAGGAGGAATTCCTGTTGTAATCGGAGGCTGAGAAGAGTTAACATTTGGACCGCTATCGACCACTTCATTATTTCCCTTATTTCCACAAGCAATTAGAGCTCCTAAAAATAGAAATATGGCCAACTTTTTTGTCACTAAACTAATTAATGATAACTTAGAGATCTTCATAATCTTTACTCCTGATTACCATTCCTATCGGTAATTTCTTAAATCTTTTTCACAAAAAAGTGAAAAAAAACTAAAGTTTTTTTAAAGCCAGAGTGCTTTACACGACTATTGAGGGTGAATTCATTGTTTTTCAAGAATCAACCCTTATCCATCGCCTACTATTTTACACCAATAAATCTTTCTAAAAATAGAGGGGCAATTTCGTCGGGGTAAATTTTCAAGTTATAATTTAAATAAAGAAACAATTATTTAGTCTTACACAAACTTGATGTAGAATTAAGAAGTTAAGACATTTTAAAAGGAACCAACGATGAAAAAATTTCAAGTTGGATATGGAGATTTGCTGACTATGGAAGGCATAAAAACAACGTTTAGAAAGTTTAAAAACGAGATAACCAATAACGAAGAGGTCATGTTCAGACTTAAAACGAGTCTTAAGATGACAACGATTCCAATATTTTCTTTTCTCATTTTAGGAATGCTCCTCAATATTATGATGAAGATGGATGTTTACTTCTTCCAAGCCAACAGTGTTGCGGGGATCGCAGGCTTCTCAGAGATTTTTTATGACTATTTCTTTGATAAGTTATCTCACTTTGTCCCGTATATTGCGGCACTAATCATTTTTGTTAATATTCTTGCTCTGTATATTTCTGATATTATGCTTCGACCCTTTAGAAATATTGGAGATTATTGTGAGCAAAAGCTTAGTAAAAAAGAAGATAAAGATTTTTCTTACGATACTGATTTTTTCACTGACTTAAGATTACTAACACGCTTTGCAGATTTTTTCTTTTCAATAATTGAGTCGAGAAAGGATGATCAAAAGCTTGATCCCGTGGAGATTCCCACTGCTTTTACTAAAGTCCATAAACCTATTTTTGAGTCATCATTTTTTATTCATTACGGTTTATCGATTGCGATTTCATTCTTGGCCGTGACGGCAACAATTTATGCTTTTTGTCTCTCTTTAAATGACGGTATTATTTCGTTAGCACAGAAAACTTTGCCTTATAATGAAAAAATTAATTTTTTCTTAGAGCAACAGTCGACTATTTTAGATGACATTATTTTAATCGTTCTGGCTTCACATATCGTCTTATACATTATTCTAGCTCTTAACCTTTACTCTAGAGTTTCTATTCCAGCATTTGGTATCTTTTCAACCATGAGAGCGTTTCTCAAGGGGAATCACGATGCTAGAGTACATTTAATTGGTCATACCTACGTTAGACCTCAGTGTCGAAAGCTTAATAAGTATTTAGATCATCTACAGACTAAGTACTCTAAGAAATAAGCCTTTCTGCTTTCTTTACAAGAAATTTGCAAAAATATAACTCGCTTACTATTGATTTTTTTTCAATCCCAGCGAAAATGTTATTAATTAAAAAAACAAGGGACCCTCATGAGAAAACAATTTTTTACATTACTATCTGCTACGTTATTACTTTTTACTTTTGGCTGTACTTCTGAAAAAGATCTTGCTGATAAAATTAAAAAAGTAATTAAAGAGGATCCCTCGATACTCGCTGAAGCTATTAAGTCTAACCCTCTCGCTGTTATGGAAGCTCTCCAGGAGGCTAGCCAGTCAGCTAAGCAAGAAATGGCCAAAAAACGTCTTGAAGACGAAAAAAAGAAGTTTGAAGATAGCTTTGCAAACCCATTAAAGCCTGAGATTAGAAAAGATGAGTCTATCAGAGGTACCAAAGGAGCTCCTTTGGTTCTTGTTGAATACTCTGATTTTGAATGTCCGTTCTGTACTAGAGGTTTTAATACAGTAAATAGCTTATTGAAAAAATATGAAGGAAAAATTCAATTTGTTTATAAGCATTTGCCACTTAGTTTTCATAGAAATGCGAAAATTGCTTCTCAGTACTATGAAGCTATCAGACTAGAGTCTCCTGAAAAGGCATTCAAGTTTCACGATTATATCTTTGAAAATCAAAAGAAATTGGCCATGGGTGAAAAGTTTCTCAAAAAAGCTGCTAAGAGTGTAGGAGCTGATATGAAAAATATTGAGAAAAATAAAAACTCAGAATCAGTTTTAAAGCGTATCGATCAGGACATGAAGGAAGCTGCAAAATTTGGAATGCAGGGTACTCCTGGCTTTATCCTGAACGGAATTCCTGTAAAAGGAGCTTATCCACCAGAGCATTTTGATAAAATTGTGGATAAACTCAAAGAAAAAGGCATGGTTAAACTCTAAGTCGTAATATTTGAATATTATTTATTGTCTTTTGGAAAAAAATAGGCAAACATTTTAATAGCCTTTAACAAAAAACATTTCTAGGAGACATGGATGAACAGAAAAGAGTTAATCGAAGCTATTCTTAAAAACAAAGAACTTTCTCACATGACAAAAAAAGAAGCTGAGCAATTCCTTGGTACTTTTATTGACGTTGTTAGAAAGACCGTTAAGAAAGGTGATGACGTATCTCTAGTTGGATTTGGAACTTTCAGCAGAGTAAAAAGAGCTGCAAGAATGGGAATGAACCCTGCGACTGGTGAAAAAATTAAGATTAAAGCCAGAACTTTACCTAAATTCAGACCAGGTAAAGCTTGGAAAGAAATGTTTTAATCTAACATTGTAAAAATTATCTTAAAAATGAAGGCCCGTTTAACGGGCCTTTGTTAATTCTGGAGCATATATATCGGAAATGGTCATAAAAATGACGTCGACTTAAGATCATTGGGAATATTTTGCCATAATTAATATGCTTACTTGAATCAAACACCGGACAAGTGTATCATTTTTGACATAGGGGAGGAAAATCTTTCTCCTGTAACATTCAACCAGGAAGGTTTGGAATGGCCGATGAAGATGAGAAGTTAGATATTCAACCACCAGCGAATAAAGTCGCAGGTAAAGGAAATCCTCTTCTTACCATTCTCGTAATTGTAAATACGATCGCCGCTTTAGGAATTGCTTACTTTCAGTATTCTATGCACCAGAAATTTGCTACTCAGCCAAGTGTTACGGATATCGTTAAAGCAGAACTTAAAAAGAGTGAAGAGCTTGAGACCAATACAGGAACAGCGCAAGAGGAAGACGGGATTTTGTTTCCTTTAGAGAGTTTTACTGCCAACTTGGCCCAGGGGGATGGACCTCGTCGATTCGTTAGATTAAATCCTGTTTTAAAATTTAGTAGAAGCTCTAGTGAAGAAGAGTTTAAAGCGAGAAAGCCTCAAATACGAGATGCTATTATTAGTACATTAAACTCAAAGAGACCTGAAGACCTTCTTAAGTTAGAAGGAAAAAATTATTTAAAGGAAGAAATTAAAGCAGCTATCAACTCATTTTTAGTTGATGGCCATGTCGTTGATGTGTTTTACGTAAGTTTTCAGATCAACTAGATATCTCATTTTTAGATCGGCAGGATGCTGATCGCAAAAACCCAGGAGGGGTGAAATGGCACAGGTACTTAGCCAAGACGAAGTAGATGCACTATTAAATGCCGTTAATGATGATGAAGATGCGTTCGGTGGAGACGATGATGGTTTTGACGTCGACGGCGATGATATTGATGATAATATACAGACCTATGATTTAACGAACCAAGATAGGGTTATTCGAGGAAGAATGCCCATTCTGGAAATTATATATGAAAGGTTCATTAGAGCATTTCGAGTTTCTCTATCTAACTCCTTGAGAAAAATTTCGACAATATCAATGATTTCAACCGACCTTTTAAAGTTTGGTGAATTTGTTAACACGTTACCAATTCCAAGTTGTATGTCGATTCTTCGTTTTAATGAATTAAGAGGTCCAGCTCTTTTAGTTTTTGAATCGAAACTTGCTTATGCCATCATCGATTCATACTTTGGTGGTACCGATAGACCATTCACTAAAATTGAAGGGAAAGAATTTACTCAGATTGAATTGTCATTCATGAAAAGAGTTATGGATATGGCCATTGCAGATCTTGAAGAAGCTTGGGCTCCCGTACATAGAATCGATGCACAGTTTTTGAGAACGGAAATTAACCCTCAATTCGTTGGTGTGGTACCTCCTTCTGACGTTATTATTGCAACGACACTTGAAGTTGAATTTGAGTCAGCCTCAGGAACGATCATGATTGTTGTTCCTTATTCAACAATTGAACCGATCAAACAAAAACTAAGTTCAAGTTTTCAAACTGATAATGATATCGCTGATAGTATTTGGACGACAGCGATGAATCAGCATCTATTAGATGTTGATGCCAACTTAATCGTTAAGTTAGGAGAATCTGAAATGACTGTTGGTGACCTCTTAACATTAGAAGTAGGCGATATTATTCCATTAAACAGAGAAGCTTCTGGGGAAGTCGATCTGGCAATCGAGGGGATTGAAAAGATGAAGTGTTTAATGGGAGTTTACAAAGGTAATAGGGCCGTACAAGTAACAAAAGTAGATAAGAAAAAATAAACGGAGGAAATATGGACGATACAACAGATAATGAAAACCTACAGGAAAATGCAGCAGCTCCCGCCGAGCAAGGTTTAGAAGAACTTATGGGTGGAGATAATGTTGTTGATATCGCCCAACTTGCTGACGACGTAAAAGCTGGTGACGATGCACTAAATAAACTTAAAGTTCAAAACTTAGACTTTATTCTCGATATTCCACTGAAGGTAACAGTTGAGCTAGGAAGAACAAGTGTTGTGATAAAAGATTTGCTTCAGCTTGGGCAAGGTTCTGTTTTAGAACTCGATAAACTTGCTGGTGAGCCACTAGAGATTTTAGTTAATGGAAAACTAGTCGCAAAAGGTGAAGTTGTTGTTGTGAATGAAAAATTTGGTATCAGATTAACGGATATTATCAGTCCTGTTGAAAGAATTGAGACTTTAAAATAAGGAAATAAAGATGTCTTCTTTAAAAAAACTATTTCTCATCACCACCTTACTGCTGACGTCATTTTCCGTTTATGCACGTGGAGCAAAGGTTGAAAAAGTAGAATTTAATAATAGATCAGGAGATGAAATTGAATTTTCTATTTTGATGGAAAAAGGTTTTAGAGGAATTCCAAAGTTAGAAGTTAAAAAGAATATATTACAAGTCTCTATTCCTGAGAGTTATGTTTGGCCAAAGGTTGAAAAACAAGTCACCGTTGGGAAAAAATTTGATACTAAAATTATAGCCTATCAGTTTAACAAAGACTTAGTTCGTTTTAGAGCGATTCTACCAAAATCTCTTGAAAACAAAAAGCATCTTATCACTCTTTCAATGGTGGGAGACAAAATCAACTTAAAGCTCCCAAAGAAAATCGCAGCAAATGTTTCGACTCCTAAGATACAACGAAAAGTAGTGAAAAAGAAAAAAGCTGATGTCAGCAAGTATGACGAATCTTACTTAGAGAAATTGTTTCAAGATAAACTAGCTAGTGAAACTAAAGATAACAAAATTATTCCTAAAGTTGAGACACCAGTTAAGAGAGAAATTGCCTTTAATAAAGATGCTCCCAAGCCAAAAGTATTAGCCTCAAATACAGTAGAGGATAAAGTCGCTTTTAAAGAATCATCTTTGAAAGATGAAAATGACTTTTCGGTAATGAATTATATTGGAAAGTTTGTCGGTTTCTTAGCTTTAATTCTTCTTGGGTTTTATGGTGTTGTTACATTGATGAGAAAGGGAGTCTTGAAAAAAGGTAAATTAGGTTTTCTCAATAGCACGAAAGTTATTGAGGTTCTCAACACAACTTATATTGGGCCAAAAAGAAGTATTTCCGTTATTAAGGCCCATAACCAAGTATTCTTAATTGGAAATAGTGAGAAGGGAATACACTTCCTTTCAGAAATAAAAGACGTGGCTGGATTGCTTAAAAATGGAGAGCTTGACCTCTCTGGCAGTAACTTCGATACAAATTTGACGACTGAAAATACGACAGAAAAAGAATTTAACTTAAAAGAAGTTCTTACTGAGTCTGCTCCGATGACTCCAGAAAAGAATTCTGTAAAAAATCAAATAACGGCAAAGATTAAAAATTTAAAATCTTTGCAGTAGAGGAAAAACCTTGAAGAGAATAATACCATTTTGTACTTTTTTTATTCTTTCTCTTTTGAGCTCTTCTGTTTTTGCTCAACAAACAGCAACAGGCGTAAATTTACCTGGTGTATCTTTAAATTTTGGCCAAGGGGTTGACCTGGTTGATACGTTAGAGGTTCTTGTCCTCTTTACAGTCTTAACCTTAGCTCCGGCAATTATTATTCTTTGTACATCTTTTACAAGAATAATCGTTGTTTTGTCTTTCATGAGACAAGCCATTGGTACTCAAAGTATGCCGCCTAATCAACTGCTCATTGGTTTGGCGATTTTTTTATCTATCTTTGTGATGCAACCTACGGGAGAGCAGATTTATCAAACCTCAATTCAGCCCTATATGGCGAGAAAAATTACCACGTCACAGGCACTTGATGGAATTGAAAAAGGACTTAGAGGTTTTATCAATAAACAAGTTCGTAAAGCTGATATCGCATTATTTTATGATGTAACGGGTAAAGCGACTCCTAATACAATTGACGAAGTACCAATGCACTTTTTAATTCCTGCTTTTGTTATCTCGGAATTAAAAACAGCGTTTCAAATTGGTTTTTTACTTTATATTCCTTTTTTAATTTTAGACATGGTTGTGGCTTCGATATTAATGGCCATGGGGATGATGATGCTTCCTCCTGTTGTTATTTCACTTCCATTTAAGTTGTTATTGTTTGTTCTTGTCGATGGATGGCAATTGGTTACCGGGTCTCTACTGAGATCATTCTACTAGGAGTAGTTATGGGTTATGACGTTTTCAGTGAAATTGCCAACCGAGCGATAAAAGTATCCCTCTACATTTCTTCGCCGATGTTAATTGGTGCCTTGTTGATGGGTATTCTCGTTTCAATTTTTCAAGCTGTGACACAAATTAATGAGCAGACACTTTCTTTTATCCCTAAGATTTTAATTATTGTGGCCTCTATGGTGATATTTGCTCCTTGGATGGCAGAAGTCATGACGGGATTTACGAGAGAGTTAATCTTGTCGGTACCGGAAGTTATAAGGAATAACTAAGTTATATGATTAATGTAACAATCGAAAATTATAATGAGCTTGTGATCTTTTGGTTAATCTACATTAGATGGGTAACGATTTTATTTCAACTTCCTATTTTTGATAATATGACAATTCCCATGATATTAAAGGCACTTTTTCCTTTGATTTTATCTTACGCATTCTATCCAGCACTTTCTGTTGAGGTTGCAAAAGATCTCGCCTACGTTGGTGTTGAGAACTTTTGGGTTCTTACCATTTTTTATACTTTAGTTGGTTTAATGATTGGTTATCTTGCTAAAGCTATTATGAGCTTGTTTGTATCGGCCGGTTCTATTATTACTCAACAGGTTGGGTTTGCAGCTGTGAGATATTTCGATCCCAGTACGTCTACGCAAATTGGTCCATTTGAAAAAGTTATTCAGTGGACAATGATTGTTATCATTATTAGTTCTGGTGCCTTGTTACCAATGTTTAAAGGTATCTATCAGTCATTCTCTACTATCCATATTTATAATTTACATAATATGGGAGCATCTCCTGCATTTTTTTTAGAAATGTTTAAGGGGATCTTTATTTCATCTATTCTTTTAGCAAGTCCAATTATTTTTACAAACTTACTTATAACAGCAATCTTGGGGATCATATCGAGAAGTGTTCCTCAAATGAATATTATTATGGTGAGTTTTGTTGTGAATATTGGATTAGGATTATTAGTTTTTGCTGCGAGCTCAGAAGAGTTCTTTCATGTAGCGTTTAAACTTTATACCGACAAGTTGGGACAATGGTTCCACTTTGTCATATAGGATGATTAGTGGCTGAAGAAAATGACTCAGGTCAAGACAAGACGGAAGAGCCGAGTACCCGGAGGATTGAAGAGTTCCGGAGAAAAGGTGATGTCGCTTCTTCTCGTGAGTTAACAAATGTATTAGTTCTTTCAGCATCGATTGCAACATTGATGTTGAGCCTAACATATATTTATGAACAATTTAGTGGCTTTATGACTTGGCTCTACGCTTTAGATCATTCAGTTGCTTTTACAGAAAAATCCCTTGCGACAATTACAAGAAAAACAATTTCAACGGCATTGAAATGTGCTGCTCCCGTTTGTATCGTTGCGCTGACAAGTGGAATTATCGCTAACGTGGCACAAGTCGGATTTCTCTTTGCTCCAGAGGTCCTCGAATTCAAGCCAGAAAGAATTGATCCTATTAAGGGAATTCAAAAGCTTTTTTCTATGCGCTCTATCGTTGAAGCATTAAAAGGATTGTTTAAATTTGTTTTTATCTTGGCGATTGTTTACTTTTTCGTAAAAGATGATCTTGATAGTTATAAAGGGTATTTTCATGTAGAACTCATTGAAGGCTTTATGCATAGTCGTTGGATGATTTTTAAATTGAGTATGGCCATTATTGTTGGACTTATGATTATCGCTGCAGCTGATTTTACATATCAAAAGTTAAGCTATCGTAAAAAACTAATGATGACGAAAGAAGAAGCCAAGAAAGAGTCAAAAGAACAAGATGGAAACCCAGAGATAAAGCAAAGAATTAGAAGTTTACAAAGAGAAGCCGCTCAAAGAAGAATGATGCAAGAAGTTCCAGAGGCTGATGTGATTGTTACCAATCCTACTCATATTTCAATTGCTATTAAATACGATAAAGATACGATGATTTCTCCTGAGGTTATTGCTAAAGGTGCAGATCATGTGGCCTTAAAAATTAGAGAAATCGCAAAAGAAAACGATATTCCAATTGTTGAAAACGTACCACTCGCTCGTTCAATGTATAAAACGGTTGAACTTGGTTCTGCTGTTCCACGAAACCTCTATAAAGCAGTGGCTGAAGTGTTAGCATTTGTTTATCGATTAAAACGAAAGAAAAAGGCATTGGGTTAATAGATGAATAGTTTTTTCGAAAGATTCAGAGAGATTACTAAAAATACCGATATGCTTATCGCTCTTGGGATTTTATTTATCCTTGGGATGATGATTGTTCCCATACCTCCCATGTTACTCGATTTGTTATTGGCCCTAACTCTATCATTTGCTGTTCTTGTACTTCTAATGACCATCTATACAAAAAAGCCATTAGATTTTTCGACATTTCCATCGGTCCTACTTGTGATGACTTTATTTCGGTTGTCTATTAACGTCGCTTCTACTCGAAATATCTTACTTAATGGTGGAGCTGAGGGAACTCAGGCCGCAGGTGAGATTATTAGAGTTTTCGGTGAGTTCGTAGTTGGTGGTAATTATGTTGTTGGTATCATTGTGTTTATTATCCTAGTGATCATTAACTTTATTGTTATTACAAAAGGTGCGGGAAGAGTGGCAGAAGTTGCGGCACGTTTTACCTTAGATGCGATGCCTGGTAAACAAATGGCGATTGATGCAGATTTAAATGCCGGCTTAATAAATGATGAAGAAGCTAAAACGAGAAGAGCAGCGATTGCAGAAGAAGCAGACTTTTATGGATCTATGGATGGTGCTAGTAAGTTTGTTCGTGGTGATGCGATTGCAGGTATTCTTATTACCGGGATTAACATTCTAGGTGGGATACTTGTCGGTGTTGTTCAAAATGGTTTAGATATATCTCAGGCGACAGAAACTTTTACTCTATTAACTGTTGGTGATGGACTTGTCTCTCAAATTCCAGCTCTAATTATCTCTACAGCTGCTGGTTTAATTGCTACTCGAAATACAAATGACGATAACCTTGGATCTCAAGTCTTTAAGCAATTTAAAGTACAGCCTAAGGCCATCTATATTGCAGCCATTGTTCTCTTTGTCTTCGCCTTAATTCCAGGCCTACCGAAATTTCCCTTTCTTGCCGTTGGAGGATTATTATCCTTTGTCGCTTATCGAGTTGAGCAAATTACAAAACAAGAAGTTGTCGAAGCGAGTAAGAAAGTTGATGAAGAGAAGAAAACGACTCCTGAAAACCTTGAAGATCTTCTCGACCTTGAACTTATCGAGCTTGAAGTTGGTTATGGATTAGTGAGCTTAGTGGACTCTGATCAAAATGGTGATCTCCTAGAGAGAATCACTCATTTGAGAAAGCAGTTTGCGCTAGATTGGGGTGTTATCGTTCCCTCTGTTCAAATTAAAGATAATCTAGAATTAAAGCCCGGTGGTTATAATATAAAAATTAAAGGAATTGAGATTGCTAGTGGAGACCTTGTCTCGGATCACTTTTTAGCGATGGATCCAGGTGGTGTAATTGAGAAGATTGATGGTATTGAAACAGTTGAGCCTGTATTTGGACTACCTGCTGTTTGGATTACTGAAGATCAAAAAGACGATGCTCAATATAACGGCTATACCGTTGTCGATCTTTCCACTGTTGTTGCGACACACTTGACAGAAATTCTTAAGAATAATCTTCACGAGTTATTTGGTAGACAAGAGTTAGTTTCATTACTCGAGAAATTTAAGGAAAGTTATCCGAAAGTTGTTGAAGACTTAGTACCTGACGTATTAACTCTGGGACAAGTCTTGAAAGTTTGCCAAAATCTTCTCCGTGAAGGTGTTTCAATACGAGATCTTCGCACGATATTAGAGACCCTGGCCGAGTATGGTGCTACAATAAAAGACACGGATATTCTTACTGAGAATACCCGACAATCTTTATATAGAACGATTACAGAAAGTGTGAAAAGTGATGTAGGAGATATACCGTTGTTTACACTTGATAGAGGAATTGAAGAGTCTATTGCTGAGAATTTAATACAGACAGAGCAAGGACAACAATTATCGCTGGATCCAAAAGTAACTCAAACAATTTTGGCCAGCTTAAATGAAAAAATAGAAGAGGCGACCAGTCTAGGAGAGAAAATGGTCGTTCTTTGTTCTCCAGTTATAAGGGGCCATTTTAAGAAATTAACCGAAAAATTTATCCCCAACCTGACGGTAATTTCACACAATGAACTAAGCCCAGAATCAAACATCAGGTCACTAGGAACGGTGAGGTTGTAGGATGTACGTAAGAAAATTTGAAGCAGAAACAATGGATCAAGCATTACAGGAAATCAAGCAAGAGCTTGGACCTGATGCTATTATTCTAAAAACAAAAACAAACAAGGGCCTTGGTGGTAGTTTTAAAAAGGGTAGAGTTGAAGTTACAGCAGCAATATCTGAAAAGAACTACACTAAGAAATCACTAGCAGAACAAAGTATGTCGGAAACAGATCGAGAAAAATTTTATCAATCACCATCAAGTCATATCTCAAGTATGTTAGATAATTTTTCAGATAGTGGAACAGCTACTCATGAAGTAAAGAATCCAGGTTATGGAAATTTAGCTTTAAATAAAGCTGTTAAAACGGTAAAAGATGTTACCAAAAAGGCACAATCTTCACTGGATGATTTTTTAAGTCAAGAGCCAATGCAAGAGGTAAGAAGAGCAGCTCCTGTCAGAAATGAAGTGAACGAGATTCAAATTCCAACGCCTCCGACTCCCTCTACTCAGCCTGTTTCTAACCCTGTAAATACAGAATTCTACGATCAGAAAATAGAATTTTTAGAGAAGAAAGTTTTAGAGCTTTCTCGTACCCTAAACACTGTTGTCAATGACGAGCCAGAAGGGGTCCGAGAAATGAGAACGGTCATGCGTTCGTTATCAATTGATGAGTCTTATATTCAAGAGTTAATCAGAAAATCAATCTTTGAACTTGGTAATGAAGAATTAAGAAATTTTGATTCAGTATTTGAGTATTGTTTAAAAGAAATGTTTGAAAAAATTTCTACTAAACCAGCTCTCTTTACACAAAATGATATTGTCTCACCTATAACAATTGTTCTATCTGAAACAAGTAATGGTCAGTCTTCAATGTTATACAAATTAGCTGCTTTAAAAGAAAACTGTGTGATTATTTCCTACGGAGCAGAAGATAATAGAGATTTTGTTAAGAGTATGTTTGATATAAAAGTAGAGCATGCGACAACAGCTGCAGAAGTTGTTTCACTTGCTAGAAATTATACTGAAGCTAAGACAACGGTCTTCATTGACTACAAAAATTCTACGAAAGAAATCAATGAAGCAAAGAACTTTATAGAAGGACTAAAAAGATCATTTGATCAAGTGGAAACTTTGATCTGTCTTTCGGCAATTCATTCAGAAATTTATAATAAAAGTATAGTCACTCGCTACGGGCAAATGGCTAATGGCTTAGTTTTAAATATGTTGGATTTATGTTTAGACTATGGCCCCATTTTTAATATTTCACTTTCCAATTCACATCTACCTATGGTGTTTTTTGGAACGGGGACAACAGTTCCAGATGATATTGAATCTGCAACTAAAGAGAGAATTCTCGCAGGAATGTTCAAGTTAAATTGAACAAATATATTTAGATAGAGATTAAAAAGGATTTTTAATTTTCTTAGGAGACAGGATGTCTGAATTACGTGCTACCAAATGGTTGTTGTCTAACCATCCCAAAATTTCTCAACAGAACATCAGAAATGATTTTAATTCTACCAAAGCTAAAACCATAGCCGTTGCTAGCGGAAAGGGAGGGGTCGGAAAAACTTCCGTTACGTTAAAAACAGCTCATCTTTTAAGTATGATGGGAAAAAAGGTTTTACTCATTGATTGTGATTTTAACCTTTCAAATACCGTTGTTAAGTTAGGCTTACCAATTAAGAACGAGCTTTGGGATTATGTTAATCATCAAAAAACTCTTGATGAAATTATTATAAAAAATGGAAATTTCCATCTTCTACCTGCTTGTAGCGGTAATCTAGATTTTTCAGATAATGAAGAAAGTATAGAAAAAATTATCATCGATATATTGACTGAGAAAGAGAGCTCTTATGATTATATTTTTCTAGATTGCTCAGCTGGCGTAAGTAAATCAGTTTTAACACTGTCAGCTTATTGTGACTATAGAATGGTTGTCGTGACACCTGATAAATCCTCGATAACCGACTCTTATTCTCTATTAAAGCTTCTTAATAAGAAGTATGGAATAAATGAAAACCATCTTGTTTTAAATAAGATCTCTAATCAGTCTCAATACAGTAAGCTCGTGAATACGCTTTCTTCGACCGTTGATAGGTTTCTCAATTGTAGACTAAATATTCTTGGTGGTATTAGTTTTATGTTTGAAGACTCCGACAGTTTTGATCAACATCTGTTAAATTTTTCCGATAATAAAATACATTCTCAATTTACGAAACTTGTTAAAAAACTCACCGATGAGGTGGATGACACTAGATCATTTTCTGGTAGCGAGGAGCTTTACCTCTCTATTAAGGGAAATGATTTGAAACAGGAAGTTCAGATTCAATCATTGTAAGGAGTACAAGCATGTCATCCCTCTCAAAAAAATTAAGAAATTTAAAAGATTATCGCTCAACAGTAGATCCCGCTGTTAAAGATGAAATTATTATTGAATATGCACCACTCATTAAATATATAGCTCAAAAAATTGCAGCGAGGCTTCCAAGTAATATTGAACTAGATGATCTGATTTCTTGTGGAGTGATTGGCCTTATGGACGCAATCGAAAAATTTGATCCGAGCATGGATAACAAGTTTAAAACATATGCAGAATTTAGAATTCGAGGGGCGATTCTTGATGAACTGAGAGCACAAGATTGGGTTCCAAGATCAGTAAGAGAAAAAGCAAAGTTAGTGGAAAGAACGTATTCAAAGCTAGAGTCTGAGCTAGGCAGGCCTGCTACTGATGAAGAGATGTGTAAAGAACTAGACTGTACTCAAGAGGAGTTTCACGACCTTCTTAATAAGGCGAAATCGATATCACTCTTAAATATTGATGATAGTGCTTCATTTAATAGAGGTGACAAAAAACTTTTAGCTGGTCTGATGGAAGATCATAGGGATTCAAACCCTTTTAGTGCCGTCAGTTATAAAAATACAAGAGATAAAATTAAAGACGGGATTAAAAACCTTCCTGAAAAGCAGAGACTTGTCTTATCTCTTTACTACTACGAAGACCTAAACTTAAAAGAAATTGGACAAGTTCTAGATGTAACAGAGTCAAGAGTTTCTCAACTACATACACAAGCGATATTAAAACTAAGAGGGAAATTAAAATCGGTGTTCCAAGAGCCCGAAGACCTCGCTGCTTAGGAATTTTATGGGAAGAGAGTTAGATAATTTTTATAACAAAGGCTTAGATGTTCTAGGTGATCTCTATCAAACCTCTTCCTCTGAAACTCGTTCTCAACTTGAGCAACTTTATTACCAAATGGGACTGCTCAAAAATCAAGCCGAAATTGAATCAGAAAAAATTGAACAATTCCAAAATATTAAGTTTCTCCTTCAAGAGCAGCTAGAGTACTCATTAAAGTTATTTGTTCGTCGAAATAAGATGGGAATCGTTAAAACGAATTGGACTGATATATCGAAAGTAAGTTTTTCAAAGCTTAATAGAATTGTTGAAGTGATGCCTTTTTCTTATTTTGCGTTGAAGTTTTTTAATATCAAAAGAAAAGTGAATTATATCATCGATGAAAATGCCATTGTGGCCAGTGGGGAAATCGATGATTTGGTAGATCTTGATAAGGTGAGATCACAGGCTTATGCCTTAACCAAGAGTATGTTTGCTCGAAAAGTAATTCTAACCTATGAGATTGACGAGAATGAAATTGAAGAAAAGCCAACGCTAAGGTTAATTTTTGATTATTCAAACCACGAAGACTATACCTATGCTGTAAAAGTTGATGAAAAAGGTTCTGGGACTTTAGGGCTTCCATCAAATTTTAAATCTTATCGAATCACTCGGGATAAATTTAATAAGATGGATAAGCATCATATCGTTATCGTGACAAAAGACTTTCAAGTCAAAAAAGTTCTAACTTCTCCTGAAAAGCTTAGGGCCAAATTGCCAAAGTCTGAAATTATTCATTTTCCCTTCCTCTTTCGTCCTCTTTCACTCATAATACCAAGAGAGGGTGAGATATTATATTCTCCCCAAATAATGGATAATATTAGTACAGGATGTATGGATGCCCCAAAGCAAGAACTTGCTTTTCAAAACAAGACATCAAATAACTTCATCTATTTCGATTTTTTCTCGCTCTTCACTGAGTGAGGGGTTTTGTAATCTCAAACATTTAAAATTTATTTCTTATAGAGGTCTTTCATGAAGATGAACCTAGGAAAAAGTATTCAACGCTTTTATTTCTTTAAAACATTGATCTTAGTGGGTCTAATGGGCTACGGAGTTTATTATCTAATGCAGAATAACTTCTTTAGTTCAGAAGAAATTAATGAAGTCTTTGAATCTAATTATCTTATTCAAAAATATCAAAAAGTTTCTCCTGTCGCTCAAATTAAAAAGTTTGTTGATCAGGATAGAATTAGTGATGCTGCAAATAGTTTAAATGAGTTAGAAAGCTCTGTTTCTCAATTCTCATCACTTGAGAACAATTCAAAAACAGGTTTATCAGCTACGATTAAAAAGCAAAAAGATGTTTTAAATAAACTTCTAGGGTATCCAAGTATCTCTTCGATCACTTCTGTCTTTAGTAATAAAATTGCAAGTTTTAACTCCTTTGTTTCGACAAATGGATGGAGAACTCTAACCAGAGTTTCAAAAAGAGTAAGAGCACGTTTTTCTCATTCAAGTTTGAGAAGTGGAAATTACTATGACTACTCAAAATTTAATAAAACATATTATGCGACAGTGAAAGATATAAAGTTGATGGAAAAAGTAACGATGAACTCGGTTCTTTCTAGCAGAGATAAGCAAAGCATTATGGTTAAGCTAAGAAACTTATCAACTGAAATGAATATGTTAAATAAGTATTTAGCTGATTTGGGCAAGTTTGATAGCAATCATAAATCTTTAAATATTAAATTTAACAATTGGCTTAAAAAAGTTTCGCCAGAAATAATAGCTAAAAAGAATAGTCATGATGAAATGTCTAAAAATATTGCTCTTTATATTGCGGGAATTTTTTCGTTTATCTTATTAGGTCTTCTTTTTGGGTTTGTTACTTATAGAACAACAACGAGAAAGATGATTAAAGAGGTTGAATCAACAATTGTTGATCAAATTCAAGAGAGAATTATTCCAACGGTTGATACCGTAGATGAAAAATTCTTTAGTCCTGAGTATGAAGAAAAGCTTTTAAAGTTTAGAGAATATATTCATAAGAGAATAAGTCTAGGTAGTATCTTTCAAGAAACGACTCCCTTTGGAACATTATTGTTGGATTCTAATTTAAATTTAGTCTGGGCCAATGATTTAGTTTATGAAACTTGGGGTCTTACTGAAAAAAGAATTAATGATCTTATAACGTGGGATTATCTTCAAATGTTTACAAACCTTGGTGAAGATGACCCGATACAAATGGCCTTAAACCAGGCCATTGCAGGGATTTATCAGATTCAAATCAAAGGAGCTGATAAGGAAGATTGCTTACCATTTGAGATGTATGTTTCACCTGTGGAGTATGCAAACCAGAAACGAATTATGATCTTTCTTTATCCCTTAAGGTCGCTAGAAGAGTCTCTTGCTAACCAAACAAAATCAATTATTGGTCCTGTTTCGAGAACGATTGAAGCTCTTACTCAGGGGACATTTAAAAAAGAGAAGAAAGAAGCTCTTTCTTCGGATTACGAAGTTGCCGGTATTAGTGAGGTTTTTCATAAATTTGAATCTTTCAATGAGCTCATTATTCAACAGCGATATTCTCTTCTCTCAGAGATAGAAGACTTAGAGAATAAACTCTTTGATAAATTGAAAGTAATTGATGATATCTCACACCAATTAAAAGAAATTACAATCAAAAATGATACTGCACAATCTGCAATCAAAAATACGAAAACGACGGTTGTTCATAATATTGATTTACGTTACGAAGTTGAGTCTGATTTTGAAGATCTCATGAAAATTTCAAAATTCTTAACAAAAGAAAACGATCAGCTAATTAAGCATTCTGAAAAAGCTCAAGGCCTTATCGATGAAAATGCCAGAGCTTTCACAGGTGTTTCTGAAGTTAAAGATCGGCTGAAAAAGTTAAAGAGTAACCTTGCTGATTACCGTCAGAGACTTGGGCAATCGGTAGATCAAACGATGATATTTACTAAAATGGACTCAACCAGTAGATTGGATCATAAAAAGCTCGTTGATAGTTTGACAAAAATTAAGCTTGAAATGAAAGGCTTTGAAACAGCTCTTTTAGAGTTTTCTAAAGTTGGTCAAGACCTTGATGTAGGACTTGCAAAATTATCCATGACCTTTGAGGGAAAAGAAGCTCCCGATGTCTCGGAATATAGAAAAAGATTAAAAGGTATTATTAAAAAAGTAGATGAGCTAAATTTTTCACTTGAAAACAATAGCCGTTCAGGAGAAAAAAGCGACAACCTTTTAGTTAGCTCGATTTCAAATCTCTATCACGCCGTCAGTGGTGAAAATAAGATTATTGAAGGCATTTCTGGTCTTATTGCAGGTAGCAGAGATGATTATTCAAACAACTCTGAAACCCAATCATTTAGTGAATCTTCTAATGTTTGAAGGTCAGAAGTATTGTTGATTGAGTAGTCGGCTAGACTTCTTTTTTGTTCGATATCTATTTGATTTGCAAGAATACTCTCTGCTAAATCTTGCTCGATATGATCTCTTTCCATGAGTCTTTTTATCTGTACCTCTCTCGGTGTATAAATTACGAGTGAGTAATCAACAAGTTTGGCGAGATTTTTTTCAAAAAGTAGAGGAACATCATAAACGATAACCTTATCTTCATTGCTATAAGAACTATTAAATTGTTGTGGTAATTGTTGATAAAGAAATTGTTCTAATTTTTCTCTATTATTCTGGTTTGAAAAAGCAATGGATCTTAAAGATTTAAAATTGATCGTATCTTGTTCTATGACCTGCGGAAACTCTGCTTTAATATAAGTTAACGTATTAGGGAGAGCGTATATTTCTTTTATTAATTTATCGGCACAAATAACTCTAAAACCTTTATTACTCAAAAAAGTAGAAGCGGTCGTTTTTCCTGTGGCAATTCCACCAGTTAGTCCAATAATAGGAATAGGACATTGATGAAGTCTTGAGTCTTTTGAAAGCTTGATAAATTTTGGTTTTAAGCTTGTTGTCATAGTGAAATACTAAATAATATTTAATAATTTGTCATATTAAGAATTTAATCATCTATAATATGGAATTAACCAAAAGCAAAATGACTTCTGATTAAAGGAAATAGATATGCTCTATCATAAAAAAAGTTTCGAAGAGGTAGGTAAGGCTTCCGGGAAACTTTTAATAATTTGCTTATTAAGTTTTCTTATAGGTTTTCTTTTAAGTAATTTTATCTATCAATACCTCTACATATTAATTATTCTATCGGGCCTTCTCATTTGGTTTTTTATTATTGAGTGGGGTATTAAATTTGGTCTTCTCATCGTCAAACAAAATAAAGATTTAAATGTGAAAATATCAAAATATTCTGGAATCTGTTTTATTCTTTCGTTATCTCTGTTTTGCATGGTCTTTGGTGTCGGTTACGGAGTCGATGATAACCTTAAGGTGTCGGATCCGATCAGACCTGGTGTTGGAATACAAAGCTATAATTTGGGATATACAAGAAGTGAGTTTCTAAAAATGGGCTTTGTCGTTGATCCAGATAGAGGAGAAAAATACCTCAAAAAAGGATCTTTTTTGATCATGCTGAAAGATGATATAGCCGCAATGATTTTTTATGATGGAAATCCTTTCTCTCTTATGGGTAAAAACTCAATCGCAATGAAAGATATCAATAAAAAGTTGCTAGAGAGCTCATTTAATCCTTGTGTGGTTGAAAAAGGATCAGGAGGGGAGATGCTTTACTGTCAGAAAAAAGGTATTCGCTTTGATTTTGATTATCATGATAAATATCTTAGTTTAGCAATTCAGAAAAAAGGTAAGTGATCATGATAAAACTAAATTCTTATAAATCTCTACTATATCTTTTCCTATCGGTTGTCCTTTTAGTCTTTTCACTAAACTTCTATCACAAAATCTTTCAAAAAGATGCTCTTGCTTGGTATCAAAAATCAAAAGAAGAATATAAGAGTAAGTTTGTTAATCAAAACCCTCCAAAGAAAGAGTTTGAAATTAAGGATAGTCTTAAAGAAAAAATCTCTAAGCAAAGAAGGTTGTTAAAGAGAAACCTCGACTCAAAATCAATTTTTACCGGTGATAGCGAAATCATTAATACAGAAAGCCTGGAGTACATAAAAGAGAAATTAAAAGATCAGCAAAATGTTTTAACTACGTTTCAAGAATTATCAAAAGAAATTGATATTGCGAATGAACTCAATATCATCTCTCAACCCGAATATTATGGCTGTATAACAGATAATTTTTCATTAAATTATTGCTATCTAAACTTTGGATTACCTCTCACCAGCTTATTTGAGGGGCTAGCTTATTATCACCTTTATGTTGATAAAGACTATGAAAAGATGAAAGAGACAATTCAAAAAATGTTCAGAATTGTAATGCATTATTTAAATATGCGGACATCTTTAATTGAATATATGGTTAGTTTGAATATTGAGAAATTATTTTTAAAGACTTTATATATTACTAAAGACAAGCTCCCTGAAGAAATGAGAAGAGGGATGATTCATGAGTTAGAAAAATACAACTCTAATCATTTTTACCCGGCCATGAATCACGAGTTTGTCTCAATGACTTACTCTATGCAGTCTCTACTTAAGAAAACAGTTAGAGAGTATGGTTATTCTTCAATGTTCAGACCTTACGCTATGGGGGGAGATGAGAAGGATAAAGTTAAACCTAATGCTATAACAACAAAGTTTTTTAAATTTATTTTTGAAGACCTCGGGCTGCTCTATCTCCTTATTGACTTCAACCAGATGATCAAACATGCGTATGATGACTTTCTTTTTTATAAAAGTTATGAAAAAGCGAAAAATAGTGGGGGAGAACTACCTGAAAAACCACATTTAAGCTTTCGCTTTTATAATATAATCTATAATCCAATTGGTGCAATAATTTCATCTACCGCAATTCCATCTTTCAATCGCTATATAGATAAATTCTACGAGACAAAAGATATTCGCAAAAAGTACATCACTCTTTTAAATTGAATTGCTTTTCTTTTTGTATGTCTTATAAATGAAAAATAGGTAAGTAAGAAAAGCTGGAATAACCAAGTACGCTGATAATAAGGTTAATAATAAAACAATAGCATAAGCTCCATCATTAACGGTTGGATCAGGTGCACGCAAACCACGCATGACTTCGAAGACGGCCCTTTCTAAATTAAGTAGACTCAAAGATGTAACAATAGCTGTTAGTGGTAGAATACTTAGAATCAATGTTCTTAAACGTGTTAATTGTAAGTATCTACGATAATAAAAAACAAGAAGAGATACTCGCCAGATCGCGACTACTGTTAAAAAGATGGAGTTAAGTAGTGTTGCTTTTTGAAGACTCATAAAGCGCTCTACTGGAATTGCATAAAAAAGAGCAGGTGCTGAGGTAAGTGAAATAAAAGTAAGCATATTCTTATAACTTAGTTGAGACAGCTTCAGTGGTTTCAAAATAAGCCATAAAGCAAAAGAAAGGACAAAAATATAGGCTAAAGAACCAATGCCAAGATGTTGTGCTAACTTTGCACCTGGATCATCCCAGTATCTTCCCATTCCAACAATCCATGTAAAAACTAACCCTAAATATAAATCGTGATTACTAAAGTGCTTAATTTCTTCATACTTAATTAAGAAGAAGTTCGTTTTAAGGAGGTTTTTGAGGGATTTTTTATACATTTAGCGTTCGATATTTTTAACTTGATTCCAGTATTCGTCTAATTCCATTTGGTTCATTTCTTCAAATTTTTTACCATCTTGGGTAATCAATTCTTCAACTTTTTGAAACCTGGAAATAAACTTTTTATTTGCGTGACGAAGGGTCATTTCGGGGTCTAGCTTGAGATGGCGTGCAAGTTGAGCAACAGAGAATAAAAAATCTCCCATCTCTTCTTCAACACGTTCCATATTATATTCAGGGCCACTGATTTCTTCTTTTAACTCTTGCCACTCTTCTTCTACTTTATAAGCAACCTGTGGAGCATTATCCCAGTCAAAGTTTAGTCTTTTTGTAATTTTACCAATACGCTCTGCTGACGTTAAAGCAGGAAAAGCGAGTTCTTTCATCGGAAGCTTGTATTGATACTTTTGTTTTTTCTCAGCTTTTTCTTCTTTTTTTATTTTTTGCCAATTCTCTTTAATTTGTTCTTGAGAGAGTTTTCCTACCTTTTCATCAAATACATGAGGATGTCTTCGGATAAGTTTGTCAGCTAGGTTTTTAGCAACGTCTTCTATTGAAAAGTTGTTTTCTTGGTCAGCAATTGTTGAATGAAGAATGACCTGAAGTAAAATATCACCGAGCTCATCTTTCATTTCTTCTTTGTTGTCCGTTTCGACGGCATGGAGGTATTCGTAAGTTTCTTCTAAAAGAAAGGGGAGTAGACTTTCATGTGTTTGCTCTAAATCCCAAGGGCATCCCCCATCTGGATCTCTTAGTTTTTTTATAACAGATATGGCCCTTTCTAATTCAGGATAATTCATGACGCCTTCCTTTTTTGCTACTATACTACCGTCTGATTGATATGAAAAAACTAAGCATAAATCTAAAACATACTTTTAAAAATAAAGATGAGCGCTATAAAACTATACGCCAGCTCGACACTCATCTCACAAATTCACTAAGTATTTTTGAGAACTTTCTTAAAAAAGAAATGGGGCTCAATCTTCGGTTCGGTGTGACATGTACGGTAACTTTGTGCGGTGAGTACAAAATTAAATCTTTAAACAAGACTTTTAGGAAGAAGAATAAGAAGACGGACGTGCTTTCATTTCCTCTTTTTGATTTTAACGACGATTTTCAACCAGCTGTGCCAATCGACCTTGGCGATATCTTTATTTGCTTTCCGGTCGCTAAAACTCAGGCCAAAAGTTTAAATGTTTCGTTGGAAAACGAGTTGATACACCTTTTTGTTCATGGCTTTTTGCATTTATTGGGATTTGATCACGAACGTTCTTCTAAAGATGAGAGGATTATGTTGAAATGGGAAGATCACTTAATCAAAAAAATTCACCAAAAGTGGAAGTAATATGGATCAGTCAGTAAAAATAGCTCTCGATGAATGCCGTTCAGGGTTAAAAGAATATTTACCAAAGCTAGAATCTCTTCGGAGGTCACTTTGAAATTGATCGTAAAAAAGGTCGCTTAACAGAAATTACCGAGATGGAAGCACTTGAGGGCTTTTGGAATGATTCTGATAAAGCGGCTCAGATTCAAAAAGAAAAGAACCTACTTCAAGATGTCGTCAACACTTATGAGAAATTAGAAGAACAGCGAGATGAATTCGATATTCTCGTTGAGTACGCTGGAGAAGGAGACGAAGATTCTGCTCATGAGGCAATCTCTGTTTTTAATAAATTTCAAGAGTCATTTCTCGCTGCTGAACAAAAAGTTCTCCTCAGTGGAGAGCTTGATGCAAATAATGCTATTGTCTCAATAAATTCAGGAGCGGGAGGAACAGAGTCCTGTGATTGGGCTTCGATGTTATTGAGAATGATTACCCGGTGGGCAGAGTCTCAGGGTCATAAGGTTCAAGTTCTCGACGTTCAAGCTGGTGAAGAAGCAGGGATTAAATCTGCGACTATGATGGTGAATGGCAATTATGCCTATGGCTTTTTAAAAGGAGAAACGGGGGTCCACCGCTTGGTTAGAATTTCTCCTTTTGATTCAAACGCAAGAAGACATACCTCTTTTTCTTCTGTTTTTGTTTCACCTGAAATTGACGACGATATAGAAATTGAAATCAATGATAGTGATTTAAAAATTGATGTGTTTAGATCTGGTGGAGCTGGCGGTCAGTCAGTGAATACAACGGACTCCGCTGTGCGTATTACCCACTTACCAACAAACACAGTTGTAACGTGTCAGAATGAACGGTCACAACTGCAAAATAAAATTCAAGCGATGAAAGTTTTAAAATCTCGACTATACGAGCTTGAGATGGAAAAAAAACGTGCCGAGCAAGATGAGGTTTAAGCTTCAAAGAAGAAAATTGAATGGGGTTCGCAAATTCGAAGTTATGTTCTCCACCCCTATAAAATGGTTAAAGATCACCGAACTGATTTTGAGTCTTCGCAAGCAGAAAAAGTTCTTGATGGTGATCTCGATGGATTTATGGATGCTCATTTACGTTGGATGGTCGGAGGCACTGTCGAAGAATGAACCACCTCATGATTTTGTTTAAAGTTCTCTTTTTAAATAAGGCTTCACTAAAGTTTGCTTCAGGTGTTTGTTTAGGTATTTCTTTTTCTATCGCTGTGATTCTTTCAACCATCGGTTTAATGGATGGTTTTTCTGAAATCCTCGAAACAAATCTTAAAAAAAGTACGGGGGATATTCACTTTATATCGCGTAGAGGTTTTTTTCAGTTAGAGGACTCTGTTGAATCAGTTCTAAAAAAACTTAATATAAAAACTTATTCTCCATTGATTCAGTCTGAAGCCTTTGTTGTTAAAGGTAATACATCTCGTGGTATTGCAATTAAAGGTATCTCTCCAGACAGTTATAAAAATGTAACTGGTCTTAACGTTGACAACGAAAAAATAAAACAAGGTGTTTATTTAGGAAAAGAACTTGCGAAATCATTAAATGTTAAAGTGGATGACTTTATCGTTTTAACTTTGGCCAAAGGAAACTCCGCCCTTTCAGAGTTGCCCTTATTAAAAAGATTCAAAGTTGTCGGAGTTATTGATCATGGAATTTATCAAAAAGATATGAGATTTGCTTATATGGAGCTCTCAGAGCTGCAATCTCTCATAAAAGCAGATAACCATATCAATATGGTTGTCTTAAATATCGAAAAGCCGCAAGAACATAGAATGTTTGGAGTTAAAGAAAGTATTAAGCAAAAACTTTTTGATCTTGAAGAAACGTTAGGCTCATCTTTTCGTTTTCGTCCTTATTGGCATGATTTTTCACACCTACTCGAAGCAGTAGAGCATGAAAAATTGACTATTAGTTTAATTCTGCAGGTTATTGTTATTGTTTCTGTTTTTAATGCACTTGCTTTTATTATTTTTCTCAATGAAAAGAGATCAAAAGATATTTTTCTTTTTCAAGCATTAGGTTTATCCAAGAAAAAACTCTTAGGCCTATGGGTCTCACTCCTAACATTATTTTGGGTTATTAGTTGTCTTATCTCTTTAGTTTGGTTACGAATTTTTGATTATGCTCTCGCCAACTGGAGTGTGTTCAAACTACCTGGTCATGTTTATCAACTGGAACAACTTGCGCTAGAAATAAAAACAGAAGATTATATTTTAGTGTTTTCTGTGGCCGTGGTTTGGATGTTATTAATTTCCTTTATTGGCCTATGGCGAATTGCGAGACAACCCCTTCTTGCTGGGTTGAGAAAGGAGTTTGCTTAATGGCAAATATAGAAGTTAAATCTGTCGAAAGGCATTACGGTTTAGTCAAAGCAGTAGATAAGTTATCGGCGACCTTTGAGGCTGGTAAACAGTATGCCATTAGGGGCTCATCAGGTTCGGGTAAATCGACATTATTATATTTATTAGCAGGACTCGATCGTCCTACTGCTGGCCAAATTCTCGTTGACGGAAAAGATCTTTCAAGTTTTTCAGATGAAGCATTAGCAAAATATCGTAACCGAAGTGTCGGTTTGGTTTTTCAGTTTCACTTTCTCTTACCTTCCATGAATTGCTTAAATAATATTTTATTGCCAGCAAAAATTGGAAACGCAAAAGTCGATAACGTAAAAGAAAATTGTATTGAGCTAGCGAAGGCCTTAGGAGTTGAGCACTGCCTAAAAAAGTTTCCCTTCGAGATATCTGGTGGAGAACAACAGCGAATTAATATCATACGAGCTCTATCGCTAAGGCCAAAGTATTTATTTTGTGATGAGCCTACGGGGAATTTAGACTCAGAAAATTCTTTAAAAGTGGTAGCGTTACTAAAAGAGCTTTCAAAAGCTTTTGAAGCAACATTGATCGTTGTAACCCATGATAAAGAAGTTGCTGAGCATTTTGATCACGGGCTACTTTTTAAAGATGGAAGAGTCGAATCAGCGTATTAAGTAAATTTGCCACACTTTGTTAGATTAAGTCATAAGTTTAATCTTTACACCTTCGGCCGCGAATCATAAGTTTTCTCCACATTTGGAGGACATATGAAATTAACAATCATCAGCTTTTTAATCATATCTTTTAATGCCTTTGGTAATTATGTGGCCGATCAGATTTCAGGAGCTCCTTCTTTAGGTCTTATGTGTCAAACAGATAATTTTGATACTTTTACAAATGGAGTTGCCGTTAGAGTTGATTTACCTGTTGTTGAAACAGGGGTTAATACTTTTAAGTTTGTTGAAGCTTCTAACGCGAGAGCTCTTTTTACTTTTCAATTTCGTAAAAACTATTCAAATCAAATTGAAACGGCCTCTTTTGATAATGTTCGCTACTTAACGAGCGTTTTATCCTACAAGCTTTCTGGTTTTCGTACTTTTGACTCGTATGGAGATTTAGAGAAAATCTATGAGGTGTATTCTTTTGATGAAAGTATCGAAGCTTTTCGTGATGCTAGCGGTGAGGATTATACTTTTACGATAACTCCTTCTTATGATGGTCAAAAAATGATGCTAGATGGTGAAGGCTTTCAACAATATGCTGGTGCCTACAACGTAAATTGTTTTATTGGTACTCGTCAAAACTAGAGAATCACTAAGCTTTTCTCCAATCCTGATCTGTCGACTTCCTCATTCATTGTGGACTTACTTTACTAAAATTGTTATTTTTTCATGCTAGCGCATAATGTTGTCAGCTGAAGGTGATCTGATTGACGATCTTTAAGAATATTAAACTCTTATCCATCCTGTTTTTACTATTTGTAAATTCAGTTTTTGCTTTAGAGGACTTGGGTCCCGTTCGTAATCTATTTAAGATTGATGAAATTGAAATTCAAGGCTTAAGAAGAGTTGAAAAAGAAGCGGTTACTGAGAAGATCACTTCCAAAAAAGGTTTTGTGCTCGACAATTACACTCTTCGTTCAGACATTCAAAAGATCTATGCTTTAAAGTATTTTGAATCAGTTGAGGCCCATCAAATTAAAAGAAAAGGGAAAAACATCCTTCAGTTTATTGTGAAGGAAAAACCCGTCATCACTCAAATTCTTTTTAAAGGTAATGAAGAAATTGATGATGAAGACTTGAGTGCTAGTATGAAGATGAAAGAATTTGCCATTCTTGATATCAATACAGTTAAGTCCGATGTTGAGTCAATTCAAAAGCAGTACGAAGAAAAAGGTTTCTATCTCGCTAAGGCATCTTACACCATAAAAGATATGGGGAATGATAATTTAGAACTTACTTACCATATCAAAGAGTACGATAAGGTGAGAGTTAAAAAAGTTATCTTCCTCGGTAACAGAGCTTTTGAAGACGATCAGCTAAAAAGTATTATGGAAACTCAAGAAGAGGGATTATTTTCTTTTATGAGTGGAACAGGAAACTTTAAGGAGTTTAACTTTCAAACTGACGTTGAAAGAGTGAAGTATTTTTACCGTACTAAAGGTTATCTTCAGGTAAATATCGGAACTCCTGAGATCACGGTTTCTCAAGATAAAAAATGGGTTTTCATTACAATGAAAGTGAATGAGGGGCCCCAGTTCTCTGTTAATGATATTTCGTTTAATGGAACGATGTTATTTACTGAAGATAAATTAAGAGAAAATATTCAGCTTAAAAAAGGCGAGATTTATTCTGAAGCGCTTTTAAGAGAAGATATTCAAAAGCTTACGGAAATGTATCAGGATGAAGGTTATGCTTTTGCCAACGTCTTGAGGACTCTCAGTATTGTTCCCGGAGAAAATAAAGTTGATGTTGAGTTTTCTTTTGAGAAAGGAAAGATTGCTTATTTTGGTGAAATTAGAATCAAAGGGAATAATAAAACTCGTGATAAAGTTATTCGACGTGAACTCCGTATTCAAGAAGGCGCACGCTATAGTGGATCTGCCCTCAGGCGATCGAAAGAAAACGTGAACAGACTAGGGTTTTTTGAACCGCAAAGTGTGATCTTTAACCAAGTTTCTCCGAAAGGAAAAGATGACGTTCTTGATATTGAAGTTGAAGTAAAAGAAAGAGATACCGGGCAAATTACTTTAGGTGCTGGTTATTCAACTGCTGGCGGGGGCTTCTTAAACGCCTCTATTGCTCAAACTAACTTTAGAGGTCTAGGCCAAAATCTTTCGTTTAGCTTTTCACTTGCCGAAAATTCTCAAGATATGACATTGAGTTTCACTGAACCCTATGTTTTTGACACCAAGTGGACAGGTGGTATTGACCTCTATAATAGAAAAGATGAAAGATCTCGTTCTGCAACTTATGAACAAAAAGGTTTCGCACCAAGATTGGGGCATCCCATCGCTGAATATACGAGAATGTTCTTAACTTATCGTTACGAAGATACTCAGATTAAAAATGAAAATGATCCGTTTCTCGATGAAAACGTAGAGAACGGAGTCGCTTCATCTGTCACTCTGTCTATTGTTCATGACAAGAGAAACAATACCTTTGATCCTAGCGGTGGTTACTACTTTAGAGTGGCGACGGAGCACACCGGCTTTGGCTATAAAAAGAAGTGGCAAAAAAATGAATTTGATGCTCGTTATTATAATAACCTTTATGGTGATCTCGTTTTTAGAAGTAGACTATTTGCGGCAAAACTTGAGAATGTTGATAGCTCGCCTATTCCTAGGTCTGAAAAGTTTTTCTTAGGTGGTGCGAGGAACTTAAGAGGTTTTGAGTACGAGGGTGTCGGTCCACAAGAAACAAAGCAAAATAGTGATGGCCTATTTATCACCAGAAATACTCGTGGTCGTTTTATGACCTTTTCTACCTTTGAATTTGAGCATCCTTTAGCAAGAGAAGCAGGACTTCGTTGGGTGCTTTTCTTTGATGCGGGGCATGCTGGTGAGTATGATCATATTCGTATTCATAAAGATTATGGCTTTGGTTTTAGATGGTTCTCGCCAATTGGTGTGCTTCGATTCGAATTTGGATACCCATTAGGTAAAGAAGGCGAGGGAGCTGGTAGCCAATTCCATTTTGATGTAGGACAATTATTTTAATTAATAGCTTTAAGGAGAAGTAATGAAGAAGCTTTTGATCGTTTTAATGGTTTCATTATTAAGTGTAAGTTCGTTTGCTGCAAAGGTAGCAATGGTTGATATTCAGAGAATTTTAATTGGTGTCGATGAAGGCAAAAGAGTTCGTGGAAAACTTGAAAAAATGTTTAAAGAGCGCCAGAAAAAATTAGATAAAGAAAAAAAATCGCTACAAAAACTTCAAGAAGATTTTAAAAAGCAAAATATGGTCATGAGTGAAAAGGCCAAGTCTAAAAAAGAAAGAGAAATTCAAGAAAAAATAATCGCTCTTCAGCAAATGAGTATGCAATATCAAAATGAGATGCAAGCTGAGGAAAATAAAAATAAAGGTCCAATTCTTAAGAAAATCACAACAATCGTTGAAACGGTTGCTAAGAAACAAGGTTATGAAATGGTTTTTGGCGCTTCAACAGCTCCTATCTATGTAAAAGAAGCCAAAGACATAACTAAAGATGTAATCACTGCTTATAATAAAAAACACAAGTGATGTTTTTTCTTTTTCATCTCCAATATAAAGGGGCTTAACGGCCCCTTTTTGTTTTGAGGAAAGCCACGATATGAAATTAAAAGAAATTTTAGATTACGATAAAAGTATCGAAAATATTCAAGGAGATGAAGGTCTCTCATTTCTTCGGATAGGTGATAGTAAAAGTTTAACACCCGAAAGTCTGATATTTATCTCTTCAAAAAAATATTGGAATAAACTTCAACAAGAAAGCTTTAATAAACTTGGAGTCGTTTTTTCTAAAGATGTTTTTGACTCACTTGAAAATGAAAGTATTAAAAAAATAAAATCAGAGGTTAGCTTTTTAGGCATTTCCAAAGATGCTGAGCTATCGATGACAAAACTATCATTACCGTTTTATCAAAACATTAAAGAAAGCTGGAACGATGAAGTTGATGGAAGGCAAATGGGGACCGTTGATATCGATCCTTCTAGCTGGATAGCTCAACATGTTTTTATTGGAAAAGACGTTGTCATTGGAAAAAATGTTCGCATCTATCCAGGCGTTAGAATTTTATCGGGCTCATCAATTGGTGATGATTGTGAGTTGTTTCCCGGGGTTACTATTTATCAAAATGTAAAAATTGGAAATGCTGTTCGTATCCATGGAAATACAACCATAGGTGCGGATGGTTTTGGTTATAACTTTAGAGACGGTATTCATCATAAGTTATGGCATATGGGTGGAGTCATTATCGGAGATAATGTTGAGATCGGTGCCAACTCTTGTGTCGACGGCGGTACCTTTTCTCCTACCCTTATTGGAGCCGGTAGCAAATTCGATAATCACGTCCAGGTTGGACATAATTGTATTATAGGAAGTGGCGTGATTCTGTGTGGGCATGTCGCTATTGGAGGTTCTTCTGAGCTTGGAGACTTTACTGTGTTCGGTGGTAAGTCTGGTATGGGTCATGCCATGAAATTGGGTAAGGCGTGTCAAGTTGGCGGAGGAGCACTCGTAAATAGAGACTGGCCTGATGGTTCTGTCCTCGGAGGTCATCCTGCCAGACCTTTAAAAGAATGGATGAAGGGCCTTGCCTATGTTAGAAATCAAGTATCAAAAAATTAAAGGTACGTCCACACTTTTGGGACTGCTTGTGTCATCTAGATGACTCATATAGTCCCAAAAGTGTGGACGTACCTTTTGGTTTAAAAGGAAAGTGTAATGGTTTTGAATAAAGAACAAGTAATGTCCATTTTGCCCCATAGGGACCCTTTTTTATTTGTTGATTCAATCGATGAGTTAATATTAAGTAATGGTGAAAAACTAGCAGATGGTAAGACCATAAAGTATGAAGAGCAACTAGGCTGTATTGTGAAGGCTTCTTATCATACGAGTCCCGAGCATCCTATTTTTGCAGGGCACTTTCCTGGTAACCCTATTCTTCCTGGAGTCGTTCAAGTTGAGATGATGGCCCAAGCATCTTGTTTCACACTTGTTCAAGTTGATCCCAATGTTCATGAAAAAGATTTAGAAGTAGCACTTCTCAGAGTTGAAAATGCGAAGTTTCGAAAACCTGTTGTTCCAGATATGAAGCTTGAAATTAAATGTGTCTGTACAAAAGTGAGAGGAATGTTTGTAGAATATGACTGTAGTCTCTATCACAAAGGACAATTAATGTCTGAAGCAACAGTTTTTGCTTCGGTTAAAATTAACGGTTAATTATTATGAGTAAAAATCAAAAAATACACCCCAATGCAATTGTTCATGACGGAGCGGTCCTTGGTGATAACGTTGAAGTAGGACCCTTCAGTATTATCGGTGAAAATGTAAAGCTTGCCGATGGGAATATTGTTGGTAGTAATGTGATTATAGATGGTCATTGCGATATTAGTGAAAATAATCAATTTTATCCCTTTGTGATGATCGGAGGTCAGCCTCAAGATCTTACTTATGCCAATGAGCCAACAAAGGTCATCATCGGGAAATCAAATATCTTTCGTGAGTATGTAAGTATTCACCGAGGAACGATGAAAGACAAAAAAGTTACGACAGTAGGTGATGAGTCACTACTCATGTCATATGTTCATCTCGGTCATGATGTAACCTTTGGAAGTAAATGTATTATCGCCAACTCAACGAACTTTGCTGGCCACGTAAATGTGGGTGATAATGTTATTATTGGCGGCGGTTGCAATATTGGTCAGTTTGTTACACTCGGGCGAGGTAGTTATATTGGAGGAGCTTCAGGTTTAGATCGTGATGTCCCTACTTTTTGTACGGCCTATGGAAACAGAATTAAATTAAAAGGTATCAATATCATTGGAATGAGAAGACAAGGGTTTAGCAAGCAAGTTATTAGTGAAGTTGTTGATTTTTTCCGCTTGATGGAAGCATCACCTCTTTCTCCTCGTGCTTTTGTCAATCAAGAGGATATCCTTTCTGAATATCAAAATAACGAAATCATTGATGATATGGTAGGACATATTAAAGGGTCTGAAATAGGAATCGCTCCCTTTATGAGTTGATAGGGAAACTATGGATTGTGTAAATGTTGCTGTTATCGGGTATGGACATCTGGGTAAATGGCATGCTGAAAAAGCCGAAAGTCTTAAAGACTCTAACCTCAAGTTTATTGTCGAACAAAACACTGAAGTTCATAACGAAATAAAAGAAAAATATCCTCACACTAAAATAGTGTCTGATTATAAGGACATCCTTCGTGAAATAGATGCCGCAATTGTTGTTACTCCTACGATGTCACATTTTTCTATTGTTCGTGATTTAATAGAAGCAGGTATTCATATTTTTTGCGAAAAGCCGCTCGTTTCAACTGTGGCTGAATGTGCTCAACTTAAAAAACTAATAAGTGACAATAGTAAAATTCTTCAAGTTGGTCACAGCGAACGATTTCATAAAGTGTGGTATCAAAAAGAAATCGTAGAACGATTTTTTCGTCATCATGAATTCATAAAAATAAAAAGAGTCGCAGCATTTAAAGGAAGAGCAACAGATGTTGATGTTGTTCAAGATTTGATGATTCACGATTTGGATCTATTGATGTTTCTCACGGGAGAAAAGCCTAGTTCAATGCGAGCCTACGGGAAGAAACTAATTACAAAAAACTGGGACTTCGTCAGTGCTGAGTTGGATTTTGAGTCAGGAAAACATGCACAGCTCACTGTTTCGAGAATCCATACTGAAGAAGTGAGGATGGTTGAGGTCATTAACAAAACAGGTTGTTTGAAAGTAGATTTAATGAATAGAGTTGTTTCTATCTTTGATAGTGAGTCGAAAAAAATTGAATCATTTGAATATGACAAAACAGATCATTTACTTGAAGAGCAAAAACAGTTCTATCGATCGATTCTTGAGGGAAAAGAGTCTGTTATTGGTTTTGATGACGGAGAAAAAGCTGTTGCCTTGGTTGAAAACGTCCTTAATTCTATAGAGTCTTAATGAATTGTTTAATAATTGCCGGAGAGAAATCCGGAGAAGAACATGCCTTAAGTTTTTTAGATGAAATCAAAAGTGATTTACCTTCACTGAACTTTTTTGGAGTTGGGGGAGATGAATTAAAAAAAAGAGATGTCGAGATAATCTATCACTTAAATGATTTCTCATCATGGGGAATCAGTGAGGTTATTTTTAAAATACCATTTTATAGAAATGCATTGAATAAGCTTGTCTCTGAAGTTGAAAAAAGAAACTGTAAAGTGGCCATCTTGATAGACTTTCAAACGTTTAATATGAAACTAGCTAAAATGCTAAGCGAAAGAGGGATAAAGGTTCTCTATTATGTTGCTCCTCAAGCTTGGGCTTGGAAGTCTTATCGAGCAAAGTCGATGGCCAAAATTGTCGATATTTTATTTTCCATCATCCCTTTTGAAAAAGAATGGTTTGGACAAAGAGGACTGAAAAAAGTTGTTAGTGTAGAGCATCCTGTTTACACCAAATATAAAAATAGAATTCCAAATGATGTTCGTAATAAATATGATGAGATGTCTTCAGAGCTTAGGGTATTAATTCTTCCTGGCTCTCGAAATTTTGAAGTTGAAGCACTTCTGCCAGAGTTTATGAATGTTTGTCGAGGCTTTAAAAAGACTCGAAATGTAAAAATTGGAATAGTCCCTTCTCCAAGTGTAAAAACAAGTCTTTTCTCTCCCTACTTACAAGAAGCGGACTTTATATTTAATCAAGAAAAAATTGAAGAAGCATTTGACTGGGCCCATCTCTCTCTCGCTGCCAGTGGTACGATTACGCTGATGACAGCAGTTTTTCAGATACCAACGATAGTTGCTTATGATGGTTCGCTATTAAATGAGTTTATTTTCAAAACTTTTGTCAATTATTCTGGCCATGTTTCCCTTGCGAATATCATTCATGAGGATGAAATATTTCCCGAGTTATTAATGGAAAACGCTACGACATTTAATATGACCAATAAAATCAAAAAATGGTTAGAAAACCGTGATTATTACGATGAAACAATTCAAAAGTTAGCAAATACTGGTAAGATTATATCTGGAGAAACTCCTCATGTCGGAAGATATATGGCCAACATGATTAAAGAGTATTATGCAAATTAGTTTAGAGAAATCTAAATTTTCACCACTACTAAAACCAATCTCTTGGTTATGGGAAAATATTTATCGTTTGAGACGATACTTTTATCGTTATGGGATTTTTCAGCAAAGAGATTTTAATGTTCCTATTATTTCTGTTGGAAATTTATCATTTGGTGGAACAGGAAAAACTCCTTTTACCATTTGGTTATCTAAATACTGTAATCAATTAGATAAGAAAGTTATGATTCTAACGAGAGGATACAAGGGGAAGCTCGAGCACTCTCACGGAATAATGAAAACGGGAAGAAAGTTAGGCTTTAATCCTTTTGAATACGGTGATGAAGCGCTTTTACTTATTAGGCATATTAAAAATGCAAGTGTTGTTGTTGGAAAAAAACGAGCAGATAATCTTCAGTTTTATTTTGATGAGCAAAGACCTGATGTTGTTATTCTTGATGATGGCCATCAGCATCTCAATTTAGGTCGTAACTGTAATATCGTTTTATTTGATGCCATGATGCCCATGTCTGGTTATCAGGTTGCTCCTCTTGGTTATCTTAGGGAAGGGATGAGGGCCCTTAAAGATGCAGACCTGATCGTCATTGGAAGAAGTGATCAAGTGAGCTCGGATAAGCTTGAGAAGTTAAAGAAGTTAATTAATAAAAACCGACTAAATTCAGCTCCTATTGTTGAAATGTATTACCGACCACTTGGTTTATTCAATATTAATTATGAATTAGAACATGACTTAGAGTTTCTTAAGGGCAAAGATGTTATTTGCTTAGCCGCCATTGCATCTCCAGACTATTTCTTTCAAATCTTAGAAAATCACGGGGCCAATATTGTCGAAAAACTTATATTTCCTGACCATCACTTCTTTTCAGTATCGGATATTGAAGAGGCGGTAAAAAAAGCAGAAGAAAATGACATCTATCTTATTACAACAGAAAAAGACTTTGTTAAACTTAGAAGGCTTGTAGAAAATAAAAAGATGCTCTACCTCGGTGTGGAAGTCGATTTTATGAGTGGAAAAGAAACAACAGAGGAAATAATACAATCTGTTTTGGATAATAATTAATGAAATTAATTGTCACGATATTTACACTAACCATCTTATTCGGTTGTGCTTCGAAAAAAGATAGAAGTTTTGTCGTTCACAAAGATGAAGATATCGGGAAAAAACTAGGTATTGAGGATGACAAGCTTAAAAAGTTTGCCATAAAAAGTATCGACGAAAAAAAACTAGAAAAGAAACCTATTACGAAAGATAAGAAAACTAAAAAAAGTAATAAAGATCTAGGTAAACAAAAAATCGTCAAAGTTAAGAAAAAACCCTCTCAAAAAGAAGTAGTTAAAAAGAGCGTAGAAGAAGTTAAAGAGAAATCTGAAAAAATAGACAGAAAAAACCTTGTTGTAGAAGATAAAAATAAAAAATTAAACTCACTCCCTGAGGATTATCCTAAAGAGTTTAGTAAATACGATGAAAACTCAAAATCGGCTTGGTCAAAAGTGAAGCCTTATATTTTCATCGGTGAAGAGTTCACTTTTCGAGTAAGTTATCTCGGAATCACCGCTGGACATATTCGTATGGAGACAAAGCCTCTTGTTGAGGTTCAAGGAAAGAAGGCTTACCGCTTTAAAGCTTATATGCGTTCATCTCGTTATTATGAATTTATTTACACCTTAGATGATTCATTAGAGAGTGTTGTGCTCGCAGAGAGCTTTTTACCTGTTAAGTATTCCTTAATTCAACGTGAATCAAAACAAGATGTAGATGACCTACAGCTTTTTGATCATGACAAAATGAAAACTTATGTTTGGTACAAAAGATTGAAAAATGGCCAAGAGAAAAAAATGGAATTTGAAAAGTATATTCCTGGTCTCTTTCAAGACTCATACTCTTCACTTTATTTTGTAAGAGGACTTCCTCTTAGTATCGGTGATCAATACGAGTTTCCTGTGGTCACAAGAGGTAAAGTTTGGCTTTTAACATTAAAAGTAGAAAAGAAAGAAAAGATCGATGTAAATGGGAAAGAAGTTGAAGCGTTTAGAATTAATGCCGAAACAAGGTTTCCCGGCGTCTTAAAAAAGAAAGGCGATATTATTTTTTGGTATTCAACAGATTCTTTGAGAAGATTATTAAAATTTAATGCTAAAATAAAACTTGGTTCAGTCGAAGGTGAGCTTGTGGAGTTTACCCCCGGGGAGCCCGTTGAATAATATCGAAGGAAAAGTTTTCTTCTATTTTGCCCTCAGTTATCGTTGGGAAACTTCAGAACGTAATGTTATCAGAGATGCACGAGTTGCTAGAGAGCAAGGCGCTAAGGTCATTGTCTATTGTTACCGCGATTCCGTTGTCGATTCCTGGTGTAAAAACCATCACATCATAACGATGCATCCACAGGGAAAAATCACCAATAGAATTAAACTGCTCAAAACAATTAAGAACTTAGTATCAACGTTTAAAAAAGAAAACGTTGCTCTTATACATTGTTATGATGTCGATCACCTTTGGCCTTTAGCATTTTTTCTTCGTACAGATCGTGTGATTAGTTTAGTTTTTTCTCTGTCTCATGAACTCAAAAACTTTTACCGTAATATTTGGTTTCGTCCCTTAGTCGCAAGAATTGATCATATCTTTTTTATTAGTTGGGAGATGGTGGATAATATTTCAGGTCACCTCGGAGTCCCAATGAGAAAAATGGACTATATCGGAACGGGAGGTAACTCGGTAGAGAAGTCTGATAAAAAACCGTTTACCAAAGAGAGAAATGCTTTTTATATCGGAACAAATGTTTCTGGAACAGAAAGAGATATTAAATTTATCGATGTTATCTTAAGCGGTTTTAAAATCTTGGTTGAGTCAAATCTACTAGATAAAAAACTTTATCTTGTTTTGGCCTCCGAAAAAAGATGGTCTCACTTTATTGTGGCCAATGAATTGCGAAGAAAACTGACAGATATGGGTCTCGAGTCTAACTTTATTTTTGTGGACTCTTTTGAAATTTTTGAAGTCCAGCTCAAGGTTGACCTCTGGGTAGGGCAAGATCGCACAGAAGATATCGAGGATTATTGTATTGAAGCCTTGTTAAATAGAAGGCCCGTGCTTTTTCCTCGCACCGCGTCTTCTGCTGAAGTTATCCGCCAATTTGGTAAGATTGGTGAAACTTATAAAGCCGATGATAGTCGCGAGTGGCGCCATAAGGTTATAAAAGTACTAGAGAACCTAGACGATTATCAAAAAGGCTTCACTAAGAATCTGAGCAAAATTAAAGAGTTCTTCGGGCCCGATATTTATAGAGAAAGGTTAGGGAAGTCATACCAAAGCCTCGTTGGTCGAAGAGAACGCTTTTTAAGGAAAAATACTTAACATTTTCAGCAACATAGGTTATTCTGCGCAGCCAAATCCACACTTTTACAGTAGTAAACGGTTGGTGCCTTTCAGTGGAAAGGTTAATGTCTGATTTTGTATAAATGAAAAAAAGTACAAAATCATTTTTGAGGTGTTTATGTCATTAGATGAGATTAAACAAAAATGGATGGAAGACTTTGAAGTAGTCTTCGAAGATGAGCAGGAAACTGCTGATGAAACTGAATTTGGGAAGATGCTGGAGCAAACAGATCGTCGCGAATTCTTGGAAGGGGAAGTTTACAAAGGACAAATCGTAAGCATTGGCCCTGACTACATTATGATTGATATCGGATACAAACAAGAAGGTCTGGTCTCAACAAAAGAATTTCTTAACTACGATGGTACATTGAAAGTTAAGGAAGGAGATGAAATTGACGTTTATCTAGAGCGTTTAGAGTCTCCACTTGGTAACCTTGTTCTTTCTAAAGACAAGGCGGAAATTCTTCAAGCTTGGGATAAAATCTCAGACGCTTGTGAAAAAGGAATTCCTCTTGAGGGAACAGTTGTTGCTAAGGTTAAAGGTGGTTTATCTGTTGATATCGGTGTTAAGGCATTCTTACCTGGTTCACAAATTGACCTCCGTCCAACTCGTTATCTTGATAAGTACATTGGTAAAAGAATGGAATTCAAAGTTATCAAGTTTAACAAGAAAAGAGGAAATATCGTTCTTTCAAGAAGAGCTATCCTTCAAGATGAGCGTGATAAGTTAAGATCACAGATTCTTGATGAAATGCAAGAGGGAATGATCGTTAAAGGTATCGTAAAAAATATTACTGATTACGGTGCATTTATCGACCTTGGTGGTATCGACGGCCTTCTTCACATTACAGACATGTCTTGGGGAAGAGTTAAGCATCCATCTAACCTTCTTAATATCGGTGATGAAATCGAAGTTAAGATTCTTAAATTTGATAAAGATAAAGAGAGAGTATCTCTTGGTCTTAAGCAAGTTCAACCTAATCCTTGGGAAAATGTTTCTGAAAACTTTCCAAGAGGAAAGAAAGTTGGCGGAGAAATCGTTAGTGTTAAAGACTATGGTGTATTCGTAGAACTTGAGGATGGAATTGAAGGTTTAATTCACGTATCTGAAATGAGCTGGACTGGGAAAATCAAAAACCCAACTAAGCACTATACAGTAGGTGAAAATTTAGAAGCTGAAGTTCTTGATGTGGATATGGAAAACAAGAGAATTTCTCTTGGTCTTAAGCAGCTTCAGCCTAATCCATGGAATGAAATTGCTGAAAGATTTCCAATTGGTAAAAAAGTTACAGCTAAAGTTAAGTCTATCGCTGAATTTGGTGTCTTCGTCGATGTAGGTGAGGAAGTTGATGGTTTAATCCACGTTTCTGATATCTCATGGACAAAAAAGAATCATAACTTGAGTGCAGACTTCAACGTTGGTGACGAAGTAGAATGTGCAACACTTTCAGTTGATGCTGAAAATGCAAAATTCTGTTTTGGTATTAAGCAACTTGAAGAAGATCCTTGGAAGAAAATTGAAGAACGTATTCCTGTTGGAACAGTTCTTGAAGCTGAGGTTGCTCGTGTAACTGACTTTGGTGCTTTTGTTGAAATTGAAACAGGAATCGAAGGTCTTGTTCATATTTCTGAACTTTCTGAAGAGAGAGTTGAGCGTCCTGAAGAAGTTGTGAAAAAAGGTGACAAGGTTAAGGCCATGATCATTTCTATTGATAAAGACGCAAAGAAAATTGCTCTTTCTATGAAAGCTGCAGTGAATGCTGAAAATCAAGGAAGCTACACAACTGAAACAGTTAAGAGTGCAACTCTTGCTGACAAATTCAAAGATGTAAAAGTTGATGAATAAAAAATTACTTATAAAGTAAGAAATCAAGGCCTCCTTATTGGGGGCCTTTTTTTTACCTTAAGCACAAGAATCTTGGTGTATAATGAACCAATGATGAGATTACTATTATTATCTGCTTTACTATCACAAAGTGTATTTTCTAAAGTTTATATTTATCAACAGTGGCATTTACTTGCTAAGGTTAAGAGTTTAGATATCGAAGAATCTAAAAAATTAAAACAATACGAAAATCAAAAATTTATTTATCAACATCTTGATCAGTTAATTAAAAGTAAAAAAGTGACCACTCTTTTTAGTGAAGGTTGTGAAGGAGAAATCGACAAGAACTTTTCGCTAACGTTTAACGGATGGAATTATCAACGTTTGGAAAAGCAAAAGAAAAATTTTGACGATATCATGACGTTGATTCCTTTGAAGCTTGAAGTTAAATATAAAGATAAACTAAAGACTTATTGTGGTGATAATTTAGAGCTGATTCAAAAACATGGCTTGGCCTTTAGTGATATCAGAGGCTATTACGGATATTATCTACGTTTCAAGCAGTACCGAAGTAAACCTGAGAAAGCAAAAATTTATTTAAAAGCCTTAGAAGAAACAGAAAAAAAGAAAATTAAAGATCCCCTTAGTTTTTCTCGCAATATGGCGAAACACAAAATTGGTGAAACTAAAAATTATATTAAGTTGAGAAATGATATCTTTATCAAACATATAAAATCTAAAGCGCCTAAAAACTCAGCTGTTATTCTCGGTGCACTTCACCTAGATGATTTAATGAGTAAGCTTAAAAAAGAGAAAATTGATTTTGAGGTTGTCGATGTTAAGGGGCTGCCTGCTAACTCAAAAGAAATGTTACTTAAACTAGAGAAAGGTTTAAGGTAAAAAAAAAGGCCATCCAGAAGGATGGCCTCAAACAGAAGGAGATTAGTATTGATTAATTTCCGTTACAGCTTTTCCTAGATCAAGACGTCCACCTGTTACAGTTTTATTCTTAAGCGAAGAAAGTTGTTTTGCTGTATCGAGAATTATTTTCTTTAAGTCGAGAGCATATTTAGCAGGATCTTCATCAAAGTTCACGGCAAAGTCGACTGAAGCTGATGAGTGCATAAGGGCGACAGCTCCAGCGATATATGGTGTGGCCATCGATGTTCCCGTGTTAGGACCAGTAGCTCTACCAGGAAGAGTTGAATAGATTTCTGTTCCTGGTGCACCAATATCAACACCTTTTTTACCCCAAGCAGCTCCTCCTCCCCAGAAAGAAGAGTAGAGACGGTCACGGTCATCAGTGTTTGTTACAGAAATGATATAAGGACTTGTACAGCCAGTTGGTACGTCACCTTTTACATCAATATCGTATTTTCTATTAGCAGTAGCAACGGCAGAGATAATTCCATATTTTCCCATTTCATTATACATGTCGTTCCATGCTTGATAACGAGAGCTGTTACAGTTTGCTCCGTCAATTCCAAAACTACTATTGGTTACAACAACGTTAGCACCTTTAGCACCTTTGGTTTCTATCCAAAGTTTCTTTTGTTTTAAAACATAATTATAGGCCCTCAGAACTTGAGCAGTGTTGGTACTTGCCCCGTTGATCGCCATAATTTTTGTATTCCAGTTGACTCCTGTAACACCTGTTCCGTTATTTCCTACGGCCCCAATAATTCCAGCAACGTGAGTTCCGTGATTATCAGCAGGGATATAATTATTTCCACTTTTTGCATTCCAGCCATGGATATCATCGACATAACCATTACCATCATCATCGATATTATTATTTGGAATTTCTGCTTGGTTAACCCACATATTTCCTGCAAGGTCAGGATGATTTACATCTACTCCACCGTCTATAACAGCAGCGACAACTTCCTGCCCAAGGATATTTACTCCACCAGTAGAAATCGCCCAAGCATCTTGAGGATTAATCGACCCTTTACTTCCGCTTCTTCCAAAGGCCCATTGGTTTCTAAATTTTGGATCATTTGGTTGTGAACGCTTAGTAACAATATCATTGGCCATAGTGTATTTCGCACCATCCATCGTTCCAGACTTTTGATTAACATCTAAAACAGCTCTTTCGTGAGAAACAGCAAGGTAGAGGTTAAGATCTTTTGCAATGGGCTGCAATTCTTTAACTTCTGGATGCTCATCGAGGAACTCTTGGGGTGATACGGTTAGTTTTACAATTAGCTCCGAGCTGAGTGTTGTAAAACTAGTAACTGCTAACAATAGTGAGACTAATGCTCTAATGACAGCATTCGACATAGTAATTCTCCTTCCGTTGGATTTATTCAGTCTGATTTTGACTTAAAAAGCTTAGCAAGTAGTTGACGAAATTAATTAAAAAAGTTCTTACTGTTAGAGTTTGTCATTTTTCACAGAAATGACATTATTAAAGATGCTCGCTGATCTCACGATCAATAGCACATTTGAGTTTTTCACAATCTTCTGCACTTGATCCAAGGGCGTTTATGAGAGTTTCGGGTAGGCTAGGTGCCATAATTTTAACTTCAATATCCATTTCTTCCATTTGACGAGCAAATTGGAACGCCTTATCTATGTCCTCAATGCCGCAAGAAAAAAGTTCTTGATTTTCAATGTCTGTCACCACAATATTCATGAGCAAAGGTTAACATGAAAAAAGTATTATACATAGAGAATGAATCGTTATTGCGTAGTGTAGTTAAAGAAATGGCCCAAGGTCTTGGTCATATTGCTTATGTCTATGATGCAAAAGAAGATCTCTCTTTTTATTTGAAAGATATTCAGCCTGATTTGGTTTTGGTGGACCTTCCAAGTGCCGGTGAGAAAACGAGAATATTGCTTGATGCTATTGTGGAGCTCTCACCAAATTCTAAACTTTGGGCAACGGGCTGGGATCAAAAGCTTCAGCCAGAGCTAGAAGAAAAGATTGAAAAGTATTATCAAAAACCTTTTGATGTCCGAATATTATTAACTGAATTTTTTGAGTGATTTTGAGGTATAATAAGTCTCATGGATCACGACACTATCATTGTCTACGTTGGGATAACCCTCGTTATTGTAGTTTTTCTAGGTACACTGTACTTTAGATCGGGTTTATTCTGAAAAAATTACAGGTGTAAGAAAAAGTCATATCAAATGTAAGGTTTTAGACTGTCACGATTCCTCCTTTGTGGTATCAAGCTTTCAACAAGGGAGATTTAAATGAAATTATTAATATCATTGGCCGTATTATTGTCTGTTAATGTTATGGCGGCAGATCAAATAAAATGCGAGGCGCGTCACGAATATGTTGAAAATGGTAGACTCGTAATTGATGCGAACCCATTGGAAGTGGATTCACAGCTCGGAAAAACGCTTTATTCTTTTGATGGAGAGAAAGCGTATTACTCAATTAATTTAGACGATAAGACAGGCCGTTATTTGATAGCGATCAACTTCGCTCCAAACTATACAAGAGGCTCTTTAAGTTCAGGTGTGCTAGAAGCGGGTGGAAACAATCTCACTCTTTCTGTCGTCGATGGGCACGACGTTCATAAAATTTTCTGTTTAAGGAACTAACGGAGAAAACTTTTCCGTTTCTATAATGTAAGCCAGTTTCATCTGATAATAAAAGTAGGATGAAACTGGCTTTTTACTTATTACTTTTTTCACTTCGTGTTTTTGCAACTGAGGAGCTTATTTACTCCGGGAGCCTTTATGCTAAAAACGGAGATACGCTAGAGATTCTGGTCGAGCGTGAGTTTGGCAAAACATTCATTACCTCGAGAGAGCCGTGGAGCAAGTGGGTAAAAAGAATTAAGAAGCTTAATCCCAAGTTGAACCTTAGATATCTCAGTAGAAATGAAGAAGTGGTCATACAAATTCCAAAAGAAAAAATATCCAATAGAAAAGTTTTAAATAGTGGGGAGTTTTTCGATCCAAAGAAAAATAATGAAGATTTTATTCGCTTCGCTACGAGTGAAGATGAAGATACCGCATTTTTTGCAACCGACTTAAATGATAACTCGAAATATAATTACCTCTTTAAACCAAATATGGTGGAGCCTGTTGAAGATCCTGCAGCGATTTACCGCTTATCAGCGTTTTATATGGGTTCGCTTGGGACTTTTAAAGAAACAACTTTGGTGACTAATATTAGAACAATTGAAGGAGAACAAAATTCTCCTTTAAGTTTCGGTTTATCTTTTGGTCGTAACTATGATCATTACGTTCTTTCGGGAAGTGTTTATTTCTCTTTCTTGAATTCTGATACATCTGATTTTGGAACGCCTTCAGAAAATATAGATTTGCCCATGGAATGGGGGGCAAATTTATATTACAACAATAAACGAAATCTACTTTTAGCGCCTATTTTTTACGGTGTAGATATTGAAAGCTTCTCTGCTTTTAATACTGATGAGTTTGTACTCGGAAGTAGTTTAACTACACGTAAGCATAATCTTGTTTATGCAACTATTGGCTATGATTATGTAACAGACTTTTATAATGGGAGAGTGTTATTGCGTGGGTCCGTTGCAAGAAGTGTTTTCTCGACGGCTAGTAGACAAAGTGCAGTCTCTCAAGAAAATTTCAAAGGATGGCGCTTTACGGCCTATGCTAACTATATGCCACAAGGGAAGCTTTATTATCACTTTCTCTACAAACAACATAATTTAGAGGGACCAACAAAACTGAAAATTCAAAGAATTGGGTTGGGGTTTGGTGTTTCGTTCTTTTAATAATGACTACTTTATCATTTTTCTTATTTTGCTTACACTATAGAAATGAATATAGACCGGATAACAGAGCATAAAAGCTTTCACTTCTATCTCATCATTTTCTCTACACTAATCGTTTATGGTCACTCGATAAGTTTTGATTTTGTCTTCGATGATGAACATTTTATCGTCAATAACCGATTTATTCATAGCTTTGAACATAGTTTAAAAATTTTTACGGAAAATATTGTCGCGGGTGCAGGAATGAAAAGTAATTTATATCGTCCTTTTCAGTCGCTAACTCACTTTATTGATTGGCAGCTTTGGGGTGCCAACCCCACTTTTCATCATTTAACAAATGTCATCATTCATATCGGCTTGGGGATCAGTTTTTATTTTTTAATGCTCGGTTTGTTTACTAAAAAAGCTGCCCTTTTTTCAACGTTGTTTTTTATCTTACATCCATTACAGCATCAAGCAGTCGCTTTTATCTCTGGGCGTGGAGACATTTTAGGAATGATGTTTTTATCGATGGGGATATTATTTGCGAAAAATTATATGGCGATTATTCCTTTCATTCTTGCGATGTTGTCTAAAGAGAGTATGGCCTTTTTCCCTTTTTATTTGATGATCTATGAAAAAATTAAAGGAGAGAAGTGGGATTATAAAAGATATGGCGTTTACTCTCTTGTAGCTGGTCTTTACATGCTCTTAAGGCTTACGGTCTTAAATTTTAACAACACGATGAATTTTTATGAAAATCCAAATATTTTCACTGAAAATTTTGTTTTTCGTTTATTTACATTTTTTACGAGTATGGCAAAAGGCTTAAGTCTTTGGTTTTTTCCCTTTGATCTTCATCACGAAAGACATTGGCAAGTTTATGCAACGTTTTGGCATTACCTCGTTATTGTAGGTCTTTTGATAATCGTCGCGATGATCATATGTATTTTCTTTTCTGTTAAAAAGAAAAATTGGTGGGGTCTAGGGTTTCTTTGGTTTTTGATAGCCGCTTTTCCAACATCTAATTTGATCGTGATCATTAATGCTCTCTTTTATGATCATTGGTATATCTTACCGGGAATAGGTCTGGTCATGATCTTGGGACAATTATTTTCGAAAGTACCGGAGAAAAAACAATATTTAGTCATGTCTTTGATTTTAATCCCTCTCGCATTCACTTCTTTTTTCTATACCAAGGTATGGGAGAGTCCCTACACTCTCTATGGCCATATTCTGAAACATAACCCCAAGTCAGCAAAAGCTATGGTGAATCTCGCTGTTGCCTATTCCTATGATGGAAATGATGAGATGGCCGAAAAATACTATTTAGATGCGCTCAGTATTAATAATAAGCTCTATGAAATTCATCATAATTTAGGAATGATCTATTATCGTCGTGAACAGTACGAAAAAGCGATGGCCTATTATGATAACGCTTTAAAAATTAAACCGAATTTTTTTCAATCTAAAAAATATCTCGCCGTTTGTTATTTCTACTTGGGAGATAAGGAAAAGTCTCTTAGGCTCTTAAGAGAAGTCAAAGCTGAATTTCCTTACGATAGAGATGTGGATCGAATTATTGATCAGATAAAATAGCTTCATTGTCTTCAGAATCAGACATTTCTAAAAAGTGATGAATACGAGGATCGTTTGGCTTCATTACATATTTTGTTAAGGGAGTTTGCTCAAAAATAAAGTCGGGAATTCTAACGCGATAAAAGATTCCTTTTTCATGGTTTACTGTGGCCATCACATTACAGTGAGAAGCGACAGTTCCGTGGGCAGCACCTTCATCGTAGGGGATGAAGAGGTCGTAATGATCTTGTTGTTCAAGAAAATAATCAATAATATGTTTTCTTAATTTTTTCATATCTTCTTGATTAAAAGAAGAAACGACAAAGCTATCTGGATGAATTCTTTTAACAATTTTTGCTTTAATGGGATCGTTTAAAAGGTCTTTTTTATTAAAGACGGAGATTTTCATTTTATCGCCAGCGCCAAGTTCTTCGAGTACGTCATGAGTAACTTGTAATTGTTTTTTGTAATTAGGATCAGAAATATCACATACAACAATGAGAAGATCAGCTTCAAGCGCTGATTCTAAAGTGGTTTTAAAACCATCGATTAAGGTGTTTGGTAAGTTTGAAATAAACCCCACGGTATCAATCAAAATCATAGGAGGTTTTGTGTCAGGGTTTAACGTTCTAAAAGTCGTATCGAGAGTCGCAAAGAGTTTATCTTCTTCTTTGATATTGATACGACAGAGACGATTCATAATCGAAGATTTACCAGCATTGGTATAACCCACGAGGGCCGCTGTCATTGTTTGATTTTGACGTTTCTTTTTTTGTTGCTCTCTACTTTTGGCGAGAAGTTTCAACTCTTTTTTTAGAAATTCAATTCTTTGGCGAATAATACGACGATCGAGTTCAATTTGCTTTTCACCTTCACCACCTCGAACACCAATACCACCTCGTTGTCTGCCTAAGTGAGACCAAAAACCTGCTAGCCTAGGAAGGACATATTGCATACGAGCAATTTCAATTTGTATTTTCGCTTCTCTGGTACGAGCATGCTCAGAGAAAATCTCGAGAATAATATGAACTCTATCCACTACGGGAAGATCGGTTAGGCTTCGAATATTTCTTATTTGACTGGCCGTTAATTCAAAGTCAAAAACTAAAAGTGTCGCCCCTTCTTCTTTTGATTTCTCCGCAATTTCTTTTAATTTTCCTGAACCTAAAATTGTAGCTGAATCGATATCTTTTCTATTTTGGATAAACTGATAACCTACTTCGATATTGAGAGTTCGTAAAAGTTCTCTTAATTCATTAAGAGACCTTTGAGTTTCAACTTCTGTTCTGTGCTCAGGAAACTTTGAACAGACGAGTGAAATAATACTGGCCTTGGCCTGTTTTGAAATATGAAATTCATTATTCAGCATGGTTTAATAGTACCAGTCGATTATCTATTAAGCGAGTTGAACCGACGATAAAAGCTCCTGCAATGACAACTTCTTTTGTGGTATCTGAAAGTGGTTCTAGATTTTTCGAGTCAAGTATTTCAAGGTATTGCCAAGCGCTGTATTTACTCTTGATTTCAATAGCTTTACTCAGAGCATCTTCAACTTTTCCCCTTTTAAGAATGCTTTCAATTTCTTTTAGTGTTTGAGGTAGAATTTGTGCTTCTTCTCTTTGATCATGATCGAGATAGCGATTACGACTTGAAAGAGCGAGTCCGTTTTCATCCCTCGTGATTGGCATCATCTTTAATTTCGTTTCAAGTAAAAGATCGTCTCTCATCTTTTTAATAATTTGATACTGCTGATAATCTTTTTGTCCAAAATAACTGATGGTTGGCCTACAAAGTGAAAAAATCCGATACACAACAGTCGTCACTCCATCAAAATGTCCCGGTCTAAATTTCGCACAAAGGACGTTATTCATAGACTCCACTTTTATTGTAGTATTAAAACTTGTCCCGTAAATCTCGTGATCATTTGTAGGATGAAAAACAATAACGTGGTCATCTTCATGCATGCACGATTTTATTTTTTCAATATCTTGCTCAAAGGTTCGAGGGTATTTATCTAAGTCCTCTCCTTGTAAAAACTGCTTGGGATTTACAAAGATGGTTAAAATAGTTTGATCATTTTCTTTTAAAGACTCTTTTAATAAACTTAAGTGACCTTCATGAAGATTGCCCATTGTTGGAACAAGCCCGATACTGCCTGAAAGACGCTCTCTTTTGTTTTTAAAATCTTGTAGAGTATTGATGATTTCAATCATAGGGAAGTTAAAATCTTTAAAGCTAATTCTTTTTTAGAAAGAGTGTAACTTTGTTCATATTGAGATGTTTTTAAAAGGTAATCAGCATAATCGTTAGCAAAACCTTTTCTCGTTCCTCCGGCCAGACCGTTATCAACTTTTGTGGCCACTAATAGATCCACAGGTTTTTGCTTCCACTTTTTTTCGATAACATCTTGCCCGAGTTCTGACTCGGCGGCGAAACCAACGATTTTTTGATGACTTTCTTTTTGTTCGATCATCTTTTTCAAAATATCAGTTGTGGGAATGATTTCGAGATGAGAGTTGAGCTGATCTTTTTTTAATTTGGTATTAGCAGCATCAAAGATAAAATCTCCAATCGCCGCAGAGGAAATATAAATATCAGAAGATTTAAACCATTTCGCGATGGCCTCTTCCATATCCTTTGGAGTGATAACACTTTCTAGCGAAAAATTCGGGTGGGCCATTAAGTGCTGAACTCTTTTTGTCGTTGTTTTGCCTGCAACCAAGATAACGTTATGGCCTTGCGAGAGAGCAAGGCTAGCAAGATAAAATCCTGTTAAACCAGATGAGGGGTTTGTCAGGTAACGGACAGAGTCCAAGGGAGAGATGGTTGCTCCGGTAGATATCAAAATGGTTTTTTTTGTTTTATGGAGATCATAGCTTTGAATAAAGTCAGCGATCAGCTCAATTGCGGGGAGTTTTCCTTCCCCTACGTCACCACAGGCAAGAAGCCCGGATTCTGTGGGATGGATAAAACAATAAGGAAGACTTTGTAGGGTCTCAATATTTTTTTGTAAAAGAGGAGACTGATACATCATAGTGTTCATCGCTGGGAACATAACGACTGGTTTTGATTGATCCCAAGCAAGAAAAACAGATTGTAAAAGGTCACTCGCTTTGCCATAGGCAAGATCACTTAAAGTATTTGCGGAGAGGGGAGCGATAAGAAGTTTGTCGGCCCACTTACGTAATTCGATATGAAGAATTCCATCTTCGTGATGATTGAAATCATCGCTTGCGAGGAAAACTGCTTTTGCTCCAAGGTCTTGATAAACTCTAGGCACGACAAAATGTTTCGCACCACTGGTGAGAACAACTTTAACTTCATGACCTTCTTTCACTAATGAGCGACAGAGATCTAAACTTTTATAAGCAGCAATTGAGCCACATACGCCGAGTAATACTTTCATATTCGTACCGTCTTTAACGCGTTGTTATATCGAAATTAATCGAGATTGGCCAAGAAATAGAGAGACTCGTGGATAAAGTGTGGATGATGAGATAACTCTGCCATATCACGTAGTATTTGAAGATGAAGATCGCTATCACCACCTGTCACAATCAGCTTGGTCGGCGCGTGCTTTTGAAGTTTATGAAAATAAAATGAGCGATAAAGATCAAGCACTCCATGGCAAACAGCTTTTTTGGTATCACCTGGCCAATCATTAATGGGAAGAATGGACTCTTTGATTACTTCTTCTTTGGTATATTTTTTAAGAGCATCACCTGCAAGATAACTCTCTAACATTAAGTGAAGCCCAGGCAAAATAAATCCGCCACTGAGGCCATCAAAATTGATGAGATCAACGGTAACAAAAGTTCCCGCATCGATTACCATCACTTCTTGCCCTTGAAAAAGGTGAAAAGCATGAGCGGCTTGGACTAAACGGTCTTGACCGATTGTTTGAGCGTAGTGAACGGGCATACCAGCAAAGCAATGATTTTTATGATCCCAAAACCTTTCGAGATCAATCATGCGATCTTTCACCCCATCTTTTACTTGCTCAATGAAAGAGCTCGAGGCCACTTGAGAGGCAATGATTTTATACTGACGAGAATTGAGCCTCTCGCTATTGATCAGAGGAGAAACCGACTGCAGTTTTCCATTTTCAAAAAGTCCGAAATGCGGATGGCTATTTCCTAAATCAATGGTGAAGAGGTTTTTCATCATTTTCAGTTACCGAATTCCAGTCATGACAATATTTGGTTATTAAATCTTTTTTGAGTTCAAAAAGATTGATCATTGGTTTGCAAAAACTAGGAGGAGTAAACTTACCCATTTGAAGAAGGTCGTTAATGACGAGTACTTGTCCGTCAGTTTTTGGACCTGATCCAATACCAATTGTGGGGATAGATAAGTTTCTCGTGATCTCATTGGCCACATCTTCAGTCACGCACTCTAGGACAAGAGCAAAGACACCCGCTTTTTGTAATTCAAAGGCACTTTCAATTAGGAGCTCAGCAGAAGATTTATTTTTTCCATGAGTGTAATAACCACCCAACTGATGAACCGATTGAGGTGTTAAACCAAGATGGCCCATAACGGGAACACCGGTCTCAACAAGAGAGCGGATAAGTTTTAAAGTTTTTTTATGTCCGCCTTCAAGTTTGACAGCTTCACATTGTGATTGTTGAAAAAGTTTGATGGCATTTTTTATTCCATCTTTTTTGGTGGCATAAGTTCCAAAAGGTAAATCGGCGACGATAAATTTATCGGGAGCACCTCTTCTGACCGCCTTAGAAAAAACCAACATTTCATCGAGAGAAACGGGAATGGTGGTATCGTATCCCAGCATGACGTTACCGAGACTATCACCAACAAGGATCATATCGATGGGAGTTTCATTTAGCATTTGTGCCGATTGATAATCATAACAAGTCAGCATTTGTAATGGATTGAAACCATTTTGAAGTTTGGACTTTTTAATTTTACGAATATTTTGTTTTTTCATAATTTAGTGCTTAGTTGAGCTTGTCGTGAATTTGATCATGAATTTTTTGTAGCTCCGTATCTTTCCAAAACAATTCCACTTCAGCTCGTATTTTTTCAAAGTCAGCTTGCTCGACCTCTTCAAAAAAAGATCCATCCCAAATTTCGGAGCAGAGTTGTTTTAGTTTCGTTTGGTACGCTTTGTCAAAGATCATTTTTTGCGCTTTTTCCCCACCTAAAAGGGCATTTGGGCTGATAAGTTTAAAGAATTCGGTAGGGCCCATATCAATCATGGCCTTGGCGATCAGTTTGACTTCAAGCCAACATTCCATATAGGCGATTTCAGGCTTTACGCCTCGGTTGATAAGCTCATTGAAAGAGTGCAGCGCGCCATAGGGGAGGAGTGAGCAGAGAACTGATTGTTCGCTCATGAGGTCGGCGTAAGTTTCCTCTTTAAAGCTACTTGAGATCAAAATATCACCAATTCCGATTCCCGTTGCTATCTCTCTTATAAGTTTTTTGTCATCGTCATTTTGGGCATAATAACAGGCTCCTAGCTTCTTTTTTGTTTCAAAAGAAAAGCGAACTTCTGAAGCGATTGCTTTAGGGGCCAATAAAAGGTGGGTGAACTGAGGAAACTTTTCTTCGAGGTCATTTTGCAGTATTGATGCGCCGTGTGCGTAAATTATTCTCGCCTGATTTGAAATTATTTCATGGTGTGTTTCAAAAAAACTAAGATGTTCGTGATCTGGAATAAGCAGCAGAATTAGGTTGTGAGTGGGAAGGGCTTCATCTAAAGATCTCCACGAAAATCCCAGCTTCTCTACCTCCGATTTTGAACGACTATTCTCTCTTAGGCCGAATGAGACATTAAAACCAGAATCTCTGAGATTCATCGCCCATGCTTTACCTTGTGAGCCGAAACCAATAATAAGCGGAGAGTGTTTTTCATTCATACCTCCAAATAACATGTTCTGATCCTCAAAGCCACATTTGTTATGGTATAGAATCTCTATGGATTATAGATTGTTGAAAAGCTCACAAGACTGCTCTTATAAAAGTTCGGCATTTTTATACGGCCAGAGTGTTTTTACGACACTTAAAATTGTTCTTAGGGAAGTCTATTTCTGGGACGATCATTGGCAGAGATTAGAACAAAATACGCAGTGGCTGTGGCAAAGATCTTTGCAAGATAAAAGAGATGAAATCGAGGCTTGTGTATTTGGTTATAAAAAATCAGCGAGATTGGCCGCTTTAAGAATAAGTATTTTTAAAGTGGATGATGAACTCGGCTGGGCGATTCACGAATGTAAATTAGATCGAATCCATCAAACACCACTTAAAATAAAATTGACGGAGCATCCTGCCTTCATTCAGAGGCGGCCTCATTATGTAAAGATGGCGGCTTATGGTGATGTTTTAAGAGTTAAAGAGCAATACTTGAAAGAAGGATTTGATGATGTCCTTTTTTCTCATGAGCATAAGATTGCGGAAAGCATCTTTGGAAATATATTTTTTTTGATGAAAAGTGGAGAGGTTGTAACTCCCGCCAGTGAGTATGGAATTCTTATGGGCATAACCAGACATCATGTGATCAAAGCTTTAGAGGAAAAAGGAAGGCAGGTTTCTCAAAGAGAGTTTTTTTGTCATGAGCTTGATCACGTTAGTGGAGCATTTCTGACCTCTAGTATTCAAGGTGTTCGTTTTATTGAAAAAATTGATCAGCTCGAACTTAAGTGTGAATCAGATGAAGTGATAACGATATGGAGAAATTATTTGGAGCATAACCATGGGTAAGGAAACAAAAATTAAATGTGTGAGATGTAAAAAAACCTTTATCTACCAACAATCAGAGTTTCGTCCTTTTTGTTCAGAAAGATGTAAGCAAGCAGATCTTGGGATGTGGTTAATGGAAAGTTATAAAATTCCAACGAATGAATATGTTACTCTTCCCGATGAGAGTGAGTATGATGAAGAATAAAAAAGTATCGCTAAAAAAAATTCTTCCCTCGGTGATTGAAATTGCACAAAGGGCGGGGAAGAAGCTTAAAAAAACACAAAAAAATTTAGATCAATTAAACATTACAACGAAAGAAGCTCAAGGGGTGGTTTCGGAAGCAGATATTCAAGCGGAAAAATATATCATTAAAAAGTTAAAAAATTTGATTCCGGAGGCTGACTTTCTTGGAGAAGAGAGCTTTTTTGAAGTTCAAAAAAATGATCCTCGTAATAACTATGAGCAATTTAAAAATAAGGAATGGCTGTGGGTAATCGATCCTTTGGATGGCACAACCAATTATCTCAATTGCATGGATTATTTTGCTGTTTGCATTGGGCTTATGCATAAGGGAAAGACTGTTCTTGGAGTGGTCTATCGACCCATTACTGATGAAATCTTTTTTGCCACCGAAAAAGGTGGATCGTTTTATCGTAAAGATAAAAAGAGAAAAATTAATCTTAAAAAGAGTGTGAATAAAAAATCCCTATCTGATTCTTTAGTTGTTACTGGTTTTGCCTCAGAAAAGCATCAGCATGAGTTTAGTGAACTTGAGCTTTTTTATAAAATAATGAAAGAGACTCGAGGTGTGCGCCGAATGGGTTCGGCTGCTCTCGATTTATGTTTTGTTGCTTCAGGTGTCTTTGATGCTTTTTGGGAGGCGGGACTCGCCCCTTGGGATGTTTGTGCTGCTGGAATTATTTGTCGTGAAGCGGGAGTTGAGATTTCCGACTATGCTGCTAGAGAATTTGATCCTTTTGCAGGAAATTTTATCGCCGCGAGAAGGCCCGTCATGGAAAATTTTCAAAAACTTATTATTGGATAAAAACACTCTCTTTTAGAGAAGAAATCTTTATCACGATTGACAAGAATCCAGGGTCATTCCATAATTTTAAGAAGGTTATGCAATTTTTGATCGCCTGATCATCATTCCAAGGAAGGGATAGTTGGAGAGTTTACAATACATTTTAAATCACTTTACAGATGAAACGATCAGTATCTCATTTGCTGTTTTAATTTTGATTGCTGTCACCATGATTGCTTATTGGTGGTATAACCGTAGAAAGTTTCATCAACTTCAACATCAAATTCCTGCTAGTGTTTTAAAAAATTATTTAGATTCAATTATTGCCAATTCAAACGCGCTTAAGTCTTCACTTTTTAGAGGAGGCGGGTTGGAAATTGGTGAGGGGATACCCTCTATTGTTCCGTCGGGTGATCTTCCCACAGGAAATGTTGGTGATGGAGCATCTGCTGAAGAGCTTGCGAGAAAAAATGCTGAGATCTCAAGCCTGAAAGCGACAATTTCACAAAAAGACAGCACGATCGCTGAACTTGAAAAAATGTTAGAAGCGGCACGGGCCGATAATGGTGGAGGCATCAGTGATGCCGAGGCAAAACTTTTAAATGATGAAATCGCCAAACTTAAAGAAGAGCTTGCTGCTGCTAAGGCCAATGATGGCGGTGGTGGAGCAGATGCTGCTGAGTTAGCGGCCATTACAAAAGAAAGAGATGAATTAAAAGAAAGATTAATGGAATACGAGATCATCGAAGAGGATCTTGCCAACCTTAAGAAATTCCAACAAGAAAATGACGAGCTTAAGAAAAAGATTGCCGAGCTTGGTGGTGAAGTTCCAGCTGCTCCAGAACCGGCCGCAGCTGCCGAGGCAGCACCAGCACCGGAGCCAGAACCTGCCGCTGCTGAAGCTGCCCCCGAGCCAGTAGCAGAACCAGAGCCTACCCCTGAACCAGAGCCTGTAGAAGAAACTCCATCGGTTGAGGAAATCGCAGCAGCTGAGCCAGTTGAAGCCGCCGCTGAAGAAGTACCTGCTTCAGACGATGGTGAGCAAAAATCTGCCGAAGAACTCTTAAGTGAATTCGAAAAAATGTTGGGGTAAATCGGAGTTACCTTGAAAAATTTATTACCCTGCCTTTTGATCTCGCTCCTTTTCTCGATTTCAATTGAAGCAAAAGTTCGTCGTCCTGTTCCAAGCGATCTCCTTGTTCGTTATCAACAAAATCTTAATAAAATTGAGATGGGAAAACTTAAAAAGGACACACTCAAAAAAGCAGGTAAAGCCGTTCCCGCACTCGTTGCCGTGATGAAGAGTTCTAAATACCCTGATAAAAATAGATGGATGGCCACATTTCTTTTAGGCCAAATTACCGGAACAAAGGGAGTTCCTTTTATCGCTAAATTTCTTAAGCATCCTCATTGGGTGATGAGAATGGCCAGTATGAAAACTCTTCTCGCTCTCAAGCAAAAAGGTTTTGGCAAAGAGTATGCTGCTTCCTTAAAAGATAAAAGTTTTCTAGTTCGAAAGCAGGCGTTAGAAAATATCGATCGCTTACAACTTACAGATTTGGCCCCCCAAGTATGGGCCATGCTCTATGACAAAAGAAATTATTACGCCAGTAAAAAAGGAAAAAAGAGAACGAATCTTATTAAAGAAGCAATTAGAGTTGTTGGCCGTTTAAAGTTTCAAAAAGCTAAAACACCACTTCTTTCAATGGTACAAAAAAAGAAATATGAAGATATCTTTGAAGAGATCGATTACTCACTTTCACTCATCCTACAAAAAAAATCGCCTGATGGTAATTTAAATACCAAAAGGCGATATTGGTCTCGCATAGCGATTTCTGAAAAGACTATTTAATTAATAACCAATTCTATTTTGAGTTAAGTTTTTATTATTATCCATTGACCAAATACTGGCCGTGGCAGCGGTGTTGTTATTAGAGTCAATATACCCGACAGCACTAGCCGTAAACGTTTCACCGGTATTGTTAACTACTGCTGTTAGCTGAGCTGTATGAGTAGCATTGTTCACTCGCACACCACCAACATTTTTCTGAGCTCCTCTTCTAAATGTAGCACCATCAGGACAGTCTCCACCTTCGCCTCTTACTAGACCATTAGCAGTGTTGTTTCCGGCAGAGTGGCCGATATGATAATAACGATTTTCTCCAGCGACGAACCCTGCTTTTTCAATACAAGTAGCGAAATGATCATAGTCTGATTGCATCGTTGTTTGTGCAGAATAAACACCGGCTAGGTTAATTTTAGCTTCCGAAGTCTTCGACTTGGCTTGATACCTTCTAAAGTTAGGAATAGCTACTGAGGTGAGAACACCAATAATCGCAACAACAACCATTAACTCGACAAGAGTAAAACCACTTTTATTCTTTAATAATTTTTTCATCTTAATATCCTATTCTAACTTGAACTAAGTTTTTGTTATTATCCATGGTCCAAATACTTGCTGTGGCAGCAGTGTTATTATTTGAATCGATGTATCCTGC
>JAUHVL010000026.1 GCA_030425045.1 bacterium
GTACATATCGCCCATGTTTAGATTGGATGTTAGAACATCGAAAAGCATTTCTTATCTTTCCTACTTTAATTTTATTACTAGGAATCTATGCTTATTCTAATTTAGGTAAAGAGTTCATGCCCTCTCTAAATGAAGGAGAAATACTTTATATGCCGGTGACTACACCAGATGTAAGTATGTCTAAAGCGAGAGATTTATTATCTTATACAGACAAAAAACTAAAAGAGCATCCTCTTGTTGAAAATGCTATTGGTAAACTAGGACGTGCTGATACCGCAATTGATCCTGCTCCTGTTGCAATGATTGAAACAATTGTAAAACTTGTACCAAAAGAAAACTGGCCAAGAGGTGTTTCGATTTATGATATTATGGCAGAGCTTGATGCCGAACTTCAGGTACCAGGACTTGTTAATGCTTGGCTTTTTCCCATTGAAAACCGTATTGCTATGATTTCAACTGGAATCAAAACTCAAATCGGTATTAAAATATTTGGTGAAAATTTAAAAACTTTAGAAATGCTAGCTTCAAAAATAGGAAAAGAAGTCGAAAAAGTCAGTGGAGCTTATGGAGTCTACGCAGAGCAAATTACAGGAAAACCTTATATTGAGTTTGATATTGATAGAGTTGCGGCGAGTCGCTATGGAATCAATACAGGTACGATAAATAAAATTCTTCAAACAGCGGTAGGAGGCATGGCCATAGGTCAGTTTTATGAAGGAAGGGAACGCTATCCTATTCGTGTTCGTTATAAAAAAGAACTACGAGATAGAATAGATGAACTTAAAAAAGTACTCGTTCCAAGTCCTCTTGGACAGCATATACCATTAGAGCAACTGGCTGAAATAATAATCGTTACAGGACCTGCTGCCATTCATTCTGAAAACGGACTACTAAGATCTCTCGTTCTTTTAAATGTGCAAGGAAGAGATTTAATTGGTTTTGTTGAAGAGGCAAAGAAACATATTGAGAAAACGGTTGATATACCTAATGGATACTCAATTGTTTGGGCCGGACAATATGAAAATCAAATCAGGTCAAACAAACGTTTAATGCTATTAGTTCCTATAGCTCTATTAATAAACTTATTGTTAATTTTTATAGGGATAAGAAATCTAAGAAACGCCACCATTATCTTTAGTGCTGTTCCAATAGCATTTTCGGGTGGTCTAATTCTTCTTTGGCTAGGAGGCTTTAATACTTCTGTCGCTGTTTGGGTTGGCTTTATAGCCTTATTTGGTATCGCAGTTGACGACGGTGTTATTATGATGACTTATTTGCAAGAAAGCATAAAAAAGAATAGTCCAAAAAATTGGAATGAACTAAAAAGCTGTATCTTGGTTGCAGGTTGCCGAAGAATACGTCCTCTTATTATGACGACAATGACAACAATAGCCGCTTTACTTCCTATTATGTGGTCAACAAGTACGGGAAGTGAAGTCATGAAACCCATGGCCATACCGACTCTAGGGGGAATGTTAGTTGAATCAATAACTTTATTTATTGTACCCGTTGTCTTTTCATTTTTTGAATATAGAAAAATATTAAACTCACAAGGAGCAAGTTATGAAGTCTAAGTTTTTATTGTTATTTTTAATTGTAAGTAGCTTAAGTATGTCTAGTTTTGCAAAAAAAGTTGAAAGAAAAAAGTTATCAGAGCAAACTAGAAAGAATGTCGTGGCCATGCTTGAGGCTAATGAGGCTCTTCATGGAGCATTTTTTAAATATGACGGAAAGAATGTAGAAAGTAAGGCAGAAGCGCTTAAACAAAAAATTGCTAATATTAAAGATAAAGAAGTTTCAAAACTATTAAAGTTTTCACATTCAAAATTATCAGAGATTAAAGCAACAAATAAAAGAGAAGAAAATAATCAAAATTATCACTTAATATCTATGGCATTAATTTATATCGTAAATACATATGATGTTGGATCAAAATACAATGCTTATTCTTGCCCTATGATCAAAAAGAAGTGGGTACAAAATAGTAAAAAGATGAATAAAGTACATAATCCTTATGCCCCAGAAATGCCTCATTGTGGCAGTAAGGACAGTCAGTACAATTGAGAAATTATTCGTCGAAAAAGGAAAAGAATAATTAGTTTATGATTAAAAAGAAAGACTAAGGAAACTTACATAGAATTTTTAATCTAAATTTGGTAGGTTCGATGCCATAACAACATTTGAATGGTGATCATATGCATGTCATTACTTGTACAATTTTAATTCTTTTGGTGAGCTGGGGATATACCTACTATACGTTCGCTACTCATGGTATGCTTAAGTATTTTAATTACGTGATGTTTTTACCGGCACCACTGGCCTTGGTATTTTCATACCTTGAGTATAAATCTGTAAAAAAAGTGTTTGATCCTGTTTTGACCATACCGAGTGCTAAGTCAGTGTTTTTTTCAATTTTTTATCCGTTATTATTTTTGATTGTTTGCGGTCTCATTGCTGTCGTTATTGGCATAGGAGAATTGAATTCTTCGAGTGCTGCTAAATTGTTTAAGCTTCATACGCTGTCTAATTTTATCTTTGCTCTTTTGGTTTTATTTGGTGAAGAGTTTGCGTGGAGAGGTTATTTACTTCCTTCTTTTAAAAAGAAGTGGGGAATTGTTCCGGCGGTTTTAATTGTGGGGTTTGTTTGGGCAATTTGGCATGGGCCAATGATGTATGGACTTGCGGGAGTGATGAAAACGTCGACCAGTCCAGCTTTGTTATGTTTGATTCAGATGGGTGCCGTTATGGTTTTCTCGTTTCCATTTGCTTATTGTTATTTGATATCTGGCAGTATTGTTCCTCCGATGATTTTTCATTATGTTTGGAATTGGATGAACCCAGTGATACTTGGAAATATTTACAGAAATAAACCAGGTATTATTGAAGGTAATATTGTTTATATCAATGGTGAAGGGGTGATGGGAGTTCTTGTTGGCCTATTGTTTATTGTTTGGTTTTTAAAGAAATCAAAGGTGATTGATCATGACTGAGAAAGAAGAAATATATAATTGGAATGAAGAAATCAAAAAACTAGAAGGCTGGCACTTCGGTGGAAAAGGCTCGGGGATCGAAGATGAGCTTGCTGATTTGGTAGTTAGAGGAATAAAGTCGGCAACGTGTGGCTGGCTTGAGGCTTACAAAGTTGAAAATGAACCAATTCCTTGTGTTGGTGAAAGATCTTATATTCTCAACTCTCATGATAACCCGGTATGTGTTATTGAATTAGTGAGTGTGGAAGTAAAAAAATTTTTAGAAGTTGATGAAGAGTTTGCTTTTCTCGAAGGGGAAGGGGATCGGTCCTATCGTTATTGGAAAGATGCTCATGAAAAGTTTTTTTCTGAGTATGGAAAAGAGATTGGTGTAACTTGGGATTCTGAGAAGCATTCTGTCGTATGTGAAAAATTCAAAGTCTTATATGTGTTTTAAAAGGAACGTGAGATGAAAGCAGTATTTTTTAATAAACCACTTGAACTCTCTCTCGAAATCAAAGGAGAGAAATGGCATCAGGGTGATAAAGTTGAAGGCTCACTATCGGTAAAAAATCATAGTGGTGAAGACATTAATTTGGAAAAGCTTGGCGTCCTTCTAGCTGTTGGTAATACCAAAAAAGTAAAAAATAAAGATCCAGAGGCTTTCGTTGTCGAAGCGAGTCGCTTCTTTTCTGATAGTGGAGAGTTGTCACTTGATTTTGAATTTCAGTTAAATGAAGATTGCCCCATTAGCGAAAATGCCAGCAGCTATTATCTTATTTGTGGAAAAGATATTGAACATCATGAAATAGGGCATATGAGACTTGATATTGTTCCTGCAGAAACACTAAGTAACTTTTTAGAAGTGCTTCTCGATACTTTTCGCTTTAAGGTAAAAACATTTAAAAATAAAAAGGGAAGTATTGAAGTCACCATGGTTGTTCCTGATCATAAAGACTATAGCAATATCGGCCAGTATAAAATTTTAATGAAGGTGGACGATGATAAGATCGTCTTAAAACATCAATTTAAAATTAAGAAAATTATCTTTGAGGATGGAGGGCAACAAATAAAAGATGAAACGCGCTCCATTGATCAAGAGTTAACAAGTGATGATTATCTCATCTATGGGAAGGCCGTTAATCGAGCGGGAATTTCCAAACGTTTTGAGGAAGTTCTTGAGCAGGTGAAGTTCAAACCTTTAATATAAAATTGTCTTAGACAGTTCTTCTCTCTCTCTAGTGTTTTTAAATGATCTTAAGTAAGCTCAATTAAAATCATTTTTACAATAAGACTAAGGAGAGTCTCATGAAGTATATCATTTTAAGTTTTCTATTTTGTTTTTCTACAACAGCAATGAATTTGACTGCAGAGCAAAGATCTCTCAAGCAACAAATCATTAAGCTTGCCGGTACGAATACCAATAATATGGCAAACCGGCCTGTTGTGAGAGCTGAGCTTGATAATTTAATTACTCAGCTGACAAGTGATCTTCCACTCGTGACGGCACAAACTTGGACTCAGCATGCAACGGGATCGTGGAAGCAATTGTGGGCCGATGAGCAAAATAATGGACCTTCGGAGATTGGGCAAAATTTAGATCGCATTTTTCAATATGTAACAATCGATGGAAAGGCCGTGAATCTTGGGGAGCGTATTTTACCAAATGGTCAACGAGTTACCTTCGCACTTCGTGCTCGCGGTGCGGTTAACGGAAATATTCAAAAGACAACCATTCTCGAAGGCTTTTTTAAAGATACTCCTTTGTTAAGTGGAATGAGTATTTCTTACCTCGCTAAGGATATTTTAGATCAACGTTTCGCTATTTTTACTCCGACAAATGGTGGAACTTTTCCTAATGGGCCAATCAATGCGGAAAGTGATTTAACTTTTTCTTATCTTGATGAAGACTTAAAAGTGGGAACGGCTCCGAATGTTTATACGGGCTTTAACGAGATGTTTATTCTTGTTCGTCAGGAAATTATTCCTTAGGTTTTATTATAACGTATAGGCAAGGATGAAACTCGCAGAAATCATTCTTGCCGTACTATTTAGTGACTGATCAGTATTGTTTTTAAAATCGACTTCTTTATAAGATATCGTTGAATAGTTCGAACCAAAACTCCAGTTTTCTCCAAATTTCTTAAGTATTGTAAAGCCGATACCACTTGCTTTGGTACTGCTTGCAATATTTTGATCTTTTTCTTGTTTTAAAAATACATACCCAAGATTAGTTGAGTATAACTTGAATATAAAGTCATAGAGAGTGAAGCCGATCACCGGTGAAGCAATAATTGATTTTTGGTTTTTATATAACCTGAGTTGCTCATTTGTTTTTACTAGCCTTGTTAGAGCGCGATACTCTGTTAAGACTCCAGCAAAAAATTGACTTCCGTATGCTAAAGTTAAACCACTTCCAACGTGTATTAAATCTACTTTGTCATTAAAAGGAGTTTTAATATTTGAATATCCTAAATCGAAAAATGCATCGACATAACATTTTGTTGGGTTGTTAAAAAATATAAAAAAGAGTAGTAGAAAATATTTCATCAAAAAGTATAGGTGTATAAAGCTCCAAGACCTTTTAGCCCTTTTGTAGGGTATAAGGAAAGCCAATATGGTTTATTATGGTTCTTATGATTAAAGTACACTCCCCAACCATAACTCATACCAATCGTCATTCCAGCTACAACATCGTGGAGGTAGTGCCAGTTATCATTCATTCTACTAAAGGCGATAAAAGAAGCAACAAGGTGAGAAAGTCCACCCCATGCCCATCCATGATTAGCAGTGACCACTGAAGCAAAGGCGAAAGCAAAAGAGGAGTGACCAGAAGGAAAAGAGTCTGGATCATCTCGATAGCCTGGTCTTCTTTCACTAATACTTTTTTTCAGTCCGTATGTAACACCAAGTGTATAAAAGGATGCTTCAAACATATGTTCGGCCCTCTCACCACCCTTACTTCCTCCAAAACTTAGTTGACCTAAAAAGTAGAGTGCGTTGAGATAACCATAACCTACCTCTCCACCAACCTCACCCCAGCTTTTAAGGTGGTTTTTACTAACGGTACGAGATTGAACTTCATCTACAAAAGGATCTTTGGCCAACCTAAGCGCTAAGGTTAGACCGGCGCCCGTCCAAAAGATATATTTTGCATCGGTACAAACTGGAGAAGTAAAATTACTTAACCAGCTGCCGCATTCATTGGCAAAAGAGATATTGGTAAAAGCAGCTATTAAAATTGAAATGAATAGCTTTCTAAGAAGTTTCATTAGAAAACTATATCAAGGAAATATGATTTGACCAATTTTAGATAGAGTTAAACAAATAAGCTGTAAGGCCAATAATACAAGAGATTAAAACTCAAGAACCTTAAGATTATTTCCTAAATTGGTAACTCATGTGGAGATTTTCTAATGAGTTCAACTCTATCGAGTTCATTAATTATCATATTCAAAAAATTATCTAATCTAGCGTCGTCCATATCACTTAAACTTGAAATAGACTGTTTAATATCTTGAAGTGAGTTTGAACCATTTAGCTTTTCCCATACATATGCTGCAACAAAACTAACTTCATAAGCTTCGCCTTTTTTATTTTGTAAAATTGGATTACCAGAACCTGATTCTTTATAAATTTTTCCTTGCTTTAAGTACATAATACCTCCATGTATGTTATTTATTTTAACGTAGTTAATTGTAATGAGTGCATATCATCTAGCTACTTCGGAAAAACCTCATCTCTATTAGAATCTCATGATTATAAGTAATTCTTGATCTATTCTATTCATTGTAAAAAATTAAAGGTTTTGAATGTTTAAGTTTTGTGAAGGTGATTATGTATCGAGCACTGAAGTTGCTGCAGGAGAGTATGTTGGTAAAGACAATATACTGGGAAATGATTATCATAAAGTTTATGACGCTAAAACTAAGCTAACTCTATTTATACCAGTAGAAGATGAATACAAAATAAAAAAACTACCACGAAAATCTACAGTAAAGAATTACTTAAAGATATTTAATCAGTATCAATTACTTGATTGCAAAGATTTAAATGGTAGTCGTTATAAGTATTTTAAAAGTAAGGCTGAATGCAATAATTTAAAAGCCTGCTTAGAAGTTTTTCATGACCTTGAAGTTTTACAACTTAAAAAACTAATAAGTCCTTCTGAGAGAAAGCTCAAGAGTAGAATAAAAGAACGTTTAGTCGATGAACTCGCCCTTATACTGCAAGAAGAGGCAGACTTTGTTGAAGGATTAATGAACTTACAAGGAGCTAGAAATGAACTTCAACGATGAGATCGTTAATTTGAACTGTCATAAAAAGGCAAGTGAGTTTTTGTTAAATAGAATAAACGATATTGAAAAAACAATTTCGGATCTGAATTCTCAAGAGAAGAATGTACCAGCTATAACAAGAGAGACTTTGAGGCTAAATCAATTCCTCTTAAACCGGGTGATGAAGTCAAGTGAGAAGCTTAAACTAAATAAAGGCATTTAGTAAGCTGACAACATTCTTTCCTAAGTCTTTGGTGTGGTAACCACCTTCTTGGAGAATAACTGTAGGTATTTTTAGAGATTTAAAGAGACGTCCAATAGAGTAGAAGTCTTCAGTTTTTAATTTAAAATTTCCAATTGGATCCAGTTCATAAGTATCAAAGCCAGCACTTAATACTAAGTAACTTGGCTCATACCTTTTGATGACCGGCAGTACGGTTTCTTTAAGAGTTTTGATATATGTTTTTATATCAGTATTGTCTTCTAGGATAATGTTAAGGTTATAACCTTCTCCTTTTCCTTGACCAATTTCATGAGGGAAACCGCAGAAGTAAGGGAAGTGTTTTCTAGGGTCACCATGAATTGAAATGACAAAAACATTATCATCTCGATAAAACATTTCTTGTGTTCCATTTCCGTGGTGAAAGTCAATATCGATGATGACGATTCGACCTTGTTTTTTTAAAAGCCTGGCCGCAATGGCAGCATTATTAAAATAACAATAGCCTCCGTAAGTATCTCTCGATGCGTGGTGACCTGGAGGGCGACTAAGGGCGTACGAATAAAAACTTTCATTTTTTAATATAGAATCAGCAGCATAGTAAGCAGAAGCAGCACTCCAGGCTGAGGCAAGCCATGTTTTGTTATTAAGAGGTGTTCCACTATCAAAACAGTAAAATCCAGCGTGATATATATTTGTAGGGTCAGGCTTTGCTTTCATTCTTTGTGGAAAGACGCTTGGATAAAATGCCTCATCATCTTTAAGCGTTGTTGCAGTGTTATATAAAGTCATAAGTTGATAATTGTGGGCCTCCCTAATCGCTTTTAAAGGAATTCGAGGAGGCTCAAGGATTTCAAAATCATTTTTATTTTTTTTTATGGCCTTGAAAATGGACTCCGCCCTTCTTGTTGTTTCAGGGTGCTTGATTCTATTACCTAGCGCCCATTCGTATTTAGGGTGAAATTCAAGTTGAGAGGTATGAAAGTATATTGGAAATTTTTGATTCATCACTTATGTTTATACTCGTAAAGGTGGAAGCCTTCTTCATAGTATGGCCTTAAAAGACCATTTTTATACGTTAAAACTTGATCTTTTTTTTCATACTTCTTTTTAAAACCAAATTTTTCATAGGCCCTGGTTGCCCATACGGCTTTAGGGTGTGCAATAAGAATTAGTGATTCTTGCCCTTTCTCTTCAGACTTCTTCTCGGCAAACTTTATGAGTTTTTGTCCATGTCCTTTTCCAGCCTCTTTAGCGTCTAGATAAATATATCCCAAATAGGTTTGTTTACCAAAGTACTGTAGTGAGATTGTTCCAATTCCTTTACCATTTTCGCTTTCTCCAATGTAGAAGTCTCTTTTTTTATAGTTTTCCTGAATCCACTTTTGATCAACAAGATGCTCTTTCATGTCTTTTTTACTAAGAAATGGCTTATACCAAGAAGCTGATGAGCGAATAAACTGTGCTACCATAGACATGTCTTTTAACTTAGCTTTTTTTATATTCACCTGAATATCCTCCTGTCATTGGTGATTAATTTAGCTTAGAAAGAATTTATGTCTTGATATAGTCGGAAATTAGTTTTTTCGGAAATTCCGAATATTCAATCTTTGTTGTTTCGGAAAAACCGATTTTGTGCTATATTGTTGTTAAAGGAGTCCGAGTGTTAAAAACTAAATGGAAAAATAAGACAGCAAAAAAAGAGTATTTACAGTTACTTATCAACTCTAGTGAAGTTGAGGCCACAAATTATGATATGAGTCGCCCTCATCAAATAGGACAGCTTATCAATCATCCAAAATTTGGAATTGGTTTTATTCAAGGAACAATTGGAGAGAATCGAATTCAAGTTTTCTTTGAAGAATCTGAAAGAGTTCTTTTACAAAACTGGATTAAAGTCTAATCATCAACTCAATAGGTGTGCCTTGCACAGACTAAAAGATATAAATTGGAATCATCTCTATGGTTTTTATGAAGTCGCAAGAGCGCAGTCTTTAAAAGAAGCTGCTGCTTCTCTCAATATCGCACCTTCTACTCTTAGTGAGCAACTTAAAAAGCTTGAAGAACGATTTACTAAAAAACTTTTTAAAAGAAGTTCAAAGGGTCTTATTTTAACTTCAGATGGTCAGGTGTTATTCGAACATTCAAGAGTTATTTTTGAAGAGGGAAGTCGAGTCTTAGAGAAGTTTTCAGATGATGATATTGGTGGCTACCCCGTGAATATCGGAATTGAAGAGACCATCTCTTACGACTTGGCGGTGGAGTTTTCTTCTCAGTATTGGGACAATTATGCGCCTTTTGGGACCGTTAATACTCTACGACAGGTTGAGCATGAGGTGTTAATCGATAACTTACTTCAAGATAATATTGATTGGGGAATTTCTCTACGTAAGCCTAAAAGAAAAAGTCTCAATTCGGCAGAGATTGGTTCTTTTGAAATTGTTTTTTGTTGCTCTGAAGAATTGTTTCATATGTTTAAAGATGTGAAAGATCTGATGATCAATATTCCTTTTGCTGAAAGTACCTGGGACAAGACTCTGAATAAGGCCATTTATCAACATATGAGTAAAAATGGAGTAAATCCAAAAGAGAAAATTTACAGTGATCATCCGGACTTTATTAAAAATTTATGTTTGAGAGGCCGCTGCATTATGTTTATGGTTAAAAACCCTTTGAGAGAATACCCTGGGCTCATCACTTTTGATTTAGGGGAGCCTTTAAAGGTTTCGTTGCATGCTATTTGGAAGCGAAAAGATGAGAGTCTTATTTCGATCAAAAAGCTTGAAGAGCTTATTCACTCTAAATTCTCTCAGTTACCAGAACGCTATGAAGACGTAGAGTTTCAAGTAGAGTTGTCCGATGTCTCTGATAAGTTGTTGAAATAATTAACTTCGTTCCTTGTGTTTTCTTGTTCGGTAAAACCGAACTTCTCGTGTGGATCCTTTAAGTCATGACCATTTCCTAGTAAGCATAGTGCACTATGAAAATCTTTAAAAATAATAAATGGCATATCAATCCCAATGTCTACATCGGCTCTTCTCTTATCATATGGGGATTAATCATTTTCTCACTGCTTTTTAAAAACTCAGCTACAAGTATCTTTACGGGAGCTTTTCAATTTACGACTAAAAATTTTGGATGGCTTTATATCGGGGCGATGGGAATTTATCTCTTCTTTTGTTTGTATCTTATGGTTTCTCGACATGGAGATATTGTCTTAGGTGATGACGGTGAAAAACCTCAGTATAGTTTTTTGAGCTGGATGGCGATGCTCTTCAGTGCCGGCATGGGAATTGGACTATTATTTTATGGAGTTGCTGAACCTGTCATGCACTTGAGTGGGGCGACTCCATTGTATCAGACATTAGATCAAGCAGAGGCAACCGCCATGAGTGTGACATTTTTCCATTGGGGGCTAAACGCATGGGCCGTTTATATTCTCATTGGGCTTGCCCTCGCTTATAGTGCTTATCGAAAAAAAAGAAAGTTATCAATTCGTTATTGTCTAACTCCCATCTTTGGCAACCGAGTTGAAGGGAAAATTGGTGACCTCATTGATATCGTTGCCGTTGTCGGGACACTGTTTGGAGTTTCTACCTCACTAGGTCTTGGGGTTATCCAAATTAACTCTGGTTTAAATTATTTATTTGACCTTCCTAAAGAAACTTGGATTCAAGTATTAATGATTGCATTTATCACTCTCGTGGCGACGATTTCAGTTGTTTCCGGTGTGGATAAAGGAATTAAAAGGCTAAGTGAAATTAATATAATGGTAGCGATTCTACTTTTACTATTTGTTTTTTTTAGTGGGCCTACAGTAAATCTTTTGAATTTGTTTATCGAAAATATTGGTGGTTACTTTCAATTTCTTCCGAGAAATACTTTTGAAACAGGAGCGAGGGGAGGTAACCCTTGGATGAGAGACTGGACTATCTTTTATTGGGGCTGGTGGATTTCGTGGTCTCCATTCGTCGGTATGTTTATCGCTCGGATTTCAAGAGGAAGAACGATAAAAGAGTTTGTCGCGGCCATACTTTTTATACCCACCACGTTTACATTTTTTTGGATGACTGTTTTTGGTGAGTCTGCTTTTAAAATAATTAGAAACGATGGTGGTGCCTTAAAAACTGCCATCAATGAAGATGTCGCTCAGTCACTCTTTTTATTTTTAGAGAATTTACCCATGTCGCAGCTAACTTGTTTTTTAGGAGTTCTCGTTATTTTTAGCTTTTTTGTGACTTCAAGTGATTCCGGCTCCTTTGTTATAGATATGATTACGGCGGGAGGGCATCCTAATCCTCCTACTCACCAGAAGGTTTACTGGGCGGCGATGGAGGGAATTGTGGCGGCAGTATTATTACTCGTCGGAGGTCTCAAAGCGCTACAAACAGCGGCCATAAATGCTGCTTTACCATTTTCTTTAATCTTGATACTCATTGTTTTCTCTCTTTTAAAAGAGTTAGGTCAGGAAGCAAAGGGAAAGTAAGTTGAGTCGCTCTGATATAATTTATTCACTATCCGTGTCTAGTTTTTTCTTACTAGTTTATTTCTATTCTTTCTTGAAACTTCGCTCGACGAGAATGAAAAAGTTAAAGCGGTTTAAGAAAAAAGATATCATTGATCCTATCGAAACAGACGCCCCGGTTGATAATCAGGATAAAGTTTTTAAAGAACGAGGTATTGATAGTATTGAGGATCGTTATTCTTTTCTCACTAAAGCATTACCAATTGTTTTATTGTCTCTTTGGATAATGACGATAGTCTTACCATTTATTGGAAAGATTCCAACTGTCTATGTTTCGATTCTTGCTGCCGTGGTTTCTGTCGTCGCTGGTTTTTCCCTAAGACCATTTTTAGAGAATTTGTTTTCAGGCGTTGTAATCTTCTTTTTTAAGTCAATAAAAGTGGGAGACACTGTTATTATTGATGGCCATTACGGGTTAATCGAACAAATTGAATTAACTTACTCTGTCGTTAAAAGATGGGATTGGAATAGGATTGTCATCCCCAACACAAAGTTGATTCAAAAAGAGATTCAGAACTTAACCATGACGGATAAATATATCTGGGCCCATGTTGAATTTTTTGTTGAGCCAGATGCCGATTTAACCAAAGTTGAAGAGATTGCCAAAGCAGTAGCTAAAAAATCCACCTATTTCAATGATTCTGACGACCCTGCCTTTTGGGTAATGGACTTGCAAAAAGATGCGATAAACTGCTGGGTTGCCGCTTGGGCCGATAATCCCGGAGATGCCTGGGAGTTACGTCATGAAATTAGAATGGGGCTGTTGAAAGAGCTAAAAGCAAATGGGATCAGCACTCATAAGACGATTTGGTCAAATCAGTAGGTTCTTAGTACTTTGAAACTAGAATTTTTGACTTAAATTAGGTAATTTCTAATTCGGTAGAAAACGAGGAATCACCTATGCTGAAAATAGATATTCATAATCATATACTTCCAAAAGAAATTCCCGATTTTAAATCAAAGTTTGGCTATGGGGGCTTTATCAGAGTTCATCCGACTAAAGATGGCCATGCTGATATGATTCGTGATGACGGCAAGTTTTTTCGGGCGATTGAGCCTAATTGTATGGACCCTCTCGTGCGTCTTGAAGAGATGGATAAATTTAATGTCGATGTGCAGGTACTTTCAACAGTTCCCGTGATGTTTTCTGAATGGGCCAAACCAGAACACACTCAGCAGGTAAATCGTTTTTTAAATGAAGATATTGCTAAGTCTGTGGAGGTGAACCCAAAACGCTTTGTTGGCCTTGGAACAGTTCCTCTCAATAATCCAAGCCTTGGTATTGAAGAGTTGCATTTTTGTATGAACGATTTAGGACTCAAAGGAGTGCAGCTCGGTAGTCATTATGGAAAGTTAAATCTAAACGATAAAGGACTTTTTGATTTTTACGCTGAGGCAGAAAAATTAGGGGCCGCTTTACTTGTTCACCCATGGGATATGATGGGCAAAGATACCATGCCTGATTACTGGCTTCCTTGGTTAGTGGGAATGCCAGCTGAAACCAGTAGGGCGATTTGTAATATGATTTTCGGTGGAGTCTTTGAAAAGTTTCCAAAACTTAAAGTTTGTTTTGCTCACGGTGGAGGATCTTTTCCTGCAACCCTTGGGCGAATTAGACATGGCTATAATGTTCGTCCTGACCTTTGTGCTGTTGATAATGATAAAGACCCTATCGAATATTTAGGGAAGTTTTGGATCGATTCTATAACTCACGATCCTGTTATGCTTCGTTATATTGTAGAGCTTTTAGGTGAAGACTCGATAATGTTAGGTACAGATTACCCCTTTCCCCTTGGAGAGTTAGAACCCGGTAAGTTGATTGAGTCGATGGATGATTTTTCTGCAGATCGAAAACAAAAGCTTTTAAGTGGAAATGCTCTCGATTGGTTATCAATGAGCGAGTCAGATTTTCAGTAAATTAAAGATTTGTTTCTAAATGTTCTTACCACGTTGTCGGATTGTGAAGAGCGATATCGTCAGTTGGAACACAGTCGCTATACTCTTTAACATCGGTGAGAAAAAAAGAGTTATCGTAGATTTCTACTTTTAATGTATTTCTAGCAATGTCATAAGTCATAATTTTTCCGTACTTGAGTCCAAGTGAACTTTTAACATTGTTTAAGACGATAAAACTTGGATCAGTCGATGTGTCGGCAATTTCAGTCGTCCCATCACCCATATAGTTTTGGTGCCAGCCATACTTTCCGTCAATTTCGTTAAAGGCGACATAAAAGCCTTCAGGGTTAACTGAAGATTCGTCGTAGCAAAGTACTTTATGGATATCGTTATATTTATCTAAGTCGTCAATAAAACGATACTCTGCGTGTGTATTTAGTGAGAAGGCCAAAATCAGGCTAGTTAGATATGTCTTATTCATTTTTCCCTCGTGTGATGTTGCCCTCTATTTAGCCTTATATTGCCCTTTTGGGTAGTCTCTCTAAAGAATTTACATAGTTATAGTGAAGAGGATTTTACCTAGTAGTAGTGACCAAAAGTTAGCTTTATTAGGGTAAAAATAATTTTAAAATTTCCCCAAAAAGAAATTTTGGTAGGTGTTTTGCCTAGTGGGTAGGCCCTTGTGACTGGAATTTCGCAAACTTTTTTTCCAAGCTTTGGTGCCATGACGGACATATAAAAGAGCAGCTCATAAGCAGAGAAAATATTTCTAAATATATTAAGGTTTTTATCTTCGAGTAATTCCCTTGAAATACCTCGGTAGCCACTGGTGGTGTCGGTATAGCGAAACCTAGCGAGAAAAGATATCCAAGGGCTATGGATAAACTTTACCGCAAATAATCTCGATAGAGGTGTATTGATATGCTCTCCGCCTTCGATAAATCTTGATCCTTGAATGAAGTCATGGCCTTCTTTTAGTTTCTCAATAAAAGTTGGAATAGACTCAATACTATCTTTATTATTTCCATCGATAGTCACGACTCCCTTATAACCTTGAGAGAGAAGGTAGGAAAAGCCCATTCTAAATTGAGCTCCTTGTTTACCAGGTCCTTCTTTAATTAAAAGAGTTCTGACAGCGTATTTTGTTAAGTTCTCACTACTGGTAGATCCATCATTTGAACCCCCATCAAAGATGATAATATCTGCGTGATGATGAATACCGAATTGAAACATTCTTTCGAGCTGTTTTAGGATTTTATCTCCTTCATTTAAAAGGGGGATTCCAACACAGTAGTCATGTTTTTTTGGAGAAAACTCAAATATTTTAAATTGAGGAACTTCCATTATGGTTGATATATTCCTTCGACAAATTTAATGTTGTCTTTTGCTGTTTGTACATCGGTATAGAGCATTTCTATAGAGACGTATTTATCGTAGTTTAACTCAGTCAGTGTGTTTCTAATTTCAGTATGAAGGTTCTCATCTTCCGGTAGTGGTTTTAAAAAGGGCTCACTAAGATGAATATGATTGATAAAGGGGAAGCTTTGTTGAATGACTTCACGAGCGTTAGATTGATTTAGCTTAACAGTCGAGAAATCAAGATTGAGCCTTAATCCCGGAGAATTTACTTTTTCTAAAAAATTGAGTGTCTCTTTGGTTGTTGTTAAGAAGTTTGCTCCATAATCGCTGGCATTTGGCTCTAGTGAAACAATAGTATTTTTTTCAATGGCATAGTGAGCAAGCTTTTTAAAAAAGAGATAAGCAAGATCAAAAGCCTCATCCTGAGAAATGCTATCTGAGATAAAACGATTCTTAGGAGATCCAAAGACTATATTTTTTATTCCTAAATGAGATGTAAAATCAATCACATTCATCATATGCTGAAACAGTCGCTCTCTATTTATTTCTTCTTTAAATAAAAATAATGATTCGGTATTAAAAAGAATAGACTGGATTGAAATGAGAGGAAGCCCAATCTCACGATGCTTTAGTTTAAGTTTATTAAGTTCCTCTTTCGAGCTTAAGGGAAAGTTTTGCGGTAAATGCTCTGGAACACATTCTATACCGGAGAATTTAGTCGTTTGAAGAAATGATAGCATTTCCTCATCATGTTCTTTTTTCCATGCAAGATTTGAGATTGCTAACTTCATAATGCCACTTTGTTTTTTTGATAGAATGCTTTTAACTCTTTTAAGACTTCATCTTTTGAGTACAGGTATGGCGAGTTATTCCCATATTTTGTCATCATATTAAAGTTTTGTTTTTGAGCTTCACAAATGGAAAAGTCATTTCCTGTTAGGTGTTTTGCTAACTCTTTTGCACTGATAGGGGGAGAACAAATATTGAGCTCTTTTAGTGAGTTCTCTATAGCAAAAGTTATGTCTTTCCAAATATGATCAAGATTATAAAACTGATACATCGACTCTGCATTGGTGAAGTTTAGGGCGGAAAAGCCAACGTCTTTGAAGAAGTCTTGTAGTTCTTTGAACTGATCTGAAGAGAGGTCCTGTGAACATTCCCAGAGTTTTCCGTTGAAGGAGTATGAACTCTCTAAGAGTTCGCTTTTGGGATGATTTGATAACTCTTTGTATTTTTCTTCCGATAAAAATTTTGGTGCTATTTTTATGAGGTCAAAGATAAAGTTCTTTTTGAGCCCCTCTCCAAAAAGTGCAGGCAAACGTATTATATGACGCTCTGGAAAGTGCTCTGAAAGCTCTAACTCAGTAATTCTTCTATTCTTACCGTAGGGCAAAGACTGCTCAAAACTGGGAGCTTCATTTTCTAATTGGTTTTCAGACCCTTGTTTATAAACCGATATCGTGGAGATTAGGACAAGCCTTTTGGTGCTCACTGTTTTTAAGAGATTTGTTAAGACTCTTATATTGGCGAGGTCTTCAGCTTCATTTTTGTTAGCAAGCCACATGGCCGCTGGGACTCCTGCACATACAACCAAATCGAATTCACCATTTTTGATTTCACTTATATTTTTCGAGTTATAAAAATGAGTAAACTTGTGTTGATTAGCTATATTACTTCCAACAAAGCCTGTATGACCGATAAGTGCACTTTTCATATCTATTCCTCAAGAGTCTGACTTCACATTCCACTTTAATCTTTCAGTTGACGTTGGCCCCCTCTTTTCAAAAAGAATATCGTACTCTTTTGACATCCATCTTTCGTCAACAAGTCTGGCCATATATTCACCGTAAATAAAAAGGACTAAAAAAAGAATACAAAACTGTACTGAAATAAAAAGACTTAAAGAAGTCCATCCTTCCATTACTTCTTGTTTAAAGAGATTCACCATAAAGACATAAAGAGATATTAAAAAGGCCATCATTCCACCACCAAGGCCTAAAAGATTAAAAATTCGAAGAAGCTTGGTAGAGTTAAAGACCAAAAGTTTTAAAACTTTTTGAAGACCTGAGATATACGATTTCTGAGAATCCTCTCGATAGTTGATATAAGAATAGTGAGAAGCGTTTTGAATGATTGAGAGATTCAATTGAGAAAGTAGTTTTTTTCTTGAAAGGGCAATATTCAGGGCCCCTCTTGAAATTGCTTTAAAATGAGTCAGCCCTGAAGGGATTTTTACACCGAGGGTATAAGTCGAAATGATATTAAAAAGCTTATGAGAGAGTTGATAGAAAGCGGGAGAAGGTTTTGAGTTCTTTCCTAGAATCACAGGTGTATCAATATCAATTTTTTCGATACTTTCATTAATTAAATTAAGCGGAGTAGAGGTTAAGTTAGTTGTGATAACGATATCACCAATCGCATTTTCTAAGCCTGCTGCAAATGCTAGTTCATCATCAACTTCACCAACAAGTTTAAGATATCTTAATCCAGGTGTTTGTTGAATATTTTGAAGATTATTTTGATCTTGATGAGTCGAAACGATGATCACTTCGTAATCACTATAATTATTTGAAAGCAGTGTGATAAGTTCTGTGATCGCTGAGTCTGCAGAAACATGTTTGTGCAGCACTACTACAGAAATAAATATTTCTTTTAAATCAGAGCTTAAATCTTTCACTATCGTTTTCCATTATCTTAATCATGTCATATACGTTATCAATTTTTGCACCAACAATACAGTGAAGACCTTTGTGCCCATAATCAAATTTAAATAATATGGGACGGCCGTCATTTTCACTATTTCTTGGAAGGACCGTTTTTATTTCCCATAATGACTTTTTGTATTTTGAATCAGAAATAATAGGGAGGTATCTGGCCGTATCTCTGACCATATGTCCAAAATGAGTTTTAATTCCCGAAAAAGGGTTCTTGGAGTTTGTTCCATCATGACTGCTAAGACCTTCTCTCCATTCAGAGTGAGGAGTAAAGCTTACATGACTAAAGGAATGAAGGTTTTCTGCCGGAAAAGGCATTGTCGAAAAAAAGGGGCCACACATAACAGTAATTCCAATATTTCTTATCTCCTCTGGTGGTTCTATCAGGCAAATTTCAGCAACCTCATTGATGATAGGAATGTCTTCAATTTTAAGATCTTTCATAACCTTATTAATACTCGAATAGGTACAATTAAATACTTGATGAGCTAAAAAAGTGTCTTCTTTATCATTTGAAATAGTGGTGACTTTAAAAAGCTGTGTTTGTTCTTCAACTTCGATTTTTGTGACCTGATGAGCAAGTTTTGTTTCCGCTGATGTTTGTCCTAAGCGGCTTACAATTTCATCTTTTAATTTTTTTGAATCAAAGGCAAATTCTTTAGTAAGAAAAACCTCGTCAATGAGATCACGATTAAAAAGAGATTTAATCTTTGATGGGGCGACCTCGCAAGGAGCATCGATATTTTTGGTAAATTCATTAAATTGTTTAGCACTAATTTTCGATTGAATTTTAGGGATAGCGTAATATTTATCAAAACTGTCATCAATACATTGGTGAAAGTCATCAACAAAAATAGGAAAGGAGCGACTTGATCTTAGTGCCGTTAATAATGATCTAGGATAGTGATAGCCATGGTGTATTCGCGCTTGGTTGTTATAAGATGCTTTGGTCATAAATTCGTTTTCTTTTTCCAAAAGAAGTACGGATTTATTTCTTCTCGCTAAAAAATTTGCCAGATATAATCCAAAAAAACCGCCACCAATGACAATATTATCGTATACCAAATCCAAGTCCTTTATTACTGATCTTACTTTTGATTAACAATAATAAGTCACCAACAAAAAATCCCCACACCGAAAAGGCAAAAAGTGTTGCGGGGTAATGCCACAAGATAAAGTTAATATGAGGATGATAGTGAGAGTGAGGCTTCGCCAAGATATGCCAGCTTAGTGCAGGAGTGAAAGAGAAAAGGGTCGTAATGATGAATGATTTTTTTAATTGAACGTGATCAGCGTACATACCCATTTTATAATAAAAGAGGTAAATCATCATCATCCCTAAAAAAAGCTTCCAGATTTTTGTTCGAAAGTAATGATCTTTAATTTTAAAAAAGAAAATTTTTGATGTTGTATACTTTTCCAAAACACGACTTAGTAAACTCTTTTTGATTTGATTACTTCGTACAATGAGCCCTTGGTCGGGATGAGTTCTTACAGATGCTCGATCTTTGATCACAGCAAAGCTATTTTTCATGCTTCCAAATATTGGGGAGAGGCTGGCCGTATGAATCACCATCGCCCCAATAAACGCTACAAGAAATGATAAGAAAGTCATCGTCGCTACTTTAAAATATCCAGTGATGTTTAATTTCTCTTTTTGCGATAGAAAGTAAAAAAGTGGGGGGACAATAAGTGAAAGCCCAACTGTCGATATATATTCATAACCGGCCAGGGACTTTAAAAGAACGAGGAAAGCTACTCCTCCATAAAATAACTTATTATGCTTAGACTTTAATTTTGGTTTTAAATACCAAAAATAAAAAGCCGAAAAGAAAAAGGGGGCCATATTAAGCCACCAAATCCAATATAGGTTTCTTGTCATAATTGTTAACCATGGTGAAAACAAAGAAAAAACTAATGAAAACAAAAATGCGCTGATGCCAAAGAGCTTTAATAAGATGAGATTAAAAAGTGAAAGCAATATTCCCATCATGACAGAGTTCAGTGCATGGCCGACCTTATCATCACTACCAAAAACTTTAGCTAGTGCTTGAAAGAGCCGTCCTTGAATTCCATATTGAGAAGTATAGGGAAAGGGGAATTGGCATTTTGATTCACTTTGAAAATCAACTTGTTGATTAATCTCTAATCGCTTTTGCTCGGTACATAACCAAAGCCCATTCCAATGACTTTTATTATTTTTATAAATGAGGCTTCTTTGCACCAGAGCTTCAGAATCTTGTTGAAATTCATTAAACTCTTTTTTGGAAACAACAGAAAAAGCGTTATGATAAAAGCCCAATGTGTAGAGAACTATTTGTATTAAAAATACGATGAGTATTTTGTAAGGTGACATTATCTAAGGGCCTTGATTTTTGGTGTATAGAATATATACTGCGTTAGGTTAAGTAAATACTGCCTCGCGTTTTAGTTAAGCGTTACTTTATACTTTCACAAAAACTTGTAAAGACCTTCTTATGGCGTTCTAAATCAAACTCAGGAGAGACAGAAACGCGCACAATATAATCTTTATCACCTTCTTTTGTTGTTCCTTGAGTTGAGGTGGCTGGAATCGTCCAATAGCAGCCTTTTAGTTGGCCATAACTTACGCAAAATTTACTTTGCTCGGGGATTTCTTTAATCATCATATTGATAAGTTTTAGGTTGAGCTCTCGTTTATAGAGCTCTCTTTCTTGTTCACTATATCCTTTTGTGGGTAGATCTAATGAGAAAACCGAGGGGGTAAAGCCCATTTGCGCGAGCTCCTCTGAAACAAAATTGATTTTTGCGCCGGGAAGCTCTTTTTCAATATGATTGACGAACGCTCTGGTGTTTTTATAGGCATCGGCTATACGTTGATTCATGGAAGGCATTTGTTCTGATAAAACTTCGAGTTGAAAATTAGTGGCCTCGTTATGACATAACTTTAAATGTTTATCGACGAAAGAGATAAGTTGCTCTGCTTTTTTATTGGCGACACAATAACCGGCAGTACAAAGACCTCCACTTGGGAACTTAGAGCCACTGACATAAGAAATGGTTTGGACATTAGCAAGTGAATCGTTAGGTCCTAAAAAGTGAAAATTTGGGCAAAAGGTTTGATCGAGTATAAAGACCGGATCGATCGCTTTGTCTCTCTTTTTCTCTAATGCCTGTGCTAGTTTCTCTAAGTTGGGAACTTCTACTCTTGGGTTCGTTGGAATTTCGGCGATGATAAAAGGAACGGCTTGTTCCCTCGCTACGTGATCTAAAATTTGATCAACACTTGTGACCATATCTCGACCACTATCGACAGGAAGATCAAGAATTTCTACGTGTTCTAATGTTGCCGCTGCTCTTCTCGCCTGATCGTTTGTTCCTCCATAACAATTTGGAGGGACGATAATTTTGATTTTTTTTCCGGGAAGGTTTTTACCTGCATATTCAATTAATCCCATCGTAATAGCATACTGAATCGAAAGACCACTGGATCCAAGGACAACCTCACCGTTAGTCTGGGTAATATCATTAATTGTTTTCTTTAAGGGATTGAGGTCAATTGTTTTACGTCGACTCGATTTATTTTTTAAGAAGTTAAAAGTACTTAAGCAATCTTGAGGAGTCATGGCAATAGACTCTCTTCTTCTTACGTGTTGAATTTCAGAAATATAAGCTTTGGCTTTTTGAGTGAGACAGAGAGTTAGACTGCCAAGGTTATCATCAACGGCAATGACAAAGTCGATATCTTTATTAAATTCGCTAAAAAGATGATCAAAGTTTGTCACAAGGATATTTGTTTTTTCGGAATTGATTTCCTCATCTTTGGTGAGGTGAAATGAATAACCATACACATCTCTTAACGTCTTTTCATCAAACGAAGCGGGGAGGTTTTGATGAATAATTTGAGAATCAATCGTTTCTAATTTATTTTTTCTCAAGATAGCAAAGAGGGGCATATTAGTGGAAGAAAAGGAGATGACGTCATCACTGCTAAGATTACACTTTTTGGCAATAGTCCACTCTAAAAAACATGAAAGGGGATGGCCTAGTCGAATATAATCAAAAGCAGTAGGAAGAAGTTTTAATTTTTCATCAAGCTCATTTGGATCGTTAGTATCGATGAGTTTTTCTAGTTCTTCTAAAAACTCAGTTTTTGCTTTGCTTTCGTTATAAATATCAAGTCTATGTGTTGTGAGCTTTGCCCACTCAGACGGAGCATTTTCAAGGACACGATCTATAAAACTGTTGATTGATTGGTTATTCATACTTCCCCCATTATTTTTATAGTGCTTTTGAGCTCAATTGAATAGTTTGGAAAGCTACTTGTGCATAGCGCGTGAGAGAAGAAGTTGCCGTGAGCGATCACGGCAACGAGTATTTTTTAATCGATGAGATAATTATTAATAAAGTCTAAAAGGCCAGCTGGAGTATCGTCTCTTAAAACAGTGTGGGCATTTTGTGGTAGTCCGTAAGAGTTGATATTTCCATAAGCTTGTCTATTGAGCCTTTTTACTGGCGTAATGGTTGAGCCTTTAAGTGAAACAAGATCAATCATGAGGCCTTCACTTTTAGCATAAGCAAAAACAGGACCTGTTCCATCTTCATTAAAGTTGATCGCCACTTGAGCTTCTCGTCCGATTGGTCCAAGGGTAATGGTTGAATCTAATCCAATGCTAACATTTTCATTTGTCAGGGTGTTGAGACCAGTTCTTCTGTCAGTAAAAATTAACACTAAATCCATTCTTTGAAGTCCAGCATTTAGTCCTAATGAGGCGGCAGAGATACGGTAAAATAATGGAGAACTCCATTCATCTTCACCGAGACGACAGGTTCCGATACCTGTTCCCGATTGAGCTCCAATACCGACACCACCTTTTATAATATTGGGAATAAACATGAGACATTCAGCATTGTCTAAAAGAGAGAGAGGGATACTGGCATCATCTTGCTCGAGAAACTTACGGAAGTCTCTATTTACTTCACGACTTTTTTTCTCGACACTTTTTCCTATTTTGATCTCAATTCCTAACTCATCTCCAAGGTCTTGTAAAAATCCAAAGCTATGAGCATTCGAAATTAGGGTCAAAAAGCTAAACAAAGTAATTAATGATTTCATTTGCATCTCCTAGAGTAAGTGTTTAATTCGCTATCTTATGTCTAAACTTTTTACAAAGTTAAAGCTAATAAATACACGTTTTAATGACGTTTTCTGTCGTTTTGATAATAGATAAGCAAACTTAATGCCAGAGAACTATTTTAGCTTTTTATCTGCTTGGGCAAGAGCGTGAGCACCGATAGGAGTTGAAACCAAAAGAAAAATAAAGATAAAAAAAGCTGCCCATTCGAAGTTCCAATTTTTAATCAAAATAGCACCGCCGATAAGAATTAAGATGATACCGAAAGCACTGGCCTTACTGGCCGCTTGTAGGCGCATTAAATAGCTAGGCATTTTAATGATACCGATTGCAGAGAGAAGCATAAAAATACTGCCTAAAAGGACAAATAATTCACCTACGATCGTCATTCTTTATCCTTTTGTTGAGGGAGAAAGGTTGAGAAGACAAGCGCCGTGATAAAACTAATGATCGTTAAAACCACAGCTAAATCTAAAAAGAGAGAGTTTTCTTTAATAATATATAAAACAATAAACAGACCTATACTTGTGACACCTATAAGATCAAATGCGAGAACTCTGTCGAGAATGTGTTCTCCTGAGACGCATCTGTATAGAAGTATGAAATAAGTCAAGACAATGAGAATAATTGATAGTGTTAAAATTATACTCATCTTAAGATCCTCAACACTCGCGCTTCAAACTTATCACGAAATTCTTTTATTGCCTGATCTTTATCTAATAAAAACATTATATGGATATAAAGATGAGAGCGATCCTCATCAATATCAATAACCATTGAACCAGGAGAAAAAGTAATTAATGTCGATAACAAGCCAATTTCAAAATCAGTTTCAGCTTTTAAGGGAAAACGAATAATACCTGGAGATGAGAGTTCTTTTTTGGTGACAACATCACTGGCCACACGAAAAGCTCCCAGCGTAAGATCCCAAAAAAAGAAAATTAAAAAATCGAAAATATAATAAATTTTAATCATCACAGACCAACCTTGTTGGAAAGGATATACAACCAATTTGGATTAAGGCTAATACAAATAGTGAGAAGGCATAAGAGGATAATAGCAAGGTAGCTACTGATATGAACACTTTCTAAGGGGGAATGATCCTCAACTTCACCCCAAAAAGAGTTACTCCAAATTTTTACCATACTAAACAGTGTGAAGAAACTACCAAGTATCATGAATAGGCATACCCATAGGTAACGAGTTTCAATACTAATTTTAAAAAGACTTAATTTGGCCCAGAAGCCAGATAAGGGAGGAATGCCAATTAAGCTTCCTGCAGGAATTAAAAATAAAAGTGCAAGAAAAGGGTAGCGACGAAAAAGTCCGCTTAGGTCTTTTAATTCTTCACTTCCTTTTTTAATTTGGATTAAGCCAGATATAAAAAAGAGATTCGTCTTCACGATAATATGATGAATGATATAAAAGAGAGCTGCTCCTTGTGCCAGCATGCTAATTTTCTTATCGGGATAAAAACTAAAACTGACGGCCACACCAATAAACCCAACCTGACTGATAATATGATAGCTCAAAATTTTGCGAATATGGCCTTGAATAACGGCTCCCCACACTCCAATCAATAAAGTGAGAGCGGAGAGAATTAAGACAACGGTAAAGAAAGTCATATCATGGGGAAATACTTGGCCAAAAACTCTTAGCATTGCATAGAGACCCAGTTTGGTAAGGAGCCCGGCGAGGACACCGCTAAGACCAGGAGAAAGACGAGGATAGCTTTCTGGTAGCCAAAAAAAGAGCGGAAAAAAAGCAGACTTAATAGCAAAGGCAGAGAATAAACTAAAAGCTAACGCGCGAACATAAGCGGGATTTTCTTGATAAAGGTAATTTAGTCTTTCAGAAAGAGTTGAAAAGTCTAACGTTTTTGTCGCCTGATAAATAAGCCCAATACTGAGAAGAAAAATCAGGCCACTACAAAAGTTTAAAATGATATATTTAAGACCACCAATTAATCTCTCTTTTTCTTCTCCTAAGACGACTAATACATAACTACTCATGAGCGTAATTTCAAACCAGACAAAAAGGTTAAAAAGATCATTGGTGAGGAAGGCCCCTGTCAGACCTAAGAACAGAGAGTGATAGAGAAAGAGATAGTTACGATGATTTTCAATTGTTTTTTTCGATAGGCCATAAAGAGCGCCAGCAAAATACATAAAACCAACAACCGTAATCATGAGAAGGGCCATCAGATCACTTTTAAGTTTTATGCCAATACCAGAAGGCCAGTCTCCTGCAACGAGTTCATGATTATACTGAGAGGTTAGAAGAAGGTAGCCGGCAAAGAGAATATAGGAGAAAGAGAAAATGAGTGTGATACCATTTTCAACGGCCTTGTTCCCCCTGAAGTATAAAGATAAAGCGGAAGCAAAAAGAGGAATAAAAATTAAAAGGAAGAAGTATTCACCCATTAAGTATCTCCTCCTAATTGATTTAACTTCTTTATCACGGCAACTACGAAACATAATGTTGCAAAAGAAATCACAATAGCCGTTAGTACAAGGGCTTGAGTCAGGGGATCTACAAATTCACTAAATTTATTGATGAAGGGAAAGGCATCTTCTTTCACAACTCCAATAGAAAAAATAATTAAATTGACACCATTTCCAAGGGCAATCATGCCATATACATAACTAGGCCAGGTATCTCTTAAGAGAAAATAGATTCCAACAATTAAGAAAAGACAACCTAGTACATAGGTCATAGGAACCTTCCTTCACCACTGAAGTCCGTAAATTCCACATAGGCTCGAGTAGTACTGATGGCGACAATCAAATAAATAAAGAGATCAAATATGAGAATGGAGCTGAATTTTCCTGCTATAGGAAGAGGAATACTTGTCCAAATTCCAGTAAAAAGTGTTTTATCGAGCATCAGAGGAAAGAGAGCGGTAAGGGCGAGTCCCATCAAACAAATTGCCATCACTTTAACAAAATAAATTCGAAGTATTGATTCAAGCTTAGACTCTTTATTAGATAAAATAAGGAGAATCATTGATAAAGATAATGTTAAGCCTCCAATGAATCCACCGCCAGGTAAATTATGACCTCTTAAAAAAAGGATAAGAGAGACCAAGGCAAGGAGAGGACAAAGAATTTTAAAACTTGTTTTTATTAAAACTTCATTCATGTTGACCTCCTTTTTTGGTTAAAAGAGATCCCACGCCGATAATGGCAATGGTCACGACGATCACTTCTCCAAAAGTATCAAGGGCTCGAAAATCTACGAGAATAACATTAACGATATTTTCACCTTTTGCTAAAAGATAGGAGTTGTCTTTATAGAAGTTACTAGCAAGTGAGCTAAAGTTAACTTTTTCAATGAGGTAAAAGGCTAAAAACGTAAGGCCAAAGAAAAGAGAGATAAAAAAGTTTGCGAGCTGATTTGTTCTGACGACGTATTCAAATCCTAATGCTTTAACCATAAAAAAGATAAAAAACAGAGATAGGCTTTCTACCAATAGTTGAGTCATGCTCACATCCATTGCACTGTGAAAGGCAAAAAATAAAGCAATGAAAAGTCCAGAGATGGCAAAATAGATGAGTACTCTATAGTGGCGACTGGTGGCGAGAGTTAAGAAAAGCCCGATGAGCATTCCGGAATAAAGAAGCGCTTTGGTGATGGTAAAATCTAGTGAAGGTAGTGCATACGACTCGACTTTTAATAGCCCAATGAGGACAAGACCTGCGACTGTAGATAATGTAATGATAAGGTATTGTCTTAAATTTCCATTTTGTAATATCGAAAATAGTTTCTTAAATTGACCTAGGTAAAAATCTAATAAAACTTTATTAAGGTTCCAAAGACTAAAATCGTGGTAGCGATTAGAAAATATTGTGAACTTATCAAGATGTTTTGAAAAAAGAAAACTTCCACTAATACTGATAAGTATTGTGAGAACACTTAAAAGAATGACGATATCATAGGGATAAGCCAAACCATGCCAAAGTTTCAATGTCACTGCTGGATTTGATAGAGAAAAGTTTTTCAATATAGCAGATAAAGAAATATTGAGGTTGGTTAAACCTGGCGCTATGGCCAGAATAGTCGCAACTAGTGAATAAGCAAAGGCGGGAATAATTAATAAGGTCGATACTTCTGATGTTTGCAGCCTCTTTTCTTTCTTTGGCCAAAAGACTCTTAAGAAGTTGATTGCTTGAATTCCCATACAGCAATTAGCAAAAAAGATAATAAATGTTATTAAGATGGGAAAAGATGATTTGAGTGCACTATAATAAATAAATTCTTTAGCGTAGAACCCCATGGTCAGAGGAATTCCAACCATACTTAATGTGGAAAGAACGACGGTTAGCAGTGCTAATTTATTATCAAATTTAAATTTTTGTAATTCAATAAAGTCCTTCGTTTTATAACGGGAGTCGAGGTAACCGGCAATTTGAAAAAGGGCAGCTTTATATAATGCATGAGCAAGAATGAAGACGATAAAACTTACGTGTGCTTTAAATGCTCCAAGTCCGATTAAGATGGCAAGAATACCAAGAACACAGCTGGTTGAGTAGGCCAGCATAGTTTTGAGGTTCCTTTGTAAAAAGCATTGTATTGCTGCATGGAAGGCGCTGAGTGATCCTATGATGATGAAGCTATTTTGCCAAAGGGCTTGATCTCCATAAAGGGGAAATAACTTTACCGCTAAGATAAACCCGGCTTTAACCATTGTTGCGGAGTGAAGAAAACTACTGACCGGAGTAGGACCGGCCATGGCCAGTGGTAACCAAAAGGAAAAGGGGAAAAGGGCAGATTTCGAAGCGAGACCAATAAAAATTAAGATGAAAGAAAGTGAGAAAAGGTCATGGCGATAGAAATGTTCGATCTTTGCAAGTTCGGTAAGTGAAAATGATTGAATAGGGTTAAGTCCGTTCTCTACTCCAATTTGTGAGGCCATCACGATACCAGTGAGTAAAAATAAACCTCCACCTACTGTTGTATAGAGCGCCCACTTTGCTTTGTCTCGAACTTCTTCTTTTTCGTTTTTAAATCCAATTAAGAAAAAAGAACAAGCGCTGGTCATTTCCCAAAATAAAAAAAGTAAAAGTAAGTTATCTGTAAAAATTAAGCCCAGCATTGCTAGAGTAAAAAGACTTAATGACGTGTAAAAAACAGTCTTTTTATCTTCTGGGTAGTTTTTCATGTAGGCAGTGCTGTAGATAAAAACACCGAGACCAATAAAGAGAACAAGGCATCCAAAAAATAAATTTACGGAATTAGAAACAAAAGAAATATTGAGGCCAATTGCGGGAGCTAATTGACCAAACTCGATCCAATTCATACACAGAAATATAATGAAAAATAATGAAAAATTAAAGGTTTATCGGCTTTAGGGATGCCGATTTACGGCAACGAGTTTGCATGATTTTTTTTTATTTATAATGGTTAAAAATTGTCTTAGAATATCGGGCTATGAAAAGCTTTATCTTGCCATTTTTGATTTTTGTAACACTACTAACAGTAAGGGCCAATATGGCCGATACCCAAGATTTTGACTCTCTTTGGAACTACTCAAACCCAAGCGAGACGAGGACAAAGTTTGAGGCTTTGAAGCCAAAACTCGATAGTAAACAAGATCAAAATCAATATTATCAACTTATGACTCAAATCGCTCGAACCTATAGTTTAGAGGGTAAGTTTGAAAAAGCTCATCAAACCTTAGATCAAGTAGAAAAAGTGCTTTCGAAAGCAAGCACCATGGTAAAAGTGAGGTATTTTTTAGAGCGTGGTCGAACGTATAATTCTTCAAAAGATAAGGATAAAGCAAAGAGTCAGTTTAAAAAAGCGTACGAGCTAGCTAAAACTGAAAAGCTTGATATTTATACCATCGATGCTGCTCATATGATGGCCATCGCTGAAACTGATCATGCTGTAAAAAGAAAGTGGAACCATCTGGCCATTGATATTGCAGAGAACTCTCAAGTTAAAAAGGCTCAGAAATGGTTAGGGTCTCTTTATAATAATCTCGGATGGGATTACCATGACAATCAGCAATTTTTAAAAGCTCTCCCTCTTTTTATCAAGGCTCAGGAATTTCATCAGAAGTCTGGGAATGAACAAAGAGTTTTTATTGCCAAGTGGACAGTGGCCAGATGTTACCGCTCACTAAATAAGATCGATGAGGCATTGAAAATTCAACTTTCTTTACAAGAGACAATGAATAAAAAAAAGAAGCCAGACGGATATGTTCACGAAGAACTAGCAGAGCTTTACTACGTTTTAAAAAAGGATAATCTCGCAAGAGACCATTTTAAAGAGTCTTTTCAGCTGCTTTCTCAAGATAAATGGCTAGTCAAAAATGAGCCAGAGAGAATTAAGCGCTTGAAAAAAATGGCCGGCTTGTAAAAATTCATAACACCGCTATAAAGATTACAAATACTGAAAACGGTATCTAAATCCATGATAGTTTTAACTACTTGGAGAAAAAATGAAGATACTTAATACAATATTACTTTCTATCCTGATAATATCCTCAGTTAAGGCCCATCGCCTCGTCGTTACAGATGAAGACTACTCAAGAACCCCAAGCCCCGTGATAAGAAGTGTTGAAATGGACAATTCGAGTATGGGCGACGGCCTAAAGGCATCGAATTTCTTAGAGGTTTTTTTCTGTCAGCAAAGAAGAGGACAAGTAAAAGAATGTGAGAGGCAAGGTGAGTTTAGTAGTTACGAGCTTGGCGTTTTGGAGAGGGAGGAGCTGAGTGGTTTTTTTAGAAACGCTTGTCCCTTAATCTTTGCAGACACAAGTGGTTACACAAGAAAATGTCTTAAGGCCTTTAGTGAGCTAAATATCTTTGAAATAAGAGGTCACCGGGAGTTTCGTGTTATCACCGATGAAATTGGTTATTCTGAAATAAAAAGGGCAGTGGAGTATATCCTAAGTAAACAGTAGGGAATTAAAGGCCACAAAACTCTTACCGATAAGATTCCATGGTTAAGATCTTTACTTTATTAAGTTCTCTTATTGTTTTTTCGTCACTTACGAATGCCTCGCCATTAAGTTGTTTAGAACAACTTAAGAGAGTTCTTCCTGCAAAACAATTACCCATTCTTTTAAGATTAGATGGCCATGCACGCTTGGATATAACACCCGTCTTTTACGATAAGTTTATCTCCTATATTAGAAATACAGATCAAGGTAGCGAGGTGGTTGTTCGTCGTTTAGAAGATGGACAAATTCAATTTAAAAAAGCAGTAGAAACAGATGATGTAGTTGAAATACTTTTTAATAGAAAAAAAGGAACATTAAATCTCAAAAAAACTAACTTAAAATTAAAAAGGATATGGGGTTACTCTATAAAGCCAATTGAGAGAGAGCCGGTTTCCTATAATGAAGTTTTAAAGGCGATGGAATTGCGTCCCTATGATGTAAGAGAGTTACCCACCATTCCTCTTCAGATGTTTCGCTTTTTTGCCAACAGATTATTAGAGTTTTTTGTGGGAAATAGATCAGTCGAAATTCTAAAAGATGGACTCGATTATAGAAAAGTTGGAATGGATAAACCAATCCATCCGATGGGCATCGGAGTTGAAGGGAAAATTGTTTTTAAGAAAACGAAATACTCTGGAGTCTTTGCTAGTGGGGAGTTCCCTATGCTTGGAAGACTTTCCATTAGTCAAGGGAACCCTTCTAAATATAAAGAAAGGACGTGGTTTCAGAGAATGACTGGTGCCCCTGCTGATCGTGAAAAAAGGTCTGTTGCGGCTGCCTTTAAAGTCTTTAATACCCAAGATAAAGATGAAAAAGTGGTAACGGCCAACGCTCTTTTTCAAAATGATCTCAACGGTGAAGTTTTAGAAAATTATATTGATGGGGTGATGACGAACCAACCTCAAATTGACTTTTTAAAGATTAGACAAGCCTATGAAGTGTTTACGTTAATGGGTGTGGTGAGGGGAGCTCTCGCAAATCCTAACGACCTTAAAAAGACTTTTCCCTTTATTAATCCTCAGCTTAGACCTCTTCATCAGTTTGCAGAAATGGGAGTTGATGATCCCCTTGCCGTCGTTACGCCTACGTGGATAAAACTACAATCAGAAGACGGACAAGAAATCATCGTTAGAGACGACTTTCGTGAGGAGCTGCTAGAAACTATTCAAAACAAAGGTCTTCGTTATGATATCTTTTTAGCCGATGAAGTCGATGAGCAAGGAGAAATCATCTGGGAGCGAGCGGGTCATATGGAATTTGAAAAGACGATCCTTAGTCAAGGTGTCGATCAAAATGTGCTCTTTCATCACGATGGCCTGAGAAGTCCATTTACCGGAGAAATTGTAGACCCAGATGTGGTTCCTGTCCCTGTCAGAAGTCAATAATCAACGTTATAGACTTATCAAATGCCTTCACTGCATGGTATCTTTAAGAGAAAAATTAAGGAACGAGCATGGCAGATCTTTATCCACCTATAGAACCCTATCAGTCAGAAAAAATAAAAGTTTCAGATTTACACGAAGTCTATTACGAGCAATGTGGTAATCCCGACGGAGAACCCGTTATCTTTTTACATGGCGGACCTGGGGGAGGATGTCACGATGATTATCGTCGTTATTTTAATCCTAAAAAATATCGAATTATCTTATTTGATCAAAGAGGATGTGGAAGAAGTACACCTTTTGCCTGTCTCGAAGAAAATACAACGTGGGATTTAGTTAGTGATATTGAAAAAATTAGAACGACCCTAGGGATAAACCGATGGGCCGTTTTTGGAGGGTCGTGGGGATCAACACTTGCTCTTAGTTACGCTCAAGCTCACCCCGATCAAATTTCAGCTCTTTTTTTAAGAGGCATTTTCATGTTGAGAAAAAAAGAGATTGAATGGTTTTATCAAGAAGGCGCCTCCAAAATCTTTCCCGATGCTTGGGAAAAATATCTTGCTCCCATTCCCGCTGACCAACGAGGAGATCTCCTCAGTGCCTATCATCAATTGCTAACAAGCGAGGATGCCGATCTTAGAAAGCAAGCTGCGAGGGCCTGGTCAACTTGGGAAGCTTCCACTTCGAAGCTGATTCCAAGTCAAGATCTTATCAATGACTTTGGGGAAGATGAGTTCGCTGAAGCCTTTGCCAGAATTGAATGCCATTACTTTATGAATGGTGGCTTTTTTGAACAAGAAGATCAGTTATTAAATAATATTGATTCCATCAGGCATATTCCTGCTGTGATTGTGCAAGGTCGTTACGATGTTGTTTGCCCAACTGAAAGCGCTTGGGAGCTTCACAGAGCATGGCCTGAAGCAGACTTTATATTAGTAGAAGATGCTGGCCATTCACTTTCTGAAAAGGGGATTACCGAAGCTTTGGTTAAGGCAACTGATACGTTTGCTGAAAATGGAAAAATGTCATGAAAGAAGACTATCTCGAAAAAAAATGTCCATGTGGAACTGGTGACAACTTTAAAGACTGCTGTTTTCCTTATATTAATGGCGATAAAAAAGCACCAACGGCCGAGACCTTGATGAGGTCACGTTATAGTGCCTTCGTGGTCTTTGAGCCTGAATATATTTTTAATACTCATAACCCTAAAACCAGAACTGAAACCAGCGTAGAAGATATTAGTAAATGGTCGAAGGAGTCAGAGTGGTTGGGACTTGAAATTAAAAATACAGAAAAGGGTGAAAGTCATGATTCGACAGGAGTTGTTGAGTTTGTTGCCAGCTACTCTGTTGAGGGAAAAGCGACAAAACATCATGAAGTCTCTACATTTAATTTTATTGATGGTTCTTGGTTCTTTACTGATGGAAAAATAATCCAAGAGGCCATACGCCGTACAACTCCGAAAATTGGTCGAAATGAGCCTTGTCCTTGTGGCTCGGGAAAGAAATTTAAAAAATGCTGTGGTTAAACTCTCAAGTATAACTAGGTTAAATTTTCACTTTTAATCAATTTTCTCGCTTACTTTCGATTCATCAAGAGTCTTTTCCGATGAGATTCTATCAACCATGGTGAAGAGAAATGAAAAAAGCGCCCAAAATTTTAAATGATCAAAAAAGACTAGAAAAGCTTTATAGCTTTAATATCTTAGATAGCGATCCCGCTCCTGAGTTTGATGCCATAACAAGATTGGGTTCACAAATTTGTGAGTCTCCAATATGTGTTATCAGTTTGGTTGATAAAGATCGGCAATGGTTTAAATCTAAAGTCGGTCTTGATGCATGTGAAACTCCAAGAGATATTTCTTTTTGTGGTCATGCAATCGAATCGGATGATCTTTTTATTGTCGAAAATGCACTAGAAGATTCTCGCTTTTGTGATAACCCCCTTGTCACGGGTGGACCTGAGATAAAATTCTATGCCGGAGCCCCACTTGTGACTGAGGATGGTTATAGACTAGGTACAATTTGTGTCATTGATAGTAAACCAAAAACATTATCAGAAAGTCAGAAGCAATCATTAAAAGATTTATCTTCCATGGTCATGAGCCTTTTAAATTTAGGTTATAAAAATCAAAATCTCGATGAACTCAAAACTCAATATGAGGATGTTCAAGAAATGAGTCATACCGGAGGATGGGAGCTAGACCTTAAAACTAGTAATACGACTTGGTCTAAAGAAGTATATAGAATCCATGGTATACCCTACGGACAACCTACAAATAAAGTTGATGGGATTTCATTTTATGCCCCTCATGAAAGAGAGAGAATTACAAAATTCATTGAGAACTGTATTTCCAAGAGAGAATCATTTGATGAAGTCTTTGAGTTTTTTGATGCTAATGATAAAAGAAAATGGGTCCGCTCAATTGGTCGTGCTGTCGTTAATGAAGAAAATGATGTGGTGAAGTTAATTGGAACATTTCAAGATGTGACGGAAGCAAGAAATAAAGAGTTTGAGTTTGATCTTATCTTAAAAAATACGAAAGTAGGTATTTGGAAACTCAATCTGCAAACAAATGAGCTTATCTGGGATGATAGTATGTATAGGCTTTTCGATGTGGATAAAGAAAAGTTCTCTGGAGCTTATGATGCTTGGGTGAATACCTTAGCGCCTGATTATAAAGAACAAGCCACGGCTGAAATAAATGAAGCGATAGCTGGAGGTAAAAAGTTTGATACAACTTTTGCCATAAAAACAAGTGAAGGTAAAAGAAGGTATATTGGTGCACGGGCCGAGATCGAAAGAGATGAGCAAGGCCGTCCACTTATGATGACGGGGATAAACTGGGATAAAACAGAAGAGTTTATAGCACAAGAAAAAAGTAAACGAGAAGAAAAGGCACGCTTGAATCAGTTAAATACCATGATGACATCGACTCCTTCATGTTTAAAGGTCATCACCCGTGAAGGTTCTCTTATCAATATGAATCCTCAGGGAATTCGTCTAATTGAAGCTGAAAGCTTTGAGTCTGTAGAGGGCGCTGATGTCTATCAAATCGTAGAAGAGTCACATCGAGAAAAATTTAAAGAGTTTAATGAAAAAATATGTGAAGGAAATCATGGCAGTTTGACTTTTGAGATTGTTGGTCTCAAGGGAACCAAAAGATGGATGGAAACGTTCGCAGCTCCTTTTATTTTAGATAATGGTGAGATGGCCCATATTGCTATAACCAATGACATCTCAGAGCGAATTAAGAGTAAAGAAAAGTTTGATCAGTTATTAGAGTTGAATGAAGAGATATTAAACTCCACGACAGAAGGAATTCTTCTGGTTAATCATCAAACACGCTCGATTCAAAAGTTTAACGATAAGTTTATCAAAATGTGGAAGATTCCAAAGTCCTTCACTGAAACTCACGAAGATGAGAAAATGATAACATTTGTCTTGGATCAATTAAGTGAACCTGAGAAATTTGTACAGTTGGTTGAAGATCTTTACACACGTCCAGATGAAGAAAGCTTTGATACTTTGAAATTTAAAGATGGACGAATCTTTGATCGTTATTCGACTCCTTTAAGAGTGGGAGAGGAGATTAAAGGTCGCCTGTGGTTTTTTCGAGATGTGACAGAAAAAAGACAGCTAGAACAAATTGTGAATCATAATTCAAAGCTTGCAGCTATTGGTCAACTAGCCGCTGGTGTTGGCCATGAAATCAATAACCCTCTTACTATTATTAAAGGTTATGTTTCAACAATTAAGAGAATGAATACTGATCTAAAAGAAGATATTAAGTTGGGGCTTGATAAAATTGATCTCGCTTCTGAGAGAATAAAGAAAATAGTCTCTGGCTTAAGAACATTCTCACGTCTTGAAAAAGAGGGAGAGTCTAAACTTTTTAATGTATTAGATCTTATCAATGAAATAGAGAGCATGATTAGTGAGATTTACCGACAAGAGCAGGTTCAATTAAAATTTGATTGTCAAAATCTTGATCATCATTTTCACATCAATGGAGATAGAGGAAAATTAGAACAGGTCATCATGAATCTTATTTCTAATGCCAAAGATGCCACTGAAGATTGTGAAGAAAATAAAAAATCGATATTTGATCCATTTTTTACTACCAAAGAAGTGGGAAAGGGAACAGGTATTGGACTTTCTCTGGCCCATAAGTTTATTCATGATGATTTTCTTGGGAGTTTGTATTTATCAGATACGGAACATGGAGCTGAATTTGTTATAAAGATTAACGGTCAAGTAAACCCCATTCAATTGCCTGTTAAGTCTTCATCTCATGGAGAATTAAACTTTAATTTGAAGGCCATTATTGCAGATGATGAAGAGGGAATTCGTCACCTTTTAAAAACTCAGCTAGAAGATATTGGAATCGAAGCTGTAACTTTTGAAAATGGTGAACTTGCTTATGAGCATTATCTTAAAAATCCAGAGGCCTACGATTTGATTATCTCCGATATCAAAATGCCTAAGATGGATGGACCAACACTATTGAAAAAAATCAAAAATAACGAAGAACTGAATCGGCCATGTTTTTATTTTATCACTGGCGGGGTGAATATTAACTTGGACGACCCTGAAAAACCTTATTTTAAAATGCTTGATGGTTTGATCTTTAAACCATTTAATCTCGATGATATTGCACTTGAGCTATCAAAGAAGTTTGATGGTTCGAAAAGAAAATCTGCCTAGGCATGGACATTCTCATAAGAAAAGCAGTGTTTGAAGATAAAGAAGCGGTAAATCGAGCTCACTGTGAGTCAATACAAAAAATATGCATTCAAGATTACACTCAGGATCAAGTCGATAAATGGTCCAACGTTAAATACTCAGACGATATTTGGCGAAACACTGTTGAAAATGATTGTTGTTATATTGTAGAAGCTGATGGGAGAGTTGAAGGTGTTTGTCACAGTCGTATTCATAATTCTCATCACGGTGAGATTGTCGGAATGTATATTACGCCAAAAGCTTTAGGTCTTGGGATTGGTCGTAAGCTTTTTGAAAAATGTATGGAGTATTTAATTGATGCTAACGTCGACAAAGTTACGATCAGTGGAACTAAAACCGCACTTTCGTTTTATCAAAAAATGGGATTTGAATTACGTGAGAAAGTCATGGCAGAAATAAGAGGTGCCCAACTTGAAACCTATAATATGCAATGGACTAATCCAAAGCTTGGGGAGAGAGATTGAGTACGATAACCAGTATTCTTCAAAAGCCCGATAAAAGCCTGATTACTCCCCATATTGATTTTTGGGTAATCGGAGGAGCAAGTCTTCTTTTTTGGATCGTCAGTCAGAGTTTTTCATATTTTTCAGGTCTTTCTCCAAGGACTGGCTATTATCTTAATAACCTTCCTCTTTTTTTTACCACTTTGAGTTTAATCGTTAACTATCCTCATTTTATGGTGTCTTATCAGCTTGCTTATGGACGGGGACAAAAGTTTATTTTTAAAAATTGGTTTCAGTTAATACTAATTCCTTTCATTCTTGTATCGATGGGGCTTGTTGCTTGGTTCTTTTTTAACTCTTCTCATAATTCAATTGTGGTGCTGTTTTCACAACTCAATCACAGCTTAACGCCTTTAGGTTTAAAGATTCCAATCGGACTTTTTCCAAGAGTAGGATTAGATATAACAGGTCTATTAGTCAATTTTATGTTTTTTACAGTTGGATGGCATTACACCAAGCAAGCGTTTGGTTGCACGATGGTCTATTCATCATTACAAAAGTATCGTTATTCAAACTGGCAGAGAATTCTTTTGCGTTATAGCTTATTAAGTATTTGGCTCTTAAATTTTTCTTCCTATGCTATTGGCTCAACGTCTAAATTAGATAGCTTTACTTTTTTTACCGCTAAGATTCCTCATTTCTTTTATCAAGTATCACCTTATCTTTGTATCACGCTTTTTTTAGCAACTCTCTATTTTATTTTTTACAAAAATTATAAAGATAATAATCAGCTTCCTACAATTTATATGCTCGCTCCTTTTCTTGCGATCTATGCCTGGTGGATGCCTCTGGGAAGAACAAATCTCTTTTATATTTATGCCGTTCCTTTTTTTCATTCTCTACAGTATTTTCCTTTTACTTATAAGTTGCTAAAAGGTAGAGAAAATAAAAAGGTTCTTGCACAAAAATCATCGCTTGGTTTAGGTTGGAACTTTGTTCTTCTGTGTTTTGCAGGACTTCTTATTTTTGAATTCATTCCTGACGTGCTCGATGGAAGTTTGCAGTCAAAAGGTAAAACATCTTTTTCATTTTGGTACGTTTACGCCATGTTAATTATCAATATACATCATTACTTTATTGATAATATTATTTGGCGTTTTGATAATGAGGAAGTGAAAGAAAACTTATTATCTTAAATTAATTACACGGACCATCTAAAACGATATCATCTTCAGTTTCTGGAGCGCAGGCATCAATCCATCTTTTAACATAATCGACTTCAGCATCGTTGAGATCATTTTTAGTTTTTGGAGGCATATCTCCACTGGCCACAGCTTTATAGAGGCTACTATTTTCGGCATCTCCTTTGACTAGAAGAGGTATGAAGTTTCCGTTAATGGTGGAGTCATAAGAAGTGAAGATAATGGGATCAAAACTAGGTTCTGCATCATCTCCCGAATGGCAAAAGGTACATTTTGGATCGAGAATATGTTTTTTAAGGTTTGCAAAAGTAAGGGGAAGAGTTTCGTAGTCTAATTCTGAGTCTACACCTTTCTTTTCAAGTCTATCAATAGGAGGAAGGTTATCAAGGTCTCTAAAGGTAACTTCGGATGTTGGCTTTTTATCACAAGAAAGTAAGAGAGTAAGTAAGATGAAAAATAATATCTTCATAAGTATTTATAGCCTAAGTTATCTAAAAAAAAAGGTACCTTGAATTTAATATAGACTATAAGTAATTGAAATCTTTTTCAAAAGAATTGACAATTTTGCAAATTAGTTTACTTTTTTAGTACTCTGCCCAAAAGAATCCTCTTATTTGACCAGCCTTATAACCAACCGCCTTGTCGTTAGGGTACTTCTTCTTAATTGTTGAATAAAGTTTTGGATCAATATTAGTTCCATGACAATTTAAACAAAGTGGCATTGTTTTGATAGGTTTTAAAAGGCCCTGTTTTCCGTTTTCTAAACTTACAACTGTAAAAGGTTTTTGAATTTTATTTTGTTGATAAGCTTGTATCGTCTCAAGCATCCACTTCTTGGGAAAATTATTTGGATTTCTGTTTTTAGTACTCACTCTTCCTATTTTAATATTTTCATTTGAATTTTTATTCTGGATTTGTGGTGCTTTTAGATTACAAACTTCCACAGCATGCTCTGGAGACTTCTTCATCGCCGCTTTGAGCTCTGACTTTAGTGCTTTTCCGTAGCTTTTGATTTGTTGAAGAGCTTTTTCTTCAGTAGCAAAGCTCGTTGTCATAAAAAGGATTATAAGTAGTGTTTTCATGTGAAAAAGATATCACAAGGTTCTTAATTTAAAATTGATTAAAATCAATATTATTAAATTATGACGCTAGCTCTCAAGCATTAGGTTAATTGACTAAAAGGGTATGAGATTCACTTCATGCCCTTCAATATTTCAAATAGATGGCCCTAAATTACATTTTTGTTACAAAATAATTCGAAGATGACTGTTACCCTTTTAAGTGAAAACACTGGGGGGTGGGTTATCTCTAACTATCAAAAAATTGCAAAGCAATATACTAAAATAGATGAACATAAGTCTTGGATGATTACCATATCGACGTTACTCTTTGTTGCCCTTTCTTTTGGATCATCTTTTTATTTCAATGATAAGAACATTTTTCTTTTTCTTTTATCCACTTTGATTGCGGGTGGGTTCGTTATTAAGAGCTTTATTATTATGCATGACTGTGGTCATGGAACATTTTTTGAGAAGAAAAGTACGAGAGATTTTATAGGGAAAATATTTAGCTATATTTGCTTTACGCCTTATTTTCAATGGGCCAATGACCACGCTATACACCACCAAACTTCAGGTAATCTTGGTAAAAGAGGCTGGGGAGATGTGTGGACCATGACTGTTAAGGAATATGAGCAGGCAACTCGTTTTGAAAAGTTTCAATATCTCGCTTATCGTAATCCTTTTATTATGTGTGTAATTGGTGGCTTTTATTTATTCTTTATCCGTTTTCGTATTCCTCAAAAAAGGGATGATCAAGAAGCAGCAAGAAATGTAACCATCACAACGTTAGTCATATCTCTCTATTTTTTATCTTGTTTTTATTTTTTTGGAATAGCGCAAACATTAATAACAACGCTTTTGATTTATACTGTGGCCACAGCAACGGGAACGTTTCTATTTTATATTCAACATCAGTATGAAGAATGTTATTGGCGCCAAGATAAAGAGTGGGATTACACCACAGCAGCTCTTGCAGGCTCAAGTTATTTTAAATTACCCGCAATCCTTCAATGGTTTACAGGAAGTATTGGTTTTCACCATATACATCACTTAAATCATCGAATTCCTTTTTATAATCTCGAAAAGTGCTATCTCGAAAACGATTGTTTTCAAAACGTTAAAACACTCGGCATTTGGGAAGCTTGTAAAACTTATGCCATCAAGTTTTACGACGAAGAACATGAGAAAATGATTACTATGGCCCAGTTTAAAAAGCTGAGAAAGCGTAATAAGCTGACGTTACAGACCGCTTCCTAATGTATTAATAATTGTGCATAGCTGAATTCACAGTAAAGATTTTATATCGATAAATACTCACGATTAAGTTACTCTAACTGTATGGAGTCAAAAAATTATCGTACCGTTTTTGATCAAGATGTATTTGAGATCTTAAAAGAATTTCCCTTTAGTGAAGTGACCTGGCATGAAAGTGATCCACCAAGTGTTGCTCATTTTACAGACCAAACAAGGGTTAATCTTTTGCTTCAGTCAGCTCAAGCTATAATTTCTTCAAAATATATTGAATATAAAAAAGAGCTAACTCCTATTTTCTCAAGAGTTTGGAAAGGTAAAACTTCAGATGGTGAGAATCGTGACTATCACTCTGATAAACTTTTTGAAATAGAAACTGATGGAAAAAATGAAAGGGATGTCAGTAATATTTTTGCATTATATTATCACTGTGATCTCGCCTTTTTAGGAGGCGGTCTTAAATTTTGGAATAGAATAACAGGAGAAAAAGAAGTTGTTGTTCCAAAATTTGGTGAACTCGTCATAATTGACGAAAGAGAAGATGATATATGGCATAAGGTTTTGCCAACATTAAGAGATGATAATCGTTATGTTATCGGTTTTGGATTTTATTCGGAATAATACATGGATAATGAACAAGTATTAAAAGCTTTTCCTTCAATCGATGCATGGGGTATTCAACTTCTCCAAAATATTATTGAAGAATCTTCTCATTTTTTTAATTTTCAAAACTCTCAAAGACCTGAATACCTATTTGAATTTTCTTATGCAATATATCTCGCTGATGATAATCGTGACTTTCTTCAAACTTATAAAAAAGTGCTTTTACAGGCCTGCTATCATGAGTTTCTTGAATGGTATGAATATCTTTGTAAAAATATTTTTGATCCAAAAGTCCAAGCCGAATTTGATTTGAAAATTGATGTGAGTGAGCCCCAATGGGTGGAGCGCTGGAAGGCCTCCTCAGTCGTCGGTTGGGCCTATCAATTAAAAGATGAGCAGGAGTTTTCCCATCATCTTGATAAGGCGCTTATTCTTGGAAAGAAAATGTCCACCTTCTTTAATGAGAGAAGCAAACCTTCAACTCTAGATCAAGATTATTTTCAATCAGACCATGCTCAGATCGTTCTTGATTCGATAGAGCATATTTTGATTCCAAGTGACGACCATAAGTTAAGAGAACAGCTCTTATCGGATGATTTCTTGTGTATTATTGATGTATTTGGCTGGGATAATACTTTCAATCCAATACTGATGAGATGGTTTCATGAGAATCAAAAAACAATTAAAAAATGGACGCAAAGTTAGGTATAAAATATTTTTATCACAGTGCTTATAAACTTTAATTATATTTATTTTTAAGGTTGATTTAATTTGAGCTCATCGAAACGTACAAGGAGACTCAAATGAAAAAACTTTTATTACTGACAGCAACACTTTTAAGCTTCAATTGCATGGCGTTGGACTTATACAAATGCGAGACGCTTCTTCCTGAAGGGAGCGCAGATGTACTTGTTGAGGGATATCAGCAAGGTGATGTGATTGAGATGGATTTTCTAAATAATGCGCTAGGTAGAGTGATTGAAGGAAGCTTTGTTATTAATTTTGTTGATAAAAAAAACGGAAAGTTTCATGCTTCAGGTGTTTTTACCGATGGTCGTGACCAGTTTGAAGGTTTTCTTCAGGGAAGGCTTATTTCCAACGAGGGGCGAGTGCACTTTGCTATACATGCCAATTGGGACCATCGAATTGAATTTGGCTACGGAAACTTCGCTGTCTGTGACTTAGACTAGTCTTAATATTTACGGGTACAAGTCTTTGTACCCGTACCTAAAATTTAACAAATCGTTTTTTTTCATCTACGGTATTAGCATATTTTTTTTAAAGGACTTTGGATGAAAACGATTTGTTTCTTGTTAATGATTTTTGCTTCGTTAAATAGTTTCTCATGGGATATGGTTCTTCAGGAAGAGGGAATTACAATCTTTGCAAAAACAGAAGCTCCTGGTGTGATGCCATTTAAAGCGGACGGTGTGGTGAATGCGAATATCGATAAGATTGTAGCGGTCATTCAAGACTACCAAAATAAACATTTATGGTCCCCGAAGTTGAAAAGAGTAGAACTTCATGAAGCTTTAGATGATCAAACGTTTATTTTTTCTGAGTTTTATAAAACACCGTGGCCTGCCGTTGATAGAGAGTTTTTACTCAAAGGAAAGATTTTTAAAGTCTCTGAAAATAGAGTGAATATTATGGCCAACTCTATTGTGGATACAGAATTACACAATGACGATTATATCCAAGCAGAAGTAAAGGCGTTGAACATTACACTTGAAAAAATTGATCAAAATAAAACGAAGATGACTTTTGAATTTTATGGAGACATGAAAGGTTGGATGCCTAATTGGTTGATGAACTTGATTCAGAAAAAATGGCCATTTCGTTTTATTCAATCTTTAAGAAAAAGAATTGTTGAAGTCGATCGTATTCAAAGCGAACTTTAAATGTTGAGTTCACCCGGAAAAAAACTTTGGACACATTTTCGGGCGAAACATCGGCAAGTCTTTGAGGCCAGTCTTTATTCTATCCTAAATAAGATCTTTGATATCGCTCCTCCCATGTTAATTGGGTTGGCCGTTGATATTGTTGTTAAAGCAGAAGAGTCTTTTATCGCTAGCTTTGGTGTAACAAATAAAATTCACCAGCTTTACTGGCTAGCTTTTTTAACATTTTTAGTTTGGGCGTTAGAGTCAGTCTTTGAATTTTTATTCAAAGTGAGGTGGAGGCACCTAGCACAAGAAGTTCAGCATGAGCTTAGGTTAGAAACCTATGATCATCTTCAAAAGCTCCATATCTCTTTTTTTGAAAATCAAAATACAGGTAATTTAACAACTGTCTTAAATGACGATATTAATCAACTAGAGCGCTTTTTAGATGTGGGTGCTAATGATATTTTACAAGTTCTCACTACTGTCATTACCATTGGTAGTATTTTCTTTTTTATCTCACCCCTTATTGCGACTTTTTCATTTTTACCGGTTCCTTTTATTTTGATTGGTTCATTTTATTTTCAAAAGAAAATAGCACCTCGTTATACCAGTGTTCGTGATGAGGCCGGACTTCTTGCCAGTATTATCACAAATAACCTGACGGGAATGATGACTATAAAAAGCTATGTGGCCCAAGCGTTTGAGAAAGAAAGACTTCGAAAACAATCTCTTGGATACTCATCTTCAAATAAAAGTGCGATTTTATTGTCCTCTTCTTTTTCTCCACTGATTAGAATGGTCATTTTATGTGGATTTTTATTTACGATCGTTCTTGGAGGAATGCAGGTTTTTGATGGAGTGTTAGAAATTGGACTTTACTCTACATTAGTTTTTCTCGTTCAAAGACTTTTATGGCCGCTGACCAGGCTGGGGGAAATATTTGATTTATATCAAAGGGCCATGGCGTCCACTAAAAGAGTAATGGATTTATTAAATACACCAATTAAAATCGACGACGGTGAAGATAAGATTCAATATGAAAACTTTAAAGGGGATATCAACTTCAAAAATATTTCTTTTAAGTATGACACTGGAGTTGAGGTCTTAAAAAAGATAAATATTGATATTAAAGCCGGGCAAACGATTGCCCTTGTGGGGGCAACAGGCTCAGGAAAAAGTACTGTGTTGAAACTGTTGATGAGGTTTTATGATGTTGTTTCTGGAGAGATTCTAGTCGATGGAAAAAATATTAAAACGTTATCGCAAAACTCTCTGCGCTCCTTAGTGGGATTTGTCTCTCAAGAAACGTATCTCTTTCACGGCAGTATCAAAGAAAATATTCTCTACGGTAGTTTTGATAAGTCAGAAGAGGAATTATTAAGTGCCTCGAAAATGGCCGAGGCCCATGAGTTTATTGAAAAACTTCCAAATGGGTATGACACAATTGTCGGTGAAAGAGGTCAAAAGCTATCCGGTGGACAAAGGCAAAGATTATGTATCGCTAGGGCGCTCATAAAAAACCCACCACTATTTCTTTTTGATGAGGCGACAAGTGCCGTTGATAATGAAACAGAAGCGGCCATTCAAAGGTCTCTTGAGCGAATAACCAAAGACAGAACAACAATTATGGTGGCCCATCGCCTCTCAACGATAAAGCATGCTGATCGAATCTTCGTGCTTGATCACGGAGAGATTGTGGAGTCTGGTAATCATGATGAGTTAATTAATCAAAACGGACTTTATCGCGCTCTTTGGAATGTTCAGACAGGAAGTAAGAACTAATTTTTGTAAGCTTTATGAACTGATCCCCTTAATTGGAGATAAGTATTCGACGTAAACTAGTAATATTTATTAAGTTCCAAAAACTAACAAAAAATAAATTAAAACGTCCATGTTTTGCGATAACCAATATCGGGTCATCCTGCCCCGACCCTTCGGGCAAGTATTGGTCATCTCCTATTTTA
>JAUHVL010000027.1 GCA_030425045.1 bacterium
AGTGGTCTTAGCCTTCTCAAAACCTCGATATTGGAATTAAACTCACCAATACTACTCGCATAATCACACATTGCTTTTTTAATCACGGGATCAACAAAGATACGATTGATGGGGTGACGGTTTACGAGAAGTTTAAAGAGATGCCAGTTTTTAGAGAGACTAAAATTTTTAAGCTTACCATTAGAAACAAAAAACTGTGTCCAATAACTATTATCCATCGCTTGCAGTTTTTGATCATTCGTATAATAAACAATATCCACATCGAGACCATTTTGATGACTGCTATGGCCTGAAACAAAACCACCTATTTTTGCAGAGAGATCTCCTACTTGCATTTTTTCAATATTATCGAAGCGGTTATTCATCTCCGTTGCTACATCTTCAATCAAATCAACAAGCTCCTTTGTAGCAAAAGAGCGATTTCGACTTTTTAAAATTTTATGAACAGAAGCCGATCGCGATAGAAGGTCTTCAGAGTTTTTAAGTGAACCATTACTATAATAACCGATGGCCATGGTATCGTTAGCCGCAATGTTATCCTCTTCTCTTTGTTCAGTTTGTATTCCAGCATTGCCGCAATTTTGTGAAGCTGTTTCAAATTCAGCATCCGATAGCTGACTCCAAACAATATTTTCACATTGTTCCTGATTACATGAGCTAAAAAAAGTGAGAGCAAAGAAAAGGACAAACAAAGAATGATATTTTTCCATAAGAAAATCATATCAGCCTCAGTATATTTTTCTTTAAAAGGAATTTTTTACCGGCGAATAGTCTGTATTCATCGTACTTTTCACGTTTTTTATAAGACAAACAGCACTTTAAAATTCTCTAACAAAAATGCCTTAAAAATAACTCAACTTAGTTTAGAAAAATATCACATAGAATTTTTAAAGCATCTTTACTGGTAAAAATACCAACCACTTTTCCTTCACTATTATTGATCAAAACGGAGTTATAACTTTTAGAAGTCATATGAAGAATAATTTCCTCTAAATTAGTCTTCTCATCAACGCAATAAGGCTCAGGAGTCATAATGTCACAGGCACGCATTTGAGTTACCCCAGTTGAATAAGAGACAAACTTAACATCGCGATCACTAATAATCCCGATGGCCTTCCCTTGTTCGACAATAGGAATATGGTGAATTTGATGTTTTTGCATTAACCGGTATATCTCAACGATTCCCGTTTCTGGCGCGGCAAGTATTAGCTCATCTTTTTTAATAAACATCTCAGTTTTATAGTCGTTGAAAGTACTCATCAAAACTCCTTTTAGCCTATTTTAATAAGAGAATCGAATTAGTCATTTGATTAATGTCATCTTGTTTTGTGATTTTGTTTTGTGATTTTGCCAATAATTATTGCCGGCCCTTTAGTTCAAATGGATGATGACTTAGCGATTAACAACCTGAAATTGCTTGAAAAAACTATTTTAATCAAGTTCTCGCCTCGTATTACCGAAGAGTTAACGTAAACTTTATCTAGTCTAAAATAGAGATGTATATGATGAATAAAAAATTAATCTTGGTGGTAATTCCTTTTACCCTTATGTTTTCTGGTTGTCGTTTCTTTCAAAACCTTTTTGGAAGTCGAGATAGTGGGCTGAGACCTGATGCTCAAGAGCGCTTAGAAGATGGTGATCTCGCTGGTGCTGTTAATACTCAAGTTAGCTCTCCTACTGACCCAGAAAGATGTGGTGAGCAAGCCGAAACAAGAACAGCAGAAGCATTTGAAACGAGGCCGACTAATACTTTAATTAGGCTAAGGGCAAATGAAAATTGTAGCCTAGGCCTTGATGAATACTCTTCACTCGTGGCCATCAACCGTTATTTAAATCCCAGCGCAGAAGATCGTTATGGAATGTTATCGGTCGGCGATCAAGATATTCACCATAATCTTCTCGATGTCGATGGCAATTCTAGAGTTGAGAGAATCAACCAATCAAAAACATTAATCGATACCAAATACAACGAAGGTCTTTTTGAACTCATCTCTCAAGTTGTAAGCGACGACGAAGTTCAAAACTGTGGAGTTTTTCATATGACTGAAGGTGGAGAGCAAAGTGCTTCTCTATTATCCTATTTAGGTTTAGATGGTGTTACCGCTGAACAAATTAATGATCCCGAGTGGGAGATGCCTGAATTACTTCCAGAGAGATTAAATAATCTGTTAAATACCAGAGATCGCCTTGCTGCTGCCACGGCCCTGAACTCTTCATCGAGGCAAGAAATGTATCTAGCAAGTGATGTCAATTCAAATGGTGAACATACGCTTACTTATCGATGTGCGATCAACCAACCTATAAGAATGTCTCAAATGATTGCTCCAAGAGATCGCTCCGCACTCATTTTTAACGATGATGTGATCGATCTTATGCCCTTCACTCCGGCCACCACGACGCCTTCTACGATCTCAACAAGATCTCCGGCAAGTGCAGAGCCAATTGATATCTGTACGGACTAGCACACATGAGCAGTCATTTTGATACCAAGCTAAAGTGATTCTATAAAATTTATCATTTATCCCAACCCGATGCTTATTTAGGGTAAGTAAAAGATGTGTACAGTTGTACTCATAAAAATCGGGGGTCATTTCATGGTAAAAATTTGGACATTTGTTTCATTCTTTTTTCTTTTCAATACAGTTTCAGCAAGAACACTTACCTATGGTGAGGTCAATAAGATAGCTCTTGAAGCTATTCAAGGGTACTTTTCTTATATCGACACACTTGAAACAAAAGATATCGATAAATTCTGTCCAAATTATGATTCCTTAAGTGCAGATGAACGCCAACGGTTTTTTTCTCATCTGCTTACAAGTATTTCTTTTTTTGAATCGAGTTTTAAGCTCAACACTTCATTTAAAGAAAATAGTGGCGTTAGTAGCAAAGGACTTATCGGACTTTCTTTTGGGGCCACTCAGCAAAAAAGTTATAAGAAAAATGGATGCTATATCATCAAAACGGCCGAAGATATTCTTGATCCACTTAAAAGTATGAGATGTGGGATGGCCATTGTTGAGACATGGATGAGAAAAGATAACTACCTAGCAAATCAGTATACCAACTCTGAAGGAAAAAGAAGATACCAGGGTGCTGCCCGCTACTGGTCAACTCTAAGAAAACCTTATCAAGTCACTCTTAAAAACTATAATAACCAAGTGGTGACGATAGGAAAAAGACAAAAGGTAATAGATAAAGTAAAAGCTAATTTCTCTCAATGTTTTTAAGATTCAACACGACAACGGATACTCGTTTTTTCACCTTGAATACTGAGAGTTCCTGAGAAAAAGTTTTTATCTTTTCCAAAATTATCACCCTCATTGGTTACTTCGATGGAATAATCGTTAGCAAAGTCCCATCCATTTCCAGATGAAGAATCTGAGTCAAAAAGAACGGCTTGATAACCTCCGAAGTCATCATAATCAAAAATTTTCATCTCTCCATAAATAGGTGTTTCTCTTAATCGACTTCCATCTAAGATTGTCATCCCCTCAATTTTTCCACGGTCTTCACCACGAATAGTTTTTAATGAAAAAGAATCAGGTGCTCCAATTCTATAACCTTTAAAAGTAGAACAATCCAAAGATAAGGCAAAACTTGAGCTTGTAAATAGTAAAAGGAAAAGTGTTGTTTTCATTCGTAATCTCCCGTCATAATTCGAAATAATATTTCAAAAGCAGTAAAATCAGTAATAGCTGGTGTGTTGAGGTGTACAATAATTTGCTCAACCGCTTCTGCCATAAGCTCAATATTAAAACCTGCTCGACCAAAAGCGGTAGTTCTAGAATTTAGAAGAATCTTCATGGCCTCTTTTTTCTTTGCATGTTTAATCGCAAAAGAGATATGCATGAGATCATAATCTCTATAACCTTTTTCATAAAACTCTTTCATCGCCTTATCGTAGGCTTTTTTGTTTTTAGAAATAACAGACTTTACAAATTTATCCGTCTCAACACGAGCAAACATCTCACGATAATTTCTCTTTTTATGATAATTTCGCATTCCTCTACTGTGGTAAGGTTTCATCAGCCTTGAAATTTTTGAACTATCACTCATTTTTGTTACTAATTTTTTGGCATAAACGCTAAATCCTTTCGCTGCACCAAGAGCACCTATTTCCATAGCGATAATTAACCCTGACATCCATTTTTCTTTTCTCGCACGGGCCTTTTGATCTTCAATGAGAAGACTTGTTTGATAAGTCTCTAACTCGGTCCCTTCTACTCGGCTATGAAATCTCGTTTCTCGCTCTAGTTTTCTTCTATCTCCTGCTCTTTTTGCTAAATCTATGGCCGTAACAGTATTGAGTAGAATTAGACCAGCTAACCAAATACCTGCGGAAAAAAATCCTCCAGCAAAAAATAATAATCCAATCGTCAAAGGCATGAGATAACTATCTAAGGAAGAAAGACTTGCAGTGATATACCAACTGCTGGTAGCACGATCCATATTTTCAATTATCCAGCACAGATGACGAAAATATTCTGGTGTTTTTTGTAATACATTTGCCACTGCTGTTGGTGAGGAAGCGAGGTACTTGGACAAAAGAAGGAGCCGCTCTTCAAATGCACTTGGAGCGATGTGTTTTGAATTCCCTTCAATTGAACCAACGATATTATTATAATTAAGTTTGTCATACCATTTAAACTTAAAAAGTGACCTATGATTGAAATTCGTCCATTTTGTTGTCAAGTTTTGAAAGTGCTCACGAACGGCCCTTTTAACTTTCCAAGAGCGTATGGATGTTTTGTGAGTTGGGTTGATAAACCTTCTTCCTTTTAAATCATAGTCATCTAACGTAAACATCACTCCAAAGTGATTTTTAATTCGTGGAATATTAATTAAAAATCCAGGAAAAGAGCTTTTTAAAACTTGATAATGGTGCTGATATCCTGCCAGATCGATATTTTGATTTTTATCTCGATAGTTTAAAATAGAGTTTAGGCCTTTGAAGTTGATCTCTAAATCTTCTTTGATCTCATCAATGGTAAATCTTTTTGTATGAAGCTCTTCAAGACGATCAACCATCTCTTGGGCATTTTTTATCAATTCACTTTTAGAAAGTGTCTGACATGCACTTTGACAAATAAACGTCACTGCCTTTCTCGCAATTCTCTTTGTTTCAAGGCGAAGAAGTGAATTCTTTAATTCTTTTGGCTCATAGATAAAATAAAGTGACTCAACGGTACTTTTTAAGGCCGCGAGAACAATCTCAGTTTCTATATCTTTTAAAAACTCATGAATGATTTCTAATCGAGAAGAGTTATCTACGGGGTCACCGGGTGCATAACCAAAACGATTAAAAACATCAGCTCTGACATCGTAAGATGATAGAGGTGTGCCTAAGGCCTCAGTTAATCCTAAATAGCGCCCCATGGACTCATCATGAGTCATACGTGGACATGACAGCGATTGGGCGGCCACTGTGTGATAAGGAAGTAAGATCACGGCCAACAACGCTAAAAATTGAGCTATAGTTTTCACCCCTCTAACATACTAGAGAAAAGAGTTTGAAGGTGAGATTTAGAAAATTTTATAGAGGTGGTAGCATGAAAACTACCACCATATCATCATTTACTGAGGTTGAGCTCTTGTATCACTAGCATCGACGGGAAGGCCCTGTGGTCTTGGAAAAAGTGAATCATCTGCGGCCATTTGGGCAACGTAACCCCAGCTACATGCTTGTCCTAGCATCATTATTTTTTGACTAGCATTTAACATGGGATTATTGACCACGGTATCGACACTCATTCCAAAGCCTCCCATACCGTATTGTCCCCAACCGGTTTGTCCTTCTGGTTGACCTTCAGAGAAACCACCTTCTCCTTCGAAAATCCCCCCATAAATTCTCTCTTCTTGATTACGTGGAGGATTATAGAGGTCATTATTTCTTGTTTTATGAGCATCGATTAATCTTTGAGATTCTCGAATATACTCATCGTAACAAGACTTTAGTTGGGAAAGCCTGTTTGTCGCATCACTAGCGTTTTGATTAAATTGTCTGATATCTCGGCAAAGTTCGACATCGTAAGTAAAACTACGATGAGTATGATTATTTGTCGTCATGGCAGCAACAGAGCGGTAGGGAAAACATTTTCCATTAACCATTTTTACATCAGTCACCACAACACTATCAGAGTTGACCATTGGTCCACCAAAACCAACACCATTTACAAATGGATTTACTCCTCCAATCATGCCCCATGGATTATTTGTTCCTAAACCACTTCTCGTTGGCGGAGCTCTAAAAGAATAAGACGTCTCAAACTGAGAAATCTCACCTCTTTCATTTCTTCTAACAATAATTGTTTGATCGGGATAACCTTCATAGGCGGAGGGAACGGTAATTGTGGTGGTTCTTTGCTGAGCATTGACGGCCATATTCACTGTACTATGAGGACGAATGGTCCCATCGTCAGTAATAGCAAAAGGAAAACCGTTTGTACTTATCCCCGGAGGTCGAAGAGAATTTTGACAATGAGTATAGTCAACCGAGTAAACTTTAACCGCAAAAATTAAAAACACCAATAAAATGATATTTTTCACACAACCCTCCTAGTTGTGTCTATTTTAATACTGCTTCTCACTTATCTCTAGTGGTAGTCTTTACCCTTTTTTGAAATGCTTACTCATAAGCTCGGTTACGATCTCTTGGAATTCTTGATCATCTCGGTATTTCTCTACTGTTCTTTTTGCTTTCCACTTTGCAAACCTTGTCGCATTTTCATCTTCAAGAACTTCAAGAGCTTCAAAATACTTCTTCACTTCTTTATCACGCTTTCTATCGACGTTATAAAACTTTAATGTCTTGGCAAGACCGTTAACTGAAATTCCACCAACAGGTCTTTTAGAAGCTGTCTGTGGTAAAAAGATATAATCCATTCTTTTAATTCCCATAGACTCACCTCTTTTCACGACATTTTTTACAAGCGACTCAAAAGTCACCCTAGGAATATACGTAGCACGAGGCTTTACAACACCATGGTAAAGCTGAAGCAACATATTATCAGAATGCTCAAGCTCTTTCGCTGGTGCCTTAAGTTTGCCTGAAATCAATGTATATTCGTGGGCACCACGAATTCCGATTGGCGCTAGAGTTTTAAAAGCAGAAGTTGAACAATTATACATAGGAGTAATGCCTAGGCCTTCTTCTGTTCTTACTCGGTGAAGATCTTCTTCCATAGCATCACGAACAGACTTTAACTCTTCTTTTGTTTTTCCATAAACTAAAACTGAATATGTTGGACGATAATTATTTTGACCTTGAATAAGATGACCAAAATAACTTGATAGTTCAGTATTACCTGCAGGAACTTCTTTTGGACCTTCAAAGTAAAAATTAAAAATTTCACCATCAACTTCGAGGTTCTCATCAAGCTCGCCCATACCAATGGCAAAATGTCCACCAACTGTATCGGGAGCATCACCTTGCCTACCACTTAAAGTAATAATAAGAACGGGGTCACCAGCTTTAGGAGTATGATTTTTTCCTGTCACAATTCCTCTAAAAGGAATATCTTTTTGAGAGTTTTCGTTTTTAGGCATTTCTTTTAAAATATAACGAAGAGGCTTTCTATTAAAGGCGTCAGGTGCTTTAAAAGAGTTTTCTCCAGCAGCGAACAATCCTTTAACCATGATCGAATTAATTTCAAAAGATTCTTCACCAAGATTTCCATAGACGCGTACTTCTTTTCCAATAAAAGACTCTTTACTGATTTCATCAAACTGATTGTTATAGATTTCTTTAGTTCTTCCAAAATTTACTTTTTGTTCTCCAATAAAATACTGACCATCAACTTTTTGAAATAGTCCCGTAAAAGAGTCACGACCAGCAATAATCGTTGGAGTTTGCTCTGCAACCAGAGTATTATCAATCAGCTCACCCTCTACTTTAAAAAAGTAATTATCCCAACCAAGGTAAACATCATCCATCGTATAGAGAAATTCCGCTGGCATACTCATTTGATATTGATCAAAAACAATATTATCATTTGTTCCAGAAATCTTTCCTGTAAAGCTCGCCGCTTCAACTGAAAAAATGGTCTTAAGAAAAAATAAACCTAAAAGTAGTGTGGTTAATTTCATATGCATATTTTTCGTCCTTTTTATATGTCTTCTTTAATTAAGTAACTCTATCAACTCATCTATACTTGATCTGACTTTCGCGAGATTAACTTCTCTCATAGTGTGATCACATAGATATAATTTACTCTCCAGCATCATAGCGGTGTTATACGCTCTCGCTTTTTCATGCAAAACCATTGGAATCATGGCGCACATAAAAGGAATCACCGTGGTTCCTATAAATAATTTTGAAGAATTAAAAATCTGCTCTCTATCCATCATCAGCGCCGCTTCCCCCATCATAAAGCCAAGAAAACTTCCGACGGCCAATAACGAGATATAAGACGCTTGATTGAGAACATTTTCCGAATGATCACTTGAGAGTTCTCTTAAAAAAGCATTGAGGTCTTCCACCTCAATCTCTCCAAAAAAACGACAAGGATTATGTCGAAAGCATTCTTCAAACCTTATGAGGTCGTAATCATAATGAACGATCAAATAATTCTCTTTACCTTTTTCTTTAAAAGAGAACATCTTCACTTCACTGGAAGCTAATGTGTTTTGCCATGAAAATATGACTGCAAAAAACAGCAATAGCATCAATCTCATAATACCGTTAGATTACAAGGGGATCGGATTTCAAACAATTTGCAATGTAACTTTTATAAGCAACTTGATAGTGGTGTCTAAATGCTTGACACCTCCGTTGTTTTTACAGGCCATCTGTCTCCAAACAGTGATCTATGCCATAAAGAGATGATCATTTATTTAATTTTGTGAGGGAAAAATGAAAATTTCACTTTTAGGTATTCTTGTTACTCTTTTCATCATGGGCTGCAGTAAAACAAAAGACTTGGCCGACGCTGGTGCTACAACCAAAGAAATGAGCACGAAACTTGATACAACCAATGCCTCTACAGAAAAACTTCTGACCACCACAGGTGAAATGAATGAAACAACAGATGAACTTCGTGGAATGACAGGTGAACTAAAAGGTTTAACTTCAAATATGTATGTTCAACTTCGCTTAAAAGAAGCCGAAGAAACTCGTGATCGAAGAACAAAAAACCTCTTCGAGGCCAATAGTTTTCATCAAAAAGTAACTGAAGCGGCTGCTTACTTTAAGGCCTTTGAATATCAATACTGGACTGCAAATGAATCAGCGGGCGATGATCTCCATGTTCGAGATGAAAAAATGATGGCCGCTGCTCAAGAGTTTTTTCGTTTTTTAACAGAGCTTGTTACCATCGTCGGTCCTGAGAACCTCGCTGATTATACAAATAATATGCAAGACAAAACAAAAATGTCACTTAACGCTATCTCTGTAGCCTTACACCAAATTGACGATTATCAAAAGGTTCTAATCGATCAAAAAGGTATCAAAAAAGTTCATATGCTCAATATGATCAAAGACACCCTTGTTAAACTCGGCCCTCTTGAAAGAGGAGAAATCACTCTTTCTGATCTCAAAGATTATGAAAAAGAAATTCTAGAAAATAGTGATCTTGCCATAATGGTTTTAAAAGTAAGACTTAATACTTTTGGTATTATGGCCTTAACTAAGATTTCAAATGTTGCTGATAAAAATGCACTTCAAAAACTTAGTATGATCAGATCAGGTTGGAGCAGTAAATTTGAACGCCTCAATGTTGCGCTTCAGCACAAAGTTTTACGTTATTTAAGAGAGGCCAACAAAACGAAGGCTTTTCTCATCTCATTAGGTGTTAAGCCCAATAAAACCGTGGATGAAAATCTAAGTAGAATGTATTCTGCTATGAGAATTAAAGAAGCTTCGCGTTGTGAAGGTTGTAACCGTGAGAAAGCAGCTCAGTTAGAAGAGCTCAACTCATTGGCCCTCGATTTTGCTAAGCTTGAAGAATAATTCTCTCAAAAAGGGTGATTTTTTTTAAAAAATCACATACCTGCATATTTATTGTTGACTAAATGGGCCGACAGGACTAATTTTCCAGACTGACTTATGTTTTAATGTTGTGAGGAAAATATGGTTGTTATCAGATTGACAAGAAAAGGTAGAACACACCGCCCAGTATATACTATTGTAGCTGCAGATCAGCGTAATAAACGTGATGGTCGATTTCTTGACAAACTTGGTCACTATAACCCAATGGGACCAGATGGGGCCAATCTAAGCGACGTTCAAGCTGAAAAAATCAAAGCATGGCTAGACAAGGGCGCGACCCTCTCTGCCACCGTTTCAACCCTTTTAAAGAAAAATAAGATCCAACTATAAAAAAATAGTATTTGGGCATCCAGTATTCTTGGGTTAAAATTTCAATGAGATACATTATTGTGAATCAAGTGAGGATTCATGAGCGAGTTAAGAGATCTCATTGAGTATGTCAGTAAGAAGCTAGTTGACATGCCAGACGAGGTTGAAGTTAACGAAGTAGTTGGCGAGCAAACCACAGTTATAGAGCTAAGAGTTAACAAGACCGACCTCGGTAAAGTCATTGGTAAGCAAGGCCGTACCGCAAGGGCCTTAAGAACCATACTTAATGCTGCTTCAACCAAGCTAAAGAAAAGATCAGTTCTCGAAATTATTGAATAATTTCTTTTAAACTGAGACTTTTTTAACTTTTGCTTTTCTTCTTATATGCCAATATTTTCAGGCACATGGTCTTTATACATCTATTTTTAAAGACAATTTAAATATTCTCGTCACCTAGCACTTTAGGCCCGCAAAACTATTGAAAATACATCATTCACTGCTCAACTCTCAACCATCTTTTGAAAAAAAATATTTTTATCAGATATTTCTTTAGGGCCAGCTCAGATCTTCCGATAAAATAAGTGGGATAAAGGAAAAATATGTTCGAAAAACTGAGCGTCAGCTTTTTTATTCTTTTGTTGATGATGGGACAGTCATGGGCAAGCCTAGATTTTGATATCGATGACGATGAGTCGGCGGATATTGAGAGAGATTGTCGTGGTTATAAATCCCAAATCAGAAGATTAAGCGATCGCTTAATGAACTTACCACTAGGTAGTCCTTTTACCATGGCAGATGGGAGTACCAACCTCAGCACCCTTGGAGAACTTCAAAAACAGCATGCAAAATATATGGCCGAGCTTGTACTTCTCAATGGTATGAGAGAAATCAATCAACGATCTGTCGCCATGTTTGCCAGAAGTGAATCCATTGATGCTTTTCAAAACTTATCAACGGCGCAAAGAAGAGATCAACTTCCCGCTGGTCAGACGATTTTAGCGGCAATGAGTGATCACGAACAAAGAGCTGCTCAAATAGCGACTCATCAAATTGTCAGTGGTGCCCTCACAGATTTAACAGGTCTTGATATGAGTTTTGTTCGCTCAACAGAAAACTCTCCCGAGGCCTTAGGGGCGTTAATCCAAAGAGTTTGTTCAAATACAAATAATCGTGGAACGATTTGTGAAGTTGAAAATAGTGGAAACGAAAGTCATAAAAGACTACTAAGAGGTATGCTTGAACATTATGTTATAGCCGTTCAAAACAGTGATGATGAAAATCCAAGTATTTCACCAGAAGAGCTTTCAAGAGAGTTAAACCTAAATCTTGGTGAAGAGTTTCTTACTCAATACAATAACCATTACCGCTCTTTTTCTGAGCTTGCTCACCTTTTACCAGAAATCCAAAACTGTAGTGACGAACAATGTACGACAACAAGAAAAAATGATTTCTTAAATGCTTATACCGCTTTTACAGAAGCCGAAAGCAATATCGTAGGACAACAAGCTCCTCAAATATTACCGACAGAGAAAATTAATAATCATTTGAAAAGATATACAGCACTAGCAGAGCTTGCTTCGAGAAATGCTGAAAATGATGCTCACAGAGGTTTTGAAACCACAAGAGAGATGAGAACTATTTTACAAAGGGCCTTAAGTAGTGCCTTTCCACGTGACTGCGCCGAAGAACAAGACGGTTGTCTTGAAAGATTTAATATTGCCAGTGACGGAACAATTTCAATGAATGGTGAGTTAAACTTTACTCTTGATTCTTCAAATTTAGAAGCGAGAATTAATCGTTTAAAAACGGAAGTCTCTCATATTAACAATGCCATCAATAATACAAAGCAAAGTTCTGATTTTAAACACTTAAATGGAGTAATTAGTTATCTTTCAGCTCCCCTAAATTATCGTAGGTTTTGTGGACGAAATAATACACCACTGGTTAGAGCGACTTGTGGTTACGATGGAAATAATGCTCTTAATAGAGTGGGAAGTTTAATTAGTGATGGTAATGAAATTCTGGCCCACACTTATAATAATACTCCTCTTATAAATCTAGAGCAGCTCGAAAGCTTTTGTGAAAGACAAAGAGAAATTTATCGTGAAAGAAGTGAGTCTGCTTTTAGAAGAGATTGGGGTGCCACTTGTTCTCTCGCTGATCGCAACGTTCAGCTTAGAGATAGCGCCCTTCCCAATCAAACGATTACAGAAGGACAATTATTTGATCCCGTTACTAACCAACGTTATGACATAGAATACCCCACTGCCGGTGAAAATTATTTAAATGGCTTTTTAGCAGGCTTTATTCCCAATGTTGGTGGACTGGTAGGAACATATTATCAAAATAGATATATGGATTTATATCTTGCCAATAATCCTAGTTATTGGATTTATCCTCCGGCGAGTTATTATTCAGGATCAAACCTTTTTTCTACTGCCTGGAGCCCTGTTGGCGGAATTAACGGACTTAATGGATATATGTTCTAACTAGTTGAAAACCTATCATCTCTTGCCAAGTTTTCTAGTCAATTTTTTATCACCACCAAATTTTTTCTGATAAGTAACTTCCACAAAAATAATGATATGAACTCTTTATTTTCAGTGTCTTAACCATCTTTTAGCTGACTTTCACCAAGATAAGTGAAAACCCTTCAGTCAAGTACTTTAAAATAATAATAAGTATTAACCGTAAAGAACGTAGAGGTTTAATGGGTTTTACAAGGAAGAAAAACATTAATTTTTTGATGGTGGTATTGGGAATCTTTTCCTTACTCGCCACTTCGTGTGTGGACATGGCCTCACTTGGTCAATCGTCGTCCGGCCAATCACGAACGAAAAAAACATCAAATGGATCTGGTGGTAGTGGTGGCAGTGGGCCAGGCACTCCTAGTGAGCCTATCTTTAATAACCAAGATATTGATTGGTTTAATGCCACTGATAAACTCGATGCGATTTTATCTCTCAATGAAAGTTTTAGTAGTATTATCACCTTAAGAGGCTCTAGTATTCATGACTTTCTTGGAAGAAATAATAATTTTAATAAGCAGTTTTGTTTGGTTGTTTCCTATAACGGGTCAGCGTTTAAAAAGAATCTCCGTTTAAGAGCAGCGCCTATTAACTTTTTAAACTTTGCCAAAGGTCAGTACGAACGTATTTTAAGAATTGATTTTAACGATCGTGATATCAATACTGCTGTTTGTACAGGGACGGCCTTTCAGATCAATACCAACTTAAGTACAGCGGCTACGGTTGCTGATGGCGATAGTGCTTTTTTACTTAATGAAGTTTGTACGACTTGTACCGGAACAATTGTTTCAACCAATGTTAGTCTCTATGAAAGTGATAGTGGTATTTCAACGAGTAATAGAATCGATGATAATGAACTTTCCCTTAATAAATTTACCGTGAGAATTGATACCTCTTCAACCATTATTGATGATGTTGGTGGAAGCTGTAGCCAAAGTGCCTGTCAGGCAAAGGGGGCCAATTATTGTTGTCTCTCAGGTCAATGTGTTCGCGATGGTGATTTAAAGCCGGGAGCGGAAACTCTTCCCGAGTATGATCAGGCCATGGCCGATGTCGATGATGATCCCAATAATTTTAAATTTTGGAAAAATATTTTCTTTGTTTGTGGATCGACTCCTCCTCCTGTTGAACCCGAGCCGGAGCCGGTTCCCGATCCAGAAGAGCTCGCCGATATTATCTTACAAGATAAACTGAAAGAGTATTATTGTTTAGAAGAAGGGAAAAAAGAGACTCCTGATTTTGCTACTGCCAATGTTTGTGAACCTAGCTTTGATCAAACGAGTTACGAGTCAGTAAGAGCAACCGTTTGGGCAAAATGTGGATGTAATGCTGTTCCTTTTCCAACAGATCCTGACGATCCGAGATGTCCAGACTTTGGATTAAAATTAGTACAAGATGTCTCTGGTAAAATTACGGATGTGGTTTGTGATAACCCTGCTCCACCAACACCAGTGCCTGAACCCTTTCAAGAATTACAATTGGATATTCCAGCAAGAACGGCACCTCACCGGTTTTATCGTTCTGACAATGGAGAATCTGTTGATATCAACCTCAGTAAAAAAGTTTTTTATAACCTACCTGATGGTGTAACCGCTGAAGGAAGTTTCTTTAGTTATATCGATGAAGTCAATAAGAAAGAACCAGATAGTGGAAGCTTTAATATGAACGCTATAATGGGGCAATTTACAGTAGAGCTTGATCAGGCAATTCCAGCGCAAACTGTTGATGTTGAATTTAATACCAATTATATCATCTCAACAACACCACAAGGTTTTTTCACTCCCTGTGCTGAATGTAATAAAGACTATTGGTTTGAATCGTTTACGGCATGGCCTTCAAGTGTTTCTGGTATGGGTGTCTCTGCCACCAGAGCGACGATGGGTTACTCAACCAGTAGAACTGATTTTAATAGTAATACTATTCTTGCAAATTACGAGGATAATATTTTTGGTCGAGCTTGTTTTGTTCCTCCGACAATGATTCCTTTTAGTCATAAGAAAAATGCTGATCTCACGACGCAAAGACAAGCAAGGCTTGCCACTCAAGCGGCCCTCTTCGCAAACGGCTATCAAAGAGATTGGTATGGTTTTAACAAAGGTGCTCTCATTGGGTCTTTTGATGGAGTTCGCTGGTTTGCTATCGGTGGATCGCGAAGAGTCACTTCTTCTAGTAAAAAATTATATCTTGCGATCAATGCTCCTTTTGCTGACCTGGCAGAAAGAAGTAGTATCACGGTTCAAATTACAGAAAATAATAGTAATACCAACGCTGCAGATTTTGATTACGATCCCAACCTTTCTCCCAATGATCCCAATCAAAATTCAGGGGCCACATGTCAGCACTTTCATAGCTGTAGTAGCGACTCGGATTGTGTTAGTAAATTAGGTTGGGAGTATATGTGTGAAAACACCACCATGTATAAATCGGTATGGCCTGTTTTTGATACAAATGGAAATGAGCTCGTCAATGACGAAAATCCGGCGATTAAATTTAGTAAACTTTTACAAGGTGGCCTTGCCTCTGGTTCAAAAAATAGATGTGTCTATCGCGGTTCCGGTTCTGTTTGTAAAAAAGATTTTTCAACTCTAGATGATAATAAGAGAAGACTTTTTACTTGTGCTCCTAACTTTTACTGTGCTGATTTAGATGAAAATGCCTTTAACAGAGAAGTAGCAAGAGAGCCAAAAGAAGAGGGAGTCTTTCAATTAGGTAGAGAGGCCAATGTTCTTGGTAGACCACTTAATTATGTCGGAGGTGGACATGGATTAAGTCAGGCCATCATCGATAATATCAAACATAATGCAGCTCTCTTTGATGCTGACGTGGATGATTTTGGAATTTGTCGACCTGGAAAACAATTAGCGGATACCTATGCTAATCAACATCAGGCTAAAGATAATAGTTTAAGAACAGATTATATTAATCAAATATCTTCTTGTAATTCAGAAGCGACTGGGGATACTCGTGTAAGAACCTGTCCTATCTTTGAAGATCAAGAAGACCAAGCTGTTAATAAAGGTGATTATATTTTTACCGCTGATCTCACTAAGGCCCATAGTCAAAATATGTGTGGTCAAGAGTCTCAGTATAATGACGGCACCACCGATCGAAACACTTTCGAATTTTTAGAATTAGGAGCACTTAATTCACTTTCTAGCATCGATAAAGATATTAAAGTACTCGCTCAAGATGCCTGTTTTCGAAGAGCAGGATCAATTTGTCATACCGACCTCGACTGTTCTCCTAATAAACTTCACGCTGAAAAAGCGGAAAGTTTCGGTCGAACACGTTTCGGTGGAACAGATGCAGAAAAAGAATTTTGGGAAGAAGCGCTGATCTGTGGACAAGCGGCAGAAAAACCAACCATCCAAGATCCTGAGTACTTTAATTATGATATGACTCAAAACAGATGTTGTCGTGCTGTTGGAAATGACTTCACGATGTATACTCAAGACGACGACAGCATCATCACAGATCACTCTAAAGTTAATACAGGACTAAATGTCGCTACCTTCCCATTTAGTGATCCAACAGCTGCCGGAAGATATTCTCGTTATGCCGGCGTCTCAGGTGTTGATGGAAACCCTGCAGCTGACCCTAATACGGTTATCAATCAGGTTCCTATTGTTAATGATAATTCGGCTCCGAAGGCCTTCCAGTGGAAGACTTTAAATGAGACAGGGAAAAAGAATTGCTGTGGTGGTGGCTGGATTAGAAAATTTGCAGATGGATCAAAAGATTGGTCAGTCAATCGCTTCAACCCAGATATTACAAAGTTTGCTTGTTTAAATTATCAAAGTGAAATTCCCTTTTCGACTCCTGATCATGTCGATAACGATAATTATATTCAAGACATTGGACGTCTCTGTCGAGCTCCAGCAGATAATGGTTGTGTACAAGAAAGTATGCCTCTTCCTACAGATCGAAGTGTCACCAACCCAACCGCTTTAGCGACTACAACGGCGACACTAAGTACGAGACCTCTTGATGATAATAATGCCGATCTCATTTTATTATCTTCAGAGGTTCCCTATAACCCTATCCCATTTATTAATAGTCAGCCTATTAATCAAGACCTCGATGATTTAGATAACCGTTATACTTTCTTTCCAAACCCAACTTCTTATATTGCCGTTAGTTTTTATCTTCCCATTTATATTGGTTATATCGATACCGATACTGATGGAGATGGAGATGGAGCAGCAGATACAAGTCCAAATAATGGTATAAATGATTATTTTGATACTCCACGAGGTGGTACACGATTTACAAATGACGATGCCGCGAGTGGTGCAACAAACAACCTCATCGATGTTCGTATTCGTTACTTTTTTGAAGATACTAATGGGATTGTCACAGATGCAGGAACGTCAACACCCACTTTTGTTCAAAATTGTGACATGAGATCAAGCAACCCAAGAAATCTCCTCGCCGATAATGAGTGGTGTATTGAAGAGAGAGATGGGCATACTGTTTTCCATGCGAAAGCACTCCCTACAGGAGATCTTGGTCCTGAACTCGGTGGTAATGACTGGACATTCGCCTTTATTGAAATTGATTATAATATCCAAAATAGAGATGATTATATTTACAACACGTTGGCAACAGATACCGATCAAAGTGGGATGAAAGCCGGAAATGCTCTTTATTATCTTACAAAACTTGGTCGCTTTGAATTAACTGGAGTACCACAAATTTGGTATGAGCCAATCTATTGTAATTCAAATAAATCAAAATTAGTTGAAGGACTTTTTGATTTACCAAATCAAACAAGAACGGCATTTGAAGCTGCTGCTTATGCTAATAATAACGCCGCTGTCAATGGTCGACAAACCTATGAAGTTTATGATGCCGCTAATACGGCCGATAGTGAGGCCAATCCCGGCGACTTTGTGGTGCAAGAAGATAGTCTCGCAACGGAGCCTATTTTTAAAAGCTCGGAGTTTCGTTGTTGTGTAAAACTCAATCAAAAAACTAGTTCGTCTGATAAATGCTGTTCAGGTTATTCTGTCACATCAGGTGATGATAAAATTTGTAAACTTCCCAAGGGAACAAACGTAAATGTTTATTTTAATAAGTTTATTTCAAGTGAAGGGATGGACGATGGAGACTTTCCTGAAGATCTCGTAGGACTCACTGATGATGATTTTATTGCAGAGACAGGTGAAATTAAATTAAATGAAACCGCTTATAGTAAACTAGCTAATCTTGGTGCTCAATTTTGTGAAAATGGTGCTGTTAGAAATGGTGGCGCTTTTGGATTTTTCTTTGGAGAGCCTTTTGCCACCTACGTTCAGGTTGGTGATTTTGAGGCCAGCTTCCGCTATGGTATTTTAGATAATCAAAACACCAGTATTGATTATGATGATCTCAATGACACAGGAACTCCCGTCTTTAATGCTGGATTTAAATGGGATCACCATCTATACTGCGAATAAATGTCTGACTCTCATCAAAAACAACATTACGACAAAGTGGCCGTAAATCATGGACTCTCTGCCCTTTCGTCTATTAAAGATCATCATATTCGAGAAGCGGAGTTAAAGTATATTAACTTTTGTCTTGAAACTTATGGCCATCAAGGAAAATCACTCATCGATCTCGGTCATGGAAATGGTCATACCTTAAAAACAATACGAGAAAAGTATGAGTCAATCGATCTCTATGGTATTGAATATCATGAAAAAATGTATCAGCTTTCTTGTGAACAAAATATTGAAAACTGCACTCTATGGCACGATGATATGATTTCAACGGAGGTTCTTAAGAAGCAGAAATTTGACTTTATCTTAACCGAAAGAAGCTTGGTCAATATCCTCAATTTAAAAAATAGGCCCAAAGTCTGTGAACAAATTTATCATGGACTCAAACCAGGTGGTCTTTTCATCATGATTGAAAGCTTTTCTGAGACGTGGATCAAGATGAATGAAGCGAGAAATGAATTTCAGCTAGAAGCGATACCAATCTCTCATCATAATAAATACCTCAATGAAGACACCATTAAGATTTTTAAGAAAAAGGGGTTTGAAGAGATTGAGCACTCTTTTGGAAGACATTATCTTTCAACTCATTTTTATATCACTCGAGTTTGGCATCCAAGTATCAGACAAAGTAATGCCCCTATGGATAATAGCCACTTTTCAAAATTTTTCACCAAGGCCTTACCTCCATCTATTGGTGAATACTCTCCTATTCAGTTTAGACTCTTTAAGAAAACTGAATAAACTTTAAACAAACGCTAACAAATTTCAGCACTCAATCATCGAAAAATGAGCACCTTAGCAGCTTATAAATTGGCCTCTTCTTTGCTTCTTAAGTGATGACGGCAATGAATGCCATCTCAATAAGACAGGAGGTCTCCCATGTATAAAACTCTACCCCTATTTCTTCTCTTTTTGTTTTCAATATTATTTTTTGAAAATAAATCAAAAGTAAAAAAACCAATTAATCAGTTAAATAGTCAGTTTGATCGACTCGATCGTGAACTAAAAAAAGCTAAAACTCATGAGGTTTCTTATAGGAGGTATAAAAATACTCTTAATTAAAAAATGAATTTAAAAGGTGATTTAAAGATCACCTTTTAATTTTTTTTCAAGCGCTTTCCAATCACAACGTCTATCTAAAAATTCATACTCGGCAATAATAAGTTTCGCTATTTTATCTAGAAACATACGTTGAGCTGTTCTGTTGAGATGACAACAACCGTCTATATAAGTTTCTTCAAATGAGCGTGAAAAGACGCTAGTGAAGTCATAAAGATTAAAGTGATAATGATCAACTAGTCTTTCAACTTCTTGTTTATAAACCGACACATAATCATCATAGTGTCCAAGAAGATGTGGCTTGTAAAATTCGATATACTTTAGTTCATTTGATGTTACTTTTTTCCCAAATGCAGGTATCGGCTGTTTTATATAAAGTGACTTAATGTTTCGATCTTTTAGCATATTTTGCTGAGAACATGACTGAAGTAACCAAAAATTATAATTATTAAGAAAATAGTCCTTTGAAAGTTTATTCAGCTCTGGTTTAGTATTTTTTGAAACGAAAGAATAATAGTTATATATTTGATTAAGAAAAATATAATCAATCGTCTTTCTTGTTTTAAGCAAGTACTGATCTTTTTTAATTCGTTTAAGTATTTCTTTTTTTACTCCATTTAGTTTCAACAAAATGGGAAGTCTAGATAATCTTTTTAGACCACTAAAATAGATATTTGAAACCGCATGCATAGGGTAATAATGAGGGTGCTGATGATAGAAATAGGCCACTTCATTAGATCCTTCGATATTGATACTCAAATCAAAGAATTGTGAAAACATGTTAGCAATATGGATACTTTGAGGTTGCCTTAATCCTCCTGCAGAGAAATTGATCACCTTAATTTTCTTATCTCGAAATAGTTTATTCCCTCCAAGATATTTCTCAAGTGTTCTTTCTGTTTTATTAACTTCATAAATACCGTGAGCAACAGAACCTCCAAAGATAGCGATAATAAACTCATTTTTATCACCTTTAGGTTTTCTGGTTAATAAGTTGCGTTCGAAGTCATTATTACTATTGATAAAGCCAAAAAAAGGATGTGGTTTTAATGAAGTATTTTTTTTCATTAAATGAGAGACAAATTGAATACTATCGAGATGAAAAGATAACTGCCCATTATAGTGTAATGTCACTTGATTTTTAATAAATGGGAAAAGAAAATATAAAAAAACCTCCAAAAATAAAAATGAAAACAATATATTGAGAGTAACAACTTTGATTTTATTTTTCATTTAATATCTAAACCAATCTCGAATCATTGTTTTCAGAGAGGGGAAGTAATAACCAAAACCAAAAGATGATTGAATCCACTTCTCAAGTTCATAATAACCAGGTCGCCCCACAGGACTATTAATTTCATATTGAGTTAATGAGGCCACAAAATACCATTTTTCATCAAAGAATCCGACATAGTTTAGGTTAAACCTTTTGGATCTTTTTACTTTGTTTTCACTCATTCCTAGAGAGTCTTGCATATTTAGGTTCCCCATCCCGTAGCCGGCCTCTAAGCTAAGAGCTCCCCACGGAGTATGCCCGGTAAGGCCAATATTATAAGTGGCCATAAAGGCAATCATTTGGGTTGTAAAATTATCATTTTGAGTTTGCCATGCATTTAACTTAAACATGGGAAAAGTGGTGAAGTCCCAGTCCCAAGAACCATAGAATTGAGGATGAAGAACATTGGCCAAACCAAAGAATGTAACTATTCTAGGGACGGCCTCTGGATGCTCATCTGTATCCTGACTATTGGCCGAGCTGACTGAGAACTGATCGGCATTATAATAAACCTTAGGATTTGTTAGGTAGGTAAACGTTAATGTATTGGGTACCAGATTAATAATTCCTATTAAAGTATCAATATACGATCTTTCAACGGTGGCCTCTTTTGGTAAATCAAACTCATTAAGATATTCTGTATTTTCTTCTTGCCCCGTAAAGAGATCATAAAGAACAGGTTTAATTTTATGACGATTCTTATTTTTACCTCTTTTTAAAAGTAGTGAATGAGTAGCGTTTAGCTCAGAGGCAATTTTGTTTAAATTTTCTTTTTTCACTTCAGAAAATGAAGATGCCGACTGATTTGTGATTCCTCGAAACTCCATTAATTTATAACTTTTATCGAGATCAATTATTTTATCTTCTGTTTTTACCCGAGAAAAATAATTGTCTAACCAGTATTGCCTAACAAGCTTACTTACTTTGACGTCTTTATCAAAAAAAGGAAGTACTAAAACATTTTTTTCTTTTAAAGTCGTTTTAGGAAGAAGATCCCGTCCAACAAAAATGGGCCCTTGACATAAAAAAAGATGGCCAGAAATCGCATCGATAGCTAGCGAAGCTCCACCAAGTATTGCCCCACCTATTCCAAAAAAAGCAGGAACAACTCCTGGAACTAAAGACTGCCCCCAATCGATCGGACATTTATAAAGCTCTCGACTAGACCAATTCCCCTCTGACTCGGGTACTTTAAAAATAAAATATTGTTGGTGTTTTGGTTTGATATCATAAAAAAAGGGTGTCTTTCCTAAAAGTTTTCCTCTTTGATCATAAACAAGTAGCCCTCTAGGATTTGAATCAAAGGGAACAATATTCTTACGGCCACCAATAGTTCCGCAGGCCGAAAGAAGAAGATTTAATAAAAGAAGAGTGACGAGAGACTTCATGATTGAAAGATTAATCCTGCATTTTTCGCTTTTACCAAGATTCTCTCTGATTCAATGAGTTCAGGCGCCTTAGGCTTAATTGTATTCATTTTTTGATTTTCAATCTCTGCCCAATATCGCGTTTTCGTTTTATCGTGATTAAACGTCATATCACTTAAAAGTTGATTGCAGCTCCATTCATCGAGAGAGGAATAACTGGTGCCATTTTTTGATCCAAAATCCTCTATGATGACTCTCCCTTTTTGCTGAAAAGAAAGCCTCAAGTGGCCTGGGAGGTCCTTTGTGGGACTACTTAAAAAAGGATCATTAAGAAGAAGAACGACAGCATAAGGACCATACTCCTCGCAATACTTCATCATATCTTTCTCTTTAACCTGACGGTTACCGGCAATGATAACATTGACCCACTCCCCTGCTCTTGCCAGTGTCAATGTCTTCAAGTCAATTTCGAGATGATATAATTCGTTAAAGAGTTCAAAGTAAATGACAAATCTATTAAATTCAGGATGACTCTCCCCTTTTTTAACCCTTAAGAAATGCTCCATCCCAGGAGAATAAAAAAGATCGGCCCCACCGTCCACAATTTCATTACGGCCAGAAACAGAAAGGTTATCTTTTCCTGAAATTTGATATTTATAAAACCGCACCCTCTCAGAAAATTCCTCTTCCATCGTTTTTCCAAGAAAAATACCTTGTTTATTAAAAGCAAACTCATCGACCTCACTTTCAGTAACAAGGTTTTTCAAATCTCTTCTTAATGCTTTTTCAATATTTTCTTTTTCATCCAAGTCCATTTTATTTTTAATCCATGTTTCAACTTCTTTTCGCTCGAGGGGTCCCCAAGATTTTAAAACATTAATGATACTTGTATACCTTTTAAAGGTGGAGTGTTCTGTATAAGTTTTATTCATTTCACAATTCTCTTAAAAATATTTTTCGTTTCGTTATTTATTTTGAATTTTTTGGTTTTCTTTTGTTGACCTTTCTTAATCTTTTTTCTTTTCTTATTTATTCTTTGTTTTTTCTCATATTTCACTTGCTTAGAGAGCTTACTTTTATTTGTCATCTTAGGCTTTGTCTCACTCGAGTTAAAAAATAAAGCAGCAACAAAAAGTGCGGAGATTATAGTAAGGCCAACAACCCATTTTTTTCGATCACCTTCTTTAAGCTCAACTGATTGTGTTTTAAATTGATTCACTTGTTTAACCACTTCATCAATTTTTATTCGTGCCTCAACCATGGGTAATTTCATTGAAGCTATCAAGAAATCTAAATCAACAGCAAAACCGAGAGACTCAGCATTATTTTTAATCTCATCTAAAATAATACCTAGAGAGTAAATATCGTTATGAAGACCAAACTCTTTTTCATAAGCTTCAGGCGCCATATAATCGACTTTTCCTACCGCCTCATCAATCAATTGAAATTCTTGTTCACTCCTAGCAAGAGAAAAGTCGATGAGATAGATGCACGATCCATCATTTGAAACTAAAATATTATCCGGTGATAAATCAAAGTGACCAAGGTGGTAATGTTGGTGAAGAGTATAAACACTTCTCGAAATTTGATCGATTAAGGAAAAAGCAAATTCAGAGCTTAGCTTTTCACCAAGACCTTCACACTCATCAAGAATGCTTCTTAACGTCTTTCCTTCAATAAAATCCATCACAAGAAAGGGAATACCGTCGGCATCATTTGAGATTTGATAAACCTTTGGTGAGATCTTTGCTTTGTTTATAAGCTGTAACTTTTCAAATTCATTTTCAATTTGTCTGATTGATTGCGCTGATTTATTTTTAGCCTCTTTGATTACTTTTGTCGCACTACTATCTAAAAATACATCAGTGTATTTTCCCCGACCAAGTAATCGATGTTTTTGCAACGTACTGCTTTGCATTACATGAGCTCCAATAATTTCCCTTATTTAGCCACAAGGGCACAATGTGTCAAGTCCTCCCATTTTTTAAACCCATAACCTGTTAATTTATGAAACCATAAGCTTAAGGAGTACCATATGAAGCAGTTAGTCATTACGTTATTTTTAATATCCAATGTAGCCTTGGCAGCGAAGAACAGTAAAGTTGATGGGAAGACGATCAATATCGATGGCCATTACAACGAAACCAAAAATGTTCAAGTTGATGAGGAGTTAAAGTCTCTAAGAACAGAACTTAAAAACGTTAAAACTCTTAAAAAGAATTACCAAAAGAAAGAGAAAATGTACGGTAAGCTCGTTCAAGAATCTGAAGGTCTAAAAGAAAACTTCGAAAACTATCTCGAGCAAAGAGATGAGTGGAATGATGCTATTGGTGGTTACAATCAACTTTTAGAATGTACTAAAAGTAAATCAGCAAAAGATTGTCTAAAGAGAAGACCTAAAAAAAAAGCTATAGATCGCGGTACTAGAAGACAAAAACAATCACGAAACTATGCCCCTTCTAACTTTGAAGATGACCTAGCTTTTGATGATATGAATATGGATTCTGTAACCATGTCTAATTCAGCAACATCGAGACCTGGACTTGGTAATTATATTAGAAGTTTCGATCAAAGTGTTGCTGGCAAGGCGATGGACTTAAACCTTTGTTATAAACAATCCCAAACAAAGCAACAGGGTACATTGCCCGTGATGATGAAAGTTGGACCTAATGGCAGACTTGATCATTTAACGTTTATCGATACCACTCAGATTTATAATAGGTATTTAGTAAATTGTTTGACGAGAGTTCTTTATAGTATTAACTACCCTCGTACTCCAAACAATAAACTTGTCAGTATTAAGAAAATTTTTACATTTGAATTACATCATATCTAATTTTAAATAGTGATATCTTTCGAATAAAAAAGGGCCCTAAAGGCCCTTTTTTTATGAACTCATTTTATTATTTTTAATATTGATATCATGATCTTGTACGATATCTTCAAGGTGAGGATGATAATTTACCTTATCAACCTTTACAGAGGTTTTTATTTCAGCGCAGATTCTCTCCATCATTCGAGGATGGGCCATCAGGACAACCGTTAAAAAGCGATAATTTTTCTTTGAGTGAATATCCTCTTCATATATCTCAATAATATCCAATGTCTCGGAGAAGATGATATCTTTTACCGTTTTAGTAATTGAGCCATAAGAGAGGACTTCTAGTTGAAATGGCTTTTGATCCTTCTCTCTTTCTAAAAAGCGATAGAGAGGATTTATCATTTTTAAAACAATAAGAACGGTTAAAGAAAAGATTGTGGCACTAAAGGGATGGCCAACACCCACTGTATAACCAATGGCCGCCACCACCCAAATCGTTGCTGCTGTGGTTAAACCAATGACATTACCTCGTCCTTGTATAATTGCCCCTGCACCGAGAAAACCAATACCACTCACAATTTGTGCCGAAACACGGTTAGGATCTGGTGCCCCAATTGAGTTTTGAGCGATAGAAACGAGAGACATGGAGGTATACATACAGGCCCCCATACAAATCAAAATATTTGTTTTGAGACCAGCGGCCTTCATCTTTTTTTCGCGATCATAACCGACGATTCCACCAAGAACCATGGAAGCCAAAACTTGAATACCAAGACCGAGGAAAAGATTCACATTTCCGAGAAGTTCTATATAAATGGTTTGTGTATTCTCAAACAAACTCATAAATAAATTTTAAGGTTAGTTTGTTTAAAATACAAATTTAGACAGTTTTTATAAGTAATACTTATAGAGTTTATAAGAGCCAATTCCTGACCCTATTTATACACTACTCATTAACTTCAAGTGAAAATTCAATATAATCATCGTTTTGGCAAACTTCAGTTGGCCTTCCACTATGCTGATTATTGAGACTATAAAAAGTTCGCTGAGAACTAAACAGTACGGCCACGTTAGGCCAAAGTTTATGAATTTTTGCATTTTCTTCTAAATGAAGGTCATCGACCAAAGAAACACCGGCCAGCCGAGAAGGTTCAGCAAGTGCTATTTTTGAACGGGCCATATTAAAACCAGAAAACTTATCAATAACAGAAATCTCTAATCCGACAAAAATATGTTTGTTTGCTAAGTACTCTGGTTCATAGACCAACCGATCGAAGAAACCTGTCTCATTAAAATGAGGCACTCTATTTATGGCATCATTAACTTTATACATTGGTAATGAGTAATTAAAATTTTCAAACTCAAAACTTTGTTGAGCAACAGTGCTCATTCCCGTCAAGGCCGTCATTAATAAATCTGTTGCTTCAACCTCTCCCGATTGGTGATCAAATTCATAATCATCAAAAGCAGCAACGGAATCTCTCACTCTCGCTTTTTTTACAAACTCAATGGTTCCGTTATTTTGATTTAAAATGGCCTTGAAAACTTTTACTGAAAGCTGATATGGCCCTGAAAAACTTGTATTATTTTGATTCTTTAAACAAACCTTATCAATGGTGATCGTTAATTTTTTATCACCATCAATTCCACTCAAAGAATAAAGGTTACTATCCCAAGCTTTTAATGAAAGAGATATCAGACAAGAAAAAACAATAGTCGTAATTGGTTTCATTTGATCATCATAAAAGAAGACTAAAAAATAATCCTGCTTTATTTCATTCTTTCATATCGATGTCCTCAAAGTAGACAATAAAAAAGCTGTCAAAACATTTGACAGTACTATGTAAGCCTTTCTTAAACGCCCATGAGGGGCGATATTTTTGCTAGACTAGAGAGATAACAGGAGATTTTATGAAAAGCTTATTAATTACAATATTAACACTTTTATCACTTTCAACACTGGCCTTAAATGAAGGGCTATCCAATGCCGATCTCGTTAAATTATCTGCAGATAAAGATATCCAGTTATTGGCCTTAAAAGATTATTTTAAGCAGGAGCGTGATAATGCTGAAGGTATTTCTGATCATACTGAAGGTAAAATCGTCGCCGCCATTATTGACTCTACTGAGCGAGAAATTAAAGCTGTTGAAAAAATACTCTTTTCTAGTAATGGAATGACGGAAGATGACCTGAGACGAATTGATTTTAACGATCTTCAGACCAGACTTGACAATATTAGAGAGATGATTGATCAAATTAACTTATAGTAATTAATGCAATCTGCGCGATAGCCTCAGCCTATCGCGCTATATCATTAAAGTATTTAACTTCTACCCCACTTTCCCGTAATATAAACACAGAAAAATGAAGCTTTAGGAGCTGTAATGAGTGTTTATGATATAGCCATTATTGGTGGAGGTGCTGCAGGAGTGATGGCCGCCTTAAGAGGTGTTCTCAATAACGACAACGTCGCTCTATTTACCGGTAATGCGAAAGCTAAGAAAAAGTCGAGGGCCCAATGGGTTTCCAAAGTGGAGAATATGCCCGGTTATCATGAATACAAAAAGGGCATTGTTAATCCCAATATGGAAACGCTTAAGTGGATCAAAAATAGTGAGTTTAGTGAGCGCTTTACTCAACTCAATAATTTGAGTGTCGAAACGATTACAAAAAATGACGATGGTCTTTTTACTCTCACTGATCATAAAGGTGAAAGTCACCAAGCTAAATATGTTGTGTTGGCCACCGGTTTAATGGACGTCCAGCCTCATATTCAAGGGAGTATTGATCCTGTTTTACCTTATGCAAATGTTCAGCTCATAGATTACTGCCTTCGCTGTGACGGGCATCATGTTTATAAAAAAGATACCTCGATCATTGGCCATACATCAGGAGCTGTTTGGGTAGCGACTATGCTTTATGAGCGTTACCGAACACCAAGCATGAATATTTTAACAAACGGAGAGGAGCCTCAGTTTGATGAAACAACTCGTGAACTGATTGAGATGTATGGTTTTAAGGTCTACACTTCTCCCATCAAATCGATTGATGGAAATGCAAAAGAATTAGTGCTAAATGGCTTCGAACTCGAAGATGGCAGTTACGTAAAAAATCAAATTTCTTTTATTAGCTTGGGCATGATTGTCTATAATGAGCTGGCCAAAAGTTTAGGTGCAGAGGTTGATGAAAGAGGCTTTGTCACCACCAATAAAAAAGGTGAAACCAGCGTTGAAGGTCTCTATGCTGTAGGAGATCTGCAAGCTGATATTAAAAAACAAATTTATACCGCATGGGATAGTGCTGTTGATGCACTTGACGATATTAACGGAAAAATTCGACGAATTAATCGAGAAGCGCGCCTCGCAGAATTTCGTCAACAATAAAGGAGATCCATAATGGAAAATAGAGAAGGACAAAAAGTCCCTAACGTTACATTTAAAACCAGAAGCCAAGGGCAATGGAAAGACGTCACAACAGATGACCTTTTTAAAGGGAAAAAAGTTGCTGTGTTTTCACTACCGGGAGCTTTTACCCCTACTTGCTCTTCAACTCATTTACCTCGCTATAATGATTTAGCACCCGTTTTTAAAGAGCATGGAATTGACTCCATCGTGTGTCTATCTGTAAACGATGCTTTTGTCATGGATGCTTGGGCAAAAGATCAAGAAGCTGAAAATATCATCCTTATTGGAGATGGCAATGGTGAATTCTCTGAAGGTATGGGCATGCTGGTCGATAAATCAGCGATAGGCTTTGGTAAGAGAAGCTGGCGTTACAGTATGGTGGTTAATGATGGCGTGGTTGAGAAAATGTTTATTGAGCCAGAAAAGCCAGGTGATCCCTTTGAAGTTTCTGATGCCGATACCATGCTAAACTACCTCGCACCTGAAGCGAAACCAAAAGCTGGTGTTACCATTTTTACGAAAGAGGGCTGCCCACACTGTGCTAGAGCGAAAGAGCTTTTAGTTGCAAATAAGCTCACTTACACTGAAGTGCCAGGTATGAGAACAAATGTTCTCCAATCCATGGGCGGAAGTGGTACATTCCCATTGGTCTTTATTGGTGGAGAAAAAATCGGCGGGGCCGATGAGCTTGAAACTTATTTAAAATAAATGAAGGCCTCTTCGGAGGCCTTTTTTTACTGACAATTACCAACAAGGCAATCTGAACTATTTCTTTCAATAAAACGAAGCCAACTTAGCCCCTTGGGGTGACCTTTTAAAAGTCCACTGGAATGAAGAGTTAATTTTGCTTCAATTCTTTCTAACCTATCAAAGAGAAGCTGATCATCGATAAAGCTCTGGACCTCTGCACGACACCCGTTGGATGAGTTAAATACTTCAACTTGAAACTTAACATCCTTTGGATAAGTGCTTTTAAAAAGTTTATGACTAAAAATACCTAATGAAAAAACTGCTTTCGAAGAGTTTTTTCCCAGAACTTTTGGAGTAAAAAGTTTTTTATTATTCCCAGTCAAGGCCTCTATTTTTTTTGAGTTACCATTACTGACGATAAAATATGAAGAAAGAGGATTTTTTTGATTGATGCGACAATTGCTATCAACGTTTACATCAAAGACATAGGTTTTATTGGTGTAATAATTCACCCGAAAAAAGCTCATCAACCTTATATCTTCAGCATTAATCGCTTGCAGGCTAAAAAACATGATTAATAGTGTTAGTAATTTCATAATTTAGTCCTTGTTGTGTGAATTATTAAATACTTAACTATAGCAAATTTATCAATAACACTTGTAGATTTTTCAATAGACTTGGAAATTTCGATACTATCTGAGATGATTAACTTATGAGAAATACATTTTTCCTGAGCATTTTGATACTACTTATGGGTTGTGATTTAGGATCTAAGTCTGATCAAAGAAGATCTGGTACCGTAAGGGGTGGTGGTGAACTACAACCCGGGCCAGGAGATGGTGAAGGAGACAAAGGTGGTGATACCAATAGTGTTGTCTATATTGAGTCAGAAGATAGCCGAAGGTTAAAAAGTCTCATGTTAGATACCATAGAAAACTTTACGCCAAACTCTCCCGTTGCTGGAGAAAAAATAACCTACATCAAAACGTATTCAACTGAACAAGAAAAAAGTTTTATTTTGCCGACTAACAATACTGTGACTTGTGTCTTTAATTCGGCCAGTGACATTTTCGAAGAAGAAGTTTTACAGGTACTTAGTGAAGATGAATTCATGAAGCAAACCTCATCTTATCCCGATTATGAAAGTGCCCAATTTGTTTCGCCAACAGAAAACAAAGATGAATGTGAAAATAATATTGCTCAACTAAAAGTGCAAAATACAGAGATTGGTTCTATCAAAATTAATCGCTCTGACGCCATCGAGAGCAATAGAAAAACAGTTCTTTCAGATATTGACTATCTCGATAAGGCCTGCAAAGACGTTGGTGATTTCGCCGATGACCGCTGTACTCAACATGAGATTGAAACAAGTTTAATTGACTATGAATTAAGTAATAAAAAGTACAGGGCCTACCAAACTGTTCACACTTTTGCTGGAGCAGAAAACGAAGTCGAGTTTACTTGGACGATCTGTTATCAAGCACCTTATTTTTCCATTGGGTATGAATGTTTAATCGATGGAGATGATCCAAAATTTGAAGACAAAAGTATCCATGACTTTATTCATCTAAAAGTTCTTGATTACACAAGACCTTAGTTACTTTAAAGCAAGGTCGATAATTTTTGTTAATTTCACAATATCATCAAAACTGATCGCTTGAAAAAGAGCTATTCTAAATTGATTTCTTCCGAGCTTTCGATAACTCCCAATACCATAGACAAGCTGTCTCTGCTCTAGTTCTTTGATAAAAGGGGTGACATCAAAAGACTCATCAACATCAATGGTGGCCACAGCATTTGAACGATACTTTTGATCACTAATATAACAAGAGAGTTTAGGATGATTAGTCGCCCATTGATAAATAAAATCGGCCCTCTTGTTTCCTTCAGCAATAACACCTTCATAACCAACAGCATTCATTCTTTTGATTTGCTCATTCAAGTAAAAAAGTGCCGAAATACAAGGAGTGTTGTAAGTTTGATTTTTTTCGGCATTATCCATTGCCGTCTTCCAATTCATGATTCCTGGAATATAACGATCACTATCATTAATTTCTAACGCTCTTTTTTGCGCCTTTGGTGACATAATCGCAACGAAGGTTCCCCCTTCACTGGCAAAAACTTTTTGAGGAGCAAAGAAAAAAAGATCGACCTTAGAAAGATCACAAGGTACTTGCCCTCCTCCGCTGGTGGCATCTACCGCCAAGATTGTTTCTTCGTCAACGTCTGGTAACGAATCAACCATCACTCCCGTTGAAGTCTCATTTAAGGTCACACAAATCATATCAGCATCACTTCTATTTTCTGCCGTAATGCCTGTACCATATTCTGCAGCAACTTCTTCTGCTTCAATCCAAGGAATTAATTTGTGAGACTTAAACCATTTGTTTGAAAACTCTCCGCAGGTAAAATGAGTCGATTTTTTCTGCACAAGACCAAGCCCAATAGCATCAAATAAAAATGTAGCACCACCATTTCCGAGCACAACTTCATAACCACTTGGCAGATTAAAATAGTTCACTAGGCCCTGTTGAATTTCCTTCACCAGATCTTTAACAGCTTTACTACGATGACTGGTTCCAAGTAAATGTGGCCCATGATCGACAAGCTTTTGCACTGTTTCATTAGGAATAAGAGTTGGACCACAGCCAAAGCGAGGATCACTAGGAATGAGGTCATTTGGTATATCATAATTTGGAATCATATATTCTCCGTTTGTCGCCTAGTCTAACTTTACTTCAATATTTAGGCCATGATCTAACTCAATAATAATAAATGATTATGTTTGCCATTGAGAATTTTACTTTGCAAAATAATACTGTTTCCAAGGAATGAAATGTTTTTAAAAATTCTAAGTATTTTAGTTTTGACTCTCTCCCCGACGTTCGCTGAATTCAACGACCTCACCTTTGGTACAGGTGTTATCAATGAGCATATTGGACGGTTCCAAACCAACCGAGGAGGAGATACTAATGATTTTGATCATCGAGTCTATTTTAATCTCGGTACTCAATACCAATTGTTTGAAAATATTTCTCTCGTTCCCGAGTTTGGACTTCTTTGGCCCTTTGGAACCACTGATGATGAGAATACTCATAAGTATTCCTACTTTTTTAATGGCCACCTCGCCTATTCTTTTCTTGAAAGGTATATGATTTCACTTGGTACGGGGATGTACTTAACAACAATCAAAGGTGACGGCGGAACAGCAACCTTACCCAATGGTGATGGCTATACTAGTTTCCCTGTTCCCAATGGTGCTAGTACAACCAGAAATATTGTCGCTATCTTAGGAGGCCAATCTTTTATTTTCAAAAAAGAGTGGTCGGTAAAAGCTCAGGTTTACGCCTTTAACGTCCTAAGTTCACTCAATAGAAGTTTTTCCTATACCCTTTCTGTTCAATACCATTTCGGAGACTCGTTATGGAAATAAGAATTTCAATAAGGTCTTTTCTATTAATCTCGCTTCTTTGCTCTCAAGTAAAAGCTTTTACTTTAAATAATAGTGCGGCTGCCTCTTTTAAAAATGATGAAATCAAAATTAATATTGCAGAAATCGACTGCCCAAATTTAGACAATATTACATACACCGATCTGCTCGATATTGCGCAAGAAGCAGCAAACCGTTTTTGGAACACTGTACCCACAAGCTCTTTGGAGCTTGTTCGTGGTAGTGTTCAATCTGTTAGCTCAAACTTCTATACTGAACAAATTTGCTCAAATAGTGATACCAATAATTGTACTCCCAACGCTGCTCTCGTTGTTAGTAGTGATATTCTCATAAGCTGTAATAATAACTCTGCCAATTTCAGTGGAAGCTCTCACGTGCTAGCAGTCGGCGCTCCTAATAATATCGATGGAGAGAATATTAATGGCGCCCTTATTTTAATAAACGACAGTGGAACCTTTGACACTCTCTCAAGAGATGAGCAGATCGCAGTGATTGCTCATGAACTGGGACACGCTGTAGGTCTAGGCCATAGTCAACACGACCACAACCTCATGTACTACTCCAGCGTCTCCACTCGTTACAAAGTTGGTGAGGATGACTCAGATGGTATTAGCTGGTTATATCCTTCAGGCCAACCCTTTAGTGGTGGCTGTGGAACGATTAATCTTGTCGACAATGAAGGCCCCAAAAATGGATTTTTGACTTTCTTATTAGGAGTTTTTTTAATTATAGTAATGCGAAAACTTCGTAACTTAATACGGCCAAATTACCGAGCATTTTAATCCACTTTAGCTTTTTTTTAGCAAAATATTCAAAATACTAATGTTTTCCAGAATTTATGTCGAAAATTCTTTAGGAGATTTGTTGGTATTATGGAATTTAAAATGGGAAAGGTTGTCTTAGTAATTTTGGGAGTTTTTCTCTTTAAAGTTATTGTTGCCGATTCTTATATGGATAAAAACCGAAGGCCATCATCTATTAAAGTTCGTTCAGTCTCTGTTCCACCAAGTAAGTAAAATACTTACCTCGCTCTACATAGTTTTTAAATTGATCGAAGCTAGGATAGGCCGGAGAAAATAAAATCGTTTTATTTAAATCAAGATGCTTAACAACGTCATCAAGTGTTTCAAAATATTCATCTTCAAAAAGTTGCCTTAGCTTTTTTCCCGATTCACCAAAAAAGTAAAATTGATTTACTTTTGACTTAAGTAAACTCACGATCTCATCGGAGGGTAAGTCATGTTCGTCTCGACTTTTTCCTCCTAAGATAAGTGTTATATCCCCATTCATTTGAAGAGCTAAAACGGCGCTAACAGTAGCGCGCCAATTGGTACTTTTTCCGTCATTAAAAATATTTTTTGCTATTTTTTCTAAACGAAAAGGTTCACCTTTCAATTTTGATAGTTGAATTTCTTTAACCGGTAGTTCAAAAAAGTCTAAACTTTTTATGACAAACCAAAGATTATCCACGTTATAATCTCCAACCAGCTTAAACTCTTTTAAATCAAAATACTGATTTAAGTACTGGTCTCTATTTTTAATTGAGTCCTCACCAGATTTTGAATCTCTTTTTGGAGTTAAAAAAGAGTGACAATGATTTTTTAAATTTAACTTTGCTTTTTTATAATCATCAAAGTGATTATATCTCTCCATATGACTTGGCGTAATGTTCAGGATCATCCCTAGATCAGCAGAAAAGGAATCTAAGCTTTCTAGCTGAAAACTAGATAACTCAATAACAGCGTATTCTGTAGGCACAGTTTTCTTTTCAAGAAAGTCACAAACCCATGAGAGAAAAGGGGTGCCGTAGTTTCCCCCCAGAAAAACACTCTTACCTAATTGTTTTAATGATTGAGCGAGTAAGCTCACCGTTGTCGTTTTTCCATTGGTTCCCGTGACAGCAATAATTTTACCTGGGAAATAAGAAGCCGCAATTTCAACTTCATTTACAATTGGAACTTCTTTTTCAATGGCCTTCTTTAAAACGGGGTGCTCTCTTGGAATGCCTGGGGATAATATGATGATATCAAGAGAGCTCAAAATATTTGAAGTTTGAGCATCATCTTGATGATAAAAGGTGACGGCCTTAAGTCCATCCCAATCGATATTGGGATTATTTCCGATCACCACCGTATTGGCCCCAATACATTGGCAAAAGCGAAGAGCGGCCATACCGCTGACGCCAAGACCAAAGACTGCTATATTTTTAGTTGAAATATTAGTATACATTGTACCAAACTGTATCATTTTGCTATGGACTATCAAAAGTATTTTTTAGACATCATTGATTTTATCTCACCTTATGAAGATATTGTTCTCAATGAACCTCTCAATCAATTTGAAAAGAGAAAGCATTATTACCCGCAATATTTAATTGATCAGCTAAGAGAAATGAAAGACGCTGAACATTACAGATTTATTCATTTTCACGAGACAAAAAATTTAGACCAAAGAGCAGTCGCTTTTCAAGATAAAATAAATTGTCTCACTTCCCCTTTCCCGTATAAAAAAAGACAAACTGATCAACTTCCTAGCTGGGCGCTTTGGAGGGTCAGCAAGAAAAAGCAGCATGAAATTGAACAGATTATTGGATTTATCAAAGAGCAAAAAGGTATTCAAAAAATAGTCGATATTGGAGGTGGTATCGGACATCTCGCCAGAACCTTGGCCCATTATTATCAAAAGGAAGTTCTTTCAATAGATCAAAACCTTGAGTTTCAAGAGCTTGGAAAGAAGCGGGCGAGTAAATATCCCTTACCAAATAGTGCTAACTCTCTTACCTTTTTAAATAAAGATTTTAAACGTTCAGTATTAAAAGAACTTCACTATGACTTAAGTATAGGTCTCCATACTTGTGGAGAGCTAGCAGTAGAACATCTTCACGTCATGGAAAAACCGCTCGTTAATTTTGGATGTTGTTATCACCGTCTTGATGAAAACTCTTTTCCCTTATCAACATTTTGTAGGGATAACTTACCTTTCAAATTCACCAAAGAAGCTTTTACGTTAGCAACCAGATCTCACTATGGTGCAGACGAAAAACAATTTTATAAAACAAAAAAAGTAAAAGACTTTCGCTTCACTTTACAACTACTTTTAAAAGAAGATTATGAAATAGATCATTTTTTCAGTGTTGGTTCTTCAGTTAATAGTACTTATAAAAGTTCATTTGCTGACTACGCTATTGAGAGACTTGAGCATCTTAACTATGAGGTTAAAAGAGAATCAAATGAGCTCAACCAGTTTTTCGTCTGTGCCGAAAATCAAAAGAAAATAAGAGAAATCTATCTTTGTAATGTCATCAGGTGGCGCTTTGGTCGCTTACTTGAATTGATCATTATCCTCGATCGTGTTCTATGGCTTCAAGAGCAAGGGGTAAAAGCGAGAATTGAGGCCTTGTTTGACCCCGTAATTTCTCCAAGAAACTTAGCGGTTATTGTTTAAATTTTATAAACTGATCCCTTTAATTGGAGAGATTTCGTACATAATTTATTAAAACTTAATAGTTCTAAAAACTTACATAATACATGTTAAAACATCCATGTTTTACGATAACCAATATTCGGCCATCCATGGCCTAACCCTAAAGAGCAAGTATTGGCCATCTCTACTATTAAAGCGAATAGATATTTAAAACTGGCCCACGAAGTGGGTGCGACCACGACGGGAGCATTTTAAATGTCGAAAAACAAGGATGTTTTTTTGGATTTTAATAATGTTAGTAATTTCTAAATTTTACAATAATTTATAATTTCTTCGATTATTGGATCATAAGATTGTTCCCCACTAATCAGATGGTGGGCCTTCATTTTTGTCTGCTCAACAAAAGTATCATGCATCGGCTTTACTTGCTTAAAAAATTGATCGTGAACTCCTTGTTCTGTTCTCCCCCTTTCTTCAACATCTCTTTTTAAACGCCGTTGAAAACGTACAGTTTCAGGGGTATCGACAAAAATCATCTGATCAAACAACTGACAACAATAATCGTGATGAAAAATTAAAATACCCTCAACAATAATAACTTTTTTGGGGGCTTGAGGATAATTTACTTCTAACCTTTTATGAGAAGAGAATTCATAAACGGGAATATTAACAGCATTACCTTTTTTAAGTTCTTGTACTTGTTTGGCAAGAAGTTCAAATTCGAGAGCATCGGGGTGATCAAAATTTATAGAGCCACCATCGTGGTCAAACTTATCTGATTGGTCCAAATAATAACTATCCTGGAGAAGAACACAGGAATTTTCTTCTCCCATTCTCTGGTGAAGTTCCCGGGCGAGGGTTGTCTTTCCCGAACCACTTCCACCAGCAATACCTATAACAATACAGTTTTTCATTTTGTTTTAAATAATCTATCCCCGGCATCACCAAGTCCTGGAACGAGGTAGCCTTCTTCTGTTAGCTCAGCTTCTGTTGATAAACTATAAATATCCACATCCGGATGAAAGTGATGAACTTTTTCAACACCTTCTTTCGACGCTAAAATAGAAATGACTTTTATTCTACCGACTTCATAGTTTTTTAATCTATCAAGCGCTGCGACCATTGTATCAGCTGTAGCAATTAAAGGATCACATATCAAAATATCTTTTCCTTTTACATCAGCAGGAAGTTTAAAATAATACTCCACTGTGTTTTTTATAAATTTATCGCGATAAATTCCAATAAAACCAGCTGGGGCAAATGGCATCATTGTTAAAATAGCGTCTAACATACCATTACCGGCCCTCAAAACCGAAACAACAACAGGAGGATTGGTAATACGATCTATTTCTGTTTTACAGATGGGTGTTTCAATGGACAAGCGATCAAATTGATCCCAGTCTCTCATGACCTCGTAAACCATGAGACCACTAATTTGCTTTGTCACTTCTCTAAAACGAGCAGATGTTGTTTCCTTATCTCTTAATAATCCTAACTTATGTTTAAGTAGAGGATGATCAATTTCAATATAACGTCCCTTCATTTCTTTATTCCTTTAATCAAAAAACTGTTCCATCACTTTTTAGTTTTAGTGGAGGGCCTCCTCCATCACGTTTCTGAGCAAGTCGTCTTCCTGTCCACCAGGTTCCTCCTTCAAGTGCTTTTACAAGAGGAAACTCTTCTTCACTTTTATTGAGCTTCTTTCTCAACTCATCAGATATAATATCCAGTAAACAAATCGTGAGAGCTCTCCACTCTATAATAAGATCTGACGATGGGAGGTGCTCTTCATTTATAAGACTATTGTCTTTAAGTGAGATGAGACCACTATCAAGAAGTAAACCACCGTTTCGGTACTCGGGAAGCCCCGTCATAGAGTTCAACTCCGTCACTTTTCTACCAGATTCACTTATTGGCTCAATCATTGAATAAGTCAGCCATTGAGATAATTTATGAAAAGGAACCAGGGAATGTAGAGAATTACTTCCTAATTTACTATAGGACCAAACGTCTCCTAAATTGGTATCACCAATATATGTTCGGCCTGGCCAAATATTACCAAAGTTCTTTAAGACAATCTTTAGCAAGTCACTCGCTTTTAAACTTTGATCAACTTTATCTAAAATATTTCCAGGTCTTCCCTCTACAGAATGAGAAAGCTCTTTAATTAAATTAACTCTCCCCTCTAAGCCTTCAAGAGGATTGTCGTCACTAACTTGAAACCCATCCTTTAAAAGATCCACACTGAAGCTTTCAAGTTTTGAGTTATCACAACGATAAGGGTTGCTTGTATCACTTGAAAAATCACCTCGACAAAACATATGGTAGCTTGCAATAGCGAGGCCTTCACTTCGACTAAAAGTTTGACCTGTTTTTTCTTCAAGGTATGTCCAGTTATCACCTGCTCCTGCATCTAGAAGAACTGAAACAATCACAAGGTCTAATTTACTTTTGCATTGTTCATCTTGATCGAGATGGGAGATGAGACCATTAAACTCAGCATTTCGATCAACACCACCGGCATTGAAATGTCCCCAGCGAGAATGAAAAGGTATATCAAGATCGGGATAGTTTTCTCTCGTTACTTTTTCAACAAGCGCTACCGTTTCTTCAAGTTTTTCAGGATGATAATCAAAAGATGTCTCACCTTTTTTAGTCAGCTCAAAAATTAAAGCGGCCCTATCTCTGATAGCACGAGGATCAAGAAGGTATTCAATATCTTCTTTAGTGCCCACAATATTATTCTTCAAGTTTTCTCCCCTGAACTTCTTGTAATTCACCATCGTCTTTGACATCACCATCGGTAAAATAACCGGCGGCTTTTTTAGCCTCGATTTCTACTTGAGCATCGGCGGGTATAAGTTCTTTAGGAATTGAAATTCTATTGACGACCTCAATACCACTTTTGACGATAGAATCGTATTTCATATTACTCATTGAATGAAGATTATGAATCTTTTTCACACCCAGAAAATGTAATGGGTCAGGCATTAACTCTTGAAATCTTGCATCCTCTACACCTGCGACACATTCAGTTCTATAAAAATAATTTTTCGCCGAGTCTCCACCTTCTTGTCTTTTTCTTGCGTTATAAACAAGAAACTTCGTTACTTCACCTAGGGCCCGTCCTTCTTTTCTGTAATAAACAACAAGTCCAACACCACCTGCTTGAGCAGTTTTGGCGGCATGTTCAATCCCATAGGTGAGATAAGGACGACATGTACAAATATCAGAACCAAAAACATCACTACCATTACATTCATCGTGAACTCGACAGCTTAACTCTGTTTTGGGATCTGATAATTTCTCAGGATCACCAAAGATATACGCCGTGACACTTCCAATGGGAGGTAATAAAACATGAAGATCAGGTCTTGTTACCAGCTCTGGAAACATTCCCCCAGTTTCTTGAAATAAAATTTTTCTAAGCTCGCCTTCTTCTAAATTTAATCTTTTTGCAATTCCCGGAAGATACCAAACGGGCTCAAAAGCGACTTTTGTAATTTTAATATCGCCAGCTTTTGTCACAATTTTTCCATCTGGCTTAATTCGCCCTTCTTCTACAGCAGTATAAATTTCAGGAATTTGTAAATGTGCCTGAGTGATAGCAATAGTCGGACGAATGTCCATCCCTGCTTCAAGAGATTTCTTAAAATGTAAATTAACATCGACACCCCATGGGTCGATAGAAACAATTTTTTCGGGATCAAACCATGATTCTTGAGGTTTGATATTCCATGTTCCCTCTGTATTTTCTAAATCTGGTTTATGTTCTGGCGAATAGTCTCCAGCAGCAATCGAGAGTGCACGATAGACAGTATAACTTCCGCTATGAGTTCCAATGGCGTTTCTCATATTAGTATCGGTTAGAGATCCAATAATTGGCCCTCTTTCTTCAGCACTTTTCGCTCCCCAGTTTATTTTTGGGTAGTCTTTATAAACTTGGTTTGAGTGAGACGTAAGTACGACGTGTGATGATCTTTTCATAAACATTCCTTCAATTATTAAGACATCCAATTATTATCTGATTGTTTTTCCCACTTTGTTGTTACCTTCTTAAGGTCACTCCAAAAGTTTAACGAAGTTTCGCCAGTAATATCTCCATGGCCAAACTTTGAATCATTAATACCACCAAATGAAAAAGGCTCTCTAGGTACGGGGACTCCTACATTGACTCCAACCATACCGGCTGACGCTTGCTCAATGACCTTTTCAGCCAAAGCACCATTAGATGTAAAAACACTACAAGCATTTCCATAAGAGATACTATTTTCTATTTCCATAGCTTCAGTGATATCTTTACAACGGATAATACTTAAAACAGGTCCAAAAAGTTCTTTAATATGGGCTTCACTTTGAGGTTTAACATTATCTAAAATTGTTGGACCAAGCCAATAGCCCCCTTCAAATCCTTTCGGAGCGGGAGCATTCCTTCCGTCGAGAATAACAGAAGCACCATCTGCTACTGCTCTTTCAGTAGCTGATTCTAAAAACTCTTTTTGCTCTTTAGTAATGATGGCACCCATACTTTCACCGAGTGTTTGAGAGCTTGCTGTCTTTTTTATTTCACTAATATGTTTTTCAACATCACCAACGGCCAATAAAACGGAGGCGGCCATACACCTTTGCCCGGCACAACCAGTAAAAGAATTGGATATTCCAACTCCTGATAATTCGGGATTGGCATCTGGTAAAAGAACGATATGGTTTTTCGCTCCCCCAAGAGCAAGAACTCTTTTACCAAGTGTGGTTCCACGTTGATAAACAGATTTTGCAACGGCCGTGGAGCCAACAAAGGCAATCGCTTTTATTTTAGGATGATCAATTAGGGCTTCTGCGCATTCTCTACTACCTTGTACGACACTAAAAACACCTTCAGGAAGGCCGGCCTCTTTTAATGCCTCGGCAATAGCAATAGATGTCAGCGGTGTTTTTTCTGAAGGCTTCCAGACGTAACAATTACCCAAGGTAAGAGCGATAGGAATAGTCCACATAGGAACCATGGCCGGAAAGTTAAAAGGAGTTATACTGGCGACAACTCCAAGAGGTCTTCGTCTATACTCACAGCTCACCCCTCTGGAGACTTCCATTTTGCCCATGGTATCTAAATTTTGAAGTGAAAGGGCAAACTCCAAAACTTCGATGCCTTTTAATAAACCTGCTTTTCCTTCATTAAATGTTTTTCCGGACTCACTACATTTAATATGAGTGATTTTATCAATGTCTCGTAAAAGAATATCGCGAAAGTTAAACATTATTCGCGTTCTTTCTTTTAGAGGGGTTTTCGACCAAGAATGAAAGGCCTTTAAAGCTGAACCTACGGCTTGATCAATGTCATTTTTATCAGAGTGATAAAAACGTCCAATTTCTTTTCCCGTGTAAGGTGAAACAACTGGTGAGAATTCTCCAGAACCTTTAACCCATTGGTTATTAACAAAATTTAAACAATCACTCATTTTTGGTATTTCAATCATATTTATCACTTTAAAAAATGGAAAAGAATTATTCTAGGCCTCGGAAGCTAACCCGTCTAGCATTTTACTATGTGCACAAAGAGGAATTTTATTGTAAATATTTATTGATGCGCTTTGACTAAGCAATTTCATCGAGCAAGCCGCTTTCATTTATCTCTCTTAAAATTTTCTTAGCGCCTGCTTTTTCAATCAATGTTTTAAAATGTCGAAGCTTGTGATTGGTTAAATCATCCGCCCCCATTTCTTTTAATATTTGAAGATGGTCCTTTTCATTTAATGAGGAAATTACCTGCTCGAGCCTTCTTATCACCCTCAATGGCCCCATACGGATCATCTTAAGAAATTGAGAGAGAACATTTTTTAAATACTCTTTTTCCTTATCGTCTAAATTATTTTCGTCAAAAATAGCAACTCCAGATCCATGGTGAGAAGCTTCATCAACAAGAATACTTTTTAAATCTGCTTTTAAATCAGAATTCAAACAATCGTTCATAAGCATTGTGTAATGATCAATGCCCCACCCTTCTAAAAGAACCTGAATCATAAAAACAAGAGTTAGCTTTGGCCCATTTTCTAATAATTCATCGAGATAATGCAAAAAAGGATTACTTTTACAATCTAATTCTTCTCTCAAAAGGTAGCGTCTAACCATCGCGAAATGTCTAATCTCATCACCAACAAAACAACCATAAAGGAGACGATCATCAATTGTTTGACTTAGAGCAATCATCTTTGCCCCATAAATAGTTCCCGATTTTTCGATATGAAAAGCTTCTTCAATGCGGTCTTGAGATAGCTCTTCTAAGACGATATGTTTTTTTTCATCGGGTAGTTTTTGGAAAAGCTCAACCTTATCTAGGCCAAAAGAAGCTTCTCCCCAAAATATTCCATTTTCTAAGTTGAGATCGGGATAGTCTTTCAAACGCGCCTTCACAAAAGGAGCAACAAGAGGATTCTTTTTGGTATGTAAATCAATCATCCCAACATGGATATCAATCGTCTTTTTCATTATTCTATTATAATTTATTTAGTGAACTTTAATAAAATTTTCTCGATCAAATCGAATTTGTGTTCCATAAACTCCTTTTTCCGATCTTTTACCTAGCGAAATCACCATCACGACTGAAGCATCACTTTCGAGAGACAAAGCATTCCTGATCATTTTGCTATCATAACCTTCCATAGGACAACTATCGTATCCAAGAGCACGAGCTGTTAGCATAATATTTTCACAAGCAAGCGCAGTTGATTTGACCGCCCAGACTTTCATATCCTGTAAGGAAACAGGCTCTCTTGGTGTCGGTCTAAAAAAACCTCTCACCCATGTCGCAAAATACTTCAGAGGAAAATAAAGACCAAAAGGTCCTTGATTATAAGCAAGAGGAACAATCTTTTGATAGTAATAGACTGCTGCTTTTGGGGCATCTTTATGTTCATGCTCAAAAAGCTCTAACATCATCTTTTGATGCTTTTTCTAAGTATTTGTTCGCGCCACACAAACAATAAGCTCTGCTGCAGTTTTCGCTGCTGGCT
>JAUHVL010000028.1 GCA_030425045.1 bacterium
TATCTGGATAGGCCTCCCCTGTCGGCTTCTTGGCCAGTGTCCCATAAGTGGTATCATCGTAGTGAATGGAAGGTGTGATTCTTACGTTAAAATTCCATCTACCATGAGACTTTGGATGCTGTACGTTTCGGATAGAAAATGAGGGATCTGTTAGCCTTTCTTTTTCTTCGTAGGTCACCCCATCAAAAGTCGCTTCAGAGACTCGATATTTAATATTCACTGTACCACTATTGAGAAGTCTCGTGATGGCACAAGAATTGAGAGTAAGAACAATGATAAAAGCGAAAATTTTCAACATAATTAAGATTTCAGTCTAACTTTGTCTTAGTAACAAAACAATTTTTCATTACAGACCATCCTCAATATTTTATAATAAACTCAATCAGACACAAGTAGTCGGTTATTAGGGAAGAAAATGCCAAAAGATAAATCTAAAAAAAAATCACCTGATCAAAAAGATCAAAAGACAGCGGAAAAAGTCATCAAAGAATTAATCGCCGAAAACCCCTCTACCATGGCCTATCCTACAGAGCGAGGTGGAATCGCTTTTCAACCGACGAAAGAAGGCGCCATTAAATCTAAGGCCTATGCAGTGATGAATGATCAGATTCAAATGCAATATGATCAGATGGAAAAGCAGATAAAATTACTTGCCAAACAAATGCAAGAATTAAAAGATCGACACGATTTATCTCTTGAAATCTATAAATCAAAGTTAACGTTTGAACCCGTTGCAGGTCATATCTATCATTTATATCAAAAAGAAAATGGCGAAAAAATTCTATCGATGCTCTCACCTGAAGAATGGGGTGAAGAAAAAATGGAAAATCAAAAATTAGAATTTAAAGCAAAAGTCATGCTTTTGGCCGACTTTACTTGGAAGATTTTATAGTTTTAATTGATCGCTTCTTATCTTATATCTAAGAAAGTCTATGATTCAACGACATCTGAAAAAAACGTCCTTGTTTTTGGATACTCATAATGCTCCCTTCGTGGTCGCACCCACATGTGGGCAAGTTATGAGCATCTATTTAAGTTAGTTCTTCATCAAAAATAAGAGATAATCAATACTGGCCCGAAGGGTCGGTCCATGGATGGACCGATATTGGTTATCGTAAAACAAGGACGTTTTATTTAATTAAACTGAACAACTAAAAAGATTATAAATCCATATACCCTTCGATATACACAAATATATCGAGTAGTCCTACGATCCCTAACGGAACCTTATCCTCATCCACCACGATAATATTTCTATATTTATAGCGAAACATATTATTAATGGCGTGCGCGAGATAGTGTTTGTAAAGTAAGCGGTGGGGATTAGCAGTCATATAATCAGAAATGCTTTTTACATGACTTTTTCCTTCGGAGTCGAAGTCTTTCATTATTTTAAAAAGAACATCTCTTTCAGTGATGATTCCTTTTAGCTCCGTTGAATATTCCGTCACAAGAACAGTCCCAACTCGTCTTTGTTGCATTTGCTCGATCATATAATCGACTGACTTATTAATATCTACGGTCAAAGGAGGATTATCAATTACTCTTTTTAACGCTGTTTTAAAAATATTTCCGCTAAATTTATCATTATCTTTAGAGAAAAAAGAAAAGTTTTCACCGTAATCTTCAACCTGTAAAAACTCCCAATCAATAAGTGTGCCGTGACTTGAAACGTTTTTAGGAAAAAAATCTACTATAAAAGACAAAAGATCTTTAATACTGATCATATGAATAGGTTTTCCCTGCTCATCAACCACAGGCAAGTGGCGAAACTTCTTTCTTGAAACAATTTTTATACAATCTGAAACTTTATCTGTTGGTTTCATGGCCAGCGGATTTTTCGTCATGACTTCTGAGGCCTTCACCTCTTTCCAATTGTCATACTTTCCCCAAACTTTTAATAAAAAATCTCTCTCAGTAAGAATTCCACTTAGACAGTCATTTGACGTTAAAACAATGGCCCCAAACTTATTACTGTGAAGAGTATGGTGAACTTCTGCCAGTGTCTGATTTTCATCCATGGTGACAAGGCTAGGTAAATTGAGTGAACTAATGGGAACACTAAATTTTTCCTTTTCAACCTCTTCAAAACCTTCATGATCAAACATTAAGACTCTCCAAACTTACGTAGTAAAACTTGGCGAAGAGCGAATATCCACAATATATTGGCCATAAAAAGGTGCACGAGAACTAACCAATTAGGGGCCAATAAAACCCAATTGAGAAAACCTAAAAACAAAGTCGCAAAAATAATAAAAGTAAAAAGTTTATCTTCCTTTGTGACACCAAAATTTTCAAAAAGAAGTTTTAAAAATAAGGCACATGTTGAGAGGGCAAAAAGTGGATGGAGAAGCCTCAAGCGGATCAAAATATTCGAAGAGCGATCAAAGTCTTTTTTTACACCATCGATAAGTGAAGTCGATGGAAAAAGAGTATCACCAAGAGCGGCAATCGCCCCTGTTGCCCCCACAATAAGAACGAGAAAGAGAGAGACATACCACCACGAAGAAACATCTCCTTTTTTTTCATCTCTCTTAGAAATGAAAAATAATGTAAAGACAAGGGAGCCTACTAAGAAAAAAGTATTCACCAGGTGAAGACCCATCACCCATGCCCTGGCCATGGAGCTATTATCTGCCACAAGACCTTTTTTAACGAGAACTGCTCCAATTAAGGCCTCAATAATAGTAAAGATTAATGCCGCTAACGCTGACTTTTTTCCACTAGCGCAAAGATCTTTTAGACGATAGGCCCAAATTGTCATCCATAAAATAGTGATACCAAAGATTCCAGAAGTAATTCGATGAGTAAATTCAATCAGTTTTTTAATATCCGGTGCCAGAGGAATCACTTCCCCATCACATAAAGGCCAATGCTCGCCACAACCAGCACCTGATCCCGACAAACGAACCCATGCTCCCCATAAAATAATGAAAAGACAAAAGGCCAAATTAAAATAAACGAGGTAATTAAATTTTTTCACAAATTTTTTCTTTTAAATAAAAACCTTATTATCAAAAGCAGAAACGTTAATGAAGCAATATAATGAAAAGACTCCATTAAATAATTAATTTGTAATTCTGTGTCTAATAAAATTGCTTTTGCGACAGTACTAACGACTCCAATTCTTGGTAAAAGTTGATGAAACGAAGCCCCAATAAACTTCATTATTTCAAAATCAGAAAAAACATCACTTATGGGCTTACTCATAAAATAAGTATTACTACTATGAATAAAAAACGAGCAAACCATACAGATGGCAAGACCTGTTAGCTTTTTAAAATAAAGAGAAATTAAAAGTCCGATGGCAATCATCGCCAAATAACTTAAAAGATTTATCGCAAACGCTCCCAAAAGAGAGATACTAAAGCTCATTTTTGTGGTGGAGTTAAACAAATAGAAGGCCACTGAAGAAGTCACAAAATAAAAACAAGCGACGATACACCAAATACCAAGCACTCTCCCCATAAGGTACTCAAACCTTTTAATTGGTAGAGTCATAAGAAGTGACGTCACCCCTTTTTCAAAGTCGGAGCGAATAGTATCAACGATAAGAAAACTACATAAGAAATAACACCACATTCCAATCATCAGTGTAACTCCAGAAATCGCCAAACCACCGGCTTGCCCCATACCTAAATCACTTAATACTTTTTCGCCCAAAAAGTTTAAGAGAGTGTTAAGCCCAACAATCACTCCAAGAGTCATAAGAGATAAAAAAATTAATGTCTTGGATCTAATTTCTTTTTGAAAGGTATTTGAGATAATGAGAAGAATATTTTTCATTGCTTTTTAACCTTCTTGTAAAAAAAGCTCTCCAGAGTTTCTTTTTTCGTTATATCTGTAACAGAACCATTGTAGAGGAGCTCTCCCCGATCGATAATTCCAACAGTGTCACAAATTTTTTCCATTTCACTTAAAATATGAGAATTGATAAATACCGTTTTTCCACTGGCCTTTAAATCTAAAATTAAATCCTTCACATCTTTAATACCAATAGGATCTAAACCAGAAAAAGGTTCATCTAGAATATAAACTTGTTGATCACCAATAAGCGTCGAAGCAAGTCCAGTTCTTTGTAATTGTCCCTTTGAAAGAGTATTGATTTTTTTATCTGCAATCCCATTAATACTAAATTTTTTCAAAGCAAAATCTATTTGAGATAACCTCTCAGCTTTAGAGAGGTTTCTCATCTTGCCATAAAAATCTAAAACCCCACGAACCGTATAATAGGTAAAGAAACTAAATTTTTCTGGCATATAGGCAATCGATAAACGAGCCTGGCTATCAGTGGAATCATGGCCACAAAGTGACACCGTTCCCTCATCAGCTTTCACTAAGTCGAGAACGATTTTAATAAATGTTGTTTTACCTGCGCCGTTGGCACCGAGGAGTCCAAAAACCATATTATCGGAGATAGATAAACTCACACCATTAAGCGCCAAAGAATCGCCATAGGACTTCATAATATTATTGGCAACTAACACACTCATTTTACCACCTACTTTATTGGCCTAGGTCTTCTATCAGCATCGATGGCCACATATTTAAAAACACCTTCAGTTACTTTGATCCTGTCGTCTTGGTTTCTTCTAGAGATCCATACATCGACATTAATTGTGACCGAAGTATTTCCTTTTTTAATCATATGACAATAGCAACAAACCACATCACCAACTAAAACAGGACGATGAAAGCTCATCGACTCAAGGGAAACTGTAACCGTTCGCCCTCTCGCTAGTTTGGTAGCAAATATACCGCCTGCAATATCCATTTGTGATAAAACCCATCCACCAAAAATATCTCCATCGGGATTGGTATCTGCAGGCATGGCCATTGTTCTTACCATGAGTTCCCCTAGAGGTTGTTTATCGTTTTCTGCCATTTTAGCCTCCGAAAATACTTAAACCTTTGTTTAAGCTAATAATAATTAATAAATAAAGACTGACACTCAACATATCACATCCGGAAGTCACAAGAGGACCAGAAGCAATCGCAGGGTCAATACCGATTTTTTTAAACGTCACCGGAATAAACATCCCAAAAAGGGCCGCGACGGTCATAGAAACAGTAAGCGTAATTCCAACTCTTATTCCAACCGCTATATTTTGATAAGCGAGAAAAATTAAAATTAAAGTCAAAACCCCGGCCAGTAGACCAAGTGTCAGGCCAACAAGAAATTCTCTCATAAGTGGTAAACGAAACTGCCCAAACTCATTAGCACCGAGGGCGAAGTTACGAGTAATGATCATCGCTGTTTGGGTTCCGACGTTTCCTGTCGTATTCATGATAAGAGGAACAAATGAAGCAAAAATTATGGCATTACTTGTTTGGGCCTCAAAAAAAGTTAAGATATAACCTGTCAACATGGACGCCGAGATACTAAAAACCAGCCAAGGAAAGCGGCCTAGCGCCAACTTAATTCTATTTTCATCAGTATCTGAAATCGACTCATCGGGAGAAACACCAACATAGGCAAGTAAATCCTCACTGGCCTCTTCTTCAATAACATCTTGAATATCATCGTATGTAATTTGTCCAAGCAATCGACCACTAATATCGATTACCGGTAGGTAACTTAAGTCATATTTTGAAAAGATAAGGGCCACTTCCTCTTGGTCCATATCCGGGTTCACGTGATATTTTAACTCTTTTGTAACAAGATCAATGGATTCATCAAAATTACTTAAGATCAAATCATCGAGTCTTACTAGACCAAGTAAAATTTTATTCTCATCAACCACATAGGCAACCTGAACTTCACCTAATATCTTTTTTTGTTTTCTTATAAGTTCAATTGCTTGTTTTACTGAAATATGAGGGTGAATAATACAAACTTCAGTTTGCATTATTGAGCCCGCGGACTCTTCAGGATGACTGAGGATCTCTTGTATTTGTAGTGAGTGAGCTAACTTAGGAATGATGACCTGTTGTCTTTGTTCATCCATCGTTCTGAGAAGATGGGAGACATCATCCGATTCCATTTTATTAAAAATATTGACCAAATCTTCGTCTTTGAGATGAACGATGACTTTTTCAAAAAGAGATCTTTCAAAAAAGGGAAAAGAATTGGCAAACGTACGATAAGATAATCTCGAAACAATATTTGAATACTCGTTTTCATCAATAAGATAAAAAGCATCCACAACTTCTAGAGGATTGAGGAAGTTTAAATAGGCGCGGATATTTTCATCTTTGCCTTGTTCAAATATTTCTTTTAAATCAATTTCCCGCATTTTTTAATCAGGTATCTTTAGCTAAATCATTTCCTCTATTTTCACAGATAATGGCATTTTTGGCATTAATTTATTTAATTGTTTTCTTATTAAGATTCATCAATCTTTGTGACGATAAGTATCCACATGAGTAAAAGAACTAAAAAAAATCTTAACAAATATTTTTTACCTTTAAGCCTTCTCAGTGCACTTTACGCTCTATCATTTTCATTTATATTCTTTTTTGAGGGATCGAAGCTTCTTGCTTCTGTTATGTTTGCGACGTCTCTTGCTTCCATCGCTTTGGCCGTGACAAGTGTTAAGGTAAAAAAAGAATATAAAAATATCGTGCATTGCTCTTATTTAGCACTTTTTCATACAGGATTTCTCTTTGCCGCTGTTATTTCAGGTGGACTTTTTTCACCAATGATTTGGGGACAACTCATTATTGCCCCTATGGCCTATAAGTTTATATCGTCAAAAAAGCTAGCACACTTTTTGAGCATCATGGTTTTCACCAACCTTTGTGTTTTAGCTGGATGGCAAACCAACTTTTCACTACCGATCAATGTTTTTAGTGGACCGGCAAACCCTGTTATTCAATTTCTCGCTATGGTTCCCGTTTTTATCTATTTTTCTATTCTCTCGCTACTCGAAAGCACAGCACTATCTGAAGAGGATCAGCAAGAGGAAAAAATTAAAGAGCAATTTCCGATGGCAAGCTAGAGCTTTAACCTATAGCCAACACCTCTGACCGTTTCAATTAATTCATCATAAAGTTTATTTCTAAGCTGCAAGACATGGGTATCAACAGTTCTGGTAGAAGGATAATTTTCATAACCCCAAACCTTATTTAGAATTTCTTCTCTAGAAAAAGCACGGTTGGGTGACTCTGCCAATAAACTTAAAAAATTAAACTCCATTTTCGTTAACTCAATAACGTTATTTTTAAACGTTACTTCTCTTTTTCCATGATCAATGACGATATCACCAGCAGTGATAATTTGCTGTTCATCCTGCTCGTCATTTGATTGAGGAAGACGTAATTGCACTCTTATTCTAGCAATCAGCTCTCTTGGCTCAAAAGGTTTTGTCATATAATCATTGGCGCCAGACTCAAGCCCAACCACTTTATCAATCACCTCTGTTCGTGCCGTTAACATGATAACCGGTACACTAAGACCAGCATTTCTAATCTCTTTTAAATAGTCGATTCCTTGACCGTCGGGCAACATCCAATCAAGGATCAACACCTGAGGATTCGCTTGATCATAAAGACCTCTGGCCTGCTCAATATTTTTGGCCCAATTCACTTCAAACCCTTCACCTTGCAAATAAGATTTTAGTGAATTCCCTAGTGTTTCATCATCTTCAACAATCATTAGATTCGTCATAAGTTTTAACCTCTGTTAACTTTGTACACTTTTCCCTGAAGACCAAGGAACTTTAATATTTATAATGGTTGGATTAGTCGAAAGCGAAATATCTCCCCCCATTTCTTTTATCACTCTAAAAACAATATTCATCCCAAGACCTGTTCCTGAAGATTTTGTTCCTTTGACAAATTCTTTACTCATTTCTTCAATGGAGTCAAAGCTACATTGGCCACTATCTTGGAATGAAAGCATAAAAAACTTATCATTTTTTTCCATTTTTATTTTTACAGGAACATCACCATGATTAAGAGAGTTTTCTAAAATATTCTTAAAACAAATACCAAACCAATATGTATCGAGCGTAATATTCGTATCTTCAGTTAAATACTCAACCGTTATCCCTTCATGACTTTCGGAAAAAGGCATTACCAGGTCTTCAATAAATTCATTTAAAGATGGTATCTGTTCTGCTTTGAGATCTAATAAGCTTTCACTATTTTCGGCCTTGAGATAATTACGAGACGTTTCGACCAAACGTTTTAATCGATAGACTTCGGAACTAATGGCCAAATAAGAGTCTTGGGTATCTTTATCGAGTTTATCAAAGTTTTTTCCCATGCTTTCAACTAATAACATCATACTCGTCACAGGTGTTCTAAACTCATGAGTTAAAACTCTCAGCGCCAACCTTCTTTTTTCATCTTCTAATCGTTGCCCTTTAATTTTGGTGAGAAGAGAATGAACCACAATCACAATAATAATCAGCAGTCCACCTAATAAGGTTAACGTTGAAACATTTGCCAGGCGAAAAACATGCCTCATATTATAATTCCAACAAAGACCATCTTCTCGATAAAAACAGGACTTTCCTGGCCCGTAGTTCTCTAGAGTATAAGAGCTATTTTCAAGAAAACGGTTTAAGCTATCTTTCGTAAAAATATGATATTGTAGACCACTGTCTCTATCGGAGTATGTAATCTTAATAAAAAGATACTTATCACCTAAAATAGTTTTTGATCCTCTAAAGAGTTGTCTTAATTGAAAAGAATTGAGACTGGTTAAAACTTCAAATATTCCCTCAACACCTTCAAAGCGATGAATAATATTTTCCAATTCTTTAACATGAAAAAAAGGAAGGTGCCCTTTGATCCAGCTTTGGGAGCGATGACCATTTCTTCCCACTAAAAAAGAGAGATAAGCAAAACTTTTTCCCACAGGATGCATAAAGGGAGGTGTATTAAAAAAGAAGTTCGGTAATCTTTTTAGTCTTCCACAACGATACTCTTCCCAAATCATAACTTTTTTATCGGCGGAAATATTAAGTAGTGTATTGACGTCTTTAAAACAATCCTTGTTCGTCGAATAATGGTTATAATCACCTTTCTTTTTTAAAACACTTGGAGTAATCACCGTATCCGGATCAAGTAGGCTTAGTTGATCTCGTTGATAATAAATAGCATCAAGATTGGCGATAAAAACGGGAGAGACATTTTTGATAAAAGAGAGTTTTGTTTGATTGATCCTGATAACATCTTCCATGCTAGCCTTGTCTGTGCCGCGTAAGGAAAGGGCCGTAAAACCGGCCATAAAGGCCAATAAAACAGTAATAATAATTAAAACGGAATAGGATCTCACGTTAACCTCTGGAGAAATCATAACATAAAGATCAAGTTTTCTGTTTGCTTAAGGTCAAATCTTGGCAATTTCTTTTATCAGGCCTATGATGATCCGCTAGCAAACCAAGCTCAGGAGAAAAAATGGGGCAGACAGTCTTAGGAATCGATTTAGAAGGAATCAACAAAAATTTACTTGAGCAAGGTGTCGACGTCAAAACTGACCGGGTGATTGAAATTGGGGCCGTCCTATGGGATTGGGAATTTCATCAACCAGTTAGAATCATCAGTGAGTTAATCGACGAGCACGATCGCTTACCCATGACAGAAGAAATTTCAGAATTAACAGGTATTAATGAACAAGTTCTCGAAAGATACGCCTTAAAAGGTGACGATATTAAAAATGTCTTATTAAAATTGGCCGAGACAATGAAAGAAGCTGATTTTTTAATGGCCCATAATGCAAAAGGATATGATCTTCCTATGCTCGAGGCGATGTTTAAGCGTTACGATATTCCCTTTCCCGACACGCTATGGATCGATACACTTACGGATTTAGAATTTCCAAGTAGTATCAAGCAAAAGTCTCTTGCCATGTTGGAATACAACCATGGCTTCATCAACCCTTTTCCTCACAGGGCCGTAACTGATGTTTTAAGTATGATGAAAATTGCTTCTCAGTATCCTCTGACAAGAATGAGTAAATTAGCAAAGTCTCCCATTGTTCAAGTCGTGGCCCAATTAAAAGCTCCAAATTGGTCTGACAAAAGAGAAGTTAACGAATTTAATAAAATTAAACATAAAGTCGCCAAAAGTAGATTTAAATGGGATCCCTCAAGTAAAACTTGGAGTAAAGATGTCCAGAAAGTTTTAATAGATGAGGGAAAAATTAATTTTGATTTTGATTGGTTTATAAGAGATTAAAAAGTCATCAATCACACAATAATACCAATATCTTAGCATCTATCTCGTAGAAATCATCTCAACTAAAGATTTTCCTTTGTATTCCGTTAAGAGTGTGTCTTAAAAACTCTGATGATGGGAATACTATATGTCCGATGATTTCGATGACAACAAAGATGACGGGAGTGTCTGGACCTCCTATTCTGATATGTTCACCACCATGGCCATTATCTTTTTGGTTATGTTTGTTTTTGCCCTCTTAAGATCAGGGGTGAAAGAGCTACAAACACTCCAAGAGAAAAAAGAACAAGAAGAAATGTTAAAAGGCAAAATTCCAGAGAAAGTTGCCAAAGAGAATCAAAAGAAGAAAGAAGAACTAGAACAATCTATTAAAGAAATGCAGCAATATGATCAAATGATCAATGAAAAGGTAAAAGAACTCAATACCTTTTCTCAAAAGATGAATACTCATAAAAAAGTTATCTCTAAGCTTCTTTCACAACAAGAAAAAAACGAAGCTGTTATGGAACAAATGCGAGATGAGTTTAAAAAGAAAGATCAAAAAATCGAGCTCTCGAGAAAAGAAATTTCTCAACTTAATCAAGAAATAAAAGAAAAAGTTTCGACCATTGAAAAGACCATCACTAAAAATGAAGATCTCCAACAGAAAAAACAAGAACTCCAACAACAGATTATCAATTGGAGTAAAAAAATCGACATTTTGAAAAGTGAACATACGAAAGATCAAAAGGCCAAAAACGAAGAAATTAGCCAACTGAAAAAGCAATTTAAAGCGGAATCCGATACCGTTAGCCAATTAACGGCCAAACTTCAAAATACACAGAATCAAAACATACAAAAACAAGAAGAAATTAAAAAAATGCAAGAAGTCTTGGCCAAAAAACAAGAGACCTTGGTTAACTTAAAAGAAACCATTAAAACCAGTAATCAAACTATAAATGATCAAAATCAAGACCTCAAAAAAGTACAAGAGAGTCTCGCCAAATCAGAAAACAAAAATACTGATTACCAAAGAATTGTTGAGAAGTTACAACAAGATATTCAAAACAATAACGATCGTCTCAAAGACATTGCTTATAAAATGAATCAACAAGAAAAGCTCAATAAAGAGCTTAATAAAGAGATGAGTCAACTAGAGCAAACACTTCAAAATAAAATTCAAAATAATAATGCTCTCGCCTCAAAGAATCAAAAGCTAAATCAAAAGCTGAAAGAGACTTCAGAGCTCCTAGCAAAGGGTCAAGCGAGAGAGCAAAGCCTGCAAAGTAACCTTGCCAATCAAAACCAACAAAATAATAACCTTCAGGCAAAAAATAGTTCTCTCAATGGTCAACTTGCCAAATTAAAAAGTGAAATGGGTCAAATGACAAAATCACTGGGGGAATACCAAAAAAATCAAAAAGATCTTCAAGGGCAATTGGCCAATCTTGAAGGAAAATACCGTGGCTCTCTTGCTGGCAATCAAGCATTAAAAGATCAAATGGGAGCACTGAAAGATCAAATAGGAAAACTCGGAGGCCAGCTTCAAGGTGAAAAATCAAAAGCTGCTCAAAATAAGGGCAAATTTGATGACCTGATGAAAAAGTACAATAATTCACTCGCTGCCAATGCAAGTTTAAATAAACAATGTGATGAAAAAGATTTAAAAATCGCAGGGCTTAATGCCAAAGTTGCACAATTAAAAAATGACAATGTTCCCAAAGAAATTATCGATGCCAAAGATCGCTTTATCGAAAACTTAAAAAGCCAGCTAGCAGCGTTACAAGATAAAAACAAAAGTATCAAAGATCGAGCGGCTGAAGCACAAAGAAAAATTGCCAGTATTCAAGATAATTTCAGACAAAACCTAGGTAAAAAGATTGCAGATCGCCTCAACAAGGCCAATCTCAATGTCTACGTTGATCCTCACACAGGAAATGTTATTTTAAGAATGGATGAGTCGTTTCTCTTTAAGAAAAATAGTGCCATTCTCAGTAAGGGCGCCAAAAGAACCTTAGAGAAAGTCATTCCTCTTTATGTGGATACTCTTTTTAAAGAAAAAGATATCGCTGATAAAATTAATACCATCAATATTGTTGGTCACGCCTCCCCTAGTTGGCGTCAGCAGTTTATCAACCCTTATGATGTCAATATGAGAAGGGCCTATAATTATAACTTAGACCTAAGTTCTGACAGGGCCAGATCAATTGTTAAGTATATCTTTAGCAAGAAGTTTGGTCACTTTAAGTACAAGTCCACATTGAGAAACAAAGTTCAGGCCATTGGGAAGAGTTTCTCTCAACCTGTGAAAAGATCACCCGCAAGTAAAAAGAGAGACCTTTGTGGCCACTACGATTGTAAATTATCAAGAAGAGTCGAAATCAGTTTTACATTAAAAGATAATCTGGATGCTTGGAAGAAAGCTCAGAAGAAACAATAGGAGACAACCGTGTTAGCTATAATTTTTGAATTTTTCTCAACTTATTTGATAGAATTCATGACAAGTATGTTAGTTGTAGGCCTATTTTTCAGATGGGCAAGTTTTCTTCAAAGCCGAAAAGAAGATGCTTATTTCTCTACTTTTACCAGTGAAATCGATAAGCTCATTTATACCTACAAAGAGAAAACAGCACAGATTAGTGATGTGGATAAGTTTTTAGCAGAACTCTTAGAGGATGTTAAAGATAAACTTCCCAACAGATCAATTAGAGATAAATCACATAATAAAAATAAAAGTAAAGCTGATAAACTTGGTGCCAAAAATGTTGTTTCGTTAAGAGAGTATGCAACTGGTGATCAAAGTTTTTTTCTCGCCATTAAATCAGAGTCGGCCAGTTTTAAATCAAAATTTCCACCAAATTATAATGAACTGACAGATAGAATTTTAGAAAACGAAAGTGCATGGAATAAACTCTTTAGCTTTTTTCCCATTGCCCCTATTTCAAGGTTGATCGACATCTTACCAGGACTCTTTGTTGTCTTTGGTATTTTTGGAACATTTATTGGGATCAGTATGGCCTTACCTGAAATTGCTAAAATTGATTTTAATAACCTTGATGCTTCAGGTGAAATCCTTACTCAATTTGTAAAAAGTGTGACCTATGCCATGCAAACATCTATTGCTGGTATTATGTTTTCTCTTGTGACAACTTTTCTAAATACCATCGCTCCCGTGACAGGAATGAGAAAAAAGACTCATAAGAAAATTGCTAATTGTTTTGAAAATGTATGGCATGCTGTTCATGGTGACCAGGATGAAAGAACACTTCAGCAAACAATCCCTGCGCTCCTAGAAGAAGTTAAGGCCATCAGACTTGAAATGAATAATTCTAAGACGAATGAAGAGTTGAAAAAGGAAAGTGCTTAGACATGTCTGTTGCAAACTTGGTAAAGGGCTGTCCCCTTTTTTATGAAATCTATGACAACGAAGTAGAAGAAATTCTTGGAGACTGTGTCGTCGCCACCTACGAAACAGACGATTATATTATTAAACAAGGTGATACCAGTACTGATATTTGTGTGCTTCTTTCAGGGGAAGCAAAAGTAACGGTTGAAAAAGAGGGCAAAGTAAAAGAAATCACGACTCTTGCCAAAGGTGATCTCTTTGGAGAGCTTGTCCTCATCAACGAAGTTGAAAGAACCGCCAATATCGTAGCGATTGAACCCTGTGATGTGCTGATTCTTTCTTATGAAACTTTTTATTCCTATTATCAAAAGAGACCAAAAATTTTCGCTCTAATGGTTCTCAATGTTACACGCTTGGTTACAAAACGACTCAAAGCAGCTAACAAATTAATTGAAGAACTCAACTATCAAAACTCACAAAATTAAATGAAACATGCTATGATTTCCCATCATGGAGTAAATGTTTAAGTGAAAGAACAAAGCGAAACGGCGAAGCCAAAAAAAGAAAATGGTTGGGCGAATTTAGTTATTAATATTCTTATCCCAACTGTGATCATGATTAAATTTTCAAAGCCCGAATACCTTGGGCAATTTTATGGCCTTATCATCGCCCTTGCCTTCCCTGTTATTTATGGAATTTATGATCTCCTCACCAGTTCAAAAGTTAATGCTTTTTCAATCATAGGCCTCATTAGTATTTTGATCACTGGTGGAATCGGTTTATTGGAGTTAGATCGTACTTGGATGATCGTTAAAGAGACAGGAATACCTGCGATCATGGCCCTCGCCATTTTTATTTCTCAGCATACAAAATACCCTCTGGTTAAGGCGTTTCTCAATCAGATCGTTGACCTAGAACGAGTGAGGGTGGCCTATGTCGAGCAAGGAAAAGAAGATTTCTTCAATACACTTTTAAAAAATAGTGCTTACCTTTTAAGCCTCACTTTTACCGTCAGCGCTGTCCTAAACTTCTTTTTGGCCATTTATATTTTAAAAGGACAACCCGGTAGTAGTGAATTCGTCGAATCTCTTGGGAAAATGACCTTTCTTAGTTTTCCGGTCATCACCTTACCTATGATGTTTATGGTTGGGTTTGTACTGAATTATCTCTACAAGAATGTAAAATCAGAAACAACTCTCAATTTAGACGATATTATTAGAACCTAATACCCGACTACTAAGCCCCGCTAAACTTGTATTGTTTAATTTTAATATGTTAAAATCCGATAAGGAATATAAGACAAGGGAGGTCTTATGTCTTTAGTTAGAAATTTCTTCAAGCCTAAAAAAGAGTCTTTTAAAGAAGACAAAAGTTATCAGCTCATTCAATCTTTTCTCGACTTAAAAGATAGACCTGATTTCCCTCTGACTTTAGCGGAAAGTAACCTAAAAGATATTCTCCAAAATAGTAGTAGTCCTGACGAAGAGCTGCTTTTTATTATGGAAGACAGTATCTTCGCTTCTCTTTATGCAACTTTTTATGAGCAAATTCTGATGACCATCAATGAAAATGCTCATCTTAGTATGGAGCTTATTGAAAGCTTTGAAAAAGATTATGAATCGAGAGAGCAAATTATCGCCACTCAGACTGAGCATCACTTAAATTTTATTATAAATAACGGACGTTGCGCCGGCTGTCCTTGTTGTGATAATCATCATGATGTCGCTGAACTTATTACTTATTTTCAAAATAACGATCGTCAGTTTTTTATAACATTATTTCTAGGAATGCAGTCCATCCAGTATGCCATGGACCACCTACTCTATAATATTATTCCAAGTAGACCTGAGATTATTGAAACTCTAACAAGTGAAGATATTTTAACACTTAGAAAGTATATCTTTAACTTTGCTCAAACTTCAGAAGTTGGTCGTTAGGTTAATCACGATTTGAGAAATGAAAATTATTATAAGTTTTAAACTTTGAAATAAAGAGTAATTCTCTCTCTTTATTCTCTTCTAAGAGTTTCTTATATTTCCTAAAATTCCACTGAGTATAGCAATAAAAGTTTTCCTTCTCAGCAAACCTTAAATAATAAGAATAAGGACAATAACGAATATCTTCATAAAATATTAGAGGCCTACTTCCTTTTATCGATTTTTGTATTGTTTCACTGAAAAGACGATGATACCTTTCCGTCATTAACGAATAATTAGTAAGGGTTTTAATATTACTAAGAACAATTAAAACCAGCGTAATAATCAATAAATTTCTATTTCTTGGAATAGATATTTTTTCAAAAACTCTATATAGTCCAATCGAGATAACGGGAGCTAGATAAATAAAATATCTCGCTTTAAAAGAAGGTGTAATGAAGTACGACTTCATAAAAGCAATCAAAAAAGAGAATAGGACCAGCAACACAGAAAAGATAAAAACTTTATCCTTACTTAATGTTGATAATAGGCTTAAGAATTTTACTTTATAATAAAGTAAAACAAAAAATCCAAAAAGAAACAAGACAAGGCCAAAGAAATAATGAATTACATACTTAGCTAAATCAAAGAAAGATGGAAAATCTCGATATGTATGTTTTGTAAAAAAATCAATAATGATATCTTGAGAAAAAGGCAATAAAAACATGATCAGTAGTGGAATTGAAAAGATAAGATACCTATTAATTTTTATGGTGAATATTAGATACAGATAAGTAATACCGACGAGTAATATCCCATAATAATGCGTGTACAAAACAAGTAATGACCAAGCAAATAGGAATAGGACATTTTTTTTATTGATACCATCTTTTATGATTTCAAGAGCTGATAGCAAAAAAAGAATCGATAAAAAGAAAAATAAATAATAAGGACGAAAAGAGTTTGTAATGATAATCGCTGGTGCTGATAAAAAAAGTAAAGAAGTCGATACTTTTGCCAATTTTTGATCAAATATGCTCTTTAATTTTATATAATAAATGTACATGCCCAAAGTTGAAATCATCATCGGTATAAATCTTATTACCCATTCCTGATGATAGAATTTTTGGAAGGTAAAATGAGAAAAAATAAAGAATAAGGGCATATGAGTATCTTGCTCTTTTATACGTTTTAAAAGGGCCGATAAACTTTCAAACTCATATTGATATTGAATCATCACCAATTCATCAACGTGAAAATCCATTTGTGTGATAAAAAAAACCTTGAAAAGAATTCCAATAATTATTGAAAGAATAAAAAAAAGATCAGTATTTGAGCTGTGACTTAATCTCTTTTGTTCCATTTTTTTATTTATTTAATTGCGACTGTATAAAGAAAATTTCTTTTTCAATAATTCGTTTTTCTTCTTTTAAGTTATGATTGGTCATCTGCATACGAGACATATTAATTTGGTTTGCTGATGCATAAGAATCTAAGGGACTATCTTGATTCTCCGTTCCTTGATAAGACCTCGAAAGCTCTTTTAACCGAGCATTGATTTGTGATAATTCAGATCTTTTTTGGAGAAGTTGGTTTTTTAAATAACTTTGATACTGCTCAGGCGTTCGTCTTTCCTTTTCAGTTCTGACAGAAGTTAGATATTTCTGATGCTTTTTGCTTGCCTTTGAGGCACAGCCACCTATGATTAAGGAAAAAAGTAATAATAATATCTTCACCATGACCTCATTTTAAATATTTATCCTCGCAAGTACAGGTGCATTTTATCATGGATCTATGAAATTATTATCAAGAAAAACATCCACACCCAGACTTATGCTAAGAATCTCTTATGAAAAGCATCATTCTTTTAATTTTAACACTTTCATCAACTTTAGCAGCAGAAAACCTCTACTTGGGAGATTCTCATTCTTATTTGTATGGTCTCAACGCTAAAAATAAAAGATTAGGAAATATTATTCTCGATCATTTTGATCAAAACTTAGATTATTTTGCAGCATGTGGATCGCGTCCTAGCTCATGGGCCCAAGATGATTCTTTTACCAGTTGTGGATATACCCAATTTTTTGAAAATAAATTTCTTACTTTTTATGAAACTGAAACAATTATAAAAAACGGAAAACCAAAAAAAGTTCCCGTTAAATATTATTTTAAAAAAATTAGTGAAACCATTGGTCACAAACATTATAAAAATGTCATTTTAAATTTTGGTGACAATATGTTGCTTTGGAATAAGCAAGTCTCTCCATGGCAAACAAGAGATCTTAAAAAAGAAAATATTGATTACCGTTTTAAAGAGATAAATTCTCTTTTAACAAATATTCGTTTTGAGAACTGCTTTTGGGTTGGACCGACTTATAATATTCCTGGATCAACCTACACAAAACATGACCGCCATATTGATGAGCTTTATGATATAATCGAACAGGCCATTTCGCCTTTTGGCTGCCAGCTACTTGATAGTAGAACTCTTCCCATTACCAAAAGAGGTGACGGAATTCACCATGGCACAGAAGCATCAAGGAAGTGGGGAGAGGCGATCGCCTTAGAGTTACCCTAAAATTCGTGAAAAAAATGATCTAACTAAGTGGATATGTTTCATTTTTGAAATTAAAACTATTTTTGATAATCCTATAAAAACGTCCATGTTTTTGGACATTTAAAATGCTCCCGTCGTGGTCGCACCCACTTCGTGGGCAAGTTTTAAACATCCCTTGTTTTAAAATACGAGATGGCCAATACTTGCCCGAAGGGTCGGGGCAGGATGACCCGATATTGGTTATCTCAAAACATGGAAGTTTTAATTTATTTTCTGTAAGTAATTGGAAAATTATAAATGATACGAGTTAACGTTGAAAACTCATCTCCAAATAGAAGGATTAACTTAAACTCATCCTCTCATCTCTTTTAAGGACTTTTATGTAATAATTACAGAGTCTTAAGCTTTCAAATTAGGTATTCAGAAACGAAAACATATGTTAAGAAAGCATCATGCAAACGACTGAACAAAATAAACCATCTTGGCTTAAAGTCCGTGCTCCCGGTGGAGAGAAATACCACAATATTAAAGGGATGCTGAGTGACCTTAAACTCTCAACAGTTTGCCAAGAGGCCATCTGCCCCAATATCGAAGAATGCTGGAATAGTGGTACCGCGACTTTTATGTTGATGGGTGACACTTGTACCAGGGCCTGTCGCTTTTGTGCCGTTAAAACAGGTAATCCAAAGGGGTGGCTCGATAAAGATGAACCCACTAATGTTGGTAAGGCCATCGCTTCGATGAATTTAGATTATGTGGTCCTCACCTCTGTCGATCGCGATGACCTGGATGATCTTGGTAGTGACCATTTTGCGCGAACAATTGAGACCATAAAAGAAAATAATGCCAATATCATCGTGGAAGTTTTAACCCCTGATTTTAATGGAAAACAAGATTTAATTGATCGCGTGGTCAGGGCGAAACCTGATGTCTTCGCTCATAATATTGAAACGATCGAAAGGTTAACTCCTACTGTTCGTGATAGAAGAAGTGGTTACTCTCAGTCTCTTCATACGCTAGAGCTAGCAAAAAAGTGTGGACAAAAATATACAAAAACATCCATCATGCTTGGTCTTGGTGAAACGGAACAAGAAGTTTACCAATCGTTAAATGACTTGATTGAAGTTGGTTGTGATGTGGTCACCTTTGGACAATACTTAGCTCCCACTGGCCATCATAAAAAATACCTTCCTGTTGAAGAATATATCAAACCACAGGTTTTTAAGATGTGGGAAGATATCGCTAAGTCGTTGGGCTTTTTATATGTGGCCGCAGGTCCTCTCGTAAGAAGCTCCTATCGTGCCGGTGAGTTTTTTATGAAAGGTGTCATCGAAAAAGATCGTCATGCAATCAATTAATTTAGGTCTCATTTCTTATGAGCTTGCCTATCAAAAACAAAAAGAAATATTAGAACAAGTCATTGCCGGAGCTGAAGATACACTTCTGATCTGTCACCACCCTTCTGTGGTAACTCTTGGAAAGAAATCAAATCGCGAACAAGACTTAATGGGTTGGACTGGTGATGTCGTCGATATTGAAAGAGGTGGTAAAGCAACTTACCATGGGCCAGGTCAAATCGTTATCTACCCTATTGTTAGTCTCAAAAAATCACAAAATATAGCAGGATTTTTAGAAGCGTTGGAAAGGGCCATGGTGAATTTTCTCAAAGAATTTGGTCTTAATGCGAAGGGAAATCCCTACCGAGGAAATCCCGACTTAACTGGTGTTTGGATCGAAAATAGAAAAATCGCTTCTATTGGTATTGCCGTAAAAAGATGGGTTACCTATCACGGACTGGCCATTAATATTTTTGAAGATCAAAATGCTTTTACTGGCATTAATCCATGCGGCATGAATGCTGAGAATATGACTTACCTTTTAAAAGAAAAAATGGTCGATCAAACACGTCTTGAATTAGAAAACAAACTGGCCTCATACTTGTCTAAAGAACTCGGTCAACTTTAAATTAACATACTTACCATAGACAAAATTTCACTTATCCTCGACAATGGTACTAAATTAATGAGGAGAACAATCCATGAGATTATATGAATACATTCAACAAGGTGGCGCTATTATGTATATCTTGTTGTTATTAAATATTGTTGGAATGAGTATTATGCTGGCCAAGTTTTTTCTCTTTAATAAACAAAAAACAACTCTCGATGTTGTCGCCGCTGACCTCGCTAATAAAATTGAAGGCCCGGCCCAAGGAAAAGATACCGGTGCTAAAATTGAAATGATTAAACAAGAGCTGGCTCAGTATATTGGAAAAGTGGAAAAAGGTCTCAATACCATTAAGATCATCGCCTCTATTTCCCCTCTGCTTGGACTTCTTGGTACGGTACTTGGTGTTTTAGTTGCCTTCCAGGTGATGTCTCAAAAAGGACTTAGTGATCCAAGTTATTTCGCTCAAGGTATTTCAATGGCCCTGATCACCACTGTCGGTGGACTACTTGTGGCGATCCCCCATTTTATCGGACATAGTTATCTTATGGGCATGCTCGATGATATCGAATCAGGACTTGAGAAAAATATCATTGGAAAAATACTGTGAAAAAAAGAACCAGAGAAGCCTTAAATATTGAGATCACCCCATTAATCGATGTGGTGTTTCTCTTATTAATTTTCTTTATGGTTTCAACTGTTTTTAAAAAAGATGAACTGGCCTTATTATTAAACCTTCCAAAAGTTGAAAAAGGTGATGGCCAGTCTAAACCACAACAATCTTTTTATATCGAATTAGGAACAGATGATATTGCCGTTAATGGCAAAAAGTATTCTCTTGAGCAAGTTGATGAGGTCTTAGGATCAATTAAAGAGAAAACAAAACCAGTCGAATTAAGAGTTGATAAAGAAGTTAAGTACGATCGTTTAATTACCATCTTAGATAAACTTAAAAAGTTTGAGCTAAATAATTTATCTCTTATTACTGAGCAATAAAGTCTACCGGATGTCAAAACCGCGCCGAGACAGTAGCTCTTCGTCATAACTAAGCTTTCCGTAATACTGCCAAAACGTTTTTACGCCGTCATCGAGTCCAGGCAAAAGAGTTTTGTGCTCAGGTCTCATATTTTGAATAATATCAAAATCGGGATCGAGAAAAGAGACGCCTAATTTAGCGACAATATTTGTTCTTAGTTTTAAAAAGAGTTTTTGAATCATGTTTTTTTGATCAGCATAGTGAAGAGCTTGTAAATAAATACGACTTCTTTTTTTATCAAGGGGACAAGAGGTAATAAGGATCAAATCTTTCGTTCTAGGATTGGATATAAAAAGGTGGTTACCACCAAAACAATCTAAGATGACATCAAACTTTCCACCACCAAAATAATTAACAATCACATCATAAAGTTTTTTTATCACCACTTCCATTCTAAACGTTGCACGCCAATGATAATCATGATCACTACTAAATTCTAAGGGGGAAGTGATTTTTCGATCATGGATACACTCTAAATGATTAGCATCAATGGAGTTAAAAATTAAAGCTTGATACGGAGATTCTATAAACTCTTCTTTTATTGTTGAGGCCACGATGTCCCTACTTAAATCAAGAAAAGGAAAATCATAATCAGGATTCAATCCAAAAAAAACATAGACAATACCTTTAAATTCAAGAGTCGGTAGCGCAGTCACTTTTGCCGATTGAGGTTTTTCTTGATCCCAATTTAACATCTTTTTGCAGATTCCCTTGGTATCATATTCCCAAAGGTGAAAAGGACAAACCAGATGCTCTCCTTTGATAGAAGCATTTTTTAAATCTGTTCCCATATGACGACAATAAGAACTGACAACAGAGTAATCTCCCTTTTCCGTTTTAAAAGCTACCCATTCCCTTCCAAAGGCCTTCACTTTTAAGGGATTAGACTCTTTGATCTCCTCACCTAAACAAAAGGGATACCAAGATTTAGGATAACGTTCATCTGCGTTTAACATTAAGGCATTACCAAGATTTCATTTTTTGAGTGAATAAATTCATTTTCTCCGCGGGGAAGATGATTATAATTTCCAAAATACATATCATGTTTTTCAAGGGCCTCTGCTCGATAAAGAGGATTGTATTTCCAATAGAGAGCGGCCTTCATCGGCGTTTTTAAATGAGTTTTAGGATCGATAAATCGTGAAAAAATTGATCCCCATGCGCTCCAACGACTGCGGCTTCGAAACCCTGCCGCTGTTAATTGATCTGGTGTCATGAGTTTTGGTTTAAAGGTAGCGTGATTAAAGCGATAACTTGGGTGAAGCCACCATTTATCATCGTATAAAAGTCGCCCCTGCTCTTTCATCTGATTATATAGCGGCGTATTGGGGTAAACTGTTAAGACATTAAAAGCCCCAAAGGCAAATTTCTTTGAAATCGCCCAATCAACTGTTTCGTCAATACTCTCTGGAGTATCAAAATCATAGCCTAACGTAAAAGCGGCCCAATTTTGTAAACCGTACTCACGCATAATATCGATTTCATTTTTATAGGCCATATCAAAACTTGTTTTTATTCGATTAGGACCTTTTCTTAACTGACCAAGATTTTCCTTGTTGATTGTTTCAAAACCAACCACGATCCCAAGACAACCACTTCTTCGCATAAGATCCATCAGTTCAAGATCTTTTGTCATATCCATAGTTCCTTGACTGATCCAACGAATCTTGAGCGGTATTAAGGCCCTCAGCAATTCTTTCAATGCCTCTCGATCATTACAAATATTATCGTCGACAAAAAAGACCACCTGAGCTTTAACTTTTTTTAATTCTGTCACCACTTTTTCAACATCACGAGTGAAGTGCTGTTTATTAAAATATGAAGAAATAGCACAAAAACTACAGGCAAATTTACAACCACGAGAAAACTGAGTAAGGGCCACATTGAGATAACCTTTACCTTTAAAAATTGATCTATCGGGATAGAAAATATTGGCCTGCCCGACACCTACTTTACTTTTATAAATAGGTTTTAACTTTTTAAACTCTTCAAAATCCTTTAAGACTTCACTCCACATCCAACCAGCATCGCCAATCATAATGGAATCGGCATACTGACTACACTCTTCGGGAATAAGGGTTGGATGAAATCCGCCCATGATAACAGGAATTCCTCTGGCCCGATACTCCATAGAGATCTCATAGGCCCGTCTGGCAGTATAGGTTTCTACCGTGATGGCCACCAGATCTGTTTTATCATCGAAGTCAATTTCTTCCATCCGATCATCAAACATCACTTTTTCAATATGATCGGGAGTCATTCCTGCAAGAACGCCAAGTTGCAACGGTTCCATACGTCCACGATCGACATAAAGATAGTCTTCTTTTCTTCCAATATTGGGTTTGATGAAAGTTATTTTCATAGACATTATTCTCTCAAAGCTTAGTAAAATTTGTCTAATTTTATTGCTCTTGCTAGCATCTTTTAATGAAGCAAAACCAAGCTTTTCTCCCTTATATGGCCGATCTCTACACTCTGTTTTGTGTGGCCCTCAGTTTCATTTTTTTAGTCACACCTTTTTTCATCGAATTAAGTTTTACTGCGTCAATAGTTTGGATTCTATTTTCGTGTTTAATTAATGTGACGGTGAGCCTTATCAACCATAACCACTCTCATGTTGCGACCTTTGGTTACCGCTGGGCCAATACAATTTTTGAAATCTTTCTCACTCTCACCAGAGGGGCGTCTGCTAGTTTTATTGTCGTCATACATAACCTCAATCATCATAAATACAATGGAAAAACGGGAGATTGGTTCCACCCTTCTTTTGAGGGTCGTGGTACCGGCTTTTCTCGACTGTGGCGCTACCTTTTTAATACCTTCAAAGCTTTTAAAAATGGAGCGAAGAATCCAGAGTTTGTCTGGCCAGCTTATCTGAAAAAGAAAAAAGGTTTTGAAAATAGTATTCTCATCATCTTTACACTTTTTTTTCTTTATCTCTCCCCTGTAAAATATCTCTTTTTTATTTTTCTTCCCTGTATGTTTGGTAATCTCTTTGTCGTTTTTACAAATTTAGTGAACCATAAAAATTGTAACCCCGATAATATCTATGAATCTTGTATGAATTATCTAAACCCCATTGAGAATTTTTTACTGTTTAATGGTGGTTATCATGTTGCTCACCATATTAATGCCAATATTCATTGGAGTGAGCTGCCGGAATTTTATAATAAAGAAGTTTCTGCCCATATCGATCAAAAATATGAAAAAGGCTCCATGTTAAAAACAATGTTATGGGATTATCTTTTTAATTTTCAATCAAATAATAAAATAAGAGAGCTAGTATGAAAGTGACTCTTATCAAATCATCTATGAGTCCCCATAAAGTAAGAGATGCCATGGAGCCACTAGAGATCGTCATGTTGGCCTCCTATACTCCAAGTGATATTGAAGTCAATTTTTATGATGATCGGATTGAACAGATCAACTTTGATGCCCCTACAGACTTGGTGGCCATCACCACTTTAACTTTTACCGCAAGAAGATCTTATCAAATTGCCCTTGAATACAAAAAAAGAGGCGTTCCAGTTGTCATGGGAGGCTACCACGCCACTTTCTTACCAGAGGAAGCCTTACAGTTTTGTGACTCAGTGGTGGCCGGAGATGCAGAGAAAACATGGCCTGAACTTCTGAGAGATTTCAAAAATGGCAAAATGAAAAAACTTTATACCGCCAAAAACGATTACCCTCTCGATAATATCGTCCTAGATCGGAGTTTTATGGCCGATAAAAAATATACGCCGATCAAGCTGATTCAATTTGGTCGTGGCTGTCGCTTTAATTGTGACTTTTGTTCAATCAAAACATTTTATGGCAATTACTTGGGACAAAGGCCCATTGATGATGTGGTAAAAGAGATTGAGTCTCTCAATTCTCGTCACCTCTTTATCGTCGATGACAATCTCTTTTCTTATAAAGATAAACTCAAAGAGTTTTTAAGAGCACTTATTCCGCTCAATGTTTATTGGTCTTCTCAAATCAGTATCGATGTCACGCGAGATAAAGAGCTAATGGCCTTAATGCGTGATAGTGGCTGCGTCTCCGTTGTGGTGGGAATTGAGTCTCTCAATCAAAAATCACTTAATGAAATGAAAAAAGGTTGGAACACACGTCATGGTTCATACTTTGAGGCCATGAAAGTTTTTAATGACCACGGCATTATGATCTATGGAACATTTGTTCATGGCTTTGATAACGATACACCTGACACTTTAAAACTAAACCTCGAATTTGCTCTACGAAGTAAACTCTTTTTGGCCAACTTCAACCCCCTGATCCCAACACCTGGAGCTGGCATTTATGATCGTTTAAAAAAAGAAGGCCGACTAATTAACGATCCTTGGTGGCTCGATCCCCATTACCGCTGGGGTGACCCCCCTTTTATTCCCAAAAATATGACCGTCGATGAATTAAGAGATGGCTGTCAACAAATGCGAATCGAGTTTAGTAGTATTTCAAATATTCTTTCACGCCTCTCAAATTACGACAGCACCATGTCCTCACGTTATCACCTATTGGGCTTTTTACTGACAAATTATATTTATCGTTATGAAGTTAGAGTGAAGCATGGAACTCCACTTAGTGATCCTGAAATTCCGTTAACGTTGTAAATTTCACATCAATTTTTTGAAAAAACCTCAGGCTTGAGAATTATTTTTTGATATTGATTCATCTTAAGATGTTTATACTCTCGCTGAACTAACCCGCGACACCAATTAATTGTTATCTTTTCAAGGGTCCCCTTACCAAGACCGAGATGAATTCGCGGGTCACTTTGAGCGGAAAAACCGTTAACGATGGTTTTTTCGATATGTCGTTTTTGTTTTTTATTTTTTTCATCGATGTATTCGACAATCACTTCACTTCCTTGTCCTGAAATATGACAATTGGGATGTTTGCTGATGAGTTCTATTCCGATCCAGTTTTTCGCTTCCCCGGTATTATGAAAAACGAGAGGATTTCGAAATAAGGAACTTGCAATAAGATCCATGCGTCCGTCGTTATCAAAATCGGCCGCGGCCATTCCACGCCAGTTTCCTTCTTGATGTAATCCGACAATTTTCGCGACATCGACAAAGCGAGGATGTCTATTTCCTCTATTTAAATAAAGGCGATTTTTTTCTTTGCCATGAATACACATACCACGGATATCACCCCAAGCGTCGATATAGCGATGAATACTTGGGGGTGATCTTGCCAGTTTTTCATTCACGTACCAATAATCAGGACATTTTTCGTGACGTTTATCATAAGCATCGTCAACCATACCATTTGCTTGGGCCAGATCTATTAGACCATCATTATTAAAATCAACTGCTGTGGCCCCCCAGCCAAATCTATTTTCATTTAAGGCCCCCCAGTTAGTGGCCTGGTCCGATACCTCAGGACGAAAGCCATCATCAGCTTTATCAAAGGCCCATAAAAGTGATCCTTCTGCTTGCAGTGAATGATGAACATTTGAAATATAAACGTCTTGATAACCGTTTTGATCAAAATCTCCAATCGTCGCATTCATTCCCTTGTAGGTATCCTTACCTATTGTTCCAAATAAACGACCTTCCATATTGATAAAGGAATTATTTCCTTTATTGAGATAGAGATTATCGGGCCCAAAATCATTGGCAAAATAAAGATCTGTGTAACCATCTTTATTAAAGTCAGCGGTAGCAATGGCCATGGTCCAGCGTTTTTCATCGATGCCTGTTTGCTCGGGAGTAAGTTTTACAAAGTGTGTGCCTTTATTGAGATAAACTTTATTAACAGAGCCGTTATTGGCCATATGCCAAGAAGCATGCATAAAGTTAAACATTCTCCGATCACCATCATATTCTGGTTTTGGTAAAGAAAAGAGATCTAACTGAGGTGGTGTTTCATAGTCATCGAGATGTGTGGCAATAGTATTTCCCACAACGATTTCTAAAAGCCCATCGTTATTGAGATCAAAGAAATTTGCGGTGGCAGAATTTGAAAACTCAAAGAGTCCCACTTCCTCGGTAATTTCGGCAAAAGAAAGTTCCCCTGTCTCATTTAGTTTATTGAGAAAAAGACGTGATGAACCTTTCTTTCCAAAGGCAAAAGAGACAAAAAGGTCTTGGTCGCCATCACTATCAATATCGACAAAATAAGGATTTGCGGGAGCACCATATATTTTCATCTCTTGAAACTTAACCGCCTCTTCAGCAAGTGACACTCTTTCAAACTTAAAGTCACCTCGATTTAAAAATAGTGCGCCTCTATCCTCTTTTGATTTATGAGCATTAGTAAAAAAGACATCAATCAATCCATCGTTATTCACATCAGCAGTGGCCACGCCATCGGTAATGGCCGTGATCCATTTCCCCATATGCTGAACCCTAGGATCTAGAATTTTTAGCATCTCACCTTCTTGGAAATTAAAACTCGTTTGAGTGCTGGGAATAAGATTCATCTTAAAATCAAGTTTCTCAATAGACTTCGGAATAAAGTAATAACGATAAACACCAAATCCGATAAATGAGATTAAGGCCGTCAAAACGATTCTTTTATAATGTCCTGAAGTGAATAGTTTTTCTTTAATATAACTAAATTTATCTTTTGTTCTCATAAGTTCAGTTCCATGAAGCTTAAACAGCTTATAAGTCCCCATCACTCCTGCGGCATAAAAGAAAGTGTGATAACTGCTAAACAAATGAAAAAGCAGATCCAATATACCAACGATAATCCCCGCTTTTATTTGAGAACGATGATCGCTTGGTGTGGTGGCAGGATCTGTCAGCATAAAAAAGGTAAAGAGAAAAAATGGTGGTGAAGTAATGGTACCGAGAACTAACGTTTCCCAAGGTAAATAATGTTTTATGATAAGGGATCTCAACGTAATTTGAGCTAAATAAGTTAATAAAAAAGAAACAACGATAGGTGTTCGATTGATTCCTGGCATGACAAATAAAATCGCAGGCATGGCAATGAAAATACTCATCGCTCCCACACCATTCCACTGATAAGCAGGAGCTGGTGAGATAAATTCATTGGTAATTAAAAGTGAAAGCACCACCCCCATAAGACCGGGGTTGTAAATATGTCTATTATTAAAAGTAAAAATAAACTTCGTACTAACGGCCAAAAAAACAGGAAAGAGAGCAAAGAATGGATTATGGCCATAATTGATAAGTAAGCACAGTCCTAATCCCGTAATGGCCGCACTAAGAATATTGGCCATGGGAAGCTTGAAACATTTATTATAAAGATACTGAAAACCAACAGCGCCAAAGACAGTTAATAACATTTGAACCGGTGATCGATTAAAGCCAAGCACCGTCACACCTAAAATATTATAAATTAGCAGTAAGCTAAAAACGGTGTATCTGGGATCAACCTTGTGAATGATATAGGGTCTTTTAAGAGTCGCTTCCACCGCATTATTATAGGACTCCCGCAACTAGCATGTCACGAAAGAAGATACACGTCCTTTTTTATCAGCCATATACAACACACCATGTCTTTTTGTCAGTCCCTATATCTATTTGATAATATTTTGTCATGAGTAAAAGAATTCAAAGGGCCAGAGATATTTTTAGAAAGAAGTTTTACAACGACTCCTATAATGGCACCTTTCATGTCTCTGTAGGCTTTCTTCTTTTTTTTCTATTTACAACACTTCCCTGGCCGTTTGTCAGAGAGATTAACATCTTTTCTTTACTCACTTTTATTTTGAGTTTTATCATTTTTACATTCGCACTTTATTATCAACATCGATTTCCTCAACACAAGCTTATGAGAGGTTTCAAATTCTTTTATAAAATCCACCGTGTACACCATAGCTTTTTTGACTATGATCATATGTACGTCGATGATCAAAATGATAATCTTTTTATTTTATTTCCCATCTCTTTTATAATTTCTTATTGTTTAGTGCTCTTTCCACTATTTTTGTCCCCGCTTCTTTTGATAAATCCTGATACTTTTTTTATCTCTTTAAGTGCTTGTTGTTTTTACTTTTTTTGTCATGAAATTATTCATTATTTAGGGCATACAAAGGGAAGTTCGGCCATTTACAAAAATAAGGTGGTGGCCTTTTTATGTGAGCATCATCGGATTCATCATGATAGAAAAGAAGAACCAGTGGTGAATTTCAATATGATTTTACCACTGGGTGATCTATTTTTTAAAACGTTTAAGACGAAGTCAAAGGCGACAAATCAATCTTTAAATCATAAGCAGGCTTAATAGTAGCGTCAGTTCGATGATTTATAAAAGAGCTCATATCTTCATTTGAAAAGCTCAGTTCAAAGTTATCATAAAGATAGTTAAATAACTCTTCTAATTCTATTAAAGCAAGAGTTTTTCCCGGACAAAGAGTCGGTCCAAAACCAAAAGGCTTAAAATAGGAATTTCCCTCAAAATTTCTTGCGAGGTTAAATTCATTTGGATGATCCCAATAGGATTCATGTCGATGGAGAGAGTATAAATTACAAACGACTTCGGCATTATCTGGGATTATCCCACCTGAAAAAGAATAATCACCATGACATTTTCTAAGAAGTACTCCAACGGCCGGAAATAACCTTAATGTTTCATTGATAGCACTTGAAACCTGCCCCGAACTCAGCTTGTTTTTAAGCATAAAATACAAACACCAAATGGCAGTCGATGCCGTGGTTTCGTATCCTGCCGCTAAAACATTCATGACTTGCCCAACGATGGCTTCTTTTGGAAAATGTGAATGAGCATGCATTAAACTAGGCATTTCTTTATTGTGAAAAGACTTTGCGACCACCTGTTTAATCTCATCAAGCTCATGAACAACTTTTTTAAATTGAGAACGCGAGTAAAAAAGTGGATTTTTTTGTTTTTTTGATAATGTTGTCAGCGAGCGATCTATAATTTCTTTAAAGCGATCTTGATACTTATCAAATGCATTATCAAAAACAAGTTTATTTATATTTCTAAAAGCATAGGTTTTTGCAAATTCAGTAAAATTAAATTCTTGTTTGGCCTCTTTTGGAATAAGTTCTTCTAAATGTTTTCTAACGATAAGGCGTTTTTCATTTAAATTACTAAAATTAAGGGTATTGAAAATTCCTTTTCTCGACTTTTTCCACTGCTCTCCCTCTTGGGCCAAGATACCGTTTTTGACAACCACACCATATGATTTCAGTAGCAAATGTGATCTCCCAAACTTTTGTAGATCATCTTTTAAAATCTCTTCGATGAGAGAATTATCTCTGGTGACAAATAATTTAAGTGGAAATGTAATTAAAACAGAATCCCCATATAATTCATGTAAACTTTGATAACCAAGACAATAGTTCTCTCGTATTTTATTAAGGGCCTTCAGTGACTGGAGATAACTTAGTCTTTTCATTTATCTCCGTCATAAAAAGATACTAACCCAGAGATCCCTTTTCTTTTTCGATGTTGAATCTCATAAATGATGGTGGGAAGAGTTATATAAACGACTAATTGAAAAATGATAAGAGGAATTTCATAAACACCATAGGACTTTTGATAATTAAAATAGGCTATCCATGTTAACAAGATACCTTGCATTCCAAATGTTAAAGGGGCGTAAGCTAATGTAATACTGGCCGGATCCATTCCTTTTGAATACTCGATATTAAAACATTCAATATATTTTTTCGTGAGTGCGTAAGTATCAAAGAGCCAATTCCACAGAGCAAATAAACTAAAGGTTTGAATTGATTTTAACGTCACTTCAAAGGGAGTGGCGTTTTCTAAGTCAAAGGTATACATGCTTAAACTAAAGAGCATTCCCATAAATGAGCCATTAATAAGACCACTTTGCCATCTTAAATGAAAACGTCCACCTAACCTCCACATTCTTTTGACGACAATTCCAAACCACGGAATGGCATAAGAGTAAAGCACGGGAAAAATGATAATCATGCATTTAAATTTAAGATCAACGGGGCGGCTATTCCAAAACATAATGGGAATTGGAAAAAAAAGTAACGGAACAAAATACTTATACAGTTTAAAAAACATTAAATATCCATATAACTTTTATTAATAAGATCACTTAGACTCATATTTTTTGTCTTTATAACCCATTTGAGCCAATGACATTTTTTCCTAGGGGCAGGGTCTCCAACCATGTCACGATATTTCATGCGATAAAATGGCATCGAGGGGTAGAGATGATGATAGCTATGAAAATTAAAATTATAAAAGACAAACAGAGATACCCATTTTGAAAAGATGAGATCTCGTGAGTAAAGCCCTTGTTCTTTTGGGGAAAACTTATCCTCACCTTCTCCTGGCATCTCAATATGTGCATGATTACTAATAATCACAATATCGCCGACAACGAGATAGACAAAAAAGCCAGGAAAGTAATAATAAAAATAAAGTGAAGGTTGAAAAATAATAAAATATAAATGCAAAATCAAAATGACAAAAGAAGCTAAATAAATATGTCTTAAAAGATCAGACCTCGCTCCTACTTTTTTATAAGTTTGAGGATTATAAAACACACTAAAAGTGAAAAAAATAGAAACGATGGGAAAGCCAATTTTCCACAAAAAATTTACCACCGCTGTTATAAGACTTGGCGGTTTTGCATTTGATGTTCCAAGTGTTGGATCTTTGTATGGATTTCCTGTCCATTTATGATGGAGATTATGAAGAATCCGCCATGACTCAAGAGGAGTCCAAACAAAACATGAAACAAAATGTCCAACCAGCTGGTTGAGTCTTTTGCTTCTAAAATGAGAATTATGGCCACAACTATGAAGGGTGGTAAAACAATGCCAACAGAAAATAAACATCAAGAACTGGCCAATCACCCAAAAGTAAGTATCTCCGAGGCTCGAAAGATAAATGGATAAGCTGAGAATTATCACATCAAAAAGAAAAAAAAGAGCGCCTAAGCGATCAGTTGCAAACATGCTTATTAGGATGGCATTTTATTCCTAGATCAGTCAATTTATAGCAAAACACTCTGGTATTTAAGTTGTGAAAAATTTGTGAAGCAAACACTCTCTCAAGCAATGCATAAAAGTTAAAAATATTTGTTTTTAAAATAGCAAAATTTACGTTTTAATAATGAGGTAAAGTTTTTCTGGAGGAAAAATGTATTTAAAACTCTTAACCGCCCTAATTTCACTCTTATTACTAAACGAGACCTTTGCCAAAAAAAGCAATTGGAGCAAACTACCAAAGGTAAAATACAAAAAAGAAACCACTCGTAGACCTACAGCGAGTTCTGATAACCTTTCTCCAGAATATATCAAACTCAGAGATGAGTATCTCAAGATTAAAGATCCATTAAAACTCCATCAATTTCTCGTGAAGATTGATCAAAACTATGACTCTTATCCAACTGATGTAAAGTTTTTCGTCGCCCTTACTGTTCCAACAGCAGCAAGTCGATCAGTTGTTTACCGTAGTTATGATCTAGCTAATAAGCATAAACTTTTTAGAGCTAGTATTGTGACGGTTTTAATGCGATTAGCAGCAGGTATAGAAATGCTTGAGCCTGGTCAGCAAAGTGAAACCTATTTTAGATACGCCACTGAACCTTTTCTTCCAGGAGATAACTTAAAGAAGTTTAAAAAAGAAGAGGATATTCAGACTTATTTTATGACAGAAGTCAGACCTCTTATTGAGACAGCTATCGAAAGAATTAAAAACCTTGATCTCAGCTCAGATAAAATCGTCTTAGACCTCCAACTAATGAATGGTACGGCTAGCTTTCAAGACGGCATTGAACGTTATCGTCTCATTGGAACCCCAGAGAAGAATCTTGTTCTCTCGACCTTAAATGCCAACCTCGCCGGTATCTACCAATTTAACTCTTACCATATCAACGGATTGATTAACTTTAATAAGGAAGTGAGTAAGATTTTTGGTTTTGAAAGTTTTCGAATTATTTCTAGAGTTGAAGGTATGAGCTCTAAGAAGTTTGTCGATGTTTTTAAAAGAAAAGAATTTAATAAGCTTTTCACTATTAGAGAAAATGGTGCTGAAGATATGAAAAAATCTTATGCCTATATGAGAGAGGCCGCTATTTACTCTCACTATACGTGGAATGAGATGAAAGAGAGAAACTTAAATGAAGATGATATTCTTCGCTTTGATCTAGTAGGACCATTTAGAACTGCACTCGATATGACTGACACAAACCTCATTGCTCTTTTTGGAGCCGGAGAACCAGTTTCAAATGACAACGGTACAGTAAGTATCACACAAGGTGAAATTCCACTGATAAGAAGTGAGGTCACTGGTCAAACAGTTAAAGTTAATATGGCCGGTTATTTTAATAATCCACCAAAAGATCTTAAGGCCCTTCTACCTCAAACTTTCGAAGAGGGACAAAAATATAAAAGAATTAAAGTCACGGGAAAAGATGGTAAGACGGAGTATTTTGAATATAGAAATTATAAACGTGGTATGCCTAAATCATGGGATCACGAACAGTATAAACACCTCTTTCCAGAACTAAAGTCTAACCAAAAAGTTAGTGATGCCATTGCAGTAATGGGTCAATCCTTTTCGACTGGAGTGGTTTTTGTTCCCATGGTGTTTGCCATTAATCCATAAGGAAAAATGAAAGAATACTCCCTATTAAATATATCTAGAGTCATTATCTTTCATGGGATATGCATTTTAGGTTTGTTTACCACCGAATTTAAATTCGAGTGTATAACATTATTTTTAGGGAGTTATTTTATTCGTTTGCCAGGAATCTCAGCATCCTATCACCGATACTTTTCTCATCAATCATTTGAGACATCCAGGGCCTTTCAATTTTTTCTTGCACTTTTAGGCTCGACAACAGGTCAACGAGGGCCTTTATCTTGGGCAACAAACCATAGGGCCCATCACCAGCATTCAGATAAAGAGAGAGATCCCCATAGCCCTGTCGTTGATAATCTTTTTCATGCTCATATTGGTTGGTTGCTATTAAAAAACCCACTGGAAACGAGTGACTATGATTTAAAAAGATTTGAAAATAACCGTGAAATTCTTTGGATAAATAAATACCATTTTGTAGGCCTTATTTTATTTGTCCTCATCCTCTTCTCTCTAAATCTTAATTTCACGCCTGCTCAACTCTTAATGTATGGCTTCTTTCTTCCTACTTGCCTACTTCTTCATACCACCTGCGCTATAAACTCTCTTGGTCATGGCAATAAAGATAAATCAGAATTAACAGGAGACTATAGTAAAAATATCTTTTGGTTATTTCCCTTCTCACTTGGAGATAATTGGCATCGTAATCATCACGCCTATCCTTCTAGTGCTTCCAACTGGTTTAAATACTATGAGATAGACTTGGTCTATCTGCTCATTGTATTGTGGAGTAAACTTGGTCTTGTCTGGAATTTAAAAACGGTTTCAAAAACTTATAAAGAAAAAAGATTAGCTAGCTAGCTATTTCATCTTGCGACTTAATCCCTTTAATATCCAATAATCACCCCAAATATTAAAACTTAGGCCAACCAGTAATGTAAGTCCAAAATATTTAGGTGGATTAAATTTAAAGAGAAAGAATACACAACATAAACACAGCATAATGATCGTTGAGATAAGACTGGCCTTCGCTCTCTCACGAAGGGCCTCATCGAGAGATTTTCCATCGATTATTTGAACTGAAGCAAAGTGAATAGCGTTATCACCTGTTAACCCCACTAAAATGGACACCACTCCCGCCGTCACAAAGTTAATTTCAATCTGGCTTATTCCTAGAAAAATGAAAAGAGAGACAACTCCAAAAAAGACTGAAAAAAGATAACTACCACTAAATCTATTATTAGCGAGAGTTGAGAAGATAAGAACAAAAAGTCCGACAAGAGTGATACTTAACAGCGAACTATTGAAAAAGAGCTTAGGAATTTTCCCCGCAAATTTGGCATAGGCATAACTTTCACCTGCTAAATAACATTCATTATTGGGGCAGATGGTTTTAATATCTCGATCTAAATCATAGACAGTATCAATATCAAAAGTTTTCAAAAAAAGATGATTATGCTGTAATTTTTGAAAAAAACGTCTCTCATACCAGCTTTCACTTTGAATAGGACCTAATATATTCGTAAAACTAGATTCTGAGAAATCACCTTTAAGGCCGTCTCTTATATCAGTTGCCCACTCAATTGTTTTGAGTTCTTCGAGATTAGAGACCTGCTTTTTCATATCCTCAGTAAAACGATCTTGAACTGTCACAAAAGAAGTGAAGGCGACAAAGCCTCTTTTTTCACTAAAGGACTTTAAATCTTTTACAATTTGAAAACTATCATCAAAAAGCTCTAATGGTTTTTCGTTAAAATTAATGTATTGGAAAGTAAAAGGAAAAAGAATAAAGAAACTTAAAAATGCCAAACAAAGAGAAAATGGTGGTGTGAAACTCATAAGGCCTTTTAACTTTTCTCGAAAAAAAGACTTTCTCACCGGTCTTTCAAGATTAAAGGATTTAATCATACAAGGTGCCCAGAAAAAAAGAATGGCCCATTCTAAAAGAGCACACAAACCAGTCATAAGGCCAAATCGATAAGTAATTTCCTGGCCTGAAGACATAAGAGAGAAGAAGCCAATAACGGTGGTAAAAGATGTTAAAAAACAGGGAAAAATGAGTCGATTAAAACTTTTCAAGAAGCTTTTGGATGAATCGAGAAGAATAAAAACATAGTCTGATAACGTAGTCAGTGCCAAAAATAAAAAGAGAGAATTATTGAGTACATCGATAGGACTTCCTGTAAGGGAATAAAGCATAAAGAGAAAACAAGAGGAAATAATCAGAGTAGAAAAATAGATCAGAGAAACTTTCCAGGTTTTAAAAAAGAGAAAAAACAACGTCCCTAAAATAACAAGAACGAGAAGATTATATTTAAAATTTTCATTTAGGCCTTCAAGAAGTGAATATTGATAAGGGATATTACCAAAAAGCTCAACCTCTAAATTTAATTCTTCAGCGATATCATATAATACCTTTTTTATTTTACTCACTTCCATAAGGTAAGGTTCCGGTCCTAACTCATCCGGTGATAATGTTGAAAAAATGATAAATGAAAACGACTTACCGCTATCATCTGTAAAAAGATTATTAAATTTTCCCTTTTGTAAGTTTTCAAGAGGGTTAACAAGTGCCCCCCCAGTATGACAATTGAGTTCTACTATACGATTAAAAAATACGCGATCGAGCTCCCCTGCTTTTACAATTTTTTTCTGTTCCCTTAAATCAAAAGCAGATTCAACGTCAAAAACTGTTTTGATATTTTTAATTTCATCAATTTTTTTTCTAAGTTTACATAACGTTGCTTCATTCCAGACAGACTGGCTTTTAAAATTAACAAAGAGCTCTGGAGCGATCTTAAAATTTTTGTTAAACGTTTTTAAATTATGGTAGTTCTCACTTTTTTTATTAAGAAGTGAATCTAAACTTGAAGCAAACTGCGGCGGCTTTGTATTAAAGGCCAAAACGAGAAATACTAACGGAATGAGATAGAAGAATACCTTATGATGCTCCAAAACATTGTTTTGAGCATTTTGTAAAAATTCATTAAATTTAATTAAGTATTTCTTCAAAAAGTATCCGTGTTTCTAAATATCACTATTTTAGAGCTACTCAATAGAAGCTGGAAAGGATAACGCATCGAGTATCACTCATTTCCCATGAATATTTCTTTTCTTAATTTTCTTAGCTAGAATCTTGGTTGGAGAATGCACAAGATATGTCTTTAGCAAAAAAAGATGGTTTATTAAAAAACAATTGGTATATCGCTTGCTTAAAAAAAGAGCTTAATCATAAACCATTAAGAAGAATTATTTACGACGAGCCACTCGTTCTCTTTAGAAATAGTGAAGGTAAAGTTATCTGTCTTAAAGACATTTGCTTACATCGAGGAACCGCTCTATCGAGAGGTAAGGTTAAAGGCAATTGCATCCAATGCCCCTATCATGGATGGACTTACGATCAATCAGGAAAAATCGAACATATTCCCGGTGAGGGCCCTGATAATAATCAAATTCCAACAAAACTTTCGTTACAGACATATCCCGTAATTGAGCAAGATGATGTTATCTGGGTTTGGATGGGCGAGCTCGGAAAAGAAAATGAGAAATCCCCTTGGCGTTTTCCCAATTATCACAATAAAAAATGGGTTCGCTATTTTATGGTGACTGATTTTGATGGAGAAGTATCCCAGCTTGTTGAAAACTTTATGGATGTTCCTCACACTGTGACCGTACATAGCGGTTGGTTTCGAAATCCAACATCAAAAAAAGTTCCTATCGAAGTTGAAGCAAAAAATGGAGAAGTGCTGGTCAAATACGATCAAAAAGATGATCAAATTGGAGTGCTCCTTAGGCCTTTAGTGAATCCCGGAAGAAGACCAATGGTCCATACTGATCAGTTTATCTTTCCCAATATAACCAGAGTTGATTATTTCTTTGGTGATAACTACCAGTATATTATTAACTCACAATGTACTCCTGTCAGTGAGAACAAATCTAGAGTCTATACCTTTATCGGTTATCGCCTCAAGTTTGTTGGAAAATTTGTAAAACCTCTTATCAGCTTTTATACCAGACAGGTTATAGAGCAAGATGTACGCGTTATTGATCATCAGTATGTGAATGCCAACCAGTTAAATGACTTTAAGGAGATTAACACCTCTTGTGATCTTCCTCATGTCTATATGAGAAAGATTAGAGAAATGGGTAAGACTTCAGAGACTGAACCCTTTGAGTTTACTGCCAAAAAATCTTCCGAATTATATATCTAGAAAATATCCAGCACTAAAAAGAAGCCCATAACAAATAAAATTGGCGGTGATTGTGAGGCGGTTGATAAAACGCCATTTTGGATCATCTGAAGCAAAGTAAACTTTATGCTTTTCCTCCCCTCTCACTTTAAAAAAGAGAATGGCAAATAACGTTTCAAATAAAAAGCTCACTAAGACGAGTATTATAAAAGTAGCAAAAGAAAAATTACTAGCCACTTTATCATAATAAAAAAGTGAAAGAATGAAGACTCCAAGAAAGTGAAAGGTGTTGTGAGCAATTCCATATCGTGGTGACCAATTATACCACTTATAAATCATGACTAATTCGAGAAGCCCTCTCACCCAAATACTGATCAAATGAAAAAATAAAATGTGAAAAAGAGATGACTCTAATGGGGTAAGAAAGTAGAAAAAGGGATAAAAAAACCACGCCCCTATGGCAAAACAAAGCCACAAACTTTTCGGTGTTGAGATATCGCCCCCAACAATATCACCTTTATTTTGTCTCTTCTTAAAAACAAAAGATAAGATAATCAGAATAAGAGGAAAAGTGATACTCAATAGTTTAATGGTCATCAAAACAGCTTACAAAAACCATAATGGTTTATCTAGCTTTTACCAGTAAAAACTGATCACTCAAATTGGAGATAAATTTTTCAACGTAAACACGTAACATTTATAAAATTCCAATTACTTACAAAAAGTAAATTAAAACTTCCATGTTTTGCGATAACCAATATCGGGTCATCCTGCCCCGACCCTTCGGGCAAGTATTGGTCATCTCCCTTTTTAAAGCAATGGATGTTTAAAACTTGCCCACGAAGTGGGTGCGACCACGACGGGAGCATTTTAAATGTCCAAAAACAGGGACGTTTTTTATAGGATTATCAGAATTAATTTAAGTACATCAGTTTATAACCAGCATGCTAACCTCTTGAATTCATATACAAATGTTATAAATTGAAAGATTTTTACCTGTCGTAATTTTTACACTTTAAAAATATAAAAACAAAAAACACGATATAAAGTTTCTATGATTAAAACGACCCTCTTTTTTCTCTTTTTAACCAGTAACGTATTTGCTGATTTTAACTTTCAAAACAAAGAAGTTCTTTTAAAGATGGGGTTTAAAAAAATTGAAAGGCTTCAACAAAAACTACTAGATAAAAAATCACTTTACCCTCTTTCTCATCCAGAGAAAAAGCTCGAAAAATTGTCATGGCCGATTGAACTCATTAGAGAGAAACACCAGTTTATTGGAAATATGCACCAGATTCAAACTTATACCAATCCTGCTTATTACCATGCCGGAGTTGATATCTTAACAAAAAGAGATCAACTAATTAGAACACCTGTTTCAGGTATTATTGAAGCTGGTTATTATTCTTATACCGATGATTATTACGGTAATACCGAAAAATTCTTTTTGACGCTAAAAGAGGTGCTAGAAAATGAAAAAGAGATTCCTTGGGGCAAGGCCTATTTTGAAATTGCCGTCACAGATCGTTTCGGGACTCGCTATGAGTTTCATCACGCAGACTCAGAAGATATCCCCCCCGTCATTCTCGATAAAATCTTAAGTGGTAACCAAACGGTTGAAGCTGGAGATATTGTCGGAAAAGTCTATGACTGGAATATAAAAAAGGGCAAGATTGAAACTCGTCACCTTCATTATAATATCATCAATAAACAAGGACATTACCTTAACCCCTTTCGCTATTCTAAAGAGGTTTTTGATTATAAAAAGCCAATTATCACAAATATTTATGCTACAGAAAAATCACCTTGTTATAAGGCCCCTTATCTCAATGAGTTTAAAAACTCTCCCCTTGAAACAAACGGTGAAATTATTGTCAGAACTCTTGATACCATAAACGAGAGCTCTTTTTCTCAAGCACCCGTTCTTATTGAAGCAAAGTTTGAAAATGGAGAAAGTTTTAAATGGGACTTTCGAGATAATCTTATCAATCCAAAAACATTTAAGAGACACCATATTCGTGATGTTTATCTTTTTAGTAAGTGTAACAGAAAATTAGGGACTGAGTTTAGGGCGTCAAGAAATCATGACTTCTTCTTTCGTATTCCTGTTAAAGAAAATTATTCTGGAAAAATTGAAATCACAGTTTTTGATCAAAGTATGAATTTCACAACAAAAACAATCGAAGTTATCAAAGTAACTTCTGATAGACATCCATTAGTGATTTAGACGTTTTTTTCCAATGGAAGTTTTCCGCATGCAGACGCCCCTGATGAATCATCAACTTTCTTTTATCGTCATCATAGAGAACTGTTTCTAAATTAGTGGCCAGCTCTTCTACATTATGAGGGTCAATATGAATGGAGTACTCTCCCGAAGACTCAGGAAGACAAGATGTTTTTGATGTAATGACGGGCACTTCACTAAAAAGGGCCTCAACTACAGGTATTCCCCAGCCTTCAAACTCGGCGGGGTAAATAAAGGCATCAGCTTTTTGATAAATTAAAGGCATTTCCTCATTACTAATAAAACCAGGAAAAATCACACGGTCTGTAACCCCACCATCAACAATGGCCTTTTTAATTTTCTTTAAATAATCCTTATCAGGGGAGCCCACCAAAACTAAATTGTGTGGTATTAAATCTTTAATACGAGAAAAGGCCTTCACTAAAGTTAGGGCATTTTTACGTGGCTCCAATGCACCGACATAAAGTATATAATGATCAGAAATATTCCACTTCTCTAAAACTTTTTGGCATTGTTCATCGTCATAACGAGTATAAAAATTGGGATGACAACTCTGATAAACAATACGAATTTTTTCTTCTGGTACACCGAAATAATGAATCAAATCATTTTTCGTTTGGTTACAAATAGCAATCACAATATCTGCTGACTCAGTAGCATAACGAAATTTTCGATCGTATACCTGACGATCTATCCAAGGAAAGTATTCAGGAAAACGAAGATAAATCAAATCGTGAATGGTAACGACAGATGGAATTCCCGATTTTTTGATCCCCGAAGGAAGTTCATGACTAAGTCCATGATAGAGGTCTACCCCATCCGCTTGTATCTGTTTCGATAAAAGAAAACTTCTCCATATTGAACTTGTGGCCTTATTAAAAACCTTGGGAGGAGTTATGACATCGAGCTGTTTAAAGCGATTTTGCCAACTGATAGCATAGTCATCTTTAAATGAAGGTGTATAAAGTGAATAATGATGTTCTGGATAGTACTTAACGAGGCTTTCTATCAATGTTCTTGAGTAGTTTCCCAGTCCCCTAAAATTATGAAAAGCTCTCTTTGCGTCAAACCCTATTTTCATAAAACAATTCTAGAGAAAAGTGTTCAAGTAAGCTAGTTTAAATTCTTGTGCTTGGAACCCATAATTTTTGCGATGGATAAATCGTCTTTTTCTTGAGGTTGTTTAATGAGAGGATCTCACGGATTGAAGTACCAAACCTCTTAGCAATGCGATAAAGGTTATCACCTCTTCTCACTACATAAATTTTCTTTTCTGCTGAGCTTACGACGAGTTTTTGTCCGGGATAAATTTTACTTCCTCGAAGTTTATTAATCTTTCTTAAATTCCAAACAGAAAGTCCAAATTTTCTGGCTATCGAAGTGAGGTTATCACCTCTTCTAACGCGATAGCCTTGTCCAAACTTCTTCGTCACTCTCTCAAAGCTTCTTTTACTCATTCTGGTCTTAGAGTAAGCCAATGCTTTTTCATGAAGATTCTCAGGTACGTAAGCAGTAAAAGATCTTCTGCCAATCTTAACCCAATCCCAACGAATATCAGGGTTAAACTTTTTTAAAGTTCTTTTACTTATTCCCGATTGCTTGGCAAATGACTTTAGTGAAAATGAACGGTTTAAAACTAACTCTTTGGCATTTTCATATTGAGCTGCGATTGCTGGTTTTTTTACTTTAAATTCTTTTTTGGAGGCCAAGTATTTTGCAGCGGCCATCTTCGGTACATAGTTTATGGTTTCTTTTGGTAATAACTTCTTCTTAACTAAGGCCCTAAAGTCTCTTGTATTTCCTTTTCTAATGGCCCTAATCACTCGATACTCACCGGCGTTATAGGCACAAAGTGCGAGCTCCCATGAACCAAAAATATTATAGAGATCTTTAAAGTAACGAGCCGCTGCTCTGGTTGATTTATAAATACTCTTTCTTTCATCAACCTGACGATCAACTCTTAGGCCATAACGCTTGGCCGTACCTTTAATAAACTGCCAGTAGCCAACAGCTCCAGCATGACTTCGTGCTCTACTTTGAAAGCCAGACTCAATAAGTCCAACATAGAAAAGCTCCGTTGGTAAGCCTTCTTCTTTAAAAATTCTTTCTACAATTTCTTCATAGGTTCTGCCGTTTTTAAGAAACCTCTTGAAACGATCACTATCTCTTTTTGAGAAAAAATTTACCCAAAATTTAAAATGTTTTTGGCGATAGTTTAAATTGAAATCGGTAATACTTTTATTAACATATCTTTTTTCTATGATAATTTTTTCACGAACTTCTTTTCGCTCAACTTCTTCAGGCTTTTTTATCGCTGATAACGTCTCTACAACTTCTTGAGACTGCATTTCAACGGGAGCTGGTTTGATTTCTTTTAATTCGGGAAAATCATGATTCACTTGGGAGGGAGTGGAAGCACAAGCAGTAATAAGGGTAGCAACGAGTAGCACAACGACAGGTCGAAAATCCATTTTCTCTCCGGACAATAGTTTTTTATCTATTGTAACCTAGTTACAGGG